>JBKJPX010000006.1:0-6954 GCA_046594215.1 Panacagrimonas sp.
GTTCCTACGCGGAGTGGGTGCAGGCGGCGCAGCATTTCGATGCCCTCACGGGCCGCGAACGATGGAAGCAGCGCCGCCGCAGCGGCCTGTACGACCACGCGATGATCGGTGAGAAGCTCGACCGCCTGCTCGCCCTGCTGCAGCAGGGTGATAGCCGCGGGCTGACGTTCGAGATCGAGGAAGGCGTGCATGGCAACCTCGGCGGCATGGGCAGAGCGATCCTGCACAACAAGGCGCGATTCGGGACCAAGCAGCTCATCAGCGATTACGTCGCGGCCGTCACCGACGCGCTGTCGTACCTCGAGCGCGAGGACGATGCGCTGATTCCGCGTGCGGTGAAGCTTGACCTGTTCCGTCGCGCCAGCCACTGCTACGGCCGCACGGCGCTCATGATGAGCAGCGGCGGCATGCTGATGTATTTCCACTTCGGCGTGGCCAAGGCCATGTTCGAGCAGGGCGTGCTGCCCAGCGTGATCTCGGGTTCCAGCGCCGGCGCCATCGTCGCCGCGGTGCTGGGCACGCGCACCGATGCCGGATTGCAGGGCTTCTTCACGCCCGAGAACCTGTATTTCGGCGAAGCCTGGAGTCCGAACCGTCTCGAGCAGCTCACGGGCCTGCGTCGCATCTTCGGCACCGAGTCCTTCGAACGCACCTTCGACCGCCTGATCCCGGACCTGACGTTCCGCGAAGCCTACGAGCTCAGCGGCCGCAACATCAGCATCTCGGTGAGTCCCTGCGAGCGCCACCAGTCGCCGCGCCTTCTCAATGCCGTGACCTCGCCGCATGTGCTGATCCGGTCCGCCGTGCGCGCGTCCTGCGCGGTGCCCGGGCTGTTCGAGCCCGTGCAGCTCATGGCGCGCGACCAGGATGGGCTGACCGTGCCCTTCCTGAAATCACGCTGGATCGACGGCGTGTTCGCCGCCGACCTCCCGGCCAAGCAGCTCGCGCGGCTGTACGGAACCAATCACTACATCGTCAGCTACGTGAACCCCGTGCTGCTGCTGACCTTCCGCGATCACAGGACGCAGGGTCACGGCCTGAAGCCGATCGTGGACCTGCTAAAAGGGACGGCGCGCAGCCTGCTCAAGGCCGCTGATCCCTTGATCGGCAAGTACGTGCCGGCCAGTTCGGTCGGTGTGGTGCACAAGATCGCGCACGATGTGCTGTCCCAGGAATACGTGGGCGACATCAACATCACGCCGCAGCGCCGCCTGTTCTCCCCGCTGCGTCTGGTCTCGCCGTACACGCACAAGGAAATCGGCGAGCTGATGCTCGAGGGCGAGCGCCAGACCTGGCCGCGCATCGAGATGATCCGCATCTCCTCGCAGATCAGCCGCGCGCTCGATGGTCTGCTCTCCAGAGTCGGCGCCGGGTTCGCCTGAAAGACGCTCCGCTACGCGCGCCGCCGTTCGCCTACTGCGTAAGGACGCAGCACCGCGGGTTCGCCAGAAACGTCTTCGCCAGCGCCTCGGCCGCCACGCGCCGCTCCGGCGTCAGCCGCCGATACATATCGCCCGCGACCGTGCCCTTCACGGGCTCCCGTCGCTTGCCACCGACGGCCTGCTGGACCTGGTCGTAGGCGGCGAAGTGGGCATAGCTCTTGAACGCATCGAAGTACTCGCGCTCCCACGGCGGATTGTCGATGTGCTCCTGCGCGTATCGCCCGGCTAGCGTGAGCAGGGCCTCCACCGACCCGGCCTCGCGGGCGGCGACGAGCGCGGTCATCGTCGCCTTGTAGTGCGTGGTGTCGAGCGTGTTGTGCTCCTTGGTATCGCGTTTCCACAGGTAGAACACGCTGCCCGGCCGGCTCATGAACATCAGGGATTCCTGGGCGTCCATGAGCCCGGCGTCCGCCGCGCTGCGCGCCCACTCGCGGCTTCGTCCGCGGTCGGCCGGGTCCACGCCCTCGCAATCGGCGTACTCCTGGCGCATCTGGCGCTCGAAGCTCTTCGGCTCTTCCACGCGCGTGCCGCCGAGGTAACGCCGCGTCTTGAGCGCCGTCGCGATCGTCGACTTCAGCAGCTCGGGCGTGGCCGGCGTGTTGCTGCACTGATTCACGATCACGGCGACCTTGAACTGCGCTTCCGCGTTTCCCTTCCTGGCCAGCGGAAGCAGTTCGGCGTAGCGCGGTCCCAGCGGCGGGCTGATCGACAGCATGAGGTCCGGCTTCGAGTAGATGCAGACCTCGACGCCTGACTTCCTGAGCTGGCGCCGTGCGACGAAGTTCAGGGTGGGCGTTGCGTCGGCGCGCTTGCAGCCGGCCTGCTCGGCGGGCGAAAGGGGCTTGCGCGCTTCGGGAGGCTTGGCGATGGGCGAACGCGCGGGCGCCGGTGTGGGCGTCGGCGCGATCACGGGCCTGCGCGGTGGCTGCGGTCCGGGGGCGCGGCATGCCGGGGAGGCGGAGAAGATCAGCAGGGCGATCAGGGCGAGGCTGCGCAGTCGCATCGTGTCGTCGTAAGAGCATCCGCCCGGCGGGAAGAGCACAGGCGCGGCGACCTTACACAAGGCAGATGAGGGTCGGTTCGCCTATCGGATGACCGGCTCGATTCGGCGTCTGGAAGTCGCGTCCGCGGCGGATGGTCAGGCTGCCTTCTTCATCCCCGGATTGCCACGCGCCGCCGACGAATACTCCAGCGCCTCGTCGTCCAGCGATCCGCGTCCCAGGCTCAGGCGCTCGAGCACGTAGTTCTGCCTCAGATTCCACGGCTGCCTCGAACCCTGCTTGGGAAACATCGCGGCCGCGCGCTGTACGTAGCCGGACGTCAGGTCCAGCAGCGGCAGTTCCGCCATCGCGTTGTCCTTCATGCGCGGCGTCACCTGCCGGGCGCCGCGACGATCCATGTGATTGACCAGGCGGGCCACCCAGCGCGCGATGAGGTCGGCACGCAGGGTCCACGAGGCATTGGTGTAGCCGATGCACGCGGCCATGTTCGGCACGCCGCTGAGCATCACGCCGCGGTAACTGAAACAGTCCGAGGGATTCACCGACTTGCCGTCGACGCTGAGCTGCACGCCGCCGTTGGCCAGCAGTTCGAGTCCCGTGGCGCTCACGATGATGTCGGCTTCCAGCTTCAGGCCGGACTTCAGGCGAATGCCGTCGGCCTCGAAGCGCTCGACCTGGTCGGTCACGACCGACGCGCGATCCTTGCGGATGGCCTTGAACAGGTCGTTGTTCGGGACCAGGCACATGCGCTGTTCCCAAGGGTTGTAGCGCGGGTTGAAGTGCGTATCCACGTCGTAGCCCCTGGGCAGCTGGGACATCGCACCCTTGCGCAGCAGCTTTCGCGAGAACGCGGGGTAACGCTTGCAGACCTGGTAGATCAGCATGGCGAGCATCACGTTCTTCCAGCGAGATGCGCTGTGCGCGACCTTTTCGGGAAGCAGCCTGCGCAGGCCGTTGGCGATCGTGTCCTCGGCAGGCAGCGAGAGGACGTAGCTGGGCGAGCGCTGCAACATCGTCACGTGCGCGGCCTTGTCGCTCATTGCCGGGACGAGCGTCACGGCGGTGGCTCCGCTGCCGATGATGACCACGCGCTTGCCGCTGTAGTCCAGGTTTTCGGGCCATTGCTGCGGATGGATGACCTGGCCTTGGAAGTCGGCCTGGCCCGGGAAGCTGGGCATGTAGCCCCGGTCGTAGCGGTAGTAGCCGCTGCACAGGAAGAAGAAGTTGCAGGTGTAGCGCGCGGTCTCCTTCTGCGGACCCCGCTCCACGTCCACCGTCCACTGCGCATCTTCGGACGACCACGCCGCGCGCAGCACCTTGTGCTGGTAGCGGATGTGCCGGTCGATGCCGTAGGTCTGCGCGGTTTCCTTGAGGTAGTTCAGGATCGCTGGCCCGTCGGCAATCGCCTTGGCTTCCTTCCACGGGTGGAAGGAGAAGCCCAGCGTGAACATGTCGGAATCAGAGCGGATGCCGGGATAGCGGAACAGGTCCCAGGTGCCGCCCATGGATTCGCGTCCTTCGAGGATCGCGTAGCGCTTGGTCGGGCACTGCGTCTGCAGGTGGTAGGCCGCGCCGACGCCGGAAATGCCGGCGCCGACGATCAGGACGTCGAAGTGATCGGTCGTCATGCTTGCTCCTCACTCTTTTTTTGATGATCGATCCTCGGCCTGCTCGCCCCGACGCGCAGTGGCCGACGCGCCGCGACCCTGGGCACGAAGCGGCGGCGGTACTCGCCCGGCGAGAGGCCGACGGTGCGCTGGAAGATCTTTCGGAACGCGTCCGGACTACGGGTAAGGCCACTTACGCGCCTTGCGCGGGCACACTCTGCGCCTTCATCGTTTTGGCAGAGGACGCCCCCATGAGCCTGGATCCCGACCGCGTGCCGGTCATCGTCGGCGTGGGCGAAGCGGTGGATCGCACGCGCAATCCGGCCGAAGGCCGCGAGCCGCTCGCGCTGATGCTCGAGGCCTTGCACGAGGCCGAGCGCGATGCCGGCGTCAGCGGCGCGCTGTTGCGGCTCGTCGATTCGCTCGACGTGGTCTGCGAGTACTCCTGGCCTTACAAGGACGCCCCGGGCCTGGTCGCACAGCGCCTGGACATCACGCCCCGGCATTCGTACTACGGCGAGGCCGGCGGCGAATCGCCGGTGCGCTTCATCCACGAAGCCGCGCTGCGCATCCAGCGGGGCGAGGCGGTAGCGGCCGCGGTGGTCGGGGCCGAGTCGCAGTACACCGTGGCGGCGGCGATGAAGGGCAACGTGAACCTCGTGGGATGGGCCGAACGCGACACCAAGGCCAAACTGCTCAGCGGCCGCGAATTCTCGGCACCGGTCGCCGTCGATCACGGCGTCTGCATTCCCACCCAGGTGTACCCGCTGTACGAGAACGCGAGCAGCGCGCACTGGGGACAGACGCAGCGCGAGGCGCTGGAAGAGTCGGGCCAGACCTGGAGCGCGCTGTCGCGGGCCGCGGCGCGCAATGCAAGCTCGTGGTTGCGCGAGCCCTATTCGTCCGAGGCGATCACGACGCCGGGTGAGAAGAACCGGCTCATCGCCTGGCCCTATACCAAGCACATGGTCGCCAACCCCCTGGTCAATCAGGGCGCAGCGATCCTGCTCACGAGCGTGGCCCGGGCGCGTGCGCTCGGCATTCCCGAAAACCGCTGGGTGCGCATCCTCGGCGGTGCGGCCGCCAACGAGCCGCGCGACTACCTGCAGCGCGACCAGTACTGGCAGTCGCACGCGCAGAACGCCGTGCTCGAGCGTTGCGTGGAACTCGCCGGCGGCGACGCCACGCGGTTCAGCGCGATGGAGCTCTACAGCTGTTTCCCCTGCGTGCCGAAGATGGCGCGCCGCACCCTCAAGCTGCCGGCCACCGCACCGCTGAGCGTCACCGGCGGCCTGAGTTTCTTCGGCGCGCCGCTGAACAACTACATGTCGCACGCCGCCGCGGCGATCGTACGCAGCCTGCGCGAACAGGCCTCGTCGCGCGGGCTGTTGTACGGGCAGGGCGAGTACGTGACCAAGCACCACGCGCTGGTGATGGCGCCGGCCGCGGGGGTCGCCAACGAGGCGATGACGGAGGATTACCGCGTGCAGGCGCAGGCCGATGCGCAGCGCGGCGAGGTGCCGATTGTCCTGTTCGACTACGAAGGCCCGGCGACGGTGGAGACCTTCACCGTGATCTACGCGCGCGACGGCAAGCCGGAATACGGATGCGTGATCGCGCTGACGGCGCAGGGGCATCGCCTGATGGCGCGCGTGCCGGCGAGCGACGAGGCGACGCTGGCGGTGCTCACGAATCTGGATTCGCATCCGGTGGGCCGGAGCGGAACGGTGAGCCGGCTGGATCAGAAGCGCTTGCGGTGGGAGGCGATCTGAACCGGGCGTGGATCGGGCGACGGCGAATCCTTACTCCCCCGCGTCCGCCGCCGACCGCTGCCGGTAATCCCCGGGCCTGACACCCGTCCAGGTCTTGAAGGCACGATGAAACGCGCTCGGCTCGGCGAACCCGAGCTCCCCCGCGATCTGCGCCACGCTCACGGTCGAATGCGTCAGCCGGTCGATCGCAAGATCGCGCCGAAGGCTGTCCTTGATGTCGCGGAAGATCACGCCTTCCTGGTCGAGCTTGCGATGCAGGGTCGACAAGCCCACGCCCAGCTCCTCGGCGATCTGCGCAAGGTCCGGCCAGTCGGACGGCGCGCTGTTGCGCAGCCGGCGCCGCACGTGCGCGCTCCAGCTGTTGCGGTCCTTGAACTTGACGATGAAGTTGTGCGGCGCGTCGCGCAGGAATTCGCGCACGGCGTTCTCGTCAGGAACGACCACGTTTGCCGCGAGCACGCGGGCATCGAAACCGATGGCGCTGCGCTCGGCGTCGAAGCGCAGGTCGTTGGCATACATGGAGCGGTATTCGGCCCACCACGCGGGTCGTGGGTAGGCGAAGGCCGCGCGGTCCAGCGTGATGCGCCGGCCCACCAGCCAGCACATCAGGCCGTGCAACATGATCAGCAGGGTCTCGTGCGCGAAAACCGTGAACGGGGCAGGGCGCGTACCTGCGCGCAGTTCCTCCACTTCGAGCGCCGCGTGGTTGCCGTCGTCGACCAGGTTCACGCGGGCGTCGTCCATCGTGACGTTGAAGAACTGCGCCGCGAGCCGCAAGGCGCCGCGCAGGTCGCCGGCCTGGGCGCAGGCGCGCGTGAGCATCGCGAAGCTGCCCACCTTCATGCGTCGCGCGTCGAGCCCGAACAGCTCGTCGTCGAGGGCGGCTGCGATGGCGAGCCACAGCGCGCCGAACCGCTCGGCCGCCACGCGGGACTGGTCGGAGGCCAGCAGCGATTCGGGAATGCCGGCGGCCTCGAGCAGGGGCGCGCGGTCGATGCCGCGGGGCCCCAGGCCCGACAGCGCGGCCCGGACGAACCAGATGGAGACGCTGTCCTTGGTCTCGGTGGCGTCGGTCATGGCCACACGCCGCCGCGTTGCTCCCTCTCCCCATGCGGCTTCATGCATGGGGAGA
>JBKJPX010000104.1:0-7090 GCA_046594215.1 Panacagrimonas sp.
ACGATGCTCGCCCCAACCGTTTTTTCTTTCTGCAAGCTTGCTTCAACAGCAAGCAGCGATGGCTCGATCGTGCGCCCCGCTCGCACCCAGGCAGCCGCGGCGCGACCATTCGCGGGAGGCATCGGTACACGCAGATACAGTCCGAGCAGCGACTCCGCTGCGATCGAGACGGGCATGTAGACGGCGGCAAACCACAGCGCGACCCTGATCGACCCTCGCATGGCGGATGACTCGGCGTTCGCACGGATCGGCCGCTGTCACCATGCGCGAAACGTGCCGAACCTCGACTCGTTGCGCAGCGCTGCGAGATTCTGGACTAGCGAGCCGCGACGGCGTCGTCGGTCTTGGGTGAGCTTGAGCGCCCGGATCTGGCCACGCGATCGCGCAACCACATCCCGGCCACCATCGCGACGACGAAAGCCAGGATCTCGGGTACGCCGGTCACGAGGTTGGCGATCGCGGGGCCGGGACAGAGACCTGCGATTCCCCAGCCGATCCCGAACAGTGCCGATCCACCCAGCAATTGCGGATCGAGGTCTGTCTTGGTCGGAAGGAAGAATCGGCTTTCCAGCAAGGGGCGGCCACGGCCCTTGAAGAGCTGGAAAACGGGCAGGGTCACGCAAAGCGCCGCCCCCATGACGAAGGCCAGAGACGGGTCCCAAGGACCGGCCAGATCGAGAAAGCCGATCACCTTGCCGGGATCCGTCATGCCACCGACGACCAAGCCCGCACCGAAGAGCACGCCTGCCATCAGCGCAACGATCGATTTGGATTTCACGAGACGCCTCCGATCAGGTGGCGCAGCACGAAGACCGTCGCGAAGCCGGCGGCCATGAAGGTGCACGTGGCGACCATGGAGCGGCGCGAAATGCGCGCAATGCCGCAGACGCCGTGGCCCGAAGTGCAGCCCCCGCCCATGCGGGTGCCAAAGCCCACGATCAGTCCGGCCGCGATCATGCCGATCCAACCGGTTTGAAGTCCCTTGGCGGCCAGGTCGGGTCGCAGGAGGCCGACCAGGAGCGCACCGAGCATCAGCCCGCCCAGGAACAGCGACCGCCACGGGGTTTCGGCGCTTTTGCGATCCAGCACGAGTCCGCCCAGGACGCCGCTGATGCCCGCGATCCTGCCGTTGAAGACGAACATCAGCGACGCCGCCAGTCCAATCATGACGCCGCCGATCGCGGCACGCATCCACGAATCCATGTTCACCACGATGTCCACTACCCAACTCCTCAAGTGCGATACAGCATTCCGAAGACCGGCAACGACCGCGACGAGCAGGAGCCGTGCCGAAAAACGATCTAAACTGCGGACTACTCGCGACGACTGGCGTACTTTTCGGGGTTTTGGCGCCGCTTCGAGACGCGCGAACTCATCCCGGACACTGCTGTCGAGGATACTATATGGGGTATATTGCGAAGAAGCCTACGGCGCGTCTCCGGTCCACCTCGACCGCGCGTCCGAGCTCCAAGGGTGCCAGCGCCATGTCGACCTCCAGTCGGCCGCATCAGGACGATGTCATGCATCGGCTTCGCCGCGTGGAAGGCCAGATTCGTGGCGTCCTGGCGATGATGGAAGAGGACCAGCCCTGCGATGCCATCGCGCAGCAGCTTTCGGCGGCGCGCAAGGCGCTCGACCGTGCCTTCTACGAAATGATGGCCTGCAGTCTGGAAATGGAAGTCAGCGGCTCGTCCGATGACGTCGGCCTTTGCGAGCGCATTGCCGAGAAGGCACGTCTGATGGCGAAGTACGCCTGAGCGCTTGCGTCGAACGATCCGGTCCCTGATTCGCGGCGCTGATCGGCGGGCGGCACACGGCGGTCAATCCGCGTCGATTCGATTCAACAAGACCGTCAGGTTCATCCAGAAAAGCTCGTCGCTGCCGTAACCCTCGAAGCGGCCGATCTCGCGACCCCGATCCACCAGCACGAAGGTCGGTGCCACTTTCGGCTGCCCCACGAAGGCGTACTCGGCGGGCGGCGCCGATCCGTGGCGGAGCGTTCGACGCGGCGCGATACGGCCCTCCTCGGTCTTGGCGTAGATCGACCCCACCTCGCGCTCGAACAGGATGCAGGGTCCACAGCGTCGATCGGAGACGACGAGCAGTTCGGCCGCCGTCGATGGGAACGGGATGCCGCCTGCGAGCGCGGCGATCATGAGCAGGGTGCCCCCCGGAGCGAACGCTGAACGACGCGGCATGCGTTATTGCAAGGCCGGTGGTGCTTGCGCAGCGGAACCGACGGAAGCGTGACGCGCGCCGCGCCGTGTTGAATCGACCGCGAAGCAATCGAGATCGTTGGCAAACGTGACCGGTCCCTTGTAGCGGCCAGAGATCTCCAGGCGGGTCTGACGTTCCTGGCCCAAGGTCCGGCTCATGCGATGCGAGAGCACGACGGCTCCGACGTCGGCATCGTGCGAGATGCGGCCGATCACCGAGGGCGGCATGTGCAGGTCGCGCGCAGAACCGGTGGCGCCTTCGGGCACCGCGTTGTGCGCAACCAGTACGTCTGCATCCCGGGCAAGGCGCTCGAGGCCGCCGTTGTTGCCGTCGTTATCACCGCTGAAAGCCACACTGGCTGGGCCGATATCGACGCGCCAGGCCAATGCCGGCACCGGTCCGTGAACGACCGCGATCGCCGACAGCTTGATCCCGGCCCAATCCTGGACCAGCAGGTCGTCCTTGGCGTCGGCCTCGATGTCCCGAGCTTGCAGGGTATATCCGTCGGCGGCCTCCCCCGACGATGCACCGGGCAGGTAATCATCGAGGTATGCGAAAGCGCCTTGCGGACCGAACAGGCGCGCGACGAACATGCTCGTGGAAGGATAAGCGCCGCCAGCGGGCGGACCCATTACCGGCAGGGGACGCTGGCGCGACTGGAAGTACGAAGATTTGACCAGAGCGGGCAGGTCCCCGCTGTGATCGACGTGCAGGTGGCTCAGCAGGATCACATCCAGATCTTCGACCTTTGCGCCGGATTCACCGAATCGCTGCGCGCTGCCGCCACCGATGTCGACGAGTACGCGCGCACGGCCTTTCTCGCGGATCAAATAGCTCGTCGCTGCGCGGCCGGGCGTGAGCTCCGGCCCGCCGGAACCCAGAACCTGAAGCTCCACACCGCGACCGCTGCACGGGGCGGCGAAGAGAGGATGCGACAGGCCGAGTAGCAGCCCCAGGACTAACGCGCGATTCACGACGCAGGCATCGCTGAAGTAAGCGACGCCAATGCGCTGGACACCCGTCAAAGCAGGCCGCCGTTGCCGTCGACCCCGATCAAGCGCGGTTGGTTGAGCTTTCCGCTCGACACGGTCTTCTGCGCGCGCAGCCAGCGTCCGACGACATCCCACACCGCTTCGCCCTGCACGCCTGCCGCAACTGGCGCCCACCCCGCGACCTTGTACGTCTTGCCCGCCTCGATCGGCTTGCCGTCCAGGCGCATGTCCTGGATTCGCTGGCCGGCGGGCTTGGCGGGCTCGATGGCGTAGTGCAGGCCGCCGACCCGCACCATGTCGCCACCCTGCTGCAGGTAGGGGTCGGGATTGAACAGGTTGTCCGCCACGTCCTCGAGTACCAGCTTCAGGCGCTCGCCACTCATCTCGGTGACGGTGGTCTGCGGGTAGGTCATCGCGGTCTGGTCGAGCAGGTTCTCCATCGTGATCGCGCTGCCCGGCGGCAAGCTCGTGCCCCACCGGAATCCCGGCGAGAACGCGATCGGCGAATCCTTCTCCGCCATCAAGGCGTCGAGGATCAACTGGTCAAAACTGCCGTTGAAATTGCCGCGGCGGTAGAGCGTGTCGCGGGTGGTGGCCAGCACTTCACCGAGACGGGTTTCGAACGGCTTGCGAATCCGCGCGATCAGCGACGCCATCTCGGGATCAGGCTTCAGCGCGTCGGCGAACACCGGCAGCAGGCGATACGACCATCCGGCGGGCTTGTCATTTTTCACATCGAAGTCGAGGACGCCGAGGAACTTGCCGTTGCTGCCCGCGTTGGTCACCAGCGTCTGCCCGCCGGCGTTCTTGACGACGACGGGGTGGGGTACACCGTCGTGCGTATGTCCGCCGAGGATGGCGTCCAGCCCACGCACGCGCGAGGCGAGCTTGAGGTCCACGTCCATCCCGTTGTGCGACAGCAGCACCACGACCTGCGCCCCTTTCCCGCGAACCTCGTCGACGACGCGTTGCAGGTTCTCGTCCTGGATGCCGAAGCTCCAGTCCGGGATGAAGTGGGCGGGATTGGCGATGGGCGTGTACGGAAATGCCTGGCCGATCACGGCGACGGGCACGCCGTTCATTTCCCGCATCGAGTACGCGGGGAACACGGGGTCGCCGAAGTCAGCCGTACGAATGTTCTGCGCAAGAAAATCGACCTTGCCCTTGAAGTCCTTGCCGACGATCTCGTTGACGCGCTCGGCGCCCAGCGTGAACTCCCAGTGCGCCGTCATCACGTCCACGCCCAGCAGCAGCAGGGCGTCGACCATGTCCTGACCGTGAGTCCACAGTGCCGTGCCGGATCCCTGCCAGGTATCGCCGCCGTCGAGCAGCAGTGCGCCCGGTCGCGACCCGCGCATGCGCTTGACCAGCGTCGCCAGGTGGGCAAACCCACCGACCTTGCCGTAGCGGCGCGCAGCGGATTCAAAATCCAGGCAGGTGAACGCGTACGCCTCCGCGGAACCGGGCCGCAACCCGAAGGATTTCAGAAACGACGCGCCGACCAGGTGCGGCGGACGGTTCAGCGCATCACCCAGCCCGAGATTGACGGAAGGCTCGCGGAAGTACACCGGGTTGAGCTGCGCATGGCAGTCGGTCAGGTGCAGGAAATGCACGTTGCCCGACGTCGGCGCGTCGTAGAGCCCGGACCAGTCGGGCGTGGACTGCGCGGCGCGCGACATCAGCGGCAGGCCGGCGCCCGCCGCGGCCGCGAGCACCTGCAGGAATTCGCGGCGATTCACGACGCGCGCCTACTGGTTCACGGGTGAAGCGGGGTCCAGCAGCAAGGCCATCACGTCCTTGAGCTGTTGCTCGGTGAGGATCCCAGCCGCACCGAAGCGCGGCATGTGCGCACAGGGGCTGTAGGCGTGCGTGTTCCAGATTCGCGTCCAGGTGTAACGCATCGTCTCGTCGGACTGACCGCGGAGCTTGCCGTACTGCTTCAGCGAAGGGCCCATGTTGCCGTAGGAGATCTCCCTCTCCGACAGCTGGTGGCACGCGTAGCAGTTGCCGCCATTCGGCTTGGCTGAATCGTCCGAGAACTGCATGCCCGTGCCGGTCTGCGCGATCTTTTCGCCCGCCTCCCAACTGCCGAGGAATTGTCCGTCGGTTGGAAACTTCACGGAAGCCAAGGCGTCGGACTGCAGCTTGGCGGCGCTGGCCGGAAGCGGCATGCCGACCGGGCCGCTGCACGCGGCCTGCTGCTCGGTCTGCGTGAGGCGATCCAGGTCTGCCTGCCCCTTGGCCTTGAACGAACTCTTGAGGATGGGGCCCAGGTCCGCTGCGATCGCGGCATGGGTGGTCAGGGCGAGCGCCACGAACATCAGGTGCGTGAGTTTCATGGTCGTCTCCTAGCGCTTGAGTCCGGGCGCCGCCATCGGCTCGCCCTTGGCTTGAACACCCATGTAGGTGATCAGGGCGATCGCCGCGTCCGAGGTGAAGACCAGCTGCGGCAGTCGCTGCTGACGCACGCAATCTCCCATTCGCCATTCGATCGTGCGCACCGCGCCCTGCGAAACGCGGTACGCCGGCCAGGTCGCGAACGCGGTCTTCGCGCTCTTGGGTTCCAGCAGATTGGGCAGGGCCTGGAGCCGGATGCGCTTGTTGCTCTGGGAGTGACAGGTCGCGCACGAGAAGTCGTAAGGACCGGCGCGATAGGTGAACAGCTCCCGGCCCATCGCGTACGAGGCCTTCTCCTTCGCATGCTTCTGCGGCAGGGAGATCGCGACGCCACGGGACTGGCCCGCGATCCAGGCGCTGAGCGCCTCCATGTCGGTTGCCGGTTGGCCCTGATCAGAGAAGGGCTTGGCGACGACGTCTTCCTGCTTGAACCCCTGCAGGCTCACCATGCACCGGGCCAGCCGTGCTTCGAGATCCATCACGCGGTCCGCGTCCTTGAAGTAGCGCGGCAGTTGCGCGTACGCCCCGGGGACCTTGCCCTTGCCCAGACCCAGGTCGCACTGCTCGAGCGAGACCTTGTTCGGTCCGCGCGCCGTCTTCCAGAGTTCTTCGCCCTGGATCTCGACCAGCTCCGCAGGATTGTCGTCGCCCATCATCGCCCGGTACTGCGAGAAGATGTTGGCGTCGTCCTGCGCGAACAGCGGCATCGCGACCCACGCGCTCGCGGCACACAGTCCCAGCATCCAGATCGATTTCATGTCAGCGCGCTCCGGTGGTTCGCGAGTCAGGCCAGAACCACTTCATCCGAGCGGGATTCGCCCAGGTTGTCCTTCCAGGACACCACCACCTTGTCGCCGGGCGCGCCGCCCTTGAACCTGAATTGCAAAAATGGGTTCTGAGAAACGGCTGGCCCCCAGACCGCCGACAGCACGACCTTGTCCTTGTGCAGCGCCGTGACCTCGTTGATGTAGTGCGCCGGCACGGGCTGGCCGTCCGGATCTTTTCGCAGTCCGGTCTCCATCGGATGCGACATCAGGGCTTTGACTTCGGTGACGCCATCCTTGGTGGAGGCGCGGATCTTCATCGGACTTGCCATGTTGATTCTCCTGGTCGATCAGCCGCCGCAGCCGCCGAGCGTGACCTTGGTTTCCCGCACCGCGCTGTAGTACTTGCCGTCGGCTTTCACCACGGCGTAGACGTTGCACGTCTGGGCCACTTTCACGCGCGTGCTCACCGAGCCCTCGGTGCCTTCGGGAATATCGAAGGCCGCCGCCATCGGGTTGGGGTTCTTCTCCACGAGCACCAGGATCTGCTCGGTCTTCGGCAGATTGCTGACGATGGAGACGGGAACCACCGCGCCATTTTCCGCGATGTCCGGCGTGGTCAGCGTGATCTGATCGCTCGGCGTGGGCGTGGTGCCCAGCTCCTTGAACAGATCGTCGACGCTCTTGGCCTTGAAGGCCGACTCGAGCGTGCTGGCGAGC
>JBKJPX010000007.1:0-203166 GCA_046594215.1 Panacagrimonas sp.
CGTTGTTTGCTTCTAGATCTGGGACGGATTGAGGGCAAGACCGATGAAGCAAGTGACGCTGGGCAGTGGGTTCGAGAAATTCTCGCGGACGACCAAGCGGGCGAAGTTTCTGGCGCAGATGGACGGGGTGATTCCTTGGTCTTCCCTATGTCAGGTGATCGAGCCGTACTACTTCACGGGTGAGGCTGGCGGTCGCAAGCCGATGCCACTGGAGCAGATGCTGCGAATCTACTTTCTGCAGCAGTGGTTCAATCTTTCCGACCCGGGTGCCGAGGAAGCGTTGTACGACTCGGCCTCGATGCGCAGCTTTGCGGGCATCGACCTGGGTCTGGCACCGCCGCCGGACGAAACCACGATCTGCAAGTTCCGCCACTTGCTGGAGCGCAACACGCTGGGCAAGCCGCTGTTTGAGCAGGTTCAGCACTACCTTCGAGACCAAGGCATCAAGGTGAGCACCGGCACCATCGTGGATGCCACGATCATCAGCGCGCCGAGTTCGACCAAGAACCAGCAACAGCAGCGGGACCCCGAGATGCACCAAACCAAGAAGGGCAACCAGTGGTTCTTCGGGATGAAGGCGCATGTGGGCGTCGACAGCCGGACCAAGCTGATCCACTCGGTGGTGGCGACGGCAGCGAATGTGGCGGACAGCCGGGTGCTGCCGGAGCTGCTGCATGGCGAAGAGACGCGGGTATGGGGCGACCAGGCATATCGGGGTCAGGGCGAGGCGATTCGCAGGGCCGCGCCCCAGGCTCGCGACTTCACCAACCGGCGCTATCGGTTCTTGGGCGTGCTCGATGAAGCCGAGCGCTCACGTAACCGGACCAAGTCCAAGGTGCGAGCCAAGGTCGAACACGTCTTCGCCGTGATCAAACTGCGCTTTGGCTTCACCAAAGTGCGCTATCGCGGGCTGGCGAAGAACCTGCACCGGCTGCAGGTCACCTGCGCGCTGAGCAATCTGTACATGATGCGCGGGCACTTGATGAAGCTTCAGCAGGCGTAATCCGCCTGCGACACCGCGAAAGGGGCACCGAACCCCCGATCAGAGCAAGCAACAGCTCGCGATCAGGCCTCGGATCCTCAATCCATCAAACTCTCGTGCGTCAGAACACCAGCAAATCAGAGAATCCCTAAGCGGTTTCGCAACTCCTCCCTTTCCAGACGCTATGCTAAATTGTTCCACGTCGCAATCCGTCGACCTCGATGGTGGAGCGACGCGCAGCTGGCGCGTTCCGACGGTCGAGCGACTTTGGCGTCTTTCTCCAATGAATGAACCTATCCGGATACTCGTAATTGGCTCTGGTGGGCGTGAGCATGCATTAGCTTGGAAATTGGCCGCTTCTTCACACGTGGAAACGGTTCTAGTGGCTCCCGGCAACCAAGGCACCGACCGTGAGCCCAAGTGTCGCAATGCCGAAGTCGCTGTCGACGATATCGCTGGCTTGATTGCACTAGCTACCGCCGAAGGCATAGACCTGACGGTCGTTGGGCCGGAGACTCCCCTGTCATTGGGCGTAGTCGACGCATTTCGCGCGGCAGGCTTGCGTATTTTCGGACCCAGCCGGGCTGCCGCCCGTCTGGAGAGTTCGAAGGCGTATGCAAAGGATTTCCTTCAGCGCCATCGAATTCCTACGGCTTCTTATGAGGTTTTTTCGGAGGCCGACGCAGCCGTCTCTTATCTGGACTCGTGCAGAGCGCCGATCGTCATCAAGGCGGACGGCCTTGCGGCTGGAAAGGGGGTGGTCGTCGCGACTACCCTCGACGAAGCAAAGGCGGCGGTGCGAGACATGCTGTCGGGCAATGCCTTAGGCGCAGCCGGCTCGCGCGTGGTAATCGAGGAGTTCTTAAACGGAGAAGAGGCCAGCTTCATCGTGGTAGCCAACGGAAGCCAGTATGTTCCGCTCGCGACCAGCCAGGACCACAAGCGCATACTGGATGGTGATCGGGGTCCGAATACCGGGGGAATGGGAGCGTATTCGCCCGCTCCGGTGGTCACCCCCCAGATCCATGCCCGCGTGTGTAAGGAGGTTATCGAGCCGACCTTGGCCGGGATGATCGCTGAGGGCAATCCGTTCACCGGGTTCTTGTACGCCGGCCTGATGATTGACCGCTCGGGCGGCATCAAGGTGCTCGAGTTCAATACACGGATGGGTGATCCGGAAACGCAGCCGATTCTGTTCCGGATGGAGTCCGATCTGCTTGAGCTCCTGGACGCTGCTGTCGACTCCCGGCTGGATCAGGTGACCGTCCGGTGGAGCGATCAGCCCGCGCTCGGGGTCGTCATGGCCGCCGCGGGTTATCCCGGGACGCTACGCCAGGGGGACGTGATCCATGGGCTGGACGCCGACTTGGGTAGCGCCAAGGTATTCCACGCGGGCACGGCCCAAGCGGAGGGACGCGTCGTGACCGCTGGAGGGCGCGTTCTGTGTGTGGTCGCCCGAGGCGAGGATGTCGCTGCCGCACAGCGCGCTGCTTACGCCGGAGTGCGCCAGATTACTTGGAGCGGCGTGCAATACCGGAAGGACATCGGCTACAGGGCCATCGGGCGAAAGCCGACCTGATCGGCGCAAGTCTGCGCAATTGCCCAAATTTCAGTAGGGCACGAGTTCATTGAGCGAGACGCTGGCGCGAGATCTCAATCGCTCGTCGGCTCTGTCCCTTTCACGGAACCATCGGGACCGGATTTTAGGCCCGCGTTACCGGTGTGGTCGACCGGAGCGGGGTAGGCGCCCAAAGAAACACTGCGTCAGTTGCGCTTCATCGAGTCGAAGAAAGCCTCGTTTGTCTTGGTCACCTTCATGCGATCCAACAGCAACTCCATCGCCGCGAGTTCGTCCATCTGGTGCAACAACTTGCGAAGGATCCAGACTTTCCCCAGATCTTTCTCGTTCATCATCAGCTCTTCCTTGCGCGTCCCGGAACGATTGATGTTGATAGCCGGGAAGATGCGCTTCTCTGCGATGCGACGCTCCAAGTGCACCTCCATGTTGCCGGTACCCTTGAACTCCTCGTAGATGACTTCGTCCATCTTCGAGCCAGTCTCGATCAGCGCCGTGGCGATGATCGTCAGCGAGCCGCCCTCCTCGATGTTTCGGGCCGCACCGAAGAAGCGCTTGGGCTTCTGCAGGGCATTGGCGTCGACGCCGCCGGAGAGAACCTTGCCGGATGACGGCGCAACCGTGTTGTAGGCACGGGCAAGCCTAGTGAGCGAATCCAGCAGGATCACGACGTCACGCTTGTGCTCGACTAGGCGACGGGCCTTCTCGATCACCATCTCCGTGACTTGTACGTGGCGCGACGCAGGTTCATCGAAGGTGCTCGCAACGACTTCACCACGCACCGTGCGCTGCATGTCCGTGACTTCTTCCGGGCGCTCGTCGATCAACAGCACGATCAGGTAAACGTCGGGATAATTCGCGGCGATGGACTGCGCAATGTTCTGCAACATCATGGTCTTGCCGGCCTTTGGCGGTGAGACGATCAGACCGCGCTGCCCCTTGCCGAACGGTGCCACGATGTCGATGACGCGCGCCGTGATGTCTTCGGTCGTGCCATTGCCGCGTTCCATCTTGAACTGCTCGTCCGCGAACAGCGGCGTAAGGTTCTCGAAGCTGACCTTCTTCTTGCTGACCTCGGGCGACTCGTAGTTGATCGAGTCGACTTTGAGCAGCGAGAAGTAGCGCTCGTTGTCCTTCGGAGCGCGCACACGACCCGAGACGGTGTCGCCGGTACGCAGGGAAAAGCGACGGACCTGCGAAGGCGAGATGTAGACGTCGTCAGGGCCAGCGAGGTAGGAGCTGTCCGAGCCACGCAGGAAACCGTAGCCGTCCGGCATGGTCTCCAGCACGCCGTCGGCCATGATGTGCTCACCGCGGCGGGCCGCAGCTTTCAGCAGGTTGAACACCAAGTCCTGCTTGCGGACGCGGGCGATGTTCTCGAGGCCCTGGGCTTCAGCCAGTTCGAGCAGCGCCGCGGCGCTCTGCCGTTTGATGTCCGGGATGCGCAGAATCTTGGGCGGCTCGCCCGGCGCGCGAAATTCCTGTTGCTGCGGACGGGGCGGTGCCTGGCCGTTGGTGGGACCGCCACCGTCGTTGTCCTCCGGCAGTCCATCCAGCCCATTCGGCGACTGCGGAACCGTCAGCGAACCGTCCGGCGACTGCTGCGCAAGGGCCGCAGCCTGCTGTTGCGCAATCTCAGCTTCGAACTCCTCCTCGGTCATGTCGACCGGGAGTCCCTCGTGCTGGTTACCGCCGCCGTTCCCCTGACGCTGGTTGTTGTTACTACCGTTGTTGTTTCGGGGACCGTTGTGACGACGACGGTGCTTCATCATGCGGGGGGGTTTAGGCGGTTGTGACATGCGGAGTGACGAAAGCGGTCAACTGCGCCTTGTGTACGGCGCCGACCTGGGTGGCCGCTGCCTGTCCATCTTTGAACAGGATCAGCGTGGGGATTCCGCGGATGCCGAACTTGGGCGGCGTGCCCGGGTTCTCGTCCACGTTGAGTTTTACGACCTTCAGCTTTCCGACATTCTCGGCGGCGACCTGTTCCAGGATCGGCGCGATCATGCGGCAGGGCCCGCACCACTCGGCCCAGAAATCCACCAAGACCGGCGTCCCGGACTTCAGGACGTCCTGTTCGAAGGACGCATCGGTGACAGCAGAGATGTGCTCGCTCATGGGGAATGCCTCGGTGTGCATGAACGCGACGTAATGCGCGCGAGGAGAAGATGGGGCTGTGCCTGATCCCACTCAAGACCTGTCCTGAAATCGCGCGATGCGAACCACGCATCGGCGGGATCGGGCGGTTATGATGGACGCTTGCTGCGGGGGAACCGATCGGAGCGGGAGTGCCAAGCACCTGCTCTTCCGGCGCTCTCGATTCCCGAGGGTGTCTCTATTTGAGCGGATTCCCCGAGGGCTTGCAAGCGCCCCTCTTCGCGACGATTCCATGCAAGCTGACCACTTATCCAATATTCGTTTCGACAGCCTTCCCTTGCACCCGGGACTGATCGACGCCGTCGCCAAGCGCGGTTTCGACCGCTGCACCCCCATTCAGGCCCAGACTTTGCCGCTCGCGCTCGAAGGGCGGGACCTTGCCGGTCAAGCGCAGACGGGGACGGGCAAGACCGCGGCGTTCCTGCTCGCCACCATGCATCGCCTGCTTACGAATCCGCGAACGGGGCCCGATGGCCAACCGCGTGCGTTCATGCTGGCGCCGACGCGCGAGCTCGCAGTGCAGATCTACGAGGACGCACTCCAGCTTTGCGGCGAAACCGGTCTGCGCATGGCGGTGTGTTTCGGCGGCACGGGGTATGAATCCCAGCGCGTGGCGATCCAGGCCGGCATCGACATCCTCATCGGCACGCCCGGTCGGCTGATCGACTACTACAAGCAGGATATCTATACCCTCAAGCACATCGAAGTGGTGGTGCTCGACGAGGCCGATCGCATGTTCGATCTGGGCTTCATCGCCGACATCCGCTACCTGCTGCGGCGCATGCCGCCGCCCAACGAGCGCCGCAACTACCTGTTCTCGGCGACGCTGTCGCAACGTGTTCTTGAGCTCGCCTACGAGCACATGAACGACCCCCAGAAGGTCACGATCGAACCTGAACAGGTCACCGCTGAGCGCGTACGCCAGACGCTGATCCACGTGGCCAACGAGGACAAGCTCAAGGTGCTGGTCGGCCTGCTGCGACACCACGACCCGCTACGCACGCTGATCTTCATCAATACCAAGCGCGGCGCCGAGGAAGTAGAGAACGCCCTGCGCGCCAACCATTTCGACGCCCACACGATCTCCGGCGACGTGCCGCAGACCAAGCGCCTGCGTCTCCTCGAGGACTTCAAGGACGGCAAGCTACCGATCTTGGTCGCCACCGACGTGGCCGCGCGCGGCCTTCACATCCCGGCGGTCAGCCACGTCATCAACTACGACCTGCCGCAGGACGCCGAGGACTACGTGCATCGCATCGGCCGCACCGCGCGTGCCGGCGAGTCTGGCGATGCCATCTCGCTGTGCTGCGAAACCTGGGTCTACTCGCTGCCCGACATCGAGCGCTACATCGGAATGCGGCTGCCCACGGAGACCTTTCCGTCTGAGTGGATGCCTGTGGACTGGGTCGAGCCGCCGCGTCTTCCGCGACGTCCGCGCACCGGTCCGCCGCGGCGTGGAGGCGGAAGTGGCGGTGGCGGTGGTCGTCCGGGTGGCGGCGGCAGACGCCGACACTGATTCGGAATGCGGCTGATCGAACCGGATTGGCCGCGTCACCCGCGGGTGTGTGCCTGCGTCACCACGCGTGACGGGGGTGCCAGTCCGTCGCCTTACGACTCCCTCAATCTCGCCATGCATGTCGGCGACGATCCGGCGAACGTTGCCGAAAACCGGCGGCGCCTGCGTTCGGCGGCGGCGCTGCGCCGCGAACCGGCCTGGCTCGAACAAATCCACGGAACGCGCGTCGTTCGAATCGGTGACGACGAGATCCTCGCCCCGCGGGCCGACGCCGCGTGGACCGATCGTCCCGAAACTCCCTGCGTGATCATGAGCGCTGACTGCCTGCCGGTGCTGTTCGCCGCCAACGATGGCAGCTGCGTCGCCGCCGCCCACGCAGGCTGGCGAGGTTTGGGCGAGGGCGTGCTCGAACAAACGCTTTCGTCCTTGCCGGTTGCGCCGGCCGCTCTGAGCGCATGGATGGGGCCGGCCATCGGCCCGACCGCCTACGAAGTCGGAACGGAAGTGCTCGCGGCCTTCGAGAGCACGATGGTCCTGCCGGCGGGTGCCTTCACGCCCAAGGCGTCGGGGCGCTGGTGGTGCGACCTCTACGCGATTGCCCGTGCGCGGCTCGCTGCGGCGGGCGTCACGGCCGTCTACGGGGGCGATCGCTGCACCCTTTCGGAATCCGCGGACTTCTTTTCGCATCGCCGAGAGGGCAACTGCGGACGCATCGCCTCGCTGGTCTGGTTGAGCTGAGATTCGCGGTCTCAATTCACGACAGCGTCCGTGGGCAAAAAGCGTTGCGCGGGTCAGGGTGCTCTGCTACAAGTCCGGCAGAGTCGGGCAACGCATGAAATGCCCGTACGACAACTAAAAAAGCCGCACGGGCGGCCCTCAGCGAGAGGTGGGAGCATGCGGGCAGGGAGCGAGGCTGGCCGGAGCGTGTGCGCCGTGTTCGGGCCTTCCCAATGTCCGATGCAAACATTCCTCTATCGCGACATCTGATTTCGAACCGGTTCGCGTCCCCTCGACCCACGAGGCCGCCGCGTGCACGGGAGCTGACGAGGGAGTACGGGTCCATGATTGAAACGATGCGACGAGGAATCCAGGCACTCGCATGCGGCGCGGCGTTCGCGTTCGGCACGCTGGTGATCGCGCAGGACGAGGCCGCCACACAGCCGGCAGCCGAAGCCGCCCCCGCGGCCGAAGCACCGGCCGCCAGCGACGGCGGCGCGGCTGACCCAGCTCAGGCGGTCACGGACGCCGCTGCTGAAAAGCCCGAGGTCCCCGCCGCGCCCGTCAAGGCGCGACCGTCGGAAATGGCCCACCTGGCTGCCCACGCGCTGCTGCTCAGCGTGGCCAACACCGGCAAGCACCTCGTCGCCGTCGGCGATCGCGGCGACATCGTCGTGTCCAACGACGCGCTGAACTGGGCGCAGGTGGAAGTGCCCGTTCGCGCGACGCTCACGGCGGTGGAGTTTGCAGACGAGAATAATGGCTGGGCGGTGGGACACGACGCCGTGATCCTGCACACCAAGGACGGCGGCAAGAGCTGGCAGTTGCAGAACTTTCAGCCGGAGCTCGAGAAGCCCTTCCTCGACGTGCTGTTCACCGACGGCAACAACGGCATGGCGATTGGCGCCTACGGCCTGTTCATGACCACCAGCGACGGCGGCGCCAGTTGGGCAGAGCTCGAAGCCGCGCCCATCCGCGAGGAGGAATTGCATCTCAACGCCATCACACGCCTGACCAACGGCCAGTTCTTCCTGGTGGGCGAGACCGGGATGATGGGCGTGTCCGCCGACGGCAAGACCTGGGAACGCCTGACCTCGCCCTACGACGGCTCTCTATACGGCGCCGTGCCGCACGGCGAGAAAGGCGCGGTGATCTTCGGCCTGCGAGGCAACGTCTATACCACCGACGACGTCCGCACCGGAACCTGGACCAAGATCGACGTGAAGACGGTGGCCTCCTTCTTCGGCGGCACGCTGCTGCCCTCGGGCGACATCGCGATGGTGGGCTTGGCAGGCGAGGTCGCCATCCTGACGAAGAGCGGGCAGGTCAAGAACACCAAGGTGCAGGCGATGGCCGGCGTCACGGGCTCCGGCACGCTGTCGGGCGCGATTCCCTGGAAGGGCGGCGTGCTGGCGGTGGGCGAGCTGGGCGTGAGCCACGTGGGTCTCTGATTCGCCCCGGGCGAATCGGCAAAACGAAGAATTCGAGGGAACGCACATGAGCAACGAGCACGGCGACGGCAAGGAAAGCACCGCCCACAAGATCCTGGCCGCTATCGAGCCGATCATCTATGCCAGGCGCAAGCTGACCATGAGCATCCTGCTCGCGGTCACCGCGGTGCTGTTCTGGCAGATGTGCCTGATCAAGCCGGACGCGGGTTTCGACAAGTCGGTGCCGCTCGAACACCCGTACATGCAGGTGCTCAAGCAGTACATGGCGGACTTCGGTGGCGCCAACACGGTGCTCGTCGCGATCATGCAGAAGGAGGGCAAGGGCGACATCTACAACGACAAGTTCCTGTCCAATCTCAAGCAGGCCACCGACGAGGTCTTCTTCCTCAAGGGCGTGGATCGTTCGCGTGTGTCCTCGTTGTTCACCCCGGACGTGCGCTACATCGAAGTCGTCGAGGGCGGCTTCAAGGGCGGCAACGTCATCCCTGCCGACTACGCACCGAACCCCGAGATGTTCTCGTTGGTCAAGGCCAACGTGAGCAAGGGCGGCCACGTCGGCCGCTATACCACCACCGACCAGACCGGCGCGCTGATCTTCTCCGAGCTGCTCGAGATCGACCCGGTCACCGGCGAGAAGCTGGACTATGGCCGCGTCGCCGAGGACCTCGAGGACAAGTTGCGCGGCCGCTTCATCAACCCGAAGAAGCTGGTGTACAAGCTCAAGAAGGACAAGACGGTCAAGCTGTCTTCGGGCAAGGAAGTCACGATCAAGGCGGGAACACCCGTGGCGGAGGGCTTCGTCAAGCTCGGCCTCAAGCAGTACATCAAGACCTTCGAGTACGCCTACCCCATCGAGGAAGGCAAGACCGAGGTTGTCGACATCAAGGGCGGCGACACCAGCTTCGAAGAAGTCGACAACCCGCAGTACAACCCCGACGTCAACATCCACATCATCGGCTTCGCCAAGGTCGTCGGCGACATCATCGAGGAGATCTTTGCGGTCGTCGGATTCTTTTTCCTGACCCTGATCTTCACCGGCATCCTGCTGTGGCTGTACGTCGGCGACTTCAAGCTCGGCATGCTGCCGCTGATCTGCTCGGTCACGGCCGTGATCTGGGAGTTCGGCCTGCTGCATCTGCTCGGGTTCGGCCTGGATCCTTTCGCCATCCTCGTGCCGTTCCTGATCCTCGCGGTGTCGGTCAGCCACGGCGTGCAGTACGTAAACGCCTGGGTCGGCGAGATCGCCGAGAACAAGCGCAACAGCTTCGATGCCTCGCTGTTCACGTGGCGACGCCTGGCCATCTACGGAACGATGGCGATCATGACCGACGTGGCCGGCTTCGCCATGATCGGCCTGATCCCGATCGACATCGTGCGCGAGATGGCGATCAACGCATGCCTGGGCATGCTGGCGATCATCATCACCAACAAGATCATGATGCCGATCTGGCTGACCTGGATCGAGATCAAGGACATCAAGGATTTCGTCGCCAAGCAGGATCGCCGCGACAGCATCTTCGATCCGCTCTGGCGCCTGCTGTCGAACATGGTCAACCCGAAGGCTGCGGTGACCGCGATCATGATCATGGGCGTCCTGTTCGGCTGGAGTCTGTGGCAGGGCAAGGCGCTGCAGGTCGGCGACAGCCAGGCCGGCGTGCCCGAGCTGCTGCCCGACTCGCGTTACAACAAGGACACGGCGGAAGTCGTGGCGAACTTCGCCATCGGCCTCGACATCTTCAAGGTCGTTGCGGAGACCGATCCGGAAGCCTGCGTGAAGCACGAGGTCATGGAGCAGATCGACCGGTTCGGCTGGCGCATGGACAACACCACGGGCGTGCAGTCCAGCCTGTCACTGCCTGCGGTTGCCAAGACCGTGAACTCCGCGTTCTCGGAAGCCAACCCGCGCTTCAAGGTGCTGCCGCGCAACCAGTACACGATGGTGCAGGCGATCACGCCGATCCCGACCTCATCGGGGCTGCTCAACTCCAACTGCTCGGCGATGGCGCTGTTCGTCTTCATGAAGGACCACAAGGCTTCGACGATCGCGGGCGTGGTGCAGACGACCAAGGACTTCAACAAGGAAAACGGTGCCACGTTCTTCGACACGCACAAGGACGTCAACGCGAAGTACTGCGAGGAAAAGCTCGAGGCGCGCCGCTCGGTCGGCAATCTCAAGTTCGAGCAGCAGAAGGTCATCACCAAGCTCAAGAAGAAGCATCCCGACCTGCCCGAGCTCGAGATCCCGAACCAGGAGAGCGTCAAGGCGGCGGTGGCCAAGGTCACCGAGGCCGAGACCAAGCTGGCGGGTTTCGACAAGGCCTGCCCGGTGAACTTCGCGCTCGCAACAGCCAACGTGGGCGTCATGGCGGCGACCAACGAGGAAGTGCATCGCCTCGAGAAGCCCATCCTGCTCTACGTCTATATCGCGATCGTGATCTGCGTGTACCTGTCGTTCTTCGAATGGCAGTCGATCGTGGCGATCATGATGCCGCTGGCGCTGATCTCCTGGATGGCCTACGCGGTGATGGCGATCCTGAGCATCGGCATGAAGGTGGCGACCTTGCCCGTGGTCGCATTGGCCGTGGGCATCGGTGTCGACTACGGCATCTACATCTACGCGACCTACGCGGACGCCTTGGCGGGCGGCTTCAAGCCCAAGGATGCCTACTACAAGACGCTGCGCATGACAGGAAAGGCCGTGGTGTTCACGGGCGTGACTCTGGGCTTCGGCGTGGCCACGTGGCTGTGGTCGGGCCTGCAGTTCCAGCGCGACATGGGCGCGCTGCTGGTTTTCATGTTCACAGGCAACATGTTCGGCGCGATCCTGATCCTGCCTGCCATCGCCTCCTTCATCCTCAAGCCGCGTGAGCTTGCGCCAGGCGAGCAGCCGGTGTTCAAACCGCGCCACTGATCGAACAGCACTGAGGTGGTTCCATTCGAGGCCCGGCAAAACCGGGCCTTTTTTTGGCTCCTGAGCTCCTCTCCCTCATTACACTCATGCGGATAACGGTCGGGGCGGGCTCTTTTAAACGGGCACGGTCGAGGGCTCGCGACGTCCAACCCTTCCTCGCCGCTCCCTCGACCAGGACGCTCCGCGCCTTCAGTCCGCCGGCTCCTCCGGATCCCGCGGATTGCGGCTCGCCACGGTGGTGAGTTGTCCGGTCTCCAGCGCCAGCGCCGTGAGTTTGCCGCCCCAGACGCAACCGGTGTCGAGCCCGTGCACGCGGTACTCGGGCCAGTGCACGCGGCCCAGCGTTGACCAGTGGCCGAAGGCCATGTCGGTGTCGCGGCTCGCGCGGTCTGGCACCGCGAACCAGGGCATCAGGCCTTCCAACTGGGTGCCGGGGGCGCCCTTCGGTCGCAGGTCCAGCCGGCCGTCCGCATGGCAGTAACGCAGGCGTGTCAGGCAGTTCACGACGAAGCGGGTGCGCTCCGGGCCACGCAGCTTGTCCTTCCAGCGATCGGGCTCGTCGCCGTACATGCGGGAGAAGAATCGGCGTCCCTCCGGGCCGGAGATCAGCGCGCTGGCCTCGGCTGCGAGTTCCAGCGTCTGCCCGGCGGTCCACTGCGGCGGGACGCCTGCGTGTACGAACAGCATGCCAGTGGGCGCGTGCCGCCACGCCAAGGGCTGACGGCACAGCCAGTCGAGCAGCTCGTCGCAGTCGGAAGCCGCGAGGATGCCGGTGAGCGTGTCGCGACGCCCCGTGCGCCCGCCGTGCGCGACGGCGAGCAGGTGCAGGTCGTGGTTGCCGAGCAGCGTCGTAGCGGCGTCGCCGAGACTGCGCACGAGGCGCAGGACCCCCAAGGAATTCGGCCCGCGGTTGACCAAATCTCCGACGAGGATCACGTGGTCGCGCGCGCGATCGAATCCGACGACCTTGAGGAGTTCCACGAGCTCGTCGTGGCAGCCTTGCACGTCGCCAATCGCGTAGGTGGTCATCTCGATTCGGGCGCTGAACGGAGCGGTTTCGGGAACGAACGGGAGGGCCCGGAGCGTAACCGACAAGCGGTAGAAATCGGCACCGCATGGAGCTTTGACGTGTCTTCCACCTCTGCGCATAGTGCCCCTGCCGACTGAGTCGGGTTCGGCACATCGAAATACGGAGCTTGAGCCATGTTGATCAACAAACTCTCTTCCCTTCTGCGCAGCGAAGAAGGTGCTAGTGCGGTGGAATACGGCCTGATCGTCGGCCTCATCGCGGTCGCCGTCATCACGGTGCTGATTCTGATGGGCGACAACCTCAACCTGCTGTTCGACAACACGGCCAGCGCCCTGTCGGACGCCGCGGGTGGCGGTGCCGCCCCGTAACCGGGCTCGTCGCCGTGGTGACGGCAGCGCTGCTGGTCTGGGCGCTGTGTGTCGCCATCGGCGACGCGGCGACGCGGCGGATTCCAAACCTGCTGCTGCTCGCCGCGCTGATTCCGGGTGTCGCGGCCTTCTTGATGCGTGACCGTGGATGGTTGGATCAGACACTGGTCGCCAGTCTCGCTGGCCTGCTGATCCCGCTGCTGGTGCTGACGCCGGGTTTCCTGATGCGGGCACTGGGCGGTGGTGACGTGAAGTTCGCCGCCTGCTGCGGGTGGTTCGTCGGCCCCAGGGGCAGTCTCGTGATGTTGCTTGGCATGGCGCTGGTGCTCGGTGCACTCGCGGCCTGGATCGCCTGGCGCTCGCGCGCGACGCAGGGGTCGCAACGGCGATTCCCCGCTGGGCCGGCAATTGCGGCAGGATTCCTCGGCGCGCTTCTCGCGCCGGCCTTTCAGGCATGAGGCACATGCAGACGATTTCCCGCAACCGCAGTCCCGTTGTCCGACGCCGCCAGGGTGGCGCCAGCGCGGTGGAATTTGCGCTGATCTTCCCGATCGTGTTCGCGCTGATCTACGGTGCGATCGTCTATTCGTATGCTTTCGTGTTGAAGCAGTCGATTACCTTCGCCGCTCAGGAAGCCGCCGAGGCGGCGGTCGACGTGCAGCCTGGAATCGCGGCCTACGACGTCACCGTCCGCAATGCCGCTATCAACACTGCGCGCTCCGTGATCTCCTGGATGCCGCTGCAGGTGCGCAGCAACGTGGTCACCACCGTTGAGTTCTGCGCCGACACCGGCAGCGCCACTGGCGCCTGCCAGGCCGCGTCGGATGCGGTGGTCGTTACGATCACCTTGCCGCTGACCGGGTCGAGCCAGCTGTTCGCCAGCTTCAACCTGCCGCTGATGGGCAGCTTCCCGCCGTTACCGGCTACCATGACGGCGCAGGCCGTGGCTCGCGTTTGAACCGCGTCTCAAGAGCACCGGGAGGCGTCGACGTCGCGTCGTTCCCGTCGCACGGCATCTCGAATCCGGGGGCTTTCGAATGATCAGCAGTACCGCTGCCAAGGTCGTCGCAGGGATCGCGATCCTCCTGACGATCGTGCTGGCGTTCGTGGGCTATCGCGTCAGCCGGCAGTATGCGGAAAACTCTGAACGCGCCCAGGCGCAACTGCAGAAGCAGTCGCAGGAAGCGCCGAAGATCCTTGCCGTGGTCGCGGTCAAGCCACTGGGCGCCTACAAGAAGATCGGCAAGGACGACGTGGTGCTGGCCGAGATCCCGGTTGCGCCGCGCGACTACTACACCAGCATCGAGGACGTGGTCGGCAAGGAGCCGCTGGTCGACGTCGACCAAGGCGCGCCGGTCACCAAACGCTACTTCGCCGAGGGCAACGTGCTGGCCAAGTCGGTGCCGCCGGGTTTCCAGGCCGTATCGGTGGAAGTCAGCGACATCATCGGCGTCGGCGGTTTCGTGCGGCCGGGCGACATCGTGGACGTGCTGGTCTACCTGCGTGGCACCGCCGACGTCGCCGAGACACAGGCGCGCATCCTGCTCGAGAACACCCGCGTGCTGGCCTACCAGGAACTGCTGGTCGACCGTCCCGAGGGACTGAAGGACGAGGAGACCTCGGACCGCCGCACGCGCAAGCAGCGCACCGCGGTGCTCGCCGTCCCCAGGAACGACACGACGCGGCTGATGCTCGGCGCAAGCCTCGGCGAACTGCGGCTTGCACTGCACGGCGGTGTCGTCGCGACCGATGTCGCGCCGGCCCCCGGCGGGCCCGCGCTTCCGCTGGCCACGCCGGAGAACACGCCTGTCAGTGCACTTCCGCTGAGCGAGGAGGCCCTCAAGGCCGAGGCCGCGAAGAAGGTGCCCGACATGGCCTACACCGCCAAGCAGCTGTCGATGGTCACGCCGCCGCCCAACGAAAAGAAGAAGGCGCCCGTGCACGAGAAGGTTGAGATTTATCGCGGCAGCGATGTCGAATCGGTCACGCCGTAGACCCATGAATCCAGAACCGGACACGCGCGGCGCAGGCGGGCTCAGCAGGACGACACGGGTCGCACCAGAAGGGACAGGTCAGCCGCACATGAACTCTAGGAACGGCATCCGCAGGTGGCTGACCGTGCTGACGCTCGCCGTCGGCGGCGCGCTGGGAGGCTGGATGACCCTGGCCGCGGCGGCCGCGCCTGCCGCGCTCACGGAGAACCTGATCCGCGTCGAGGTAGGCACCCACAAGCTCATCCGCGAGCCGGCCGGTGTGAAGCGTATCGCCGTGGGTGATCCCAAAATCGCCGACGTCAACGTCGTCAACGGCCGCGAACTGCTCATCAGCGGAAAGAAGCTAGGCATCACCAGCTTGCTGGTGTGGCCCAGGAACGCCTCGGCGCCAAGGGAATTCCGCGTGCGGGTAGGCGACGTCAAGGATCCCGACCAGATCGCCAAGGCGGATCCCGAACTCGCGGATGCGAGCATCGAACGCGGCGCGAGTCTCAACGGCAGGCTTCCGAACCTGCTCGCCTACCGTCGCGCCAAGGCCGCGAGCCAGACCGAGAAACTGGTCGACCAGAGCGTGGTCGCCGGCGACTATCAGGTCATGACGCAGATCAAGATCGCCGAGGTCAATCGCACCACCGCCAAGCGCTACGGCCTGAACCTGAGCTACAACAACGGAGGCAAGACCAGCTTCAACTACACCTCGCCGAACACACCCACCGACCTCCTCACCGGCGCGTTCAACCTCATCGTCAACACCAACGTCGGAGACAACTCGAACCTGGGCGCCATGCTCAGCGTGCTCGAGTCCCGCGGCGTGGTGCGCGTGCTGGCCGAGCCCAGCCTGCTCGCCATGAGCGGCCAGACCGCCACGTTCCTGGCCGGCGGTGAATTCCCCGTTCCCGTGAACCAGTCGGGTTCCGGCGCGGGCGGGCAGGCGGCCATCACGATCGAGTTCAAGGAATTCGGCGTGCGGCTGCCGCTGACGCCGACCGTGTTGTCGAAGGACCGCATCTCGCTGCGCATCGCGCCCGAGGTCAGCGATCTCGACTTCTCCGCCGGCATCCAGATCGGCGGCGTCTCGGTCCCCGCGCTGACGGTGCGGCGCACCGAGACCACGATCGAGCTCGGCGATGGCGAGAGCTTCGTGATCGCCGGCCTGGTCAGCAACAACCTGATCGCCAACGTCGACAAGGTGCCGGGCCTCGGAGACATCCCGATCCTGGGCGCGTTCTTCAAGTCGGTGACCTACGATCGCTCGGAGAAGGAACTGATCATGGTCGTGACGCCGCACCTCGTGCGGCCGATCGCCAAGGGAGCGCCGCTGCCGGCGCTGCCCGGCACCAAGTACGACAACTACCGTCCCGGATTCGGCGGCCTGATTCTCGAGGAAAAGGGCGAGTTCGACACCCAGGCCTACGGCTTTACGCGCTAAGACGAACGCATGAGAACCCAGGCCCTGGTGGTCGCGGATGACCCGGCCTTCCTGAGCTGGCTGCAGAACGCGGCGCCGGGCGCCGAGTTCTCGCTCGCTCGCGTGACGGAGGTCGAGGACCTGCTGCAACGCATCCATGCCACCGGGCGCGTCGACGTGGTGTTCTTCGAGTTCTCCGCGGACGTGGCTCCGGCACGCGCCACGATGATCGAGCGTCTGCTCGAGCGCATTCCGGACATGGCCGTCGCTGGCCTGGGCCAGGACGGCGACTCGGCCATGATGCTCGCCGCGATGCGCTCCGGCGCGCGCGACTTCTTCGTGCTCAAGCGCGACGAGGCCAATGTCGCGGCACTGCTCGGGCGCCTGCTGCGCCGCACGACGCCGGTGATGACGGCGGGGCGCAAGCAGGGCCGCATCTTCGGCGTTACCGCCGCACTACCTTACGACGGCATCGCGTTCCTCGCCGAGCATCTCGCGCTCGCGGTGTCGGAGAAGCTCGGCAAGAACGAGCGCGTGCTCCTGCTCGACGTGGCCGTCCCGGCCGGTGCTGCAAACATCTTCCTAAACCTGAATCAGACCTACGGTGTGCTCGACGCCATCAACGATGGCAGCCGCTGCGACGCCACCCTGGTCGATACCGCGTTCACGCGCCATGGCAGCGGTCTCTACGTGCTGAGCCTGCCGGAAGACCTGATTGGCCGCCCGCACATCGACGGCGACGAGCTGGTCCAGCTGCTGGGCGTGCTCAAGCACCTGTTTGGCTGCGTCGTGCTCGCGTACGACGGCCATCTCCCGGTCGACGTGTTGCGCGGACTGCTCGGCGCCTGCGACCGCACGCTGTTTCTCACCGACCAGTCCATCCTCAAGTCGCGTCACAGCAAGTACCTGCTGCGCGCGCTGCGCCTGGACGACTGCCCGCTCGACCGCGTGGGCCTGGTCGTCGACAACTACCGCAAGCGCGTGGGCCTGGAGCCTCAGAACCTGTCGGAGCTGCTCGACATCCCGGTGGCCGCCACGCTTTCCACGCTGCCTTCGAACCGCATCCAGTCCATGAACCAGGGCGAGCCCCTGTTCGTGTGCAATCCGAAGGACGAGTACTGCGGCGGGGTGCGCCAGCTCGCCGCGGCACTGCTGTCCGGCGAGCCGGCGACGGTCGCGCCAGCGGGTGGCGGCCTGCTCGGCCGCCTGTTCAACAACTAGATCCTGCGGCGATCGCGGCCATGAGCAGCACTCCCGAGCAGATCACGCGGTTCCGCCTCTCGGACCAGTACCAGCAGCTCAAGAGCGCGATCCACCGCAATCTCATCACGCAGATCGAGGAGCGCAACCTCGATATCGACCGCTGGGACCTGCCCAAGGTCGAGCGCTTCGTCGCCGAGCAGGTGCGCGCATTCGTCACGCAGCAGCGCCTGCCGGTCAACGCGCGCGAGAGCGAGGCGCTGGCCAAGGATGCGCGCGACGAGCTCATGGGCTTCGGCCCGATCCAGGCCCTGGTCGACGACGACACCGTCAACGACATCGTCGTCAACGGACCCAACCGCATCTTCATCGAACGCAACGGCGTGCTCTCCACCGCATCGGTGCGCTTCGTCAACGATGCCCACGTGGTGCGCGTGATCCAGCGCATCCTGTCGCCGCTCGGCCGGCGCGTGGACGAATCCACGCCGATGGTCGACGCGCGCCTGCCGGACGGCTCGCGCGTGAACGCCATCATCCCGCCGATCGCACTCGACGGCCCCTGCGTGTCGATCCGAAAATTCCGCAAGCACGCGTTGCGCGCCGAAGATCTCGTGCGCGGCGGCAGCGTCAGCCAGGCCGCGCTGGATTACCTGCAGGACCGTGTCACGCGACGCGCGAACCTGATCGTCACCGGCGGCACCGGCTCGGGCAAGACCACGTTCCTGAACCTTCTCTCGCAGTGGATTCCGCACACCGAGCGCGTGATCACGATCGAGGACGCTGCCGAGCTGCGCCTGGAGCACGAGCATGTGGTGCGACTCGAAACGCGACCGCCCAACCTCGAGGGCCAGCGCGCCGTCACCGCGCGCGACCTCGTGCGCAACGCGCTGCGCATGCGTCCGGACCGCGTCATCGTCGGTGAAATCCGCGGCGACGAGGTGCTCGACATGCTGCAGGCCATGAACACCGGCCACGACGGCTCGATGACGACCCTGCACGCAAACAATCCACGCGACGCCATCCATCGCCTCGAGCTGCTCGCGGGCTTCGCCGGCTACAACGGCAGCGACACCACGTTCCGCGGCCAGGTCGCCGCCGCCATCCACATGATCGTGCACGTCGCGCGACTGCCGACCGGCGAGCGGCGCCTGATGTCGGTGGCCGAGATCACCGGCCACGATGATCGCAGCATGCTCATGCGCGAAGTCTTCGCGTACGACGTGGACAAGCGCGAACACCGCGACCTGCGGGCCGCGCAGCCGTGACGGTCACGATCGTCATCTTCTCGATCGCCGCCGTGATGGCGGTGTTCGCGATCTGGCTGCTGATGTATTCCGATGCGCGCTCGCGCAGCGACGAGGTCAACCTGCGCCTGCGCGCCGGAGACCAGCCCGACGCAGTGGCCCGCAGCACGCGTGAATCGCAGCTGCGGCGCAGCCCGCTGCTGCGACGCGCCTGCCACATCGCCTGGCGCGCCGGCTCCGAGGCCGAGCCCGAGACGGTGGGCAAGGTGCTGTGGATCCTGGGTGCAATGGTGCCCATCACCCTGCTGATTCTGGGCGTGGTCGGCGGCACGATCGCGATCGGTTTCGTGCTGGCGTTCGGCTACGGTGTCCTGCGCCAGCGCGCCGCGCGCCGGCGCGCCAAAATCGTTGAGCAGCTGCCGGGCTTCCTCGAGGCCGGGCTGCGCATCCTTCAGGCGGGCAGCACGCTCGAGGAATCGCTGGCCAACGCGGCCACCGAAAGCCCCGAACCGCTCAAGCCGCTGTTTCAGTCCGTCGGCCGGCAGGTGCGCCTGGGCGCGCCGCTAGACCAGGTGCTCGGCGAATCGGCCGAGATCCACCGCATCCGCGATATCAAGGTCATCGCGCTCGCGGCGTCGATCAACCGCAAGTACGGCGGCTCGCTGCGCAACGTTTTCCGTAGCCTGATTTCAGCGATCCGCGCTCGCGATTCGGCAGCGCGTGAGCTGCGCGCACTCACGGCGGAGACGCGCTTTTCCGCGGTGGTACTGGCGATCATTCCCGCGCTGCTGACCACCTACATCTTCTTCCAGAACCGCGAGTACTACGCGCAGATGTGGGGCTCGACGGGCGGACGCATCACGCTGATCGCGGCGATCGCGCTGCAGGTCGCAGGCGTCGTGGTGATCTACCGCATGCTGGGCGCGACCGAGGACAACGAGTGAGCGCACATCGAAACGATGGTCGCGACCGCGATGGCGATCGCCGCGGGGTGCTGGAGATGAGCGAATGGCTCACGTCATCGCTTCGACCTCTGTCCAAAGCAGGTGAGCACCGGTGAGCGCCGGCCTGTTCGCCGCGCTGATCGCCGGTGCCATCCTGCTGGGTGGCGCGGCGATCCTGTCGCTGGTCTTCCTGTATTCGCAAGCGCGCGAGTCCACGCGGCTGCAGCATCGTCTGAACCCGGGTGGCGCGCCGATCGGCGAGTTCAACGACGCCGGCGGCCAGTTCATGCAGACGGTCGCCACGCAGGGCAAGCAGCTCGAGGCGATGATCGATACCAGCAAGGAGAGCGCGCGCCTGCTGATGCAGGCCGGCTGGCGCCTGCCGCACCAGCGCGCGATCTACTACGCCTCGCAGGTGTTCTCGCCGTTGCTGCTCGTGGGCATCGTCGGCGTGCTCGCGTATTTCGGCGCCGCCAAGGTCAGCAAGCCGATCCTGTTCGTGCTGATGGCGGTCATGGCCGGTATGTTTGGCCTGCTGCTGCCGCGCATGGTGCTGCGTTCCAAGGCGGCGGCGCGCGTGCGCAAGATCAAGACCGAGGTGCCGCTGTTCATTCACCTGCTGGTGTTGCTGTTCGAAGCGGGCCTGTCGACGCGACAGGCCTTTGCCAGTCTCGTGCGCGAGGGCCGCGGCGTGCTGCCCGAACTGGGACGCGAATTCGAACTGATGCTGCGGCAGATGGAGGCCGGCGGCGAAACGGGCGAGCTGCTCTCGAACCTGGCCGCCTCGGTCGATCTCGAGGACCTGACCAACGTGCTGGCCCTGCTCAAGCAGGTCGACCGCTACGGCGGCGAGGTGCGCGATCCGCTGCTGGAGACGCTCAAGGTGATCGAGGAGCGGCGGTCGCTGGACATGCGTGAGCTCGTCAACCTGCTGTCTGGCCGCATGACCGTGGTGATGGTGTTGTTCTTCTTCCCGGCGCTGCTGATCTTCGTCGCCGGTCCGGCATTCATCTCGATCATCGCGGCGTTGCGCGATATCAACACATGAGGCGGACGGGTGTTCCGGGCGTCGCGTTGGCCGGGCTGGTCCTGGCGCTGTCGGGCTGCGTGACCGAATCCAAGCGTGTTCTCGACCAGACCGTCGCGCGGGAGAGCCCGGACGACAGCCCCGAGAGCCGCCGGCAGATCCACGTCGACCTGATCCGCAAGATGCTCGACCAGGGCCAGTACTACGCCGCGCTGGCGCACACGCAGGCGCAGGTGCGGGAAACCGGCAACAGCGACGAGCTGCGCTTGCTCGAGGCGCAGGCGCGCCAGAAGCTCGGACAGCGTGCGGAAGCGCAGTCGATCTATCGCGACCTGCTCAAGACCAAGTACGCGCCGGAGGCCTACCACGGCCTGGGACTGAGCAACGTCGACACCGATCTGCCCACGGCCGTCTGGCAGATGCAGCAGGCCGTTCAGCGACGTCCTACCGATGCTGAAATGCGCAACGACCTAGGGTATGCCTTGATGATGGCGGGGCGGAATACGGAAGCCCTTCCGGAACTGGCGACGGCGGTCGAGCTGGAGGCGGGCACAGGCAGCGCAAAGGCCCGCACCAATCTCGTCCTGCTGATGCTGGTCACCGGTGACGAAGCTTCCGTGCACCGCCTGGTTCAGCAATCAGGGATGTCCGACGAAACCCTTGCCGGGTTGCGCCGGCAGGCGCAGAGTCTGAAGGCGAAAACCGGGCCCAGGGCCGGTCCTTCGCGCAAGAGCTGAAGTCGTCCATCGGAGTCGCCATGTCCCGCCGCCATCTTCCTGTTCTGTTGCTCTCCCTTGCCGGGATGGCGCCGCTCGCACAGGCCCAGGACGAAGGCTTCGGCAACGAGGCCAAGGCCTGGATCGACCTGCAGCTCAGCGGCAGCGCGGCTTCGACTGCGGAGCGCCCCCTTCCGGGCGAGATCGCGGACCGTACTTACGACCGTTATGCCGAAAGCTTCACTCATAAGATCCCCGAAAAGCTCGATCGCACCGACTTCGTCGAATCCAGCGGCCACTGAGCGCGCGGCCGTCTCCGGCCGTTTCGCACGCTCGAGTTCCGTTCCGGGTTCGGCGCAGCGCCAGCGCGGCGCCGTGGCCGTCTACTTCGGCGTGTCGCTGGTCGCGCTGATCGCGAGCCTCGCGCTGGCCATCGACATCGGGCGCCTCTACAACGCGCAACGCAGCCTGCAGCGCGCCGCTAACGTCGCAGCGCTGGACGCGGCGCGCGTCGCCAACGGCTGCCTCGGGTACGTGGCCGATGCGTCGGCGCAATCCGTGGCGCAGACCGAGGTTCAGAACAGCCTGATCCGCAACAACGTGCCGGCGGGCTACCTGCCCGGCAACGGCGTGCTGCTCGGGCGCCTGTCGCGCAACAACGGCTTGCGCTACTTCGAGGCGCTGGGAAGCGGCGACGCTTCGACGCGTACCGCGGTGCAGGTGCGTCTGCAGCGTCCGCCGCCGACACGCATCTTGCCGCTGACTGCAGGCCCGATCATGACGGCGACCGCCGCGGCGGACTCGCGCCCGGTCACCAGCTTCAGCGTGGGAAGCGGCCTTGTAGCTGTCCAGAATGGGCTGGTGAACGATCTGCTGGGCGGACTGGTCGGCGGTTCGCTGTCGCTGACGGCGGTGCAATACCAGGGCCTGGCCAACACCACGGTGCGACTGGGCGATCTGGCGGTCGCGGCCGGCGTGGCCACGGTGGATGACTATCTCGCGGCCCAGACCAGCCTGCCGGCTTCGTTCAACAACATCCTCAATGCGCTGGGCAACGGGACCGACGGCAGCGTGCGCACGGCCCTGACCCAGATCGCCGCGGCGTCCAACGCCGGGCGCACGGTCTCCGCGGGCAACGTACTGGTCGCGCCGCTGGGCCTGGATGGCGCCTCGGAAAACGCGCTGATCAATGTGGGGCAGCTGGTGATGGCGCTGGCGCAGTCGGCCAACGGGACCAATGCGATCAGCATTCCGAACCTGCATGTGAATGTCCCAGGCGTGGCCAACGTGACCGCGCGCATCGCGGTCATCGAGCCGCAGCAGATCGCGGTGGCGCGCGCCGGGGATCGCAGCACCTACGCCAGCACCTCCCAGGCGCAGATCGAGCTGACCTTGAACCTGCTCAGCGTGAACCTGGGCGTGGTCACCACCAACATCAGCCTGCCGATCTCGATCCGGCTGGCACAGGCCTTCGCCAACCTCGACGAGGTGCAGTGCGCGCGACGCGGCCAGAGCGAGCACCGGGTCGCGCTCCAGACCCAGACCAGGATCGCGGCCCTGGGAATCGGCACCTTCGGGGCGTCCATCAACTCGCCGAGTCCCACGATCTCGCCGGCCAACATCGCCAACGTGACCCTGGTGGGCATCCCGGTCGGCGTTCGTGCCTCCGCCCTGACCACCGTGGGCCAGAACCAGGACGACTCCCTCGACTTCGAGGGTCCGTTTCCTTCCGAGACGCAGGCCGTCGGAACCGACGTGGGACCGGCGCTCGACTCGGCGCTGTCCTCGCTCAGTTCGAGCCTGAGCGTGACGACCCAGATCCCGGGGGGAATCGGGGCTCTGGTCAACGCCGTGCTGCAGCCGCTGCTGACGACCTTGCGCACGGCCGTGACCAACATCGTGCGGCCGGTGCTCGACGTGGTGTCGGGTTTGGTCCTGGAACCGGTGCTGACCGCGCTGGGGCTGTCGGTGGGCAACGCCGACGTGCAGGTCGTCAGCCTGCAGCCGGTGAACGATCCGGACGGCAACGACCCGACGACCACGGACGACCAGCTGTCGCTGCAGGCGTTCCTCTTCACGCACTGATACAAACAGGGCGGACCGGCAAGCGTCGGTTCGCATTCACCGGCGTCGGGCTGTCGCCGGCAGGGGATCGAGCAGGAGTTTCGTCGAAGAGGCGCGCGCCCGCGTGTGACTTGCCGGGAGACTCCCTAAAATCGGGGCACGCACCCCCCGGGTGCGACCAGGGGCGGCGGCCGGGTGTCACCGGAAAAAATCAAAATCGATCCCAGACGCATCGCCCTCATCGGTGGAATGCTGGCCGCGCTCGTGCTGGGCCTGGTGTCGGTGCGCGCGATGCTGCGCTCGGGCTACCTGCAGGACGATCTCAACCGCGGGCAGGCGCTGGCCGTCGCCGGCCGGCAGCTGGCGCCTCTCGTCGCCTCGGGCGGCGGCGAGCCGCTGGTGGAGAAGGTGCGCCATCTCGTGCGCGACGCCGGATTGGGCCTGACCTACCTGGCGGTCGAGGACGCTGCGGGTACGCCGCTGGCCACCGACGGCCGCTTCGAACGCCTCGCGGTACCGTTCCTCACGCAGCTTGCGCGCCAGCGGTTACGCGCCTGGCTCTACAAGGTCACGAGCCAGCGCGGCACCCTGCAGCTGCAGCAGGGCGGCGTGAAGGTCGGGGAGCTCGATTACGCGCTGGCGCCGGCCTTCGCCAGCAACGTGCGCGAGGCGGCGATCGACGAATTGCGGCTGGTCGCCTGGGTCGCGCTGCTGCTCGCGCTGCCAACCCTGGCCGCGCTCGGCTTTGTCGTGATCCGCCGCCCGGTGCTCACCGATCCGCGACTGCTGGCGCGCAGTCGCCAGTCGGTGGCCCAGCGCGCGCGGCGCGACTCGGGCGATGACGACGAGGACCCGCGGGGCGAGGGGTCCGGCCAGGACGCCGACGATTCGCAGATCACCGACCTGGTGCGCGAGCACGGCATGCACGCGCTCGATGCCCTCAAGCGCGGCCTGATCGTGGTGGACCGCGACGCGCGCATCCGCTTCATGAACCGCACCGCGGCCGATATCACCGGCTGGTCCGCCGACGATGCGCGTGGCCGCCTGGTCTATTCCATCTTCCACCCGCTCGACGAGCAGCACGCGCCGCTCGTGACGCCGGCGGAAACCTGCCTGCGCGAGGGCCGCGAGTACGAGCCCGCCGAGCTGTGGGTGCGCTCGCGCGACACCTCGGTGCGCGCGGTCGAGGTGATGGCCGCGTTGCTGCGCGAGCGTTCCGGCGCGCCGCCCACGGGCGCCGCCATGGTGTTCCACGTCATCGACGACCGGCGCGACCTGATCGAGCAGCTCAAGCGGCAGTCGCGACTGTCGCTGGGCGTGATCGACCACCTCGTCGAAGGCGTGCTGACCACCGACACCGCCGGCGTCATCGGATTTGCGAACGCGCGCGCGCTGCGCATGTTCGGCTACGCACGCGACGAGCTCGAAGGCGTGACCATCACCAAGCTGATGCCGGTGCCTTTCCTTAACACGCCAGGTCTGCACCTGACGGATTACATCGGCGGCCGCCACCACAACCGCCTGCCCAAGGTCGTGGGCTGGCGCAAGGACGCCACCACCTTCCCGCTGGAACTGGTTGTGCAGCCGATGCACCTCGAGGGCGCCGAAGGCCTGGTGGTGATCGCGCGCGACATCACCGAGCGCCTGCGCAGCGACAACCTCGCGCAGCGCCTTGGCCGCCTGCTCGACGCCGCCGCCGAGGAGGTCTACATCTTCGACGCGCAGTCGCTCTACTTCGTCGAGGTCAACCGCGGCGCGCGCCGCAACCTCGGCTACCAGCCCAGCGAGATCAACCGGCTGTCGATGCTGGGCATCAGCCACGAGCTGGAGAGCGAGACCTTCCTGGGCCACCTTGCGCGCCTGCGCGGCGGCGAAGTGGACCACATCACCTACCGCTGCAAGCACGTACGTGCGGACGGCAGCGACTACCCGGTGGAAGTGCGCCTCAACTTCTCGCGCGAGGAAGAGCCGCCGATGTTCATGGCCATCGCCGTGGACGTCACCGATCGCGAGGCGAACGAAGACCGACTGCGCTACCTCGCGCAGCACGATCCGCTCACGGGCCTGCCCAACCGCGCGACCTTGCTCGATCGCCTGCGCCAGGCGTTGCTGACCGCGAGCCGGTCGAGCCGGCTGGTCGGGGTGTTCTTCGTCGACCTCGATCGCTTCAAGCACATCAACGACACCTATGGCCACGAGATCGGCGACGTGGTGCTGGAGCTTTCGGCCAAGCGCCTGGCGGGCGTGCTGCGCGAGACCGACACTGTGGCGCGCCTGGGCGGCGACGAGTTCGTGGTCGTGGCGCAGGGTCTGCGCGGCCTGGACGACGCCGAAGGACTCGCACGCAAGATCCTCGAGGTGTTCGCGCCGCGCTTCGAGATTCCCGAGCACGACCTGCGCATCACGCCCAGCGTCGGGGTGTCGATCTACCCGCTCGACGACGCGGACGCCGAGGGACTGCTGCGCCACGCGGACGCGGCGATGTACCAGGCCAAGCAGACCGGCCCGGGCCAGTACCGCGTGTACAGCATGGAAGTGCCGCCCGAGAAGCGGCGCCGCTTCGAGCTCGAGCGCAGCATGCCGTCCGCCATCGCGATGCAGCAGTTCGAAGTCGAAGCGATCCCGGTGTTCGAACTCGACGGCGGCAAGGAACGCCTGGGCGCGCTGGTGTTCGATTTCTGGTGGCGGCATCCGCGCCAGGGCCGTGTTTCCAGCCGCGACGTGCTGAGCGCGGCGGGCCGTTCGGGCCTGCTGGGCGACGTGGAACTCTGGATGATCCACCGCGCCTGCTCGCTGCTGCCGTCGGTAGCCTGGGACGCGCCCGTCGGAACCGAGGACGCTCCTCCCTTGCCCGTGATCGTGAACCTGTCGGCCTGGCAGCTGAAGGACCCGGATTTCAGCACACACGTGTTCGAACTCATGGAGCGTCACGGCGTGCCGCCGCGACGCCTGGTGTTCGCGCTCGACAGCGAGAGCATCGAGGAGATCCGCGAAGCGCCGCCCGCGCTGATGCGTCGCCTGCTCGAGCGCGGCCTGCGCTTCGCGCTGCATGGCGCCGCCGATTCGCTGTTCGCGGCGCTCAATCACGTCGCGGGCCTGCCGATCGACCTGATCGTGCTCGAACCCGACGAGGTCTCGCGCACACCCCAGGACGCGCAGGCAACGGAGCGGCTGCGGCTCGCGCTGCTCAGCGCCAAGGGCCTGGGCCTGCCGGTGCTGGCCAAGGGCGTATCGAGTGTCGAGGCGCGCGAGTGGCTGGTGTCGCAGGGCTGTCGCCTGGGCGCCGGCTCCCAGTTCTCGCCTCCCGTGGCGGCCGAGACATTGAATTCGTGGCTCGAGCAGCGCGAAGCTGCACCGGTCTGATCCGCAGCACCATCCGTGACGAAGGGCCCGATTTCGATGATGACGAACGCGCGGCACCGCAGCCTCTCGCGCCTACGCGGCACGCTGATGCTGGCCGCGGAAGCCTTCGATCACCTCACGACGCGAGTGCACGAGTTCCACCGCGCGATCTCGGACATCCCGTTCCGCGCGCTCGAGGTCGTGTCCGTCACCAAGGCCGGCAGCGAGCCGGTGCGCGCGGTCCACGACGGTGTCACCGACGGCGTGTACCGCACGGTGCGTGGCGCAGCGCGCGAGCTGTTCGCCGGCGCGGACACTGCGCTGCGCAGTCTCGAGACCTCCTCGCTGCTGCCAGCGCTGGCGCCCCCCACACCCAAGGCCGCGCGCCTGCAGGACGACCTCGTCGCCGCGGTCAGCGGCGCGGTGGGCGACCACATGCTGCGGCGGCGCAATCCGCTGGCGATCCGCTTCGGCGTCTATCGCAACGGTCAGCGCGTTGACCTAACCGCACCGGGACTGCGCGCCGCGTTTCCCGCGGGCGGTCCGCGCATCGCGGTGTTCGTGCATGGCCTGTGCGGAAACGAGAACGTGTGGGAGATGTTCCGCAAGCCCGAGGATTCGCAGACCGATCCCTACGGCGAGCGGCTCGCCCGCGACCTGGGCTACACGCCGGTCTACGTGCGCTACAACAGCGGCCTGCACATCTCCGTCAACGGGCGTGCCTGCGCGCGCGCGCTCGAGACGCTGCATGCGAACTGGCCGGTGCCCGTGAGCGAGATCGTGATGATCGGTCACAGCATGGGCGGACTGGTGGCACGTTCCGCGGCCGACATCGGCGCCTCGCGTGGCGACCACTGGGTGTCGCAGCTCGCCCAGGTCGTATGCCTGGGTTCGCCGCACCTGGGCGCGCGACTCGAAAAGGTCGTGCACATCGGCACGTACTTCATGAAGCGCGTGCCACTGGCACGACCGATCGCGCGCCTGCTCGATTCGCGCAGCCTGGGCATCAAGGACCTGCGCTGGGGCTACACCAGCCAGGCGGAGTGGAAGGGGCGTGATCCCGATGCCTTCTGGACGCGCGATCGCCTGCAAGTCGCGCCGGTGCCCGGCGTGAAGTACCGATTTCTCGGGGGCTGCCTGATGGGCGAGCCCGATCACTGGATCTCGCGCACCATCGGCGATGGCCTGGTCCACTTGCCGAGCAGCCTGGCGCTCGACGTCGCGGGCGCGGACAGCTCGATGCACGTGCAGATCGATCACCTGCGCCTGCTGAACCATCCCGCGGTGTACGCGCAGCTTCGCGATTGGCTCGTGCCAGCGAGCTAAGGTTCGCGCGGGTTCCCTTCGGGAGCGTCCAGCCGCTGACCTGTAAGTGAGTGCGATGCCGCACGGACAGCCGGCGCGGCGCGCGCCCAGGCTGCCCGATGATCGATTTTCGAGTGGCTCTCCTGGGCGGGCTCTTGATGCTGACTGCGTGCGCGCAGTCCTCGCCGCCTCCGTCCGCGGCGCTGCTGGCCGCCGAATCGATCATCACGCAGGCGGAGCTGGCCAGCGTCGCCCACTACACCTCGCCCGAACTCACGCGCGCCCGCGTCAGCCTCGCGGCCGCGCGCAGTGCGGTCGAAAAGAGGCAGATGCTCCTGGCGCTTCAGCTGGCGGAGCGCGCGCGGTCAGACGCGCAGCTCGCGATGGCCAGGACCGAGGTGGCCCGCGGCGAACTCGACGGGGACAAGGGGACACGCCGCCGCGGCACCGCACCCGGGCCCGAGGCGCGAGCAGCGGCCGACGACGGGGAAGCAGCCGTCGGACTATGGCGCAATCATCGTTTCGATATGACCGTTGCCAACGTCCTGGCGGCGAAGCGATGAAGCGGATCGCGGCGAGCGGCTGAGGAGAGCCTTGCCCAGCGCGCCGGCGTCGGGCGACGGAGGCCGTCCGGACCCGTGCGATCGCCGTTCCGCACGGCCGGCGCGGTACGGGCGGCGCCTATGCGTGCCAGCAGACCGACGCCGCGGGTTTTCCGTTCCTAAGCTGTCCCAACAGCGCCCCTGACCCGCAATTTCGCGGGCGCGGTGCGAGCGAGGGCACGATGAACAACACCGACGACAAGGCGACGAAGAGCGGAACGGCCGAGAACGACGTGGCCAAGCCAGGCCTCTGGCTCGCACCCGATGGCATTCAGCCGTTGCACCGCGCGGAACCGAATCCGGATCCCGCGACCACCGCGCAGGAAGCCGCGCGTGAGGATATGACCCCCAAAGCTGCGCGCGACGTGGCGCGGGTTGCCGGCGCCATCCCCTTGAAGGCGGCACGGGGAGACGACGACCTGATGAGCAAGCCGCCTGTGGTGTCGCCGCATTCCGCGAAAAGCTGAATCCGGCAGCCCGACGTCGGCAAGCACTGCTGGAATCGGCTCGGCTATATGGCGTATCGAGGGAGCGCGCGTCCCTCGATACGCCTCCCGAAGAGCGCTGCCGGCATGGGCCGGTCGGACGCTTCGTTCGTCACCGAACAGACTCATCGACGTCGCCGCGCTATCCTTCGCGGTCTGCCGCTCGTACGACGAAGCAAGCAAACAGCTTCGTTGCGCGGCGTCCATCGAGGACAGCGGTGCATGCAGAGTCGTGAGGGATGCCGGAGCGCCGCCGGCCGGAAGGACGTCCGATGAGGTGGCGACGACTCTGGCGGATCCTGCGACACGGATCGCTTCGCACGGTCGCGTCCGCGCCCGTGAGCGCAGGGGACCCGGCGCCGCCCGTCGACGAACTGTTCAGCGCCGAGCAGATGGAACAGCACGGCCGAATGCTGGCCGGCGTCCACGGGCCGCACGCGCAGCCGGGTCGCGACGGCCTGCTCGAAAGGCTCGGCGACAACGAGGAGGTCCTGCTCGGCGCGCGTAAGGCGCTGGCGCTCGCCGCGCGGTCGGCCTCGCGAATCGCGCCTGCGGCCGAGTGGCTGCTCGACAACTTCTACCTGATCGAGGAACAGATCGGTCTTGCGCGCCGGCATCTGCCCAAGGCTTACAGCCGCGAACTGCCGCGCCTCGCGCAGGGGCCATCGCGCGGGCGGCCGCGGGTCTACGAGCTGGCGCATGAAACCATCGCGCACGGCGACGGCCGCGTGGACGCGGCGACCTTGCAGCGCTTCGTGGCGGCCTACCAGACGATCACGCCGCTCAAGCTGGGCGAACTCTGGGCGATCCCGATCATGCTGCGGCTGGCACTGATCGAAAACCTGCGACGTCTCGCCGAGCGCGTTCTGCTTGCCGCCAGGCACCTGCAGACGGCGCGCGACTGGGCCACTCGCATGCGTGCCATCGCGCAGAGCGATCCCAAGAGTCTGATCCTGGTGATCGCCGACATGGCGCGTTCGGATCCACCGCTGACCAGCTCCTTCGTCGCCGAGCTCGCGCGCCAGCTCCAGGGTCACGGGCCGTCGCTGGCGCTGCCGCTGACGTGGATCGAGCAGCGCCTCACGGAGCTGAGCCTGAGCATCGAACAGCGCGTGCTGTCGGAGACGCAGCAGCAGGCGGCCGAACAGGTGTCGATCAGCAACACGATCGGCAGCCTGCGCTTCCTGGCTGCAACCGATTGGCGTCGTTTTGTGGAATCGCTGAGTGAGGTCGATCGCGTCCTGAACCAGGACCCCGCTCGTGTCTACGGCGAGATGGATTTCGCGACGCGCGACGCCTACCGCCACGTCGTCGAGGCCGTCGCCCGCCGTGGCCGCCTCGCGGAGTCCGAGGTCGCGCGTGCGGCGGTGACCCTGGCACAGGCGGCGGCCCTCGGCGCATCGCCGATGCCGGTGGAAGGACACGTGGGTTTCTACCTCGTCGATCGCGGGCTGCGCAGGCTCGAGGCCACGATAGGCGCGGAGGGCTCAACGCTCGCCAGGCTGCGCAGGGGTCTGGCGAGCGCGGCGTTGCCCCTGTACCTGGGCGCCATCGGGCTGATCAGCGCCGGTGTCGCCGCGCTGCTGCTGGTGCAGGCGCAGGACGCCGGCGTGCGCGGCTCGCAGCTCGCATTGCTGGGAGGGCTTGCGCTGCTGGCGGCCAGCCAGGCGGCCTCGGCCGTCGTCAGCTGGATCGCCACCCTGCTCGCGCGCCCGCTGCCGCTGCCGCGGATGGATTTCGCGCAGGGGATCCCGTCCGAGAACCGCACGCTCGTGGTGATCCCGGCGCTGCTCGACGGTGGCATCGAGTTGCTGCTGGAAAACCTGGAAGTGCGCTTCCTCGGCAACCGTGATGAAGGGCTGAGCTTCGGCCTGCTGACCGATTTCCGCGACGCCGCGCAGGCGACGCTGCCGACCGACCCCGCGCTGCTCGAGTGCGCGCAGCAGGGAATCCTCAAGCTCAACCTGCAGTACGGCTCCGCGCAGGGCGATCGTTTCTTCCTGTTTCACCGACCGCGACGCTGGAACGCGGCTGAGGGCGCCTGGATGGGTCACGAGCGCAAGCGCGGCAAGCTCGGCGACCTCAACGCCCTGCTGCGCGACGGCCGGCGCGAAGCCTTTTCGCTGATCGTCGGCGAGTGGCCCGAAGATCGCGCGGTGCGCTACGTCATCACGCTGGACACGGACACCGAACTGCCGCGCGACGCCGCCCGGCAGTTCGTTGCCACCATGGCGCACCCGCTCAACCGGCCCCGCTACGACAGCGTGCGCGGCAGGGTGACCGGCGGCTACGGCATCCTGCAGCCGCGCATGGCGGCGAGCCTCGCCGGCCAGGCGCCGACGCGCTACGCGCAGCTGTTCGGCAGCGAACCCGGCATCGATCCGTACACGCGGGCGGTCTCGGACGTGTACCAGGACCTGTTCGGCGAGGGCTCGTTCATCGGCAAGGGTATCTACGACGTCGACGCGTTCGAACACATGCTCGCGCACCGGTTCCCGGACAACCGCGTGCTGAGCCATGACCTGCTCGAGGGCTGCTATGCCCGCTCGGGCTTGATCAGCGACGTGCATCTCTACGAAGACTACCCGTCCACCTATGCGCTCGACGTCGCGCGCCAGCGACGCTGGATCCGCGGTGACTGGCAGATCGCGCGATGGGCCTTCCCCCGCGTTCCGGGGCCGGCGCAGACGCGGCTCGCGAACCCGCTGTCGACGCTCTCGCGCTGGAAGATCGTCGACAACCTGCGCCGCTCGCTGGCGCCGGCCGCGCTGCTCGGGCTGCTGCTGCTCGGCTGGTTCGTGCTGCCCCGGCCCGCGCTGTGGACTCTGGCCGGACTCGGCCTGGTCCTGGTTCCCGCGCTGCTGCCGGCGCTCGTGGACGCGCTGCGGGGGCCAGGCGAGACGGGGCGTGTCGCGCACCTGCTGACGGTCGCGGCGTCGGCCGGGCGCAACCTGGCGATCGCCGTCTTCCGGATCGCCTGTCTTCCGTACGAGGTCGCCTGCGGCCTCGGCGCGATCCTGCGCACGCTCTGGCGCCTGGGGGTGACGCGGCGCCGCCTGCTGGAATGGAACGTCTCTCCAGCCGGCGGCGAAAAGTTTCGGCACGGGGCAGGCGGCCCCGCGTCCGCGCTGGTCGGGTCGTATCGCGCGATGTGGAGCGCGCCCGTTCTGGCGCTCGCCGCGCTGCCGGCGCTTGCTGCAGGCATCGCATGGGGAGGAGCGGCGCCGGATCGTATCGTCGCGGCCCTGCCCATCCTGCTGTGCTGGCTCGGCGCGCCCGCGCTGGCGTGGTGGGTGAGTCAACCCTCGGTGGCCGGCGAGTCGCGGCTCGATGCGGAGCAGCAGCAGTTCCTGCGCCGCGTCGCGCGCAAGACCTGGGCCTTCTTCGACCGATTCGTCGGGCCCGAGGACCACTGGCTGCCACCGGACAATTTCCAGGAACTTCCGGGCCCGATCACGGCGCACCGCACCTCGCCGACCAACATGGGGCTGTCGCTGCTGGCCAACCTCGGCGCCTGCGATTTCGGATACCTGACGGTGAGCGGGCTGATCGAGCGCACGGGGCAGTCGCTGCGGAGCATGGCCGGGCTACCGCGCCATCGAACTCACTTCTACAACTGGTACGACACGCAGTCGCTGCAGGTCCTGTCGCCCCGCTACGTCTCGACCGTCGACAGCGGCAATCTCGCGGCGCACCTGTTCACCCTGCAGACCGGGCTGCTGACGCTGCCGGATCGCGGGATCGTGCCGGAGCGGTTGTTCGAAGGGCTGGCCGACACAGTGCAGGTGCTCCACCAGACCCTTGATGAGACGGCAAGCGCGAATCTCGATCCTCTGCGCAGCTGCCTGGCGTCGGCGCTTGCGCGCCGGGAACCGACGCCGCGCGAGGCGATCCACGACTTGCAGGACCTTGCCGACCTGGCCTGCGCCGTCGTTGCCGCGCTGCATGCGGCGCCGGGTTCGGACACCGACGCCTGGGCGCGGGCCCTCGAGCGCCAGTGCCGCGAGGCGCTCACTCAACTTCACGCGCTCTCGGGCGAAGCGGCACTCGACGACGCCCCCGCCGGCATGCCCCCGATCGCGCCGATCCGGAGGAATCCGACATTGCGCGAGATCGCGCGCATGGCGGCGCCGCGATGCGCGGACCTCGAGTCGCGCATCGGGCGGGAGGAGCAGCCGCTGCGGCGCAACTGGCTGGTCGCGGTCCGCGATGCCATCGCGACGAGCGGAGAACGCGCCGCGGTCCTGGTGTCCGACTGCGAGCGCCTCGCGGGCGAAGCGGCTGCGCTGGCGCCGACCGATTACGGGATGCTCTACGACCCGGCGCGGGACCTGCTGGCGATCGGCTTCAACGTCGATTCGTTCCGCCGCGACCTCAGCTGCTACGACCTGCTCGCCTCCGAGGCGCGCCTGGCCAGCTTCGTCGCGATTGCGCAGGGACAGGTCCCGCAGTCGAGCTGGTTCGCACTGGGACGGCTGCTCACGCGCGCGGGCGGTCGCCCGGTGCTGATGTCCTGGAGCGGATCGATGTTCGAGTACCTGATGCCGGTACTCGTGATGCCCTCGTATGCGGGCACGCTGCTCGACCAGACCTGCCGCGGCGCAGTGGCGCAGCAGATCGCGCTGGGGCAGCGCCGTTCCACGGCCTGGGGTGTATCGGAATCCGGCTACTGCGCGCTCGACGCCGCCTCCAACTACCAGTACCACGCGTTCGGCACGCCGGGCCTCGGGCTCCAGCGCGGCCTGGCCGACAACTCGGTGGTGGCGCCCTATGCCTCGGCACTGGCCTTGATGGTGGCGCCGGAAGCGGCCTGCCGGAACCTGCAGCGCCTGTCCGACGAGGGCATCGAGGGACGCTACGGTTTCTACGAGGCCGTCGACTACACCGCCTCGCGAATGCCGCGCGGGCAGACGCGCGACATCGTGCGTTCGTTCATGGCGCATCACCAGGGCATGAGCCTGCTCGCGCTCGCGCACGTGCTGCTCGATCGGCCGATGCAGCGCCGCTTCGAATCCACTCCGCTGTTCCAGGCCACGCTGCTCCTGCTGCAGGAGCGGGTGCCCAAGCGGATCGCGCTGGAAGCACGCCCCGAGGATCCATCGACGCACGGCGCGCCGCTGGACGTTACCGACGTCGCAGTGCGTACGCCCTTCGGCCCCAATACGGCCTCGCCAGAAGTGCAGCTGCTGTCGAACGGGCGCTATCACGTGATGCTGACCAGCGCGGGTGGAGGATCCAGTCGCTGGAAGGATCTCGCCGTGACCCGCTGGCGCGAGGACCACACCTGCGACAACTGGGGCAGCTTCGTCTACCTGCGCGACCTGGCGAGCGGCGGCACCTGGTCGGCGGCGCACCAGCCGACCCTGGCGCCGGCGCAGAGCTACGAGGCGAGGTTCTCCGAGGGTCGCGTGGAGTTCCGTCGCCAGGACCACGATTGCGAGACCTACTCGGAGATCGTCGTTTCGCCCGCGGACGACGTCGAACTGCGGCGCCTGCGCATTACCAACCATGCCGACATGCGCCGCACGATCGAGCTCACCACCTACGCCGAGGTCGCGCTGGCGCCTCCGGCTGCGGACCTGATGCAGCCGGCGTTCGGAAACCTGTTCGTCCAGACACGGATCGTGCGTGAACGGCACGCCATCCTGTGTACGCGCCGCCCCCGGTCGAAGGACGAGCCGACACCTTGGATGTTTCATCTGCTTGCCACGCACGGCGCCGAGGTCGGGGAGGTTTCGTACGAGACCGATCGACTGCGTTTCATCGGGCGCGGACGCGACCTGGCGCGGCCTCGCGCGATGTCCGAGCCAGGAGCGCTCTCCGACACCGAGGGCTCGGTGCTCGATCCGGTCGTCGCGATCCGCTGCGTGGTCACGCTCGAACGTGGACAGACCGCGACGCTCGACTGGGTGACGGGCGCGGCCGCCAGCCGCGAGGCCTGCATGGCGCTGGTTGATCGCTACCAGGACCGTTCTGCGGCCGACCGCGTGCTCGACCTGGCCTGGACACACGCGGGGGTGACGCTGCGGCAGATCAATGCGAGCGACGCGGACGCCGAGCTGTACCGACGCCTGGCCGGGCCGGTTGTCTATGCGCAGCCGCTGCTGCGCGCCGCCGCACCGCTGCTGCGACAGAACCGCCGCGGACAATCCGGCCTCTGGGGATACTCGATATCGGGCGATCTCCCGATCGTGCTGCTGAAGATTTCCGAAGTCGCCCACCTGGAACTCGCGCGCCAGATGATCCAGTGCCACGTGTACTGGCGGCTCAAGGGATTGGCCGTGGACCTCGTGATCTGGAACGAGGAGCAGTTGGGGTACCGCCAGGGGCTGCAGGACCAGATCCTGGGCCTGATCGCGCGCGGCTACGACGCGAGCGCCATCGATCGCCCGGGAGGCGTGTTCGTGCATCGCGGCGAGCAGATCTCCAACGAGGACCGCGTGCTGCTGCAGGCGGTCGCTCGCGTGGTCATCGACAGCGCGCACGGAACCCTCGCCGAGCACCTCGCCCGCCTCGCCTCCATCGAAAGGCGCGTGGGAGGGGTCGCCGCCCGGCGCACCCGGCCGTTCGACGCGAAGCGTGCGTCGAGCGAGCCGGCGACGCCGCGGCGCGAAGACGAGGTCGGCGAATTCAATGCCGACGCGAGCGAGTACCGGATCGCGACGAGTGCGGCACGCATCACGCCGCTGCCCTGGGTCAACGTCCTGGCCAATCCGAACTTCGGATGCGTCGTCGCCGAGAGCGGGCTGGCCTACACCTGGAGCGAGAACGCGCACGAGTTCCGGCTGACGCCCTGGAGCCAGGACGCGGTCGGCGCTACGGGTGGCGAGGCCTTCTTCCTGCGCGACGAGGACAGTCGCCAGCACTGGTCGCCCTCGCCGCAGCCCTGTCCCGGCAGCGGTTCCTACCTGAGCCGCCACGGCTTCGGCTACAGCGTCTTCGAGCACGTGCAGTCCGGCATCCAGACCGAGTTGCGCGTCTATGTCGATCTCGAAGAGCCGGTGAAATTCTCGGTGCTCAAGGTGCGCAACGACTCCGGCCGCCCGCGTCGCCTGTCGGCGACGGGTTACGTGGAATGGGTGCTCGGCGACCTGCGTCCCCGCACGGCGATGCACGTGGTCACCGAGATCGATGCCAGCAGCGGCGCCCTGTTCGCGCGCAACGCCTACAGCGCGGAGTTCGGCGATCGCGTGGCGTTCTTCGACGTCGACGATCCCGGACGCACGCTGACCGGCGATCGCACCGAGTTCCTTGGCCGCAACGGCTCGCTGCGCATGCCCAACGCGATGACGCGCGAACGGCTCTCGGGAAGGCTCGGCGCCGGGCTGGATCCCTGCGGCGCGATCCAGAGCGTATTCGAGCTGGCCGATGGCGAATCGCGCGAGATCATCTTCCGGCTCGGCGCCGGGCGCGACCTGGGCCACGCGCGAAAGCTCGCGCAAGGGCTGCGACGTCCCGGGACGGCGCGCGAGGCGCTGGAAAAGGTTCGCGCGTACTGGAAGCGGATCTTGTCCACGGTCCAGGTGGAGACGCCGGACGCGGCGCTGAACGCGCTCGCCAACGGCTGGCTGGTGTACCAGACGCTGGCCTGCCGGTTGTGGGCGCGCAGCGGCTATTCGCAGTCCGGCGGCGCCTTCGGTTTCCGCGACCAGTTGCAGGACGTCATGGCCCTGGTGCACGCCGAGCCGGGTCTCGTGCGCGAACACCTGCTGCGCAGTGCGGGCCGCCAGTACGCCGAGGGAGACGTGCAGCACTGGTGGCACCCGCCCGCGGGTCGCGGCGTACGCACGCGATGTTCCGACGACTACCTCTGGCTGCCGCTAGCCGTCGCCCGCTACGTGGGCGCGACCGGCGACACCGACGTGCTGGAGCAGGTCGTGCCCTTCCTGTGGGCGCGGAGCCTGGGGCAGGACGAGGAATCGCACTACCACCTGCCGGAACAATCGGCGGAGTCGGCGACGCTCTACGAGCATTGCGTGCGCGCCATCCGCTACGGCCTGCGCTTCGGCGAGCGCGGCCTGCCGCTCATGGGCTCCGGTGACTGGAACGACGGCATGAATCGCGTTGGAATCCACGGCCAGGGCGAAAGCGTCTGGCTCGGCTTCTTCCTGGACGCGGTGCTCAAGTCCTTTGCCACGGTTGCGCGGGGGCGGGGTGAAACCGCGTTCGCGGAGCAGTGCGGCGAGCAGGCGCAGCAGCTTCGCCGGAATCTCGAGGCGCAGGCCTGGGACGGCGGCTGGTACCGGCGCGCTTGGTTCGACGACGGGACGCCGCTGGGTTCGTCGGCGAATCTCGAATGCCGGATCGATTCGATCTCGCAGAGCTGGTCCGTGCTCTCGGGCGCCGGCGACGCCACGCGCACGCGCACGGCCATGGACGCGGTCGACCGTCACCTCGTCCGCCGGGGTGCCGCGCCGGGCCAGGGACTGGTCCAGCTGCTGGATCCGCCCTTTGACGTATCGCCTGTGGATCCGGGCTACATCAAGGGCTACGTGCCGGGAGTGCGGGAGAACGGCGGGCAGTACACGCACGCGGCGATCTGGGCGGCGATGGCCTTCGCGCAGCTCGGCGACGCCGCGCGCGCCTGGGAGCTCGTCTCCATCATCAACCCGCTCAACCATGCGCGCACGCCTGAAGAGGCGCAGGTCTACAAGGCCGAGCCCTATGTTGTCGCCGCCGACGTTTACGCAGTCGCGCCGCACGTCGGTCGCGGCGGATGGACCTGGTACACGGGTTCCGCTGCATGGATGTACCGGCTGATCCTGGAATCCCTGCTCGGGTTGCGCCTGGAGGCGAACCACCTGCGTTTCGTTCCCTGCCTGCCGGCAGACTGGAGCGGCTTTAGCCTGCGCTACCGGTTCCGCGAGACGCTGTACAGGATTCGCGTCCACCAGCAGGACAACGCGGCTGGCGCGACGCCGGGCGCCATCGACGTGTCGCTCGACGGCGTGTCACAGCCCGGGGGGAGCGTGCCGCTGACGGACGATCGCGCCGAGCACGAGGTCGAGGTGCACGTCACCCGCCGGGTCGCGAGTTCTGGAACCTGATCCGCGGTGCGCGGCGTCGTGGAGGCGCGTGACGCCCAAAAAAACCGCCAGCGCGAGGGAAGCGCGCCGGCGGAGGCACGACCTGGAACGGCGTCAGGCGCTCGCCCCGCAGGGAGACGGGGGATGAGCACCAGGAAGGACGACGTCGTTCCAGCTGGGGTCTGGTGAGTGAGCAGCCTGGCTCTTGAGAAGTCGGATATCGGTGCGCTATCGCACATAGATGGGTCGAGCTGGCGGGGGCACAGGGACCGCGAGCTCCCGGGGTCATCGGCGGTCTGCGCGCAGCCGCGCGACGGGCCCGGGGGCTGCGATCCACGGAGCCGTCCCGTCGGTTCGAATGACGGGTTCCGTGAGGTGATCGACGCTTCAGCGCCGCCTTCCAGACCTTCGTCACCGGTCATCGGCGCGTGCGATCGCGGCGCAGGTTGGATGGATCGCCACCGGCCTTCGATCCTGAGCTAGGCTGCACGCCCGCGGCCGCATTGTAGGAAGCGGACAGGAGAGACCCTTGAGCGAGAACACCGACATCATCCGCTTCGCCGACCTCGCGCGGGGCCTGCTCAAGACGCTGCCGGACGCGTTCAGCGCGAACCGCGGCCTCATGAACATCGCGTTCCTGCGCCCCGACACGCTGGACTCCATCGGCCTGCAGCTGGAGCGCCTCACGCGCAAGCATCCGCGCCGCACGGCACTGGTATTCGAGGAGCGTCGATGGACCTACGCCGAGTTCAACGGCTGGGCCAACCGCATCGCGCACCTGCTGCGTTCCAAGGGTGTGGTCGCCGGCGACTCGGTGGCAATCCTGATGGAGAACCGTCCCGAGGTGCTGGCCTGCGTCGCGGGCGTGGTGAAGCTCGGCGCCGTCGCCGGCATGCTCAACCACAACCAGCGCGGCGACGTGCTCACGCACAGCCTGAAGCTGACCAAGGCGCGCATCGTGATCGTCGGCGACGAGTGCATCGAGGCGCTGGAATCGACGCCGCACGCGCCCCAGAGCACGTCGGACGCGACCGGCGCGCGCAACAAGGCCAGCAAGACGCGAGAGGCGGAGAAGGACCACAAGGGCGCCGCGGCCGCAGAGCCGCCGATGAAGTTCCTGTGGGACGGCGCGGGTGGCGCGCCCTTCGGATACACCAACCTGCGCACCGAGCTGGTCAACGCGCCCTCGCACAACCTCGAGGAGACGCAGGAGATCGCCGCCAAGCGCGCGGCGTTCTACATCTTCACTTCAGGTACCACCGGACTGCCCAAGGCCAGCGTGATGACGCACTACCGCTGGCTCAAGAGCATGGCGGGGCTGGGACAGATGGCGCTGCGCCTGAAGAGCGACGATGTCTTCTATTGCGCGCTGCCGCTGTACCACAACAACGCGCTCACGGTGTCCTGGGGCGCGGTCCTGGGCGCGGGCTGCACGCTCGCGATCGGCCGCAAGTTCAGCGCTTCGAAATTCTGGGACGACATCCGCCGCTACGGCGCGACGAGCTTCTGCTACATCGGCGAGATCTGCCGGTACCTGCTCAACCGGGAGCCGCAGGTCAACGATCGTGACCACAAGGTGCGCGTGATCGTCGGCAACGGTCTTCGGCCGGAAATCTGGGAGCAGTTCCAGCAGCGTTTCGGCATCGACCGCATCGCCGAGTTCTACGGCGCCAGCGAATCCAACGCGGCCTTCGTCAACGGCTTCGGCCTGAGCAAGACCGCCGGCTTCTGCCCGCTGCCCTTCGCCATCGTCGAGTTCGATGCGGAGGCCGAGGAGCCCATGCGCGACGCGGGCGGCTTCATGCGCAAGGTGGCGCGCGGCGGCGTGGGCCTGCTGATCACCGAGGTCAGCGACAAGAGCCCGTTCGACGGCTACACCGATGAGAAGGCCAGCGCGAAGAAACTGTTCCGCGACGTGTTCGAGAAGGGCGACTGCTGGTTCAACAGTGGCGACCTGGTGCGTGACCAGGGCTTCCGCCACATCGCCTTCGTCGATCGTGTCGGCGATACCTTCCGCTGGAAGGGCGAGAACGTCGCGACCACCGAGGTCGAGGGCGCGCTCAACCGCCATCCGGCGATCGACCAGGCCGTGGTCTACGGCGTGACGGTTCCCGGCTGCGACGGTCGTGCCGGCATGGCCTCTCTCACGTGGAAAGAAGGCGAGTTCGACGGCTCGGGGCTGGCGAGGCTGTTGCGCGACAATCTTCCCGCCTACGCGGTCCCGTTGTTCGTCCGCCTGCGGCCGGAGCAGGAAGTCACCGGCACGTTCAAGTTCCGCAAGGTCGAGGTCAAGCAGGAAGGCTTCGATCCGGCCAAGGTCAGCGAGCCGCTGTACGCGCTCGTCGACAGCGCCAGGGGCTACGAGCCGATGACGCCCGAGCTGTACGCGCGCATCCAGAAGAGTGACGTGCGCCTGTAGCCCGTTGCCGGCGCAGCCCGGACCAAAGGCCGGCGTTCGCTTCTGTCGGAGTGGCTACGCCCGGCGCCCCAGCCGTCTTTACGCGGCCAGCGCGAGCAGCTCGGCCCCGGCGACCTCGCGGCGCCATCCACGCAGCAGCGGAATCCCGGCGGTCTCGCCCGCAACGGCCAGCGCCTCGACGTCCGCGCGCGGCGCGAGCAGCGAGGGCGGAATCCCGAGTTCCGTGGCGATTGCCCGCGATCGATCGAGCAGGCGCTTGATGCGCTGTTTCTCGGCGTCGTCCGAGCGCGCTTCCACGAGCAGCGGCGATGCGTCGCTGGCGGCCGCCTGTGCGATGAGCTCGACCAGTGCTTCGCCATGCTTTTCGAGTGACTTGGGGGGCAGCGCCTGCAGGTCGGCGAGCTGTCCCAGCGTCTGCGGACGGCGCTCGGCCAACAGGTATACCGCCTCGTCGGTCAGGATCCAGCGGCGCGGCCGGTCGCGCTGCTCGGCGAGCACCTCGCGCCAGGCGGTGAGCTTCGCGGCCACGTGCTGCGCCCTGGGCTGCATGCGCACCAGGCCCTTGAGCCGCTTCCACTCGGTCTCCGGCGAGATGCGGTAGCGCGCCGGGTCTGCCATCGCGGCGCAGTCCTCGCGCAGCCAGGCCAGGCGGCCGCGCTCCTCGAGTTCGCGCAGCAGGCGCGGGTAGACGTCCGCGAGGTGGCGAACGTCGTCGGCCGCGTACGCGATCTCGGGTGCGGTCAGCGGGCGCCGCGCCCAGTTCGTGCGCGACAGGCTCTTGTCGAGCTTCACGCCGATGAGCTTCTCGATCAGCCCGGCATAGCCCAGCTGCTCGCCGTAGCCCAGCAGGCTCGCGGCGACCTGGGTGTCGAACAGCGGCTGCGGGCTGCGCCCGGCGAGACGCACGAAGATCTCCAGGTCCTGTCCGGCGGCGTGGAACACGCGCTCCGGTCCACCGGCGTCGAGCACGGCCAGCAGCGGCTGCAGGTCGAGCCCCGCGAGGGGGTCCACGCAGACCGCGTCCTGCCCGTCGCCCACCTGGATCAGGCAGAGCTGCGGATAGTAGGTCTGCTCGCGGATGAACTCTGTGTCCAGCGCCAGGAATGGAGCGGCCTTCCAGCGCGGCAGAAATTCGTCAAGGGCGGCCTGGGTGTCGACGAAATGCGTGGGCACGTGAATCAATCGGTGGCGGACAGGCGAAGCCCTACAATACCCGCTCATCGCCGCCGCGACCTGCCCTGCGCATGCTTCAACCTGCCCTGATTGCCACCCTGAATCTGCTGTTCTTCCGCGCCGGGCCGCAGGACTTTCCGTATGACCCGCGGTTGACCGGCTGGCTCTTCCCGATCGCTGCGGTGTCGAACTACCTGGTGCTTCAGCAGGCGCTGCCCGCCGTGGTGGCCGCGGCCATCGGCCTTGCAATCGTGATGGCGCTTGCCTTCAGCACGCGGTTGTACCTGCGCGCGCGCAAGCTCGAGGCGCGCTACATGCAGACGCTGCACTCGCTGCTTGCCGTCAGCAGCGTGATGACCCTGGCCCTGATTCTTCCGTTCTCCGCGATCGCGCCCGAACTGCAGAAGCTCGCTGCGATGAATCCGGCGCCCACCGATGCGATGCCCGAGCTCCAGGTCCCGGCCTGGGCCGCGTTGAGCATGAACGTGCTCAACATCTGGAACTTCGCCGTGAACGTGAATATCTATCGCCAGGCCGGCAATGCGGGTCTCGCGGGTGGCCTGCTGGTGGCGCTGCTGGTTGCGTTCGGCGTGCTGATGTTCGTCGTCGTCTTCGCCAGCTTCGTCGCCGCGCTGTTTGGTGGCGGTGGCGCCGCGGGCTGATCGCCGTCGCGCGCGCTGCCCACATGCACCTCCACATCCTCGGCATCTGCGGCACCTTCATGGCGGGCATCGCGGCGCTCGCGCGCGAGGCCGGTCACAAGGTCACGGGCTCGGATGCCAACGCCTGGCCACCCATGTCCACGCAGCTCGAGGCGTTGGGGATCACGCTGATGCGCGGCTACGAGGCCTCGCACCTCGACCCTGCGCCCGACGTCGTGGTCGTCGGCAACGTGGTCACGCGTGGTGCGAAATTTCCCGCCATGGAACACGTGCTCGACAGCGGCATCCCCTACGTCTCGGGTCCGCAGTGGCTCGCCGAGAACGTTTTGCCAGGACGTCACGTGCTCGCGGTCGCGGGCACGCACGGCAAGACCACCACCACCTCGCTGCTGGCCTGGTTGCTCGACCAGGCGGGGCTCGAACCCGGCTTTCTCGTCGGTGGCGTCCCGCTCGACTTCGGCGTGTCCGCCCGCCTGGGTCGCGGCAAGACCTTCGTGATAGAGGCCGACGAGTACGACACCGCGTTCTTCGACAAGCGCAGCAAGTTCGTCCACTACCACCCGCGTACCTGCATCCTCAACAACCTCGAGTACGACCACGCGGACATCTTTCCGGACCTCGCGGCGATCGAACGGCAGTTCCATCACCTTGTGCGTACGGTGCCTTCCAGCGGCCGCCTGATCGTCAACGGCGCGGATGCGAATCTCGCACGCGTGCTGGGCATGGGCGCGTGGAGCCCGATCGAACGCTTCGACGACGCGCAGGGGTGGTCGGCACGCGACGCGGAAGGCGGCTTCGAGCTGCTGGTCCGTGGCGTCTCGCAGGGCCTGGTGAGCACGCCGCTGGCGGGACGCCACAACCGTTCCAACACCCTCGCGGCGTTCGCGGCGGCGGCGCACGTCGGCGTGCCGGTGCCCACCGCCGTCGAAGCACTCTCGCGCTTCCGCAGCGTCCGTCGCCGGCTCGAAAAGGTCGGGGAGGCACGCGGCGTGAGCGTTTACGACGACTTCGCGCATCACCCCACCGCGGTCCAGGTCACGATCGACGCGCTGCGCAGCGAAAATCCGGGCGGCCGCATCCTGGCGGTGCTGGAACCGAGGTCCAACACGATGCGGCTGGGCTCCCACGCGGGGGACCTTGCGCAGGCGCTTTCCAACGCCGACTTCAGCTTCGTGTTCGTGCGGCCCGACCTCGACTGGGATGTGAACACCGCCCTCGCGGAATTGGGTGCCCGGCTCCGGATCTCCGACGATCTCGACGCGCTCGCCCAGCGCGTCGCCGCCGAGGCCCGGTCGGGCGATCGTGTGCTCGTGATGAGCAACGGCGATTTCGGCGGCATCCACGCGCGCATCCTGCGCGTACTATCTCTCGCCTCGTGATTGCACGCGGTGGCGGAGTGCCCGTCACCGCTGTTTGAGTGCAGGCCGAGGCCGATCCAGGTCGATCCCGTTGCGCAGCGTGCAAACAGCATGAAGCGCCCGGTCGTCCCTGCGAATCGCAAAGACCTAGAAAGACCTAGAACGATTCGAGAGGAGACAACCGTGACGCCCAAATCCAGCGTGAAAGTCCTGTGCGCATCTGCCCTGCTGTTCGGTCTCGCGGCCTGCAAGGACGGCGATCCCGACGATGGATTCCGCGGTCCGCCCCGCGCACCCGTACCGCTCTCTGCTGGCGACACGTATGCGCTGACCTCCGGCAACCGCCTGATCACGTTCAACCGCGCTGTGCCCGGCACCGCACGCACGAGCGTGAACATCAGCGGCCTGGCCGCTGGCGAGACCCTGCTGGGCGTCGACTTCCGGCCTGCCAACGGCGTGCTGTATGCCGTCACGAGCGCCGCGCGCATCGTCACCATCAGCCCGGGGACGGGCGCGGTTTCGGCCGGGCCGGTCCTGGTCATGTCGGCGGGTGACGACAACCCGTTCACCGCGCTGTCCGGCACGAACTTCGGGGTCGACTTCAACCCGGTTCCCGATCGCCTCCGCGTGGTCAGCGACACCGGCCAGAACCTGCGCATCAACGTCGACAGCGGTGCGGTGATCACCGACACCAATCTGACCGTTGGCGGTGCCGCCGCGACGGGTGTCACGGCCGCGGCCTACACCAACAGCTTCGGGGCGGCCTGCCGCACCGCGCTGTTCTACGTGAACACGACGAGCAACAACCTGCTCAGCACCAGCGACCCGAATGCCGGAACCTTGACCGCAGTTGGCAGCGGCCTCGGAGTCGCGGCTTCCGGCGCGATCAGCGCGCTCGAGATCGTCACCGCCGCCGACGGCAGCAACAGTGCGCTGGCGGCACTCGGCTCGGCCGGCGGATCGACGCTGTACAGCATCGACACCACGGCCGGCACGGCCACGATGGTCGGCACGATCGACACCGCGTCCGAAACCATCCTCGGTCTCGCGATTCCGTCCATCACGACGGCGCCGGCGCAGGCCACGGGTGAGCTGTTCGGCCTGACCGAGACCAATCGACTGGTCAGCTTCAACCGCGGTTCTCCCGCCAAGCTGTGCACCAGCGCCGCGATCGCGCCGCTGAACGCGGGCGAGAACGTGGTGGGCATCGACTTCCGTCCCTCGACCGGCGCCCTGCATGCGCTGGCCAATGCCTCGGGCACGGGACGGCTGCTCACGCTTGACCCCGCGACCGCGGCGGTGAGCACCGCGGTCGGCCTAACGCAACCGCTGCTGGGCAGCGACTTCGGCGTGGACTTCAACCCGACCGGCCCCGTCGCGTTGCGCATCGTCAGCGATCTCGGCCAGAACCTGCGCGTGACGGACATTGCCGCAGGCACGACGGTCGTCGACGGCACGCTCGGCGGCGCCGGCGCGACCGCGAATTCGGCCGCGTACACCAACAGCGTGCAGGGCGCGGGCACGACGACGCTGTACGTCGTCGACGGGACCACCGATATGCTGGCCATTCAGAACCCGCCGAACGTCGGCACGCTCACTACGGTGGGTGCGCTCGGGATCGACGTCAGTGGCGGCAGCGGATTCGATATCGACGGGCGCGACAACGTCGCGTTCCTGGCAGCCAACCTGCCGGGCAGCGCCGGTACGACGCTGTACACGCTCAACCTCGCGACCGGCGCAGCATCGGCTTCGCTGGGAACGGTGGGCGGCGGCGCGCGCCTGCGCGGAATCGCGCGTCCCACGCCGGCGACCACTGTGTTCGGCCTGCGCGGCAGCGAGCTGGTGACACTGTCGCTGAGCGATCCGACGTCAGTGACTTCGATCGGAACGATCACGGGGCTGGGCAGCGAGACGCTGGTCGGAATCGACGTGCGTCCGAGCACGCGCGTGCTCTACGGCGTCGGCAGCGGCGGCGGTCTGTTCTCGATCAACCCGACGACGGCCGCGGCGACGCGCGTGGCGCTCTCGACCGCGCCGGATATCGCGGCGACCGGCTTCGGGGTGGACTTCAACCCCGCGCCCGCCACGGTGCCGCTGCGCATCGTGTCCAACACTGCGCAGAACCTGCGCGTGTCGGACGTCGCCGCGGGCACGGTGGTGACCGACACCGCGCAGACGCGCGCGGCCGATCCGTTCGCGATCTCGGCGGAGTCCTATAGCAACAGCTTCACGCCGAACCCGACGTCCACGGTGCTGTACGGGTTGGATGCGACGGGAAATCGCCTCGTCGCGATCACGCCGCCCAACAACGGCACGGTGCGCGTGATCGGACCGGTCGGTTTCGACGTGACGGGCAATGCCTCGTTCGAGATCGTCGGCCCGTCCACGGCGCTTGCGGTGCTCGACTCGGTGTTCAACCCAGCGCTGTACTCGATCAACCTCGCAACGGGCGCGGCCACGGCAGTGGGCGTGATCAACAGCCCGGCGCTGGGAATCGTGGGGATCGCGGCGGCCCCGAGCACGCTGGATCCGGCGGTGAACAGCACGGTCTACGCGGTCGGCGTGAACGGCCCGGCAATGGCGCTGCTGTCGTTCGCCCGTAACGCGCCGACATCGGTCACGACCATCGGCACCGTCACCGGGGTGAATGTTGGCGACGTGGTGGACGGCATCGACTTCCGTCCTTCCGACGGGCTGCTCTACATGCTCACGACCGGCGGCGGCTTCTCGCGGCTGTATACGGTCAACATCACGACGGCGGTGGCGACGCTGGTGAGCACGCTGATCGCGGACGGCACGGACGCTACGGCGCCGTACACGGCCGTGACGGGGGTGACCCGTGGAATCAACTTCAACCCCATGCCCATCTCGGTGCCGCTGCGCATCCTCGGCGACTCGGGCCAGAACCTGCGCGTGACCAACTTGGCGACCGGCACCACCTTCACCGATGGGGACATCAACCAGCCGCCGCCTAGCGTCAACGCCGCCGCGTACAGCAACAGCTTCCCGACGCCGGCAGGCGTCACCGCGACGACCGCGCTCTACGTGATCGACGCCGCGACGGGTTCGCTGCTGCAGCAGGGGTTGGCGACGCCGCCGGGTCCCAATGGCGGCGTGCTGACCAACGTCGGAGCGCTGACGGCGGGCGACTCCTTCTCGGCTCTCAGCGGGTTCGATATCGGCGGCGGTGCGAACGGCGTGGCGCTGACCGCGCTACAGAAGATCGTCGCTGGTACACCCGAGGCTTCTTCGCGGCTCTACCGCGTGAACATCGCCACGGGTGCGGCGACCGAGGTCGTGGCGGGCACGCTGATCGGCGGGGCGGGCGCTGCTCCCATCGGCGGCCTGGCCATCCGGATCCAGTAGGCAGGCGCGGTCGCGAAGCGGAAGGGGCCGGCGATTCGCCGGCCCCTTTTTCGTGGGCGAAGATCGCGCGGTGGCCGGTGATACCCTGAACGTAGTCCCTCACCGTCTTTTTTCGTAGATGAATCAGAACCCGACCGCGATGACCGGCGCACCGCTGCCCACCCCCGCGGACCTGCAGGAGCTGGCAGGTCGCGTGGTCGACCTGGCGCGCCGCACCGGCGCCACGCAGTCCGAGGCCAGCCTGTCGTACTCGCGGGGCTATTCCGTGAGCGTGCGCGGCGGCGAGGTCGAGAGCCTCGAGTTCCAGCGCGATCGCAGCATGGGTGTCACCGTGTACTTCGGGCATCGACGGGGCAACGCCTCGACCGGTGACCTGAGCGAAGCCGGCCTGCGTGCCTGCGTCGAGGCCGCGGTCACGATTGCGCGCGTCACGGAAGAGGATCCCTGCTCAGGACTCGCAGACGCCTCGCTGATGGCGCACGAGCAGCCGGACCTGTCGCTCGACCATCCCTGGGACCTGATGCCGGAGCAGGCGATCGAACGTGCACGCGCCTGCGAGGCGGCGGCGCTGGCGGTTGACAGGCGCATCGAGCAGAGCGAGGGCGCGGGACTGTCGACCTCGCGCGGCATCTCGGTGTACGCCAATTCGCACGGCTTCTTCGGCGGGCGCAGCGGCACGCAGCACAGCCTGAGCTGCGCGGTCGTGGCCACCGACGGCCAGAACATGCAGCGCGACTACTGGTGGGACGGCGGCCGCAACGCGGCGCGCATGGACTCGCCCGAATCGATCGGTCGTCGCGCCGGGCAGCGCACGATCGCGCGCCTTGGCGCCAAGCCGCTGTCGACGCGCACGGCGCCGGTGCTGTTCGTGCCTGAGATGGCGCGCGGCCTGTTCGGGCACTTCGTGTCGGCGATCTCCGGCGGCTCGCTCTATCGCAAGGCCAGCTTCCTGCTCGACAAGATGGACCAGCCCGTGTTCTCCGACATCGTGCAGCTCGAACAGCAGCCGCACTTGCTTCAGGGCGCCTCGAGCAGCGCCTTCGACTCCGAGGGCGTGGCGACCACCGAGCGCCGGCTGGTGGAGAACGGAACCTTGCGCGGCTGGCTGCTCGGCAGCTATTCGGCGCGCAAGCTCGGCTTGCAGACCACGGGCAACGCGGGCGGCGTGTTCAATCTGGTCGTGCGCCCCGGCGAACTCGACCAGGCCGCGCTGCTCGCACAGATGGGCGAGGGCCTGCTCGTCACCGAGTTGATGGGGCAGGGCGCCAACGGCGTCACCGGCGACTACTCGCGTGGCGCCGCGGGTTTCTGGATCGAGAAGGGACGCATCGTGGCGCCGGTCGAAGGCGTGACGATCGCGGGCAACCTGCTCGAGATGTACAAGGACATTCAGGCTCTGGGCGGGGACGTGGATGCACGATCGGGCATCCGCTGCGGTTCGGTGTTGATCGGCCGCATGACCATTGCCGGGGAAGGCTGAACCGGCATCGGGTCGCGCGGTCCGATCCTGCGTTGGCGCAAGCCGACCTCTGCGAGCACCCGAATATCCTCATCATCATGAGAATCCAGAAGAAAACCTTGTCGTGCCTGGCGCCGCTGCTGCTCTGCGCGAGTTTCGCTGCCTCCGCGGCCGTGGCGCCCAAGCCGGGTCGCTGGTCGCTGGACGTGCAGATGGGTCAGGACGTGCCGCAGATCGACCCCGACCTGCTGAAGGAATTCGGATTCGGTGATGTGCAGCTGCCCAACACCGCGGAGCCGCGTCACTACGAAATCTGTCTGACGCCGGAACAGATCAAGCGCGACGCCTTTCCCGAACTGCGCGACGAGACCACGGGCTGCACCGCGAAGAACCTCCGCCGCACGGGGGATCGCGTCGACGGCGACCTGAAGTGCAACGGCTGGCTGCAGGGCGGCGGCCGCGTGCAGATCTCGCTCGTCGACGCGCAGCACTACACCGGGCAGGCCGCGTTCCAGGGCAACTCGCAGGAAGGCATTCCTCTGGCGATGACGGGCGCGCTGTCCGGCCAGTGGCTGTCGGCCGATTGCGGAAGCGTGCAGCCGTACTGATTCGGGGCTCCCCAACGCGCTGGTAGGCGCGGTCTTCCCTCGCATTCCCGGTCTCTCGGGCGCAGACTTTTCCCGGGCGAATTAGGTTTTCGCCGGGGGAGTGTCGACATGCGCGGGACCTTCGTGCGGGCCGGCTGGTTCCTGGGTCCGAGCTTGATCGCGGGCATGGCGGTGCTTTCGCCGCCCACTTAGGCCTTCGAGCCGCTCACGATGATCGCGCGCGAGATCATCAAGAGCACCGTCAAGCCATGCTCAACATGCCGGACGGCATGCTGTCGGTAGCGGGAATGCCCAACGTTCCAAATATGCCGTCGAGATGTTCAAGGAGCTGCTGCCCGCCGAGCAGCGCTGCTCGCCGAGGACACGCGCACCTCGATCATCCTGGCCGCCTCCATGCCGATGGCGGCCGGCGCGATGCGCATGATGCTCGACGCATACCGCAAAATGGACGTGCAGATCGCCGAATCGCGCAGGACCTTCGCGGCCATGTCGCCGCAGGCGCGGCAGGAATTCGTCGAGAGTGCGCTCGTGGACTACCGCGCGATGGCGCCCGAAGAACAGAAGGCCTACGGGATGATGATCAACGGCAATTTCTTCGGCATGCCGGATGACATGCAGGGAGCGGTGAAGGCGGCGATCTCGGCGGGGGCGTAGCGTCTGCCGTAGCCCAGAGGAAGGCCGGGGTTGTTCCTTTTCACAGAGCCGCGATCCGGACTTCAACGCGCCCGGGCTACCGGATCAGCTGGCCGCCTGCGCCTGCTTCCACGCCAGTGCGGCCAGCGGCTCCACGAAGGAGGCCATCGTCTTGGCGTGCGTGCTCGCGGCGGTGCCGCGTACGACACGCCCGCGGATGCCGTGGATGATTGCGGCGAGGCGGAACATGTTGAACGCGAGATAGAAGCTCAGGTTGTCGATGCCCTTGCGGCCTGTGCGCGCGCAGTACATCGCGACGTAATCGCTCTCGCTCGGGATTCTGAGCTCGGCGAGGTTGGCGCCGACGAGGCCGGCCGTGATGCCGGGAGGCATGCGGTACATCATCAGGTGGTAGGCGAAGTCGGCAAGTGGGTTGCCGAGCGTCGACAGTTCCCAGTCCAGAACCGCGAGCACCTTCGGCTCGGTCGGGTGGAAGATCATGTTGTCGCAGCGGTAGTCGCCGTGGACGATCGCGGCCTCATCGCCCGGCGGGATGTGCGCGGGCAGCCACTCCACGAGCTTGTCCATGTCGCCGATGCGGCCGGCGGCTTCGTCCGCGAGGTACTGCTTGGACCAGCGCCCGATCTGGCGCTCGAAGTAGTTGCCGGTCTTGCCATAGTCGGCCAGTCCGATCTTCGCGTAGTCGATGTTGTGCAACTGCGCGATCGTCGCGTTCATCGCGTCGAAGTAGTCGCGACGCATTTCGGGCGCAACGTCCGGGAAGCGCGTATCCCAGATCACGCGACCATCCACGCAATCCATGACGTAGAACGAGGTGCCGAGCACCGACTCGTCCATGCACAGGCCGAACGTCCTGGCCACCGGGAAGCCTGCGCCGTACAGCGCGGTGATCACGCGGTACTCGCGATCGACCGCGTGCGCCGAGGCGAGCAGGGTGCCGGGCGGCTTGCGCCGCAGTACGTAGTTCTGGCCCGGCGTGATGAGCTTGTACGTCGGGTTGGACTGGCCGCCCTTGAACTGCTCGACCGTCAGCGGACCTGCGAAGCCTTTGACGTTCGAGTGCATCCACGCGAGCAGGCTCGCTTCGTCGAAGCGGTGTTGGTCACGCACGTCGCCGGTGCCCGAAAACTGCGTCTGTTTGTCCACGAGACTCTCCGCCTTGTTCGGCCGCCATGATGCGGCGCTCGGGTGGACAAGGCGAGCCGGCAATTGCGCCGTCGGCGTGGCAGCCTCCGCACGACCCTCAGACGAGGATCATCGTGCCCAGGCCGAGAAACAGGAAGAATCCCATCACGTCGGTGATGGTCGTAACGATCACGCTGCCGGCCAGTGCCGGGTCCAGGCCCAGCCGGCGCAGCAGCAGCGGCACCAGCAGTCCGGCCGTCGCCGCGAACAACAGGTTCAGCAGCAGGGCCAGGCCGATCACGGCGCCGAGCATCGGCGATTCGAACCACCACATGGTCACTGCCGCGACGACCAGGCCCCACAGCAGGCCGTTGATCAGTGCCACCAGCAGTTCCTTACGCAGCAGCGCGCCCGTGTTGCCGACGCCGATCTGCCCGAGCGCCAGGCCCCGCACCATCAGTGCGACGATCTGGTTGGCCGCGATGCCGCCCATGCTGGCGACGATCGGCATCAGCACGGCGAGTGCGACGACCTGCTGGATCGTGGCCTGGAACATGCCGACGACCCTGGCGGCGAGGAAGGCGGTGGCCAGATTAATGCCGAGCCACAGCGCCCGCCGGCGCGCCGCGTGGCGCACGGGCGCGAACATGTCCTCGTCCTCGTCCATTCCCGCCATCGAGAGCAGGTTGTGCTCGGCGTCTGCACGGATGACATCGACGACGTCGTCCACGGTGATGCGGCCCACGAGTTTGCGATCAGTGCCGACGACGGCGGCGGACACCAGGTCCGAACTTTCGAACTCCTGCGCCACGTCGCGCTCGGACATGCTTACCGCGAGCGCCTCGGATTCGCGGTCCATCACCTCGGTGACGGTCGCCGCGGGGTCACGGGTCAGGATGCGGTCGAGCGCGAGGCGGCCGAGATAGACGCCGTAGCGGTCCACGACGAACAACGCGTCGGTGTGCATGGGAAGTTCGCCGCGCATGCGCAGGTAGCGCATCACCACCTCGAGCGACACGTTCGGCCGCACCGTGACGGTATCGGTGTTCATCAGGCCGCCGGCGGTGTCGGGCTCGTAGACCAGCACCGCCTCGAGACGCGCGCGGTCGGCGTCGGACAACGCGCGCATGACCTGCCGCGTGACGGTTTCGGGCAGCGAGTCGACGAAGTCCGCGAGATCGTCGATGTCGAGCTCTTCGGCGGCAGCCACGAGTTCTGCCGTGTCCATCTGCCGTATCAGGCCGTCGCGCACATCCTCGGGCAGGTGCAGCAGCACCTGCCCGTCGTCGGCCGGATCGACCATTTCCCACACGAGATTGCGCTCGCGTTCGGGTAGCGCGGCCAGCAGATTGGCGATCTCGGAAGGGTTGAGCGAGGCCAGCTGCCGCTTCACTGGCGCCCAGCGGCCGATGTCGAGCGCCGCTCGCAGACGCAGTACGCGCGATTCGGCTTCAGAGTTGGCCATGGGAGGAAACGAAGCAAAAAACGGTCGCGACCCTAGCCCTTGGACTGAAATACGTCCAGCACTGCAACCGTTCTCGCGGGCATGCCCGTAGTCAGGGATGCGTGCCCAGGAAACTTCTAGACAAATACTAGAATAGATTTAGACATGTCTAATATTGAACCCCGCAAAGTTCGACAAAAACCAGCACAAGCCCTAGATCGCCTCATGTCCCCCCAATTGAATCTTCGCGCTGAAAGCCCCCGCTGCCCCATCAATGTGGCTGCGCGCCGCTCCGGCCTGACCGCTCACGTGATCCGTGCCTGGGAGCGGCGTTACAGCGCGATCGTCCCCGACCGGTCCGAAACCGCGCGCCGCTTGTACTCGGATTGGGAGGTGCAGCGGCTGGTGATGCTCCGGCAGGCGGTGGATTTGGGTCATCGGATCAGCGAGGTCGCCAATCTACCCATGGAGGAGCTTCACGCCCTGGTCGGCCGCGACACGCTGCCCGGGCTCGAGGCCTCGCCGCGCATCCCGTTTACGCACTCCAAGCTGGTAGAGGTTGCGATAAGCGCGGCAAAGGCCCTCGACACGCATGGATTCCTGCAGGCTCTGCTGCAGGCCACCCGCACCCTGGCTGTCCCAGCGCTGTTCGAGGAGTTCGTCGAGCCGCTGATGACGGAGATCGGTGCGCGCTGGAATTCCGGCACGCTGCGCGCGATTCACGAGCACTTCGCCTCGGCGCACCTGCGCACCTTCCTGGGCGACCTGATGACGAGCAGCAGCGTGGCGCCGTCCGGCCCCTGCCTGATCGTGTCCACACCCTTCGGCCAGACGCACGAACTGGGCTCACTGATGGCGGCGATCACCGCGATGCGCACGGGCTGGGAGACCATCTATACGGGTCCCAGCCTGCCGGCGGAGGAGATCATCCATGCGGCGGAGTCGCGCAACGCCCGCGCGGTGGCGCTCAGTCTCTGTTATCCGGCCGATGATCCGCGCATGGAGGCGCAGTTCGGAAAGCTGCGCAAACTTCTTCCCGCGCACATCGAGATCTTCGTCGGCGGCGCCTCCGCGGCCGGCTACGCGAAAGCCCTCGTAGGTTTGGGTATCCGTCACCCGCTGAGCCTGCGCGAGTTCGGCGTCGCGCTGGAGGCCTTGCGGCAACGGCCTCCGGGCTGAGGGGTAACGGGATCATCGAGCCGATGCGCGCGGTGACCGGCCGGGGCAAGGGTGGATCTCGCCGCAGGCTAGACTTAGGTGTCGTGGCGTCGAGATTTCTCGCGAAGCCGATCTCCGGAATCGGCCGAATTCCGCACCACCGCAGCGATTCATGGCCCTACCTGCTCCGCTTCCCCTCATGTCGATTGCTCACGGGGCCGTCATCTATCGGCAAGGTGATCTGCTGGCCTGGGCCTTTCGCGTGGAACGCGGCTACGTGAAGTTGACTCGCCTCAACCGTGATGGCGACGCGTGCATGGCGGCCTTGCTCAAGGCGGGTGACTGGTTTGGGGCCGTGCAGGGAAGCTCGGCGGACGGCACCGAGTCTGCCGTGGCAAAAGGCGCGGTAAAACTGCGCAAGCTGCCCGTCGATGTGCTGCGCGGCTCTCTGGCGGACACGGCAGAGGTCATCGACTCGATGGTTCGCCGGCAAAGATTCCTGGAACTCCAGGTGCAGTCGCTGGTTCGCGCGGACGTGAGTGCGCGTCTGGCGGCGGTGTTGCTGGACCTGGCCACGTTCTGCGGACGGCACTGCGAGCACGGCCACGAGATTGACGTGCGCCTGACGCACCAGGAACTCTCGGAATTTTCGGGCGTCAGTCGCCCGGTCGTGACGGCAACATTAAACCAGTGGCGCCGGCAATCTCTCGTGCGCTATACGCGCGAATACATCTGCATCGAGCAACGCCAGGAGTTCGGCAAGCTGCTGGCCTGATTTGTCATGCGCATGACAAACGACCAGGGGAGAGCCTGACAGGCTCACGAGGTCGACCTGTCCGACGCATCGAAGAACTCTCGTGACGATCCGAATCCTGGTTTGTACCCTGCTCCTGTCCTCGACCGTGACGGGTACTGCGTTTGCCGCCAAGGCATTCTCCCCTTACGTTGATGCCAGGGGCAGCATCAGCCTGCCGAAAGACTTCCGCACCCGCTTCGTCCATCTCGGTTCGTGGGCGGTGCAGCAGCAAGGGGCGCCAGGCGAGGGCTTCCACGATGTCTACACCGAGGCTGCGAGCGCCGCCGCCTTCCGCAAGACCGGGAAATGGCCAGACGGCGCGACCCTCGTCAAGGAGATCCGCAGCGTGAAATCCGGCACGCTGACCACCGGGCCAGCCATCTGGGCAGGAGAGAACAAGGTCTGGTTCGTGATGGTCAAGGACAGCAAGGGGCGCTTCACGGACAGCCTCAACTGGGGAGACGGCTGGGGCTGGGCGCTGTTCGAAGCGAAGGATCCCTCGAAGAATGCTTCGACCAGTCACGACAAAGATTGCAAGGCTTGCCATGTGCCCGCGCAAGCCACCGACTGGGTGTTCCTCGACGGCTACCCGACCCTGCGCAGCAAGTGACGCAGCGATCAACTAAGGATTAACGGCCCCTAGGCGAGTCGGGCGACGCTCGACTCGCCTCAGTTCGCCCGGAAGTCCCGCACGCCCACCGCTTTGCCGGAATCGTCGCAGGTCTCCAGCCGCACCGTGAATCCCCACAGGCGCGACAGGTGCTTGAGCACTTCCTCGGCTTCCGCGGCCAGCGGGCGATTGCGGTGGCGGCGATGCTGGACCGTCAACGAGCGATCGCCGCGACGGTCGTAACGCGTGACCTGGATGTCGGGAACGGAAAAGTCGCGGTTGTACTGGCTGGCGAACAGGCGGCGCAGGCGCCGGTAGCCCTGCTCGTTGTGGATGCTGTCCACCGTGAGGTGGTCGTCGCTCTCGTGGTCCGCGACCGCGAACAGGTGGAACTCTCGGATCAGGCGCGGCGACAGGAACTGCGCAATGAAGGACTCGTCCTTGTAATTGCGCATCGCGAAGTCCATCACCTTGAGCCAGTCGCCGCCGGCGATATCCGGAAACCACTCGCGGTCCTCGGCAGTGGGGTTCTCGCACATGCGACGGATGTCGCTCATCATCGAAAAGCCCAGCGCATAGGGATTCACGCCGCCGTAGCCGCGCTGGTCGAAGCCGCGCTGCGTGACCACGTTGGTGTGCGACTGCAGGCACTCGAGCATGAAACCGGCGTCGACGAGACCCTTGTCGAAAAGGCGATTGAGCAGGGTGTAGTGCCAGAACGTGGCCCAGCCCTCGTTCATCACCTTGGTCTGGCCCTGCGGGTAGAAGTACTGCGCCATCTTGCGCGTGATGCGCACCAGTTCGCGCTGCCAGGGTTCGAGCTTGGGCGCGTGCTTCTCGACGAAGTACAGCAGGTTCTCCTGCGGCTCACCGGGGAACAGCCCCTCGCTCGGACGGCGTTCGCCCTTGCGCTTCTGCGGCACGGTGCGCCAGATGTCGTCGAAGCGCTTCCAGTTGTATTCCTCGCGCTCCCGCACGCGGTTCTGCTCTTCCTCGGCGGAGAGCTGAGGCGGCTGGCGATACCGGTCGATGCCGTGGCTCATCAGCGCGTGGCAGGAGTCGAGTGTTTCCTCGACGGCCTGCATGCCGTGACGTTCTTCGCACTCGAGCACGTAGCGGCGAGCAAACACCATGTAGTCGATGATCGAGTCGGCGTTGGTCCACTGCCGGAACAGGTAGTTGCTCTTGAAGAAGCTGTTGTGGCCGTAGCAGGCGTGCGCGATGACCAGCGCCTGCATCGCCATGGTGTTCTCCTCCATCAGGTAGGAGATGCACGGGTTGGAGTTGATGACGATCTCGTAGGCCAGGCCGCGCGCCCCCTTGCGGTACAGGTCCTCGTTGCGGATGAACTCCTTGCCGTAGCTCCAGTGCGGATAGCCGATCGGCAGGCCCACCGAGGCGTAGGCGTCGAGCATCTGCTCGCTGGCGATGATCTCGATCTGGTTGGGATAAGTGTCGAGCTTGAACTCGTTATGCGCGATCTCCTTTATCGCCGCGTCGTAGCGGGCGATGAGGTCGAAGGTCCATTCGGCCCCGGTGGAGAGATAGCCCGGGCCTCCGTCGGCGCTCATGGAAAGCTGTAGCCCGTCGTTAGTCGCCAGTTTCCACTCCACCGGCAGTGAGCGTGCGCCGGGGTCGGCAGCGCCGAATCGGCTTCTGGCAACCGACGACTGGCCCCTCGTGACTGATTCATACGTTCGCCTCCTTCTTGAAGAGTTCCCGCAGCACGGGATACACGTCGCCGCGCGAGGTCACGCTCTTCATCGCGAAGCGGGGCGATTCGATGCGCGCATAGGCATACGACAGCGGGCTGGTGTGGTCGGCGTCGTCCGGTACTTCGATGTAGGCGTAGTAGCGGACCAGGGGCAGGAGCTGATCGGCCAGCAGCGCGCGGCTCTTCTCGGGGTCTGCGCCGAACGCGTCGCCGTCGGAAACCTGCGCGCCGTAGACGTTGTAGTTGGCGGGCGGATAGCGCTCCACCACGATTTCGGTCATCAGCTTGAGCGCGGACTGCACGACGGTACCGCCGCTCTGCGCGTCGTGGAAGAAGCGCTGCTCATCAACCTCTTCGGCGTTATCGGTGTGGCGGATGAAGACGATCTCGACCTTCTCGTACTTGCGCGACAGGAACAGGTACAGCAGCGTGAAGAAACGCTTGGCGAGGTCCTTCTTCTCCTCGGTCATCGAGGCCGAAACGTCCATGAGGCAGAACATCACCGCGCGCGAGATGGGCTGCGGAACCTTGATGCGGTGACGGAAGCGCAGGTCGATCTCGTCGAGGAAGGGCACGCGCGCGACGCGCGCCTTTAGCGCCGCGATCTCCGTCTCGATGGCCGCGCGCGCGACGAGGTCGTCTTCCTTGGCCGCGGCCGCCTCGAGCGCTGCGATCTCGCGCTGCAGGGGCGACGAGAGCGCGACCTTTCGCGCCATCGCGTTGCGCAGCGAGCGCGGCACCGACAGGTTGGCCGGTACGCCGCTGGGCGTGTAGCCCGCGCGCTGCATCTTGAAATCCTTGATCTCGGTGACGAAGTTGCGCACCAGGTGCGGCAACTCCAGGTCGTCGAAGAACAGGTTCATGAACTCTTCGCGCGACAGCGAGAAGGTGAAGTCATCCTGGCTGCCTTCGCCGTCACCCTCGCCGGATCCGCCGCTGCCCCCGCCCTGGCCCTTGGGTCGCGGGATGCGATCGCCGGCGTTGAACGAGTGATTGCCCGGGTGCACGTACTCGTGGTCACCACCGGGGCCGTGCCGGAAGCTCGGCTCCTTGATGTCGCGCGTGGGAATGGAGATGTCGCCGCCTTTCTCCATGTCGGTGATCCCGCGCCGCGCGACGATGTCGCTGACGGCGCGCTTGATCTGTTCCTTGTAGCGGCGGATGAAGCGCGACCGGTTCGCGGCGCTCTTGTTGCGGTCGTTCAGACGCCGGTCGATGACGATGGACATTGGAGGCAGGGGCCAGTGTCAGTGGTGGGTAATCAGTACGCCGAGCCGTTGTCGCGGCACGTATCCGGCCGCGACCGACCACTGGCACTGACTACTGGCACTGTCCACTGCTTCAGGCGCTCTTGCGGACTCGCAGGTACCACTCGCTCAACAGGCGCACCTGCTTCTCCGTGTAACCCTTGGAAACCATGCGGCTGACAAAATTCTCGTGCTTCTTCTTGTCCTCGTTCGAGGCCTTGGCGTTGAACGAAATCACGGGGAGCAGTTCCTCGGTGCTCGAGAACATCTTCTTTTCGATGACTTCGCGCAGCTTCTCGTAGCTGGTCCAGCGCGGGTTCTTGCCGCCGTGCTGGGCGCGTGCGCGCAGCACGAAGTTCACGATCTCGTTGCGGAAGTCCTTTGGATTGGCGATGCCCGCCGGCTTCTCGATCTTCTCGAGCTCGGCGTTGAGCGAGCCGCGATCGAACTGCTCACCCGTTTCCGGATCGCGATAGTCCTCGTTCTGAATCCAGTAGTCCGCGAAGGTCACGTAGCGATCGAAGATGTTCTGGCCGTACTCGGAATAGCTCTCGAGATACGCGGTCTGGATCTCCTTGCCGATGAACTCCGCGTAGCGCGGCGCCAGCCAGCCCTTGATGAACTCCAGGTAGCGGCGCTGGTTGTCCTGGGGCAGCTGCTCTCGCAGGATGCGCTGCTCCAGCACGTACATCAGGTGCACCGGGTTGGCCGCAACCTCGGTCTGGTCGTAGTTGAAGACCGAGGACAGCACCTTGTAGGCGAAGCGTGTCGAGGTTCCGTTCATGCCCTCGTCGACGCCAGCGTAGTCGCGGTACTCCTGGAAGGACTTCGCCGACGGATCGGTGTCCTTCAGGTTCTCGCCGTCGTAGATACGCATCTTCGAGTAGATGCTGCTGTTCTCCGGCTCCTTGAGGCGGGTCAGCACCGAGAACTGCGCCATCATCTCCAGCGTGCCCGGAGCGCAGGGCGCCTCGGCAAGTGAGCTGTTGCGCAGCAGCTTCTGGTAGATGTGCACCTCTTCGGACAGCTGCAGGCAGTACGGCACCTTCACGATGTAGACGCGATCGAGAAAGGCCTCGTTGTGCTTGTTGTTGCGGAAACTCGTCCACTCGCTCTCGTTGGAGTGCGCCAGGATGATGCCGTTGAACGGGATCGCGCTGAAGCCCTCGGTGCCCTTGAAGTTGCCTTCCTGGGTGGCCGTCAGCAGCGGGTGCAGCATCTTGATCGGCGCCTTGAACATCTCGACGAACTCGAGCAGGCCCTGGTTGGCCAGGCACAGGCCACCGGAGTAGCTGTAGGCGTCCGGGTCGTCCTGCGAGAAGGCCTCCAGCTTGCGGATGTCGACCTTGCCGACCAGCGAAGATATGTCCTGGTTGTTCTCGTCACCCGGTTCGGTCTTGGTGATCGCGGTCTGCTTGAGCACCGAAGGCTGCACGCGCACGACCTTGAACTTGGTCAGGTCACCTTCGAACTCGCCGAGGCGCTTGATGGCCCAGGGCGAGGCGATGCCGGAGAGATAGCGGCGCGGGATGCCGTACTCCTTCTCCAGGATCGGGCCGTCGCGGTCCGGGTTGAACAGGCCCAGTGGCGATTCGTTGATCGGGGAGCCTTCCAGCGCGTAGATCGGGAAGGCTTCCATCAGGCTCTTCAGGCGCTCGGCGATCGACGACTTTCCGCCGCCAACCGGACCCAGCAGGTAGAGAACCTGCTTGCGTTCTTCGAGCCCCTGCGCGGCATGCTTGAAGAAGGCCACGACCTGGCCGATGACATCCTCGAGCCCGAAGAATTCCTTGAACGCCGGGTAACGACGGATGACACGATTCGAGAAGATGCGTGACAGGCGCGGATCGTTGCGCGTGTCGACCACTTCGGGTTCGCCGATCGCACTGAGCATGCGTTCCGCGGGCGAGGCGTACGAGAGCGGATCCTTCTTGCAGAGTGCGAGGTAGTCGAGGAGCGACATCTCCTCGTTGCGACCCTTCAAATACTGCTCACGGTACGAGTCGAAGATGGTCATCGTTCGCGCCTCCTGGGGGTCGCGACAAGTTGCGCTGCTGTTTTGTCTACGAGTTTGAGCTTTGCACATTGTGTGCCGAAGCCTGAGCCGTTCGTCGGAAAACGAGCGCCGTAAAGCGATCGCATTTTCGATGGAACATTCACTCGCGGATCACGCACCTTCGCAAGGCTCCGAGCAGCACCACACGATCGACCGTTGCCGCGTCGCTTGGTTTCCGTTCAGCACGAACTTGTGCGTGCGCGCAAGCTGCGAAGGCGCGATGCCACTACGCGGCAGCGCGCTAGGATGGGCACGGTCAATCGTCCAAGCCCGCGCATCGTGTTCCAACGCAACTACGTCGCGGTGCCGAAGGATCTCGCGTCGGTGACGCGTATCGATCGCGCAGCGGAGTGCGCGCCCCAGGACGTGGGTCTCGACCGCGATGGCGTGGAGGCGATCTGGTCAGCGGTAGAGCGCTTCTACCGTACGGGCACGCATCCCGCGATCACGATCATGTTGCGCCGCCGCGGTCGCGTGGTGATGAGCCGCGCCATCGGTCATGCGCGCGGCAACGAGCCGGGTGCGGATGGCCGGCAATGGCTTCCTGCCACGCCGCAGACGCCGATCTGCCTCTTCTCCGCGTCCAAGGCCATCACCGCGCTGCTGGTGCACAAGCTGGCCGAAGAGGGGGCGCTGTCGCTGGACGATCGCGTGGCCGAGCACATCCCGGAGTACGCGCAGCGCGGGAAGGACCGTACGACGGTGCGGCAGCTGCTGTCGCACCGTGCCGGCATCCCGACGGTTCCCATCAAGGACCTGAACTACCGCGTGATCTACGACTGGGATGCCGTGATCGCGATGCTCTGCGCGGCCAAGCCCTTCGAGGCCACCGGCGAAAAGCAGGCCTACCACGCGATCACCGGCGGCTTCATCCTCGGCGAGCTGGTGCGCAGGGTAGGGCAGATCAGCCTGCAGGACGCATTGCGGCAGTGGATCTCGGAGCCCCTGGGTTGCCGCTACATGACCTACGGCCTTGCGCCCGAGCATCGCGGCATCAGCGCGCCCAACGTGTTCACCGGGCCTCGGCCGCCGTGGATGATCGATCTCGTGGCCAAGCGCGTGCTGGGTGCCGGCTTTCGCGACGTGGTGAAGATCTCCAACGAGGACGCTTTCCTGACACAGCCCATTCCCGCCGGGAATATCTTCGCCACCGCGGACGAGGCTGGCCGCGTTTTCCAGATGCTGCTCGACCGCGGCGTCTACAACGGTCGACGTCTGTTCAAGCCCGGCACGGTGGAACAGATCGTGCGGCCGGTGGGTACTCGACAGTTCGACGGCATGTTGGTGATCCCGGTGCGTTTCTCCGCCGGCATGATGCTCGGCGACAGCCCCGTCGGACTGTTTGGTCCGCGCAGCCGCCATGCCTACGGGCACATCGGGTTTCTCAACGTGGTCTGCTGGGCTGACCCGGAGCGCGAGATCTCGGTGGCCATCCTCAACAACGGCAAGTCGCTGGCGCCGTCGAGCTTGACCCGGCTGGCGCGCGTGCTCGGTGCCATCGGCAAGGTCTGCCGCCCCGTCGTCTCGGCCTAGCCGGCGACGCGCGACTCCGGTTCGCGCAGCGTCGGCGGGTTTCGCCGCAGCCATTCCATCAGCTCGCGGGTTTCCGGGAATCCGGGCCGGGCGACCGTCGCCGCATAGCTGTCGGAGAACACGTGGCTTTCACTGAGGCGGTCGAACTCGCGGATCATGCCGGCCTCGTCGATGCCCCAGGGCCGGTAGCAGCAGGCCGAGTAGAGCCGGATGACGTCGGCCAGTCGCATGCCGCGCTCGCGCTGCAGCTCGCGGTCCGCGTGCAGAAAGTAGGCGGCACCGCCCCAATAGATCGGGACCCAGCCGCCGGACGCGCCGTTGCGGCTGCGTTCGATCACGCTCACCGGTCCCGTCCCCTCGGCGCGGGCAGCGTCGAAGCGTTCCCCTAGGCGACCGATCGCCTGCGGCCAGGTGAGCACGCCGTCGGCGTACATGATCTGGAACTGCAGGTAGCTCGCCACGCCCTCGGAGAACCAGCGGCCCTCCTCGCCGACGTATGGGAAGAGCAGGTGTGAGAGTTCGTGCGGCGCCGTCCAGTCGGCCTTGAAGTCCGACCAGGGATAACTGGGGTCGACGAAGAAGATGGCGTGACGGCCGCCGCCCTTGTTCGTTTCGCCCCAGGGCACGGCCTCGTCGTGATCACGGCTGCGGCGGAAGTGGACGTCGAAGGTGGCGGAGGTCTCGCCAAACAACGCGGACATGCCGCCCAGGCTGTGCTCGATCCAGTCGGTGAGCCCGGCCTTCTCGGCGTCCGAGAACGGAGCCTCCCAGTGCCAGCGCGCGGCCGCATCCGCGCGGCTGGCGAAGAGAATCAGGCCCGCGAGCAGGAACTTGTGCATCCAGCATGGACCCGCGCGCCGCGCCGGCGTTCCGCGAACCGGCCGCGCGCCGTCAGCGCGCGTTGAAGCCGCGCTCACCGTTCTCCACTTCGGCGACCACGCCGTCCTCGAGCGTGACGACCTTCAGGAAGCGGTTGCTGCCAAAGTTGTAGACCCATTCCTCGCGGAACACTTCCACTGGGTAGTGACCGCGCGAGGTGGTGATGCCGCCGTAGCGGCGCTGGTAGCGCGGCCGGAGCGCGTTCACGTAGCCGACGGTACGGCGCGTGATCGGTTCGCCGCAACTCGAAACGAGCCGGTACTTCGACTGGCCTTCGACGATCTCCTCGGAGGAGCATCCGCGCGATCCGCCGGCGGCGAAGCCGTAGCCGTCGCTGCGGATGTCGACCAGGCGACCGTTGCGCAGCTTGAGGACCTGCAGCAGCTGGTTGTGGCCGAAGTTGTAGGTCCAGTGCTCGGAGTCAGCGAGTTCGCGGTCGCCGGGGGCCGGGTACGAGAGCACGTCGCGGAAGCTCGGTTCTCCGCAGGCGGCGAGGATGTCGGCGGCGCGCGCCTCCACCGCGATGATGCGCGATCCGCAGCGCATCGCATCGCCGGCACGGGCGTCGAAACCGAGCGCGAGCAGAGCCAAAGCGGCAAGCAGCGGACGCGCGAACATGGACGGCCTGGAACCGGAAGGATGAAACTGGGTCACATTGCGGCTCCCATCCTGAACCCTCCATGAGCTTTCGGCATCTCCTGTTGTGCGTCCTGCTTCTGAGTCCTTGTGTGGGCGCCGTCGCGGCGCCGGTGCAGGTCGACAACGTGGAGGCGGAACTGATCGCCGAAAGCCAGAGCTTCAAGTCCGGCGCCTACGACAACTGGGTGGCCCTGCGCCTGCGGCCCGACCCGGGCTGGCACGTGTACTGGCAGAACCCGGGCGACTCCGGCATCGCGACCTCGCTGAAGTGGACCCTGCCCGCGGGCGTGTCTGCAGGCCCGATCGAGTGGCCGTACCCGCACCGCGAGACACTCGGCGAGCTGACCAACTACGGCTACTCGGAGGAGACGCTGCACCTGGTGCCCGTCCACGTGAAGTCCGGGATGGATCACGTGGAACTGGCGGCCAAGGCGGCCTGGCTGGTGTGCAAGGACATCTGCATACCCGGCGAGGCCGAACTCAGGCTGTCGATGCCGGTCTCCGGCGACGCGCCCGAGGCAGACGGGGCGTGGAAGGCCGCGTTCGAGAAGGCGCGCTCGCTGCTGCCACGCGCCGCGCCGGAATGGGATGTGCACTACTCGATCGTGCAGGGCGACTTCTCGCTGTCGGTCCAGGGGACGCAGTTCCCGCAGCAGGCGCAGGTCGAGTTCTTTCCGCAGGTGAACGACCTCGTCTCGCACAACGCCGAGCAGCGCGTGGTCATCGACCCCAGCAACGGCCTGCGATTGAGCCAGCGTATCTCCGCCTATTTCGTGGAGGCGCCGGATTCCCTGCGCGGCGTGCTCGTGGTGCACGAAGGCGATACGGCCAAGGCCTTCCAGCTGGACGCGGACCCGGGCGATGTCGCGGTTGTCCCCTCCACGCACGCCGAGATGCGGCCCGCGCCGGAGCGCGCGCCTTCGACGGTTACCTCGAGCGCATCGACGAGCTCGCTGGCCGCGATGCTGCTGTTCGCACTGCTGGGCGGCCTGATCCTGAACCTGATGCCCTGCGTGTTCCCGGTGCTCGCGATGAAGGCGATCTCGGTGCTGGAGGCCGGCGGCGCGACCGCCGCCACGAACCGCGCACACGCGCTCGCCTACACCGTGGGCGTCGTACTCAGCTTCGTGACCGTCGCCGCGCTGCTGATGGCGCTGCGCGCGGGCGGTGCTGCCCTGGGCTGGGGCTTCCAGCTGCAGTCGCCGGCCTTCGTGTTCGTGCTGGCGGCGTTGCTGTTCGCGATGGGCCTGTCGCTGTCCGGCGTGGCGCACTTCGGTTCGTCGTGGATGGGAGCGGGGCAGAACCTGGCGGCCAAGCCGGGGCTCGCCGGTTCGTTCTTCACCGGCGTGCTCGCGGTCGTCGTGGCCACGCCCTGCACGGCGCCGTTCATGGCGCCCGCGCTGGGCTTCGCGCTCGCGCAGCCGGCTGCGCTCGCGCTGCTGGTGTTCGCCGTTTTGGGCCTGGGCCTCGCGCTTCCCTTCCTGCTGCTGGGCTTCGTGCCGGTGCTCGGGCGCGCGCTGCCACGGGCCGGCCGGTGGATGGAAACGTTCAAGCAGTTGATGGCCTTCCCGATGTACCTGACGGCCGTGTGGCTGCTGTGGGTTCTCGGCGGACTCACCGATCGCGATGGCATGGCGCTGGCGCTGATAGGCCTCGTGCTCGTTGCCATGGCGCTGTGGATCTGGGGCCGCTCGCGCAGCGGCGTCGGGCAGGGCCTGGCGCTCGTCGTGCTGTTCGCGGCCGGGGTGCTCGCGCTGCATCCGGCGCTGAAAGTGCGATCGAACGCGGGCGCAACCACCGAAACGCCCGTCGGCTGGGAGCCGTACACCGATGCCCGCATGGCGGCCCTGCGTGCTGCGGGACGCTCTGTTCTTGTCGACTTCACGGCCGACTGGTGCCTGACGTGCAAGCTCAACGAGCGCGGCGTGCTGCGTTCCGATCGCGTACGTCAACTCTTGCGCGAGCATGACGTGGCGCTGCTGGTCGGCGACTGGACGCGTGCCGACCCGGTTATCACTGCGGTGCTGGACCGCTACGGCCGCAGCGGCGTGCCGCTGTACCTGGCCTCGCGGGATGGCGCGGAGCCGCAGGTGCTTCCACAGGTCCTGACATTCGATTCACTGAGCGCGGCGTTTCAGTAACCGCGGCGCCCGCCGTCTGGTAGACAGGAGCAAACATGAGCCTTATGCAGAAATTCGCGACCGCTGGCCTTGCCGGCGTGGTTGCGCTGGCAATGAATGGCGCGGCCATGGCCGCGCCCAGGGTGGGCGAGCCCGCGCCGGATTTCAGCGCGCCCGGCGCCGGCGGAAAGCCCGTGAAGCTGTCCGCCTACAAGGGCAAGTACGTGGTGCTGGAGTGGAGCAACGAAGGCTGTCCCTTCGTCCAGAAGCACTACAAGAGCGGAAACATGCAGGCGCTGCAGAAGGCCTATACCGGCAAGGGCGTGGCCTGGATCACCGTGTTCTCTTCGCGTCCGCAGGCGCAGGGCCACGTGGATGCCGAGGGCGCGAACAAGTTCCAGCAGGACTACAAGTCCTCGGCCACGGCGATGGTGCTCGACGAAACCGGCAAGCTCGGCCGGCTGTACGACGCCAAGACCACGCCCAACATGTTCGTGGTGGACCCGACGGGCAAGCTGATCTACTCGGGCGCCATCGACGACAAGCCCGGCACGGATCCCGCGGATATCGCCAGCTCGAAGAACCTCGTGCAGCTCGCGCTCGACGAGGCCATGGCGGGCAAGCCGGTGTCGCAGCCGTCGACCGTGCCCTACGGGTGCAGCATCAAGTATTGAGGCTGGCCCAGGCACGTGCGTCGCGGGCGGGCCGCCGTTCCCGCAAAATGCGGTTCCTCGCCTTGGAAATATCCGGATGAACTACAACACCCTGCTGTGGCAGGTGGAGCAGGGCGTGCTGACACTCACGCTCAATCGCCCCGCCAACATGAACGCCTTCACCGTCGAGATGGCGGACGAACTCGTGGACGCCTTCCAGCGCGCGAGCCGCGACGATGCGGTGCGTTGCGTCGTCGTTACCGGCGCGGGCAAGGCTTTCTGCGCGGGCATGGACCTGTCGGTGTCGGGCAACGTGTTCGGGCTCGACGAGTCGCTGCAGCCCACCATGCACGACATGCGGACGCGCCTCGAAGATCCGGACATCCACCGCGGCGTGCGCGACACCGGCGGCCGCGTGACCCTGGCTATCTTCGCCAGTACCAAGCCCGTGATCGGCGCGATCAACGGCGCAGCGGTGGGCATCGGCGCGACGATGACGCTGGCGATGGACTTTCGACTCGCCTCCGAGAAGGCGCGCATCGGCTTCGTGTTCGGCAAGCTCGGCATCGTGCCCGAGGCTTGCTCGAGCTGGTTCCTGCCGCGCATCGTCGGCATCCAGACCGCGCTGGAGTGGACCTACAGCGCCGAGATCCTCGACGCGCAGACGGCGAAGGATGGCGGCCTGCTGAAGGCGGTGTACGCGCCGGATCAGCTCCTTCCCGAGGCCTACAAGCTGGCCCATCGCTTCGTCGACGGGAAGTCGCCGGTGGCGATCGCGCTGACGCGCCAGATGATGTACCGCAACTCCGCGCAGCCGCACCCGCTGGAGGCGCATCGCGTGGATTCGCTGGCGATGTTCTACACGAGCACCCAGGATGGAAAGGAGGGCGTGAAGTCCTTCCTCGACAAGCGTCCGGCGGAGTTCACCGGCACGACCAACGCGATGCCGCCGTTCTATCCTTGGTAGAAGGAACGGCAAACACGAGAAAAGCCCACCACACCGCGCATCCAATGAAAGCCATCGTCTGCAAAGAATTCGGTCCCCCTGAAAAGCTCGTGTTCGAGGACCTGCCGCTGCGCGCGCCCGGGGTCACCGAGGTACGCATCAAGGTCCAAGCCGCCGGTGTGAATTTCCCCGACGTGCTGATCATCCAGAACAAGTACCAGTTCAAGGGCACGCCGCCGTTCGCGCCGGGAGGGGAGGTCTGCGGGACCATCGCCGAGGTCGGGGCGAAGGTGACCCAGTGGAAGGTGGGTGACCGCGTCGCGGCCATGACCTTGCAGGGCGGATTCGCCGAGGAATGCATCGTGCCCGCGGCGATCTGCGTGGCGGTGCCCGACAGCATGAGCTCGTCCATTGCCTCGGCGTTTCATCTGGTCTACGGCACCGTGATGCACGCGCTGAAGGACCGCGGCCAGCTGCAGGCCGGTGAGACCTTGCTCGTGCTCGGCGCCTCGGGCGGCGTCGGCATGGGCGCGGTCCAGCTCGGCAAGATCATGGGCGCGCGCGTGATCGCCGCGGCCAGCTCGCCCGAGAAGCTCGCGTTCTGCAAGAAACTGGGCGCGGACGAAGTCGTCGACTACTCGAAGGAATCGTTGAAGGACGCCGTGAAGAAGCTCACCGGCGGCAACGGCGCCGACGTGATCTTCGACCCGGTCGGCGGGCAGTACGCGCAGGACTCTTTCTCCTGCATCGCGTGGAAGGGCCGCCACCTCGTGATCGGCTTCGCGTCCGGTCCGATTCCCGAGATCGCGCTTAACCGCCTGCTGCTGAAGGGCTGCGCGTCGCTCGGTGTGTTCTGGGGCGACTTCATCCGCCGCGAGCCGCAGGCCAACGCGATCAACATCGCCCAGCTCTATCGCTGGTTCGAAGAAGGAAAGCTCAAGCCGGTGGTGTCGCGCGAGTACCCGCTGTCGCAGGGCGCGCAGGCGCTGCGCGACATGGCGGACCGCAAGGTCGCGGGCAAGGTCGTTCTCGTCGTCTAAGCGGCGAGGCACAATCAGGATGAATCGAACGAGTCGAGGTGTGCCGGTGCGAGTGCGGATTTTCGGAATGAGCGTCTTGGTCTTCGGCCTGGCGGCTTGTGCCGCGCACGAGCCGCGCATGGAAGAGTTCGGCGAGAACTCGTACATGGTCACGGTCGAGGCGCCCGAGCAGCCGGACGGCAAGAAGCTGGCGCGCCGCAAGGCCATGGAAGTGGCCGAGGCGCACTGCGTGGCGCAGAAGCGCCATGCGCGTCCCACGCACATGACGGGCGGCGTGTCCGACTTCGTGCAGGGTGGCGAGATCGAATTGAACTTCCACTGCCAGGACGAGGAATTCCTCGGACCCTGAGCGAGGGCTTTCAGCCCTCGGCCGCGAACCGCTCCGGGTATCGCGGCTTGATCGTGCGGTAGTAGGCCTGGATCTGTGCGAGGTCGGAGTCGTAGTCGCCGCTAGGGCGGATCAGCGGACCGGTGCCCACCTGTTTGCGCTCGTAATCGATGTAGGCCAGCAGGATCGGCGCGCGCGCGGCCAGCGCGATCCGGTAGAAGCCGCTCTTCCACACCGGCGTCCGCGAGCGCGTGCCTTCCGGCGCCACGCCGATGAACAGGCGTTCCCTGTTGGCGAACAGCTCCGCCGTCTGCTCGACGATTCCGCGCGCGGCCTCGCGCCGGATCGGCACGCCGCCCAGCGCGACCAGCAGGCCCCGGAACGGCCACCGGAACAGGCTGTCCTTGGCGAAGAAGTTGATTCGGATACCGAGCGCGAGGATCGCGGCGATCGCGAGGATGCCGTCCCAGTTCGAGGTGTGCGGCGCTGCCGTGATCACGAGATGGGGTTCGTCGCGCGGCAGATGCACATCCATCTTCCAGCCCAACAGCCGCAGTGCCCCTGCGCCGAGCGCCCGCGCGAAACCCGAGCCCCAGCGTGGCGCCATGCCCAGATCGTCCATCCGCGATTTCCCTTGTTGTTCTCGTCTCCCCGGTTCGATTCTATGGACAGGGTGCGGGACCCGTGTCCGGTCCGGCGGACCGAGTGCGGGCCGGCTTGCGGCGATGTGACAAAAGAGCGCATAAAAGACCCGACGCGGGGCGGGCGGCACAGTCCCCGGGATTCTCGCGTGACCCTGTCCGTATAATCCGGCCCCCTCGCGTCGCCGCCTCGCAGCCGATCCCCGATGTCGTCCCCCAAGCTCTACGTGCTCACGCACGGCTGCCAGATGAACGAGTACGACTCGGCGAAGATGGCCGACGTGCTCGCCAAATCGCATGGCTACGAGCGCACCCAGAACGCGGACGAGGCAGACCTGCTGCTGCTCAACACCTGTTCGGTGCGCGAGAGGGCGCAGGAGAAGGTTTTTTCCGAACTCGGCCGCTGGAAGCAGTGGAAGGAGGCCGATCCGAAGCGTCTGATCGGGGTCGGCGGCTGCGTGGCGAGCCAGGAAGGCGAGGCCATCGCGCGGCGCGCGCCGATCGTCGATCTCGTATTCGGACCGCAGACCCTGCATCGCCTGCCCGAACTGCTGAGGTCGCGGCGCGAGACGCTGCGCCCGAGCATCGATGTCAGCTTCCCGGAGATCGAGAAGTTCGACGCCCTGCCAGCGCCGCGTGCGGAAGGCCCTGCGGCGTTCGTGTCGATCATGGAAGGCTGCTCCAAATACTGCAGCTTCTGCGTGGTCCCCTACACGCGCGGCACCGAGATCAGCCGGCCGCTGGACTCGGTGCTGGTCGAGATTGCGCAACTCGCGGCGCAGGGCGTGCGCGAAGTGACCCTGCTCGGCCAGAACGTGAACGCGTATCGAGGCGTCATGGGCGACACGACCGAGAACTGCGACCTCGCGCTGCTGATCCACTACGTCGCGCGCATCCCGGGCGTCGAGCGCATCCGCTTCACGACCTCGCACCCGGCGGAATTCACCGATGCGCTGGCCGACGCCTTCATCGAGGAGCCCAAGCTCGCGTCCTATCTGCACCTACCGGTGCAGTCGGGCAGCGATCGCATCCTGGGCATGATGAAGCGCGGCTACACGCGCGCCGCCTACCTGCAGAAGATCGCGCGCGTGCGTGCCGCGCGCCCCGGGCTGTCGCTGTCCTCGGATTTCATCGTAGGTTTCCCGGGCGAGACAGAGGATGATTTCGGGCAGACGATCGCGCTGATCGACGAGGTCGGCTTCGACTGCGCGTACTCGTTCGTGTACTCGCCGCGACCCGGCACACCGGCCGCCAACCTGCGCGACGGCGTGCCCGCCGAGGTCAAGCAGCGGCGCCTTCACGCGCTGCAGGACCGCATCCGCCACTTCGACGACCGCTTCCGCGAAAGCTTCGTCGGCAGCACACAATCGGTGCTCGTCGAACGGCCCTCGCGCCGCGGCGGCGGGCAGATGGCTGGGCGCGTGTCGCATAACCGTGTCGTGAACTTCGACGGTCCCGATTCCCTGGTCGGCCACTTCGCGGACATCCACATCACGGAGTCCGCGGCCAATTCGCTGCGCGGCCGGCTGCGCGCGACGACATGAAAGACCGCAACGAGATCACCGACCTGGTGCTGGAACCGGACGACCCGACGCGCATCGCGAACCTGGCTGGCGCCTTCGACGGACACCTGCGCCAGATCGAGCTGCGCCTGGGCATCGAGGTGCGCAATCGCGGCAACCGGTTTCGCCTGGTCGGCAATGCCGTGGATCGCGCGCACGGCGAGTCGGTGCTGCGCAGTCTGTTCGACCAGAGCGCCAACGCTGTGCTCACGACCGAGGACGTGCACCTCGCGTTGCTCGAGCACACCGGCGAGCGTCGCAGCGCCGGGGACGACACGCAGCCGGCGGAGCACGGCGAGATCGTGATCCGCACCAAGCGCGGCGTCGTGCGCGGTCGCGGCGTGCTGCAGAAGCAGTACCTCAAGAACATCGCGACACACGACCTTTCGTTCGGCATCGGCCCCGCGGGGACGGGCAAGACCTATCTCGCCGTCGCCAGCGCCGTGCAGGCCCTGGAGAAGGATCGTGTGCGCCGCATCGTGCTCACGCGCCCTGCGGTCGAAGCGGGCGAGAAGCTCGGCTTTCTACCCGGCGACATGACGCAGAAGGTCGATCCCTACCTGCGGCCCTTGTACGACGCGCTGTACGAGATGCTCGGCTTCGAGCGCGTGGCGCGCCTGCTCGAACGTGCGGTGATCGAAGTCGCGCCGTTGGCCTTCATGCGCGGCCGCACCCTCAACGAGTCCTTCATCATTCTCGACGAAGCTCAGAACACCACGCTGGAACAGATGAAGATGTTTCTGACCCGTATCGGTTTCGGCAGCGTCGCCGTCGTCACGGGTGACGTCACGCAGATTGACCTTCCGCGCCATGAGAAGAGCGGGCTCAAGCACGCGATGAAGGTGCTCGACGGCGTCAAGGCCATCAGCTTCGCGCAGTTCCGCAAGGAAGACGTGGTCCGACACCCGCTGGTGCAGGCCATCGTGCACGCGTACGAACTGCACGAAGCGGCGAATCCGCCGTCACAGTGAGCGAGATTCTCATCCAGCGCCGAATCGATCCGGCCGGCGTGCCCTCGGCGTCCAGCCTGCGCCAGTGGGCGAACACGACGCTGGGACGCATCGCCGGCGATGTGACCATCCGCATCGTCGATGCGGCCGAAAGCCAGGAGCTCAACCGACGCTACCGCGGCAAGGACAAGTCCACGAACGTGCTTTCTTTCCCCTACGACGGCGACATGCTGGACGTGCCGGTGCTCGGGGACATCGTCATTTGCGGCCCGGTCGTTCAACTCGAGGCCGAGCAGCAGGGCAAGGAGCCGCGCGCACACTGGGCGCACCTCGTGGTGCATGGCTGCCTGCACCTTCTGGGTTACGATCACGTTCAGGAGAGCGAGGCCGAGGTGATGGAGGCCCGAGAGCGGAAGATACTGGCGGGGATGGGATTCCCGGATCCCTACGCCGCCGCGAGTACCAAAGCGCGCAAGCGCCAAAGATCTGCATGAGCGAAGACGCGATACCGGAAGACAAGGGCCGTCCAAACGTGAATCGCTGGGTCCAGCGCATGGTGCGCCGATTCGGCGGCGGTCCGCGCACGCGCGAGGACCTGCTCGCGCTGCTCAAGGAAGCCCGCAACCTGCAGCTGATGGACGCCGACGCCCTGACAATGTTCGAGGGAATCCTCGGCACGTCCGAAACCCAGGTGCGCGACATCATGGTGCCCCGTGCGCAGATCAGCTTCATCGAGCGGGCCTGGTCGCTGGCCAAGCTCATCGAGACCGTGGTCGACTCCGGCCATTCGCGCTTTCCGGTCACCGGCGACACGCGGGACGAGATCGTCGGCATCCTGCTGGCCAAGGATCTGCTCCGTTTCACGTCGACCTCGAGCGAGACCTTCGACCTTGCACGCTGGCTGCGCCCCGTGCAGTTCGTGCCGGAGTCCAAGCGCGTGAACGTTCTGCTGAAGGACTTCAAGCGTGGCCGCAATCACATGGCGATCGTCGTCGACGAGTACGGCGGTGTCGCGGGGCTGGTCACGATCGAGGACGTGCTGGAGCAGATCGTCGGCGAGATCGACGACGAGCACGATGAAGCCGAGGGCGCGCACATCCTCAAGCAGGACGAGCGCCGCTTCCTGGTCGCCGCGCTGACGCCGCTCGACGAATTCAACTCGTACTTCGGCGTGGAATTCCCGACCAGCGAATTCGACACGATCGGCGGCTTCGTCACGCAGCGCTTCGGACACATGCCCAAGCGCGGTGAGAGCCTGCGCGTGGAGAAATTCAACTTCAACGTGCAGCGTGCCGACAGCCGTCGCGTGCAGATGCTGCAGGTCACGCTGTCCCCGGGCTGAGACTGCCGATCGCGTCACTTTTCGCGCAGCCAAGCCCGTCCCCGACGCTCGCAGGGCTCTGACCATGAAGCGCCCATCGCTGCGCACCGCATGAAGACCCTTCCCCCTTTTTTGCTCCGCTTCGACCGTCTGATCGCGCTGCTGCTGGGAGCGACGGCGACGCTCGGATTCGCGCCGTTCTCGTTCTGGCCGCTGTCGGTGCTCGCGCTGGCGGCCTTGTTCGCGCTGTGCGCGTCGCAGGCGTGGAAGCGCGCGATGCTGCTGGGCTGGATGTTCGGTGTCGGCCACTTCGGCACGGGCGTGTACTGGGTCTTCGTCAGCACGCACGTCTACGGTGGCGCGCCGTTTTGGCTGGGTATCGGGCTTGCGGCCGTGCTGTTTGGCTTGCTCGCGGTCTACCCGGCACTGGTGTGCGGAGTCGCGAGCGCGACTCGCACGTGGCGCAGCCCCTTGGGGTGGCTGGTCGTACCCAGCCTGTGGGTGCTCTCGGAACTGCTGCGCGGGTGGATCTACAGCGGCTTCCCGTGGCTGTCGCTTGGGTACATAGGGCTCGACACGCCGGCGCAGGGATTGGGGCCGGTGCTGGGTGTGCACGGCCTGTCGCTGCTGTTCGCGCTCAGTGCCTATGCGTTGCACCGGGGCATTGGCGCTGTCGGTGTGATGCGTCCCGCGACGCTGGCCGTCGCGCTGCTTCCGCTCGCGGGCGCGCTGCTGCCGGCCCCGGGAACCTGGACCACGGACGCCGGGCCGCCGCTGCGCGTGGCCATCGTGCAGGGCAACGTGCCGCAGGATGAGAAATGGGATCGCGGCCACAGCGCCGAGATCCTCGAGCGCTATCGCGCCATGACCCTGGCCGCTGGTGCCGAGCTCGTGGCCTGGCCGGAGGTGGTCCCGAACCGGCCGCTGGACCTGCTGGGCGACTACTTCGACGAACTCGACGTGCAGGCGCGCGGGGAGGGGACGGCGCTGCTGGCTGGCGTGCTCATTCGCGGTCCCAACGAAACGATCTTCAACAGCATCATGGCGGTGGGCACATCGCAGGGGCGCTACGACAAGCGCCACCTCGTGCCCTTCGGCGAATATTTCCCGATTCCGGCCTGGCTGCGGCCGATCATGGACGTACTCGGCACGCCGTATTCCGATTTCAGCTCCAACGGTCCGCGCCGCGACCCGATCCGCGTCAAGGGCCAGCGCATCGGCATCTCGATCTGCTTCGAGGATGTGTTCGGCGCGGAGTTCGCGCGCGAATCGCGCGACGCCAGCCTGCTGGTCAACGCGACCAACGACGCGTGGTTCGCACATACCTCGGCGCCGTCGCAGCACCTGGACATCTCGCGCTTTCGCGCACTCGAGAACGGCCGTTGGTTCGTGCGCGCCACCAACACCGGGATCTCCGCGCTGATCGGTCCCGACGGCCGCGTGGTCGCACGCTCGCGCCAATACGAAACCGAGCTCATGCGCGGCGAAGTCATGCCGCGCGCGGGCCTCACTCCTTATGCGCGATGGCGGGATGCGCCCCTGTGGGCGCTGGGGGTGGTGGGCCTCTTCGCGAGCCTGGTGTCACGCGTCAGAAAATACATGAAGAAAGCCATGTAAGATCTCCGCAGGAAAGGGAATCTTCAGCCCGCAGTCATATTGCGCGCGAATACTCCGACCGCCGACATCAGATCGGCGTACCCCCTCAACGGAGAGCAACAATCATGAAGCGCGAGTTGATCGCGGTCCTGGCCGCCTGTGGTGTGTCGGCGCCTGCCATGGCCGCCACAGGCAACAACTATGTGGACGGCTACGTCGTGTTGTCCTCGCTCAATCCCGATCCGGGCGGCTCGGAGGACGGTACCGGCGCCGGCGTGAAAGCCGCGTTCCAGGTGGCCGACAAACTATTCCTGACGGGCGAATTCCAGTCCGTGGATTACGACCACATTCACGACGACCTCGACCAGATCCGCCTGGGCGTGGGTTTCGGTCCGGGCATGGGCAGCAAGGGCGAAGGTCTGTACGGTCGCGTGGAGTACGTCGACTTCGACTTCGGTCACAGCGACAGCGGCGTCGGTGGCAGCGTGGGCTACGCCATCCCGCTCAATCCGCAGTTTCGCGTGCACGGTGAAGTCGGCTACCTGTTGCTCGACGACGTCGACGGGCCTGAGCTGACGCTTGGCGGCACCTACCAGGTGGCGCAGAACCTTGGCATCTTCGCGGACTATCGCCCCAGCTTTCTCAACGTGGACGGTGGCGGCGACATCGACATCAGCGACATCCGCGTCGGCGTACGTTTCCTGTTCTGAACGCAGGCGGTCCGGCGTCGCCGGGCAGCGGATTACACGAGGCCCCTTGGCGGGGGCCTCTTTTTTTGCGTTACGCCCAGTTCGAAGGTTCCCGCTGGGCGGGTCGCCCTTCGCCGTGCATCCGCTTCTGCAGACGCTGGTGCGGAACCTGGAGACGCAGGTGCGGAACCTGGGCGCGAACCCGGACGTCGAGCGGCCGCATCCGCCATGCCGCGGCGGCGTACCGACGCGGCGCTGCGCGAGTAAATTCAGTACCAATTCAGAGCCTGCGCCTAAGCTCTAGCCGGTCGGAAACCTTCCGACTCAATCTCTGGGGTTGCACATATGAATAAGTTCTCGCTCTCTGCGGCCGCGCTGCTCGCGCTGGCAGCGTCGTCCACGTTTGCCGCCGGTCTGAACACAGGCTTGGGCGTCGACGCGGGCATCAACGTGGCCGCTCCGACACAGGCGTCGATCCAGGCCGACGCGAAGGCCAAGGCCGAAGCCGATGCGCGCGCGCAGGAGGCCAAGGATGCCGCTGCGTCCAAGGCCGGCGTTGACGCCAGTGTCGGCGCCGGTGCGAACGTGGATGCGGGCGCCGCGATGGAACGCGGCGCCGCCAAGGCCGGTGAAGCCAAGGCCGCCGTCGGCGCGGGCCTGGGCGCGGGCGCCGCGGCTGGCGCGAACGCCGCCTCGGGCGCGAAGCACGCCGTCGGCGCAGGCGTGGACGCCACGGTCGACACGGGTGCCAAGGTCGGTGAGGCGGCCAAGGACGGCGCGCATGCCGCGGGCCACACCACGAAGAAGGCTGCGAAGAAGACCAAGCACGCCGTGGGCGGCGTGGTCGGCGGCGTCAAGAATGGCCTGGGCGGCGCGCTGGGCGCCGGTGCCAGCGTCGGAGCGGGTGTGAACGCGGGTGGTTCGGCCGGTGCCAACGGCGGCGGGGCATCTGCCGGTGCGAACGTCGGCGTCGGTGCGGGCGCCAAGAAGGAATAAGCGGGCGCTGGAAACAAAAAGGCCGGGCGATCGCCCGGCCTTTTTTTATTGACCTTTGATTTTCAGATCAGCTTTGCAATGTCCTTGCCGATCGCGGCCGGCGTGTCCGTCGGCGCGTAACGCTTCACGACCTTGCCGGTCTTGTCCACGAGGAATTTCGTGAAATTCCACTTGATGAAATCCATGCCCAGCAGGCCACCCTGCTCGTTCTTCAGATACGTGTAGAGCGGGTGCGCGTCGTCGCCGTTGACCTTGATCTTGGCGAACATCGGGAACGTGACGTCGTAGGTGAGCGAGCAGAAATTCTTGATCTCTTCCTCGTCGGCAGGCTCCTGGTGACCGAACTGGTCACAGGGGAAGCCGAGAATCTCCAGGCCCTTGTCCTTGTACTCGCGGTAGAGGGCTTCGAGGCCCTTGTACTGCGGCGTGAACCCGCACTTGCTGGCCACGTTCACCACCAGCAGCATCTTGCCCTTGTATTCGTCGAGGCTGTGCTGCTTGCCGTCGATGCCCGTTGCCGCAAAGTCGTACACGCCCATGGTCCCGCCTCCCGGATGCCGTGGTTCAGTATCCCAGCTTTCGCGGCAGCGAAACCATCCCGTAGACCTTGTTCTGGACCAGCGTGCGCAGGGGCTCGTAGATGGGCACCAGGTAGCGCGGCGGCAGATCGTCGAGCTCCTTGGGCAGCTGGGCGTTGGGGAGGTCGCCGATGCTGCGCTCACCGTCCGGCGCGATCGGCCGCACCAGCTGCGCTGGCGAACCGACAAGGCGATAGAACTGCAGGGTCGAGAACACCGCCGCCTTGCGGCCGCGCGTGTAGAGCCCCGAGCCGCTGAGCTTGGTGCCGCCGATCACCGAGCCGTCGCCGGTCTTGGCGTACGCCACGACGATCAGCATCGAGAGGCGGTTCTGCTTGATGATTCCGTCAAACTCGCGCTGGAACGTGGGCGCAAAGCCGTTGCCGTCCCAGGTTTCCTGCCAGGTGTTGTAGGCCTGGCGGAGGGCTCCGGTCGACGCCACGTTGACCGGCTGATACGGCGTCTTGGCGAGCAGCGCCCTGCGAAGCTCATCCATTACGTAGCTGTTGAAATCGTATTGCGTGTTGTAGCTGTGCTCCGCGCTGCTGAAGGTCCCGGCGTGCACGTGCTGCAGCTCGTTGCCGAGCAGGCTCATGATGCCGACGCGGCCCGCCATCGGGGCCATGGGAACGCCGGTGTTGTTCGCGGAGTTGAGCGAAGGCGTCGCCGCCGAAGTGCGCGGAGCGGCCGAGCCCGGGGCGCGTGATTCGGCCGTGGCCCGGCGAGGATCGTTGCCGAGCGTGCGATTTTCCTCCTCGAAGCCCCGCGACGCGTTGCCAGGGGTAGGAGGGGTGATCTCGCGGCGCGGCTCGGCCGAGATCACAACCGGCGGCGGCACGTCGCTGACGACGTTGATGACCTCGGGCTGCGAGTCGAGCCGGTCCGGCCCTTCGGCCGGCTTGGTTTCAAACATCGAGCAGCCGGCCATCAGGATGATCGGCGCGACCCAGATGCCACGAAAACTCATCAGATTCCCCTCCGAGGGTGCTGCATCGGGCGTCGAGGCCCTGTGTATCCGCATTCTGATGCAAAGCAGACCGTTGCCGTACTCCACCGGTTGGGCGGCGCGAGATTCCCGACGAGGAGATTCTGGTGTCAGGTTTGGCCTGACAGATCGTGTGGGGCCATGGGTGAGAGGCGCGGCGAATGGTCTCCCCGCGCAACTTTGCCGCGGACGAAGTCCGGGTTCGCCATCGACAACTCGCGACCCGGACTTCGTCCAGCTACGGGGGAAGCTGCGGCATCCGGCCTAGAAGTTCGCCGCTTCCAGCGCCATCAGACTTTCCGTCGGCGCGCGTACCGTTCCGAGCAGCGAATGCACCTGAGGCAGCATGCGCGTGACGAAGAATTCGGCCGTGGCCTTCTTCGACGCACGGAAGCCCGCGTCCGGGTGCTTGGCCACGGCCTTGACCATGCGCAGCCAGTTCCAGCCCAGGTAGGTGAGCGCGAACGCGCGCTGGAAGTCCACCGCGCCGAAGCCCGCGGCGTCGGGCGCGGTCTTGAACGACTCGATCAGGAACTTGGTAGCGGACTCGAGTTCGTCCACCGCTCGGCCCAGTGGGCGCGCTATCCAGCCTAGCGGCGCGTCGGCATTGAGCTCGCTGCGCACCGACTGGAAGAAGCGCTGCGCGAGGCGACCGTTGTGCATCATCAGCTTGCGGCGCACGAGGTCCATGGCCTGAATGCCGTTGGTGCCCTCGTACAGGCACAGGATCTTGGCGTCGCGCGCAATCTGCTCGACGCCGTGCTCCTTGATGAAGCCGTGGCCGCCGTAGACCTGGATCGCCAGGCTCCCGAGTTCGACCGCACCGTCGGTGCAGAAGGCCTTGACCAGAGGCGTGTTGAGATCGACCCAGTCCTGCGCTTCCTCGCGCACCTTCTCGTCCGGGTGGTGATGCGTGACGTCGACCCAGTACGCAGTCTCGTACGCCATCACCCGCGCGCCCTCGGTGGTGGCCTTCATCGTCAGCAGCATGCGACGCACGTCGGCGTGCTCAATGATCTCGGGCTTGCCGTTGAAGGCCTTGCCCTGCTTGCGATCGATCGCGTAGCGGATGGCGTTCTGCGTTGCCAGCTCGCACTGACCCAGGCCCTGGAAGCCGACCATGATGCGGGCCAGGTTCATCATCACGAACATGTTCTGGATGCCCGTGTTGGGCGCGCCCACCATCCAGCCTTGCGCACCGTCGAACTGCATGACGCAGGTGCAGGAGCCGTTGATGCCCATCTTGTGTTCGATGTTGGCGGCGATGAGCTTGTTGCGCGCGCCGATCGAGCCGTCCTTGTTCACGAGGAATTTCGGCACGACGAACGTCGACAGGCCCTTCACGCCCGGGGGCGAGTCCGGCAGGCGCGCCAGGACGAAGTGGATGATGTTGTCCACCATCTCGTGCTCGCCGGACGTGATGAAGATCTTCTGTCCTTCGATGCTGTAGCTGCCGTCGCCGTTGGGCGTGGCCTTGGTCTTGGCGGCGCCCACGTCCGAACCGGCGTGCGCCTCGGTGATGCACATCGTGCCGCTCCACTCGCCGGTTGAGAGCTTGGGCAGGTAGGTCTGCTTGATCTCCTCGGTGCCGTTGGCGTAGATCGCCTCGAAGCAGCCAGTGGTGAGTCCCGGGTAAAGCGCGAAGGCCACGTTGGCCGAGCACAGCATTTCTTCGACGACCTTGGAGAGCGTGTACGGCAGGCCCTGGCCGTCGTAGGCGGTATCGGTGCACAGGCTCATCCACCCGGCCTGCGAATACAGTTTGTAGGCCTCGGCGAAACCCGGGGGCACGGTCACCACGCCGTCCTTCACCTTGCAGCCCGTCTGGTCACCCGTATGGTTCAGCGGCGCGATCCTGCCTTCGATCAGTTTCGCGGCCTCTTCGGCCAGACCCAGGATCACGTCAGGCGTGGCATCGGCAAACGCGGGGATTTCCCTGGAAAGGCGGCCCACGTCGAGCACATCGTTGAGGACGAAATTGATCTCGCGGATCGGCGCGGTATAGGTGGCCATCGGGGCTCCTGGTCTGGAATTCGGGGACAGCCGGGAAGGCTAGTTACGGGGGCGGTCCGGCGCAATGCCCCTACCCGCGAGAGTAACGGAGAGATTCGGGCACTGCGGCGGGATCCGCGCGCCCCATTGACCTGTAGGCCGTACGCAGGCCGGGATTCCGCTCACCCCTCGAGGAAGGGCTCCCGCGAGTTCGGGCTACGGGTGAGAGATGCGCCAGGCGCGGTGCGCCGGCGGTGCGCGCTTGAAATCTTCGTCGAGCGTCTGCGGCGTGATGTCCTCGCATGACAGCCCTTCGATGGCCGAAGGATCGAGCTTGAACTTGCGCTTGTTGGTGGAGAAATAAAGCACGCCGCCCGGCGCGAGCAGGCCGGCGCAGAGCCGGATGATCTCGGGATGGTCGCGCTCGACGTCGAACACATCGTCGAGCTTCTTCGAGTTCGAGAACGTGGGCGGGTCGCAGAAGATGAGTTCGTAGCGCTGCGCCGGATCTTCGGCGGCGTCGCGCAGCCAGGCCATGCAGTCGGCACGAACCAAGAGGTGCGTGTCGGTTTCCGCCGCGGACCGGGCCTTTCCGCGCCAGGGCCCGCTGGCGGGTCGCGGGTCGCGATCGCGCTGGTCGGATTCGAAGCCGTTGAGGCTGAGGTTCCTCCCTGCCCAGTGCAGGTAGGTGTTCGACAGGTCCACTGACACGGTCCGGGTCGCGCCGCCGAGCGCGGCCTGCACGCTGGCGGCGCCGGTGTAGCAGAACAAGTTGAGGACGCGCTTGCCGTAGGCTTCCTTGCGCAGGCGCAGGCGCAGCGGGCGATGGTCGAGGAACAGGCCCGTGTCCATGTAGTCGTCGAGGTTCACGAGCAGCTTGCAGCCCTGCTCGTCGACCTCGAGCACGCGCAGCTGGTCGCCCTGCTTTTCGTATTGCGCCGCGCCGCGCTGGATTGCGCGCTGCTTGAAGTGGAGGCGCGAGGCGGGCACTTCGTACGAGGCCTGCAGGTGGGCCAGCGCCTCACGCAGGCGCTTCTCGGCCTTCACCGGATCCACGCTCTTGGGCGCCGCGTATTCCTGCACGTGCAGGTGTGTCTCGCCGGCCTCGTAGACATCGACGGCGAGCGCGTAGTCGGGCAGGTCGGCATTGTAGACGCGATAGCAGCTCGCACCGGTTCGGCGCGCCCACTTGCCCAGATGCTTGCGGTTCTTGGCCAGACGATTGGCGAACTCGCTGCCCGCGGCCGGGGCCGCGGGCACGCCGTTTTCGACCACCGGGGCCTCGGCGACGCCGAACTGCAGCAGCTTGCAGGGCAGGTCGCCGTTGAAGAACGAGTGCATGGCATCGGCGCGCAGGCCGATGCGAGGTCCGAGGTCCGGTCGCGAGGTCAGTACCGCCGCGCGCCAGCCCGGGAAGTGCGTCTTGAGCGTGGCGCCCATCAGCGAATACAGCTTGATGACCTCGCCCTCGGCGGCCATGCGCTCGCCGTAGGGCGGGTTGGTGACGACCAGGCCCGGAACGTCGCCCACCGGGCGCGCCTCGAGCAGGTCGCCGGTCTGCCACTCGATCGAATGGCCCAGGCCCGCGTTCAAGGCGTTCTTGCGCGCGAAGTTCAGCACGCGGGTGTCGAGGTCGCGACCGATTAGCGGCGGCAGTTTTTTCAGGCCCAGGTCGCGCCGCGACTGCGCGTCGCGCTTGAGCTCCTGCCAGACCGCCGGCACGTGGTCGAGCCAGGCCTCGAAGCCGAAGCGGTGGCGCATGAGGCTAGGTGCGATGTCGGCGGCCATCCAGGCGCCCTCGATCAGGAAGGTGCCGGACCCGCACATCGGGTCGATCAGCGCGCCACCACGAGCCGCGATCTCGGGCCAGCCGGCGCGCAGCAGGATCGCGCAGGCGAGATTCTCCTTGAGCGGCGCCTCGCCGGTGGCGCCCCGGTAGCCTCGCCGGTGAAGGCTCTCGCCCGACAGGTCCAGGCTCAGGTTGGCCTCGGCGCGGTCGAGGTGGACGTGGATGCGGATGTCCGGCTCGTCGGTATTGACATCGGGCCGGCGGCCGAACTTCTCGCGGAACACGTCCGCGATCGCGTCCTTGACCTTCAGGCCTGCGAAATGGGTGTGCGTGACGGCCGGCGAATGGCCGGCAACCGCGATGGAGAACGTCGAGTCGGGCGAGAACAGCTCGGTCCAGTCGACGCCCCGTGCACCGGCGTACAGGCCGTCGGCGTCAACCAGCGGGAAATTGGCCAGCGGCAGCAACACCCGGCTGGCCAGGCGAGACCACAGGCAGGCCCGGTAGGCCAGCCCACGGGGGCCGAGGGCGGCCACGCCACCGCTGCGTTCCTTGGCTTCCGAGGCGCCGAGCGAGAGCAATTCCGCGGCCAGCAGCGGCTCCAGGCCGCGCGGGCAGGTGACGAACAGACGAAGGAGCTCGCTCATCCGGGGAATGATCGCAGGTCCCGGAGGCCCAAAACCCCTATGGCATAATCCGCGGCCAATTTTTCACCGCCGCGTGCGTGGAGCTCATGAGCCTTTTCGATTTCGTCGTCAGTCCCGCTTACGCCCAGGCCGCGACCACCGCGCCCAATCCCATCCTTCAGTTCGCCCCGCTCGTGGTCCTGGGCCTGGTGTTCTATTTCATGCTGATCCGGCCGCAGATGAAGCGCACCAAGGAGCTTCGCCAGATGGTCGGGGCGCTGGCCAAGGGTGACGAGGCCGTGACCAGCGGCGGTATCGCCGGCAAGGTGACCAACATCGGCGAGAACTACGTGTCGCTCGAAGTTGCGGACGGCGTCTCCATCAAGATCCAGAAGTCGGCAGTCACCTCGGTGCTGCCGAAGGGAACGCTGAAGACGCTTTAAGAGGAAGACTCAAGTGGGACGTCCCGGACCCGGTCCGGGGCGAACGCATCACCAGCCGTTTCGATCCAAGCCCCATGCGTCCTTACGCCACCTGGAAATACATCGCACTGTTGCTGGTGCTGCTGATCAGCGGCCTGTACGCGGCGCCGAACCTGTTTGGCGAGCAGCCTGCGGTGCAGATCTCGCGCGATTCGGGCGACCCCCTGTCCCCCGACTTTTCGGCCGAAGTCGACAAGGTGCTCAATGGGGCGAACATCCCCGTGGATGCCCAGGCGCTCGAGAGCGGCCAGTGGGTGGTGCGCTTCAAGACCGAGGAAGACCAGCTCAAGGCTAACGGCGTGCTGAGGAAGGAACTCGGTAGTTCCTACGTCGTGGCGCTGAACCTTGCGCCGCGTACGCCGCAGTGGCTGCGCTCGCTTGGCGCCCGGCCGATGGCACTCGGCCTCGACCTGCGCGGCGGTGTGCACTTCCTGCTCGAGGTCGACGTCGACGAGGTGCGCAAGAAGGCGATCGAGAACTACGTGATCGAGATCCCGGCGCAGCTGCGCAAGGAGAACATCCGGTATTCGGGTCGGCGCCAGGACGGCGGCGACGTCGTGCTGGATTTCCCCGACAAGGAAAAATTCGACGCGGCGCACAAGTTCATCGTCGGCGAGTACCGCGAGCTCAAGGTCCTTGATGCGCCGGACGGCGCGCTGTCGCTGCACGTCCGCATCACGGACGCCGAGGCCAAGCGCATCCAGGATTTCGCGGTCCAGCAGAACCTGATCACGCTGCGCAACCGCGTCAACCAGCTCGGCGTGGCCGAACCGGTCGTGCAGCGTCAGGGCGCCAACCGCATCCTCGTGCAGCTGCCCGGCGTGCAGGACACCACGCGCGTGAAGGACCTGCTCGGTGCGACCGCGACGCTGGAATACCGCGCGGTGGCCGAGGAAGACGCCAACCTCGCAGCCTCGAGCGGCGTGGCGCCGGTGGGCACGGAGCTGTACTACACCCGCGAGGGACACCGTGCGGTGCTGCTCAAGAAGGAAATCATCGTCACCGGTTCGCAGATCGTGGACGCCAAGCCCACGTTCGACGAAAACCACCAGCCCGCGGTCTCTGTGACCCTGGACGGCGCCGGCGGCAAGAAGATGTTCGAGTTCACGACGAACAACGTCGGCAAGCCGATGGCCGTGCTGTTTCGCGAGCGCAAGGTCGAGACCACGTACAACGCCAAGGGCGAGCCGGTGCGCGAGCACCGCGACGTGCAGGAGATCATCTCGGTTGCCAGCATCCGCGGCGTCTTCAGCAAGCGCTTCCAGACCACGGGCCTGCAGAGCAAGGAAGCGCATGACCTTGCGCTGCTGATCAAGGCCGGCGCACTGGCGGCGCCCGTCGACATCGTCGAAGAGCGCACCGTCGGCCCGAGCCTGGGTGCGGACAACATCCGGCGCGGCTTCGAGGCCGCGATGCTGGGCCTGGCGATGGTCGCGGTATTCATGGTGTTCTACTACCGCGTGTTCGGCGTCTTTGCGATCGTGGCGCTGACCCTGAACCTGTTGATCCTGGTGGCGGGGCTGTCGATCCTGCAGGCGACGCTGTCGATGCCCGGCATCGCCGGCATCGTGCTGACGATGGGCATTGCGGTGGACGCCAACGTGCTGATCTACGAACGCATACGCGAGGAATTGCGTGCCGGCATGAAGCCGCACGCGGCGATAGAGGCAGGTTACGACCGCGCTTTCCTGACCATCGCCGACGCCAATGTCACGACGCTGGTCGCGACCGTGGTCCTGTTTGTGTTCGGCAGCGGCCCGGTGAAGGGCTTCGCCGTCACGCTGACGCTCGGCATCCTCGCGTCGCAGTTCACGGCGATCGTCGGTTCACGCGCGCTGTCGCACCTGGTCTTCGCGCGACGTGCGCGGATGACCGACCTGCCGATCTGGTAACCGACTCCAACGCCGCGGTTCCCGCCAGCGGGATCCGTAGGCAACAAAAGATAAAGACGATGAGATTCTTCGCCCAGGTTCCCAACATCAACTTCATGGCCCAGCGCAGGACGGGCCTGTGGGTGTCGTCGATCCTGACGATCATCACGATCCTGCTGCTGGTGTTCCGCGGCCTCAATTTCGGCATCGACTTTACCGGCGGCGTGCTGGTGGAGGTGCACTACCCGCAGACCGTGCAACTCGACAACGTCCGCGAGGCGCTCGGCAAGAGCGGCTATGAGCGAGCGGTCGTGCAGTATTTCGGGACCAGCGAGGACGTGCTGATCCGCCTGCCGCCTTCGCACGAGCCGGACCAGTCCAAGGTCAGCACCGCGATCCTCGACGCGCTGGGCAGCGAGTCCAGCGGCATCGACCTGCGTCGCGTGGAATTCGTCGGCCCGCAGGTAGGTCAGGAACTCACCGAGAAGGGCGGCCTGGCGATGCTCTTCGCCTTCCTCGGAATCATGGCGTACATCGCCTTCCGTTTCGAATGGAAGTTCTCGGTGGGCTGCGTCGCCGCGCTCATGCACGACGTGCTCATGACGCTGGGCTTCCTGTCGCTCTTCCGGGTGGAGTTCGACCTGACCACGCTCGGCGGCATCCTGGCGCTGATCGGATACTCCAACAACGAGACCGTGGTCATCTACGACCGCGTGCGCGAGAACCTGATCAACCAGCGTCGCGCGGGCATCCACGAGGTCGTGAACCTGTCGATCAACCAGACGCTGCTGCGTTCGATCATCACGCACTTGACCACGCTGCTGGTGCTTACCGCGCTGTTCCTGCTGGGCGGCGCGAGCGTGCACAGCTTCGCAGTGGCGCTGATCTTCGGCGTGATCGTGGCGACGTACTCGTCGATCTACATCTCGACCGGACTGGCCATCATCCTGGGCATCAAGCGCGAAGACCTGCTGCCGCCCAAGGAAGAGGGCGAGAAGGAAATGGTCTAGAAGCAGTGGTCAGCAGTCAGTACCAGTTGCCGGTTGTTTCCGGAAACCGGCCGCTAGCAACTGAGACTGGCAACTCCTTCTAACGCGCCAGCGCGAATCCGATGCCCACTCGCGTGACCGAGTTGTTGTAGTCCGTCAGGTTCTCGCCGTAGCCGTGGAACATGTAGGCGTTCCAGAACAGGTCGCCGTCTCCGATGCGCCAGCTGTACTCGATCTGGATCGCGCCGTTGCCGGTCCCGGGATGCAATCGCGTCATCACGTGCAGGCGCTCGTCCGTGTTGAAGCGCCGGTAGAAGTGCAGCTCCCCGTACCCCATGTAATCGTCGATGTCGGGGTTGTCGTCGCCGGAAGCGTCGTTCTCGTCCTTCTTTGTTTTTTCCGGGACGCGGTACCAGAGCTTGAGCTGCAAGGCCGTGCCGCCGCGCTCGAAGAAAGGCGCGGCGTACAGGCGATCCCAGGATCGCGACTCCGGGATGTCCTGGCCGTTGGACTCGTGCTCGTAGCCGCCATCGAGGCCCCAGGTGAAGTCGGTGTCCTTCGACTGCGGTGCAAGCCAGCGGTAGAAGATCTCCGGGTTGTAGATCGTCTCGCGGAAGGGGCGGGAACGTTTCGAATCGTAGAGCTGCCAGTAGCTGCGCTGGGAATAAGCCAAATATAACGGCGGTCCGAGCGGGCGCAGCTTGGCGCTGACGGTGAACAGCACTTCAGTCTGCCGGCCGTCGTAATCCGGCGAGTACGTGTAGGGGAGGACGTACATCGGCTTGTGCCAGTCGACGTCGCAGGGCGTGCCGAACACAGGCGTGACCGGGTGGTCGCCGGACGCGAAGTGGCGCAGCCAGCCGCGCGATCGATCGGTGCCGTCGTCGCAGTGGGTGAAGTCGTGCCACCACGTCGCCGATTTCTTGTCCTCGGGTTTGCTCGGAAGCTCGGCCGCCGGCGCCAGATCCAGCGACGGCAGCGGCTCCGTGTTCGCATCCTCGGCGAAGGCCGCGGTGCAGGACGTCAGGCAAACCACGGCAAGGAAGGCGCGCATCGGTTCGGTTTCAGGCAAGAGCGTCGAAATACGGTTTCATCACGCGTTCCACGCGGCACAGCCGCGCGAAATGCCAGAGCTTCTCCTTGCGTACGCGCTGCGCGTTGAGCGCGGAGCGTAGCGCGTCGACCGCCAGATGCGGCCCGATCTTGTTGCGGAACTTGAACAGGTCGGCCAGCGTTTTCTCGAGCGAGTAGATGCGCACCTTCACGCCCTCGATCGTGTGCTTCTCGACCCCTTCAGTGAAGGCCGAGCCGCCGAGGCGCGCGACGCGCAGGCTCGGATAGTCGAGCCGCGGGCGCGCGGCGCGGCGTTCGATGGCCACGTCGACGGTATTGCGCGGAATCTCGCCGAGGCCGTGGTAGGCCAGCGCCGAGCGCAGGCAGATCACGCCGTTGGGCACCGCGCGGGCGACCAGCGCGAAGTCGAGGTCCGGATTCACTTCCTTGTCCGACAGCACATAGCTGCCGCGACCGACCTTCTTGATCACGCCCTTGTCGCAGGCGCGCCGCAGGTACTCCGCCTGGATGCCTTCGCCGGCGAGATCCTTGGGACGCAGCACGCCGAGCTGGCCCGCCAGTTGGAGGATGCGTTCGGACTTGCTCGGCTCGTCGGCGCGGGTGTGCAAGAGCGTGAATGAAAGAGCAGAAGTGCAAACACTTCAGCACAAGTTAGAAAGTGTTGCAAGAAACTCTTTCAAGCTTATAAAAGATAAAGGAAATATTCTACAATTAAGTTGTTATTTCGTGCAATTTGCGCGACCGCATTCCGGCGCGGTCGCGAGAACTCGCGGCGAAGGAACACGGCAGCGGCGCGGCGGACGGGCGTCGATCCGTCGCTCGCGCGGACGCGCGTTGCCTCGCTGGCGCCTCGGTGCTCGAAACCCGTCGAAGGACGACCGCCTCCATCTTTCCGTGGCCTAATCGCGCCACCTCACGCACCCCCCCGACATGCTCGCGACCACGACCCTGTTTCTCGCTGCCGCCGTGCTGTTCGTACCGCTGTTCAAGCGTTTCGGACTGGGTGCGGTGCTGGGTTATCTCGCGGCCGGCATCGTGATCGGTCCCGGTGTGCTGGGGCTCATCGACGATGTCGAAACGGTGCTGCACATCTCCGAGTTCGGCGTCGTGCTGCTGATGTTCGTGATCGGACTCGAGCTGCAGCCCTCGCGCCTTTGGACCCTGCGCAGCTCGGTGTTCGGCACCGGTGGTCTCCAGGTTCTGCTGAGCACGCTCGCGCTGGGCGGCGCAGCGATGGCGCTGGGCCTGGGGCCGATCGTGGCGCTGGTGGTCGGGTTTGGCCTGGCCATGTCGTCGACCGCGCTGGTGCTGCAGATGCTCGGCGAGCGCAAGGAACTCACGGACAAGCACGGCCGGGCGGCCTTCGCGGTGCTGTTGTTCCAGGACCTCAGCGTGATCCCGTTCCTGGCGGTGGTGCCGCTGCTGGCGCCGAAGCTTGGCGACGAGGGCGGCGGCTGGATGCCCGCGCTATTCGCCATCGGCGCGATCGTCGGCGTGATCGCGCTCGGCCGCTATGCGCTGCGCCCGGTCCTGCGCGCCGTCGCAGCGGTCGAGATGCCCGAGGTCTTCACGGCCGCGGCGCTGCTTCTCGTGGCGGGCACCGCATTCCTGATGCAGAGCGTGGGCCTGTCGCTGTCGCTGGGCGCCTTCCTTGCCGGCGTGCTCCTCGCGGACTCCGAGTATCGCCACGAACTGCAGGCCGACATCGAACCGTTCAAGGGATTGCTGCTCGGCCTGTTCTTCATGGCGGTGGGCATGGGCGCCGACGTGGGCCTCGTGCTTCACGAGCCGCTGCTCGTGATCGGTCTCGTGCTGGGGCTGCTTGCGGTCAAGGGGCTCGTGCTCTTCGGCGTGGGGCGCGTCGGCGGGCTGGACAACATCGCGGCGCGGCGTCTGGCCTTCGCCGCTCCCCAGGGCGGTGAATTCGCGTTCGTGCTGTTCGGCGTGGCCGCGACCGCGGGGATCCTCGCGCCCGACCTGCAAAGCCTGCTGGTGGTTACCGTGACGGCCTCGATGATCCTCACGCCGCCGCTATACGCGCTGCAGGCGCGCTGGGGGCGCGAGGCCGAGGCGAGGCCGTTCGACGAGATCGTGGTACCCGAGACGCCGGTGGTGATCGCGGGCTTCGGCCCCTTTGGCCAGATCATCGGCCGCGTGCTGCGCCTGCGCGGCGTGCCTTACACCGTGCTCGAGCGCGACTGGCAGCAAGTGGATTTCCTCCGGCAGTTCGGCAGCCCCGTGTTCTACAGCGACGCGACGCGATTGGAAGTGCTGCGCGCGGCGCACGTGGGCAAGGCGGCGCTGTTCGTGATCAGCGTCGCCGAACCCGAGGAGGCGAGCCTTCGCATCGCCGAGACCGTGCGCAAGCATTTTCCGAACGTGCGCGTCTTCGCCGTGGCGCGCACACGCCAGCACGCGATGCACCTGATGGACCTGGGCGTGCACAAGGTCGTACGCCGCGCGTACTTCTCGAGCCTGCACATGACGCGCGATGTATTGATCGAGCTGGGCGATGCACCCGAGAAGGTCGACGACATCCTCGTACGCTTCCAACGCTTCGACCAGGACACGCTGGCGCGCCAGCAGGCCATCCACCGCGACCCGGAGCGGATGCGCCAGTCGGCGAAGGAAGCGGCCAAGGAACTCGAGCAGTTGTTCGAGGACGACCGGCGCTCGGGACCGCAGCCCGTGAATCCCGGCGACACCTGACCCGCTCATAATCGGACCGAATCGTCGCGCGCCGTCGAATGTTCGCCATCTCGCTCCACACGCTGGTATCGCTGCTCGCGCTGGGCATGGCCTTCGCATTCCTGACGGCCGATGCGCACTCGCGCACCTCGCAGGCGCTCGCGCTGTCGCTGGCGTCCACGGGCGTGGCGATCTTCCTCAATGTCTCCCTGATCGACATGGCCGAGGAGGTGCCGAGCTGGTCGGGCTGGCTGGCGATCCCCGAATCGATCGGCCTGATCTCGATGCTCGAGTGGCTGCTGCGGGTGCGCCGCACGCTCCCGGCCGCACCGGGCATGAACACCAGCACGGGGGATCGCATCCTCCGGATCGGCCAGGCCTCCGCGGCGCTCTACAGCGTGTTCGCGATCGCCGCGCCGGACCTGCGCGTGGAGTACTTCCTGCGGGCCGCCACGCACCCGGACTCACTCGGCGACTGGCGGTTATGGCTGTTCGCCGGCCCGATCGAGTTTTCAGCCCTGTGCGGGTTCGCCGGCATCGCACTGCTGCTCAACCGCCGGCCGGATCGCAACGAGCGCATCCGGCTGATCGCCATGGCGGTGGCGGTGCCCTTCTTCCTGGCCGGCTTCATCCTGCCGCGCGACGTGGCCGCGGTGAGCTGCGTGATCGGCGAGATCGTGCTGCTGATTGGCTCGATGCGCTATTACGTCGAGCAGGGCCAGCGCGGCCAGTTTATGGCGCGCTTCCTGTCACCCGACGTGGCGAAGCTTGTCAGCGAGCGCGGACTGGTGCGGGCCATGCAGGAAAACCAGCTGGAGATCACCGTCGTCAGCTGCGACCTGCGCGGCTTCACGCCCTACGCGGCGGCCGCGCCGTCGAGCGAAGTGCTGCGCGTACTGCGCGACTACTACGACGCGGTGGGCGAGGTGGTGGGAGCCTACAGCGCGACGATCAAGGACTATGCGGGCGACGGGATTCTCATCCTGGTCGGGGCGCCGATTGCGATGACCGACCACGCGATGCGCGGCATCGAGATCGCGCGACGCATCCGTGCGGCCTGCATCGAGCGCTCGCGCGGCTGGGGTGCGCAGGGTTCGAGGCTGGGTATTGGCGTGGGTGTGGCCAGCGGCACGGTCACGGTGGGCGTCATCGGCACCGCCGCGCTCGAATACACGGCCGTGGGCTCGGCGGTAAACCTGGCGTCGCGGCTGTGCGAGCAGGCACAACACGGGGAGATCCTGGTGGATGCGCGGACCTGCGAATTGGTCCCCGCGAACGTGCTCGAGTGTCGTGAGCCGCTGCGCGTGAAGGGTTTCCCCGAACTCGTCCCGCTGTTCGCGGCACCTGCATGAGCGCCCATCGACCGGGTGGTCACGCCCGCGTCAGCGGCCGGGAAGGGGCGCGGCCGGGATCCCGGCGAAGTGGCTTTTCACTTCGCGGCGTGGAAGCGATCGGCGAGGTGCTCACGGCGTCGACTCAGCGCCGGCCTGCCGCAAGAGTGCACCCGTGAGCTTCGACTTCCCCGCCGAATGGCTGCCCAACATTCTGGTCGCGGTCGTCGCGCTCGGGATCGGAGTGGCGTTCCTCGCGGCGGACTTCCGGGCACCCACCAGCCGCGCGCTCGGCGTTGCGTTCATCGCCTTCGCGATCGCCATCGGCCTGAGCCTGCCCCTGAGCGGCGGCACCGGGCCGGTGCCGATGGCGCGACGCTGGCTGGGCATGGCCGAGGCGCTGGCCCTGATCGCCTCCCTCGAGTGGGTACGACGCGTCCGGCGCACGATCGACGCGCAACACCTGCTGCCCGCGCTCAGCAACGCGGTCCTGCGGATCGGACAGGCAGCGGGCGTTTTCTTCGGCTGCGCCGGCGCATATGCGCCCGAGATGCTGCGCGACGAATTCCTCGGCGCGGTCCAGAACGTCGAGGCGCTGACGCGGCCAGGTTTCTGGATCTTCGCGACACCGACGGTGATCGCGCTGCTGGCGGGGGCGGTGAGCACGGGACTGCTGCTGATGGCGCGTCCGGACCGTTCCGAGCGCGTCCGCATCATCGCGGCAGTGATCGGCTTCCCGCTGATCGTCGCCGGGCTGATCCTGCCGGCCAAGATCAGCCCCATCCTGATGATATGTGGCGAAATGATCTTCCTCGTGGGCGCGATGCAGTACCTCGTCCTGCAGGGCCAGCGCGGGCAGTTCCTCGCGCGCTTCCTGTCGCCGCAGGTCGAGAAGCTGGTGCGAGAGCGCGGGCTGCGGCACGCGGTGCAGCACCGCTCTCTGGAGATCACGGTGGTGTGCTCGGACCTGCGCGGCTTCACGGCTTTCGCGCAGGCCCATCCATCGTCGAGCGTGATCAAGACGCTTCGCGAGTACTACAACGCGGTCGGAAAAGTGGTGGCCGAGTACGGCGGCACGGTGAAGGACTACGCGGGCGATGGGATCCTGATCCTGGTGGGCGCGCCGCTGCCGGTACCCAGCCATTCGCGGTCGGGTCTGGAGATGGCGCGGCTGATCCGCGACGCCGCCAGCGAGGTCACGCGGCGCTGGAGCACCCCCGCGCACACGCTCGGCGTGGGAATGGGGGTGGCCAGCGGTCTCGTGACCGTAGGCATCATCGGCTCGGCCTCGCGTTGGGAATACACCGCGGTCGGCCCGGCGGTGAACCTGGCCTCCCGGCTCTGCGAGCAGGCCGCCGATCGCGAGATCCTGGTCGATGCGCGTACCGTCGAACAGTCCGGCATGGGCCAGCTCGTGCTGCGCGAGCCACTGCGCGTGAAGGGTTTCGCCGAAGCCGTGCCGATCTGGTCGATGCCCGGCTGAGCGGCCCCGCAGCCCGGATGTAGCACAATGCGCGCCCTCCGACGCTGTGCCCCTCTCCGATGAGCGAGTCCTTGTTGCCGACGCTGCGCCTGAATCCCAACGCCGAGCGCCGCCTGCGCGTTGGCCACTCCTGGGTGTTCAGCAATGAGATCGATACGGCCAAGACCCCGCTCAAGGCGATCAAGCCCGGCGCCCTCGTCAACATCGTTGATTCGCGCGGCAAGGCGGTCGGTACGGCCTACGCGAATCCTAATTCCCTGATCGCCGCTCGCGTGTTGAGCAGCCGCGCCGACGCGATCATCGATCTGGCCTGGCTGACCCGACGCCTGTCGGCGGCACGCAAGATGCGCGATTCGATCTATCCCACGCCGCACTACCGTCTGGTCTACGGCGAGTCGGACGGCCTGCCCGGACTGGTCGTCGACCGCTTTGGTGATTTCTGCGTGGTGCAGGTCACGACCGCGGGAATGGACCACCTGCAGCCGCTGGTGATCCAGGCCCTGCAGGCGGAACTGGCGCCGCGCGGCATCCTGTTTCGCAACGATGGTGGATCGCGCGCGGTCGAAGGCCTGCCCGAAGCGGTTGAGACCGTTGGCGACGTGCCGGACACGGTGGACCTGGTCGAGTCCGGCGTGCGTTTCCGTGCCCCGATCCGATACGGCCAGAAGACGGGATGGTTCTTCGACCAGCACGACAACCGCGACCGCGTCACGCGCTACGTCGGCGGCAAGCGCGTGCTGGACGTCTTCAGCTACGCCGGCGCCTGGGCCGTGCGCGCGATGGCCGCCGGCGCGGCAAGTGCAACCTGCGTGGACAGCTCGCAGCCGGCGCTCGACGCCTTGGTCGAGAACGCCGCGCTCAACAATGTCGAGGTCGAGGCGCTGAAGGGCGATGCCCTGGACCGGCTCAAGAGCCTGCGCGCCGAGGGCCGCAGCTTCGACGTGGTCGTGGTCGACCCGCCGGCGCTGATCAAGCGGCGCAAGGACCACGAGGCGGGCCTGGAGCACTACGCGGCGCTCAATCGCGCCGCGATGCAGCTGCTCGTACCCGGCGGCGTGCTGGTGGCCTGCTCCTGCTCCTTCCACCTCGAGGAGAGCGAGCTGCAGCGCGTGCTGCTGCGCGAGGCGCGTGCGCAGAACCGCCAGCTGCAGATCCTGGAGCAGGGCGGACAGGGCCCGGATCACCCGGTGCACCCCGCGATCGTCGAGACGCGCTATCTCAAGGCCTTCTTCTGCCGAGTGAACTGACGCCTCATCGCCATGCTCGCCGCCCTTGCCCACCCGAATTTCGACCCGGTCGCGCTGCACCTCCCCGCGTTCACGCTGTTCGGGCAGTCGTTCGCCCCGGCCATCCACTGGTACGGGCTGACCTACCTGATCGGGTTCTACGGCTGCTGGTACCTGGCCGTTCGGCGCGGCCGCTCACCGCACATGCCGTTCGCGGCTCTGGCGGTGTCGGACCTGCTTTTCTACGTGGCCATGGGCGTGATCCTGGGCGGCCGCATCGGCTACACCCTGTTCTACAACCTGCCGAAGTTCCTGGCCGACCCGGCCGAGGTCTTCCGCATCTGGGACGGCGGCATGTCCTTCCACGGCGGCTTGTTGGGTGTGGTAACCGCGGTCTGGCTGTACGCGCGCTCGCGCAAGCTGACCTTCTTCTACGTGATGGATTTCGTGGCCATCGTCGTGCCCTTTGGTCTTCTGATGGGCCGGATCGGCAACTTCATCAATGGCGAGCTCTGGGGCGCCCATTCCACGCTGCCCTGGGCGATGACCTTCCCGACCGACCCGGCCTGCAACCCCGCGGGCGCGATGACCCAATGCCTGCCGCGTCACCCCAGCATGCTGTACGAGGCCTTCCTGGAAGGCTTCGTGCTGCTGGCCGTGATGTGGTGGTATTCGTCGAAGTTTCGGCCGTCGATGTCGGTCTGCGGGCTGTTCCTGATCGTGTACGGCACGTTTCGCAGCCTGATCGAGTTCGTGCGGGTGCCCGACGCCCATATCGGGTACCTCGCCTGGGGCTGGCTGACGATGGGGCAGGTCCTGTGTATCCCGATGCTGTTGACCGGTGCCCTGCTGATGGCGCTGGCCTATCGCAGGCCTGCCTCGGCCTGATTGCCGCACTGCGGCATGGACCGCTAAACTCGCGTGCTTTTCAGGGGCTTGTCCAGTGCGACAGGCCCGTCCTTTCGCAAGAAAAATCAGTAGGAAACCTGTCATGGCCGTAGAACGCACCCTTTCCATCATCAAGCCCGACGCGGTCGGCAAGAACGTCATCGGACAGATCTACGCGCGTTTCGAGAGCGCCGGCCTGAAGGTCGTCGCCGCGCGCATGAAGCACCTCACCGAGAAGGAAGCCGGCGGCTTCTACGAAGTGCACCGTGCGCGCCCCTTCTTCAAGGACCTCGTCAGCTTCATGACCAGCGGCCCGGTGATGATCCAGGTGCTGGAAGGCGAGAACGCCGTTTCGAAGCACCGCGACATCATGGGTGCAACCGACCCGAAGAAGGCCGCGCCGGGCACCATCCGCGCCGATTTCGCCGCCTCGATCGACGAGAACGCGGTGCACGGTTCGGATAGCGCCGAGAACGCCAAGATCGAGATCAGCTACTTCTTCCGCGTTACGGAGCTGTGCCCCCGCACGCGCTGAGGCGCACGGCGGAGTCTGGAATCGATAAGGAAGTGGATCCAAAAGGGCAGAACGACACGTTGAGCGACGCCGCCCCGGTGGCGTCGTCCGACGTGAACGCCGCCCCTCCTGCAGCGCCCGCGCCTCGCCTGGTCAACCTGTTCGGCATGGACCGCGATCGGTTGCGCGCCGAGTTCGCGTCCATCGGCGAGAAGCCTTTCCGCGCCGACCAGATCATGCAGTGGATCTACCGCCGCGGCGTTGACGACTTCGGCGGGATGACCAACATCTCGAAGGATTTGCGCGCGCGGCTCGAATCGAGCTTCGTCGTGAGGCCGCCGGAACTGCTCACCGAGCAGAAGTCGATCGACGGCACGCGCAAGTGGGTGCTCAAGGTCGGCGGCGGGCAGGCCATCGAGACGGTCTTCATTCCCGAGGGCGATCGCAGCAGGTGGACTTGGGACGAGGAGGCGACTGCGGAGGCGGTCGCCAGCGGGTCTTCGGCGGGACGAACGCCGCAAAAGGCGCGGGGATCCTCGTCCAGCGCCGAAGGGCGCTATCGAGGGACGCTCTGTATCTCGTCCCAGGTCGGTTGCGCGATGGACTGCGCGTTCTGCTCGACGGGGCAGCAGGGCCTGAACCGGAATCTCGACACGGCTGAAATCGTCGCGCAGGTCTGGTTCGCGGCCAAGGCGCTCGGCGGCGACTTCCAGAACGATCGTGTCATCTCGAACGTTGTCTTCATGGGCATGGGCGAGCCGCTGGCGAACTACAACGCGGTGCTGCCTGCGGTGAAGATCCTCCAGGACGACTTCGGCTTCGGCTTGTCCAAACGTCGTGTCACTGTCTCCACGTCGGGCCTCGTGCCCTTCATCGACCGCCTGCGCGAGGACGTGGATACCGCGCTGGCCGTGTCGCTGCACGCGCCGAACGACGAGTTGCGCAACGTGCTGGTGCCGATCAACAGGAAGTACCCGCTCGCCGAGCTGATGGATGCCTGCCGTCGCTACACCGCGCAGCGCGACCACAAGATGCACATCGTCTACGAGTACGTGATGCTCGACGGCATCAACGACTCGCCGGCGCTGGCGCGAGACCTGGCCAAGCTGCTCAGCGGCATGCCCGCCAAGGTGAACCTGATCCCGTTCAACCCGTTCCCGGAGACGCGCTTCAAGCGCAGCCGCCCGGAAGCGATCGAGGCGTTCGCGAACATCCTTCGCGCCAAGAACATCCTCGCGACGACGCGCAAGACGCGCGGCGACGACATCGACGCCGCATGCGGGCAACTTGTAGGCAAGGTGCTCAACAAGCAGAAGCGCCGGCTCGGCGACATCCCTGTGAGGACCGCGTGATGTCCGCCAGCGGGGCGATGCGCAACGCGATGATCGCCCTCGTGCTGGCGACGACGGTCGGCTGCGTGACGGTGAATTCCACCGGGACGACGATCGAGAAGGCCGAGCCGGCGCCGCGTGCGCCGCCGGACCTCGCCGAAGCAGCGCGCATCAACACGGACCTGGGCATCACCTACGCACGCGACGGCAACTACGACGTGGCGCTCGACAAGTTCACGCGGGCGGTCAGCCAGGATCCGAATTACGCGCCGGCGCATGCGGGCATCGCCTTCATCTACGCGCAGCGCCGCGAGAACGACAACGCGGTGGAGCACTACGAGCGTGCGCTGAAGCTGCAGTCCGATGATCCGATCACCCGCAACAACTACGGCGCCTTCCTGTGCACGCTCCGGCGTTACAAGGAGGGCGAGAAGATGCTGCTGCAGGCGGCAACCGCGCCGACCAACCGCGAACCTGAGCGCGCCTACGCCAATCTCGGGGCCTGCGCCCAGCGCGTGCCGGACCTCGACAAGGCCGAGCTGTATTACCGCGAGGCGCTCAAGCGCAAGCCCGAACTCCCGGATGCGTTGCAGCAGATGGCTTCCATCCTGCTCGAGCGCAAGGACTACGCGCGTGCGTACGTCTTCCTGCAGCGTTACGAGAAGGTCGGCGACCCGACGGCGGCCACGCTGTTCATGGGCGCCAAGATCCAGTATGGGATGGGCGACGAGGCCGGAGCGGCCGCCTACCAGCGCCGCCTGCGCGTCGAGTTTCCCGATTCCGAAGAGAGCCTGAGCACGTTGAGTCCGTCCGCATCATGAACGCTGAGCACGTCACCTCCGATTCCGCCGGCGCGGCCTACGGCAGCCCAGGCGCCGCCATCCGCAACGCCCGCAACCGGGTCGGCCTGTCCCTCGAAGAGCTCGCCTCGCAGACGCGCCTGACCAAGCAGACGCTGGAGGCGATGGAGAACGATGCGTTCGACCAGCTGCTCGAACCGGTGTACGTACGGGGCTACTACCGGAAGTGCGCGCGCATCCTGGAACTTCCGGAGCAGCCGCTGATCGACGCCTACGATCGCCTCTACACGCCGCCGCCCAAGGTCGCCCCGCAGCGGCTGCGCCTGGCTTCGGGCGGAGATCTCGGCTCGTCGCCGCGCATGTCCGCACGCTTCGCGATCCTGGCGCCGCTCGCGGCGATCGCGATCGTCTCGGTGATCTGGATGGTGCGGCAGTCCTCGACGCCCAGCTCGGCGCCGCAGACGGTGCAGATGATCGAGCCCGGCATCGACGCCAGCTCCGGCACCATTCCGGACCCCACGGTCATCGATCCGACGGTGCCGGTGGATCCGATCGGCGTGCCGCCATCGGGCAGCGCGCCGGACGCGTCGGCCATTGCGGGTACCCCGCCGCCGGCGGCAGCTGCAGGTACCGAGCCTGCCACGACCGAGGCCGCGGCGCCCGCTGCGCCGGTGCCGGTCGGCACGCAGCTCGTGCTCGAGTTCGAGTCGATCTCCTGGGCTCGCGTCGAGGACTCGACCGGCAAGTCGCTGCTGTCCGGGGTGATCTCCGCGGGTGACAAGCAGACGCTCGACGGCAAGCCGCCGTACTCCGTCTTCCTGGGCAACGCGCCTGGCGTCAAGGCCACGTTCGGCGGACTGCCGGTCGATCTCAAGCCTTTCGTGAAGGGCAACTCCACCGCGCGATTCTCCGTCCCTTCGGCCGGAAACTGATCGGACCCGAACGATGGCGATGAAGGCCCAACACGTGATCGAGCGGCGCAAGTCGCGACAGATCAAGGTTGGGCGCGTCCTGGTCGGCGGCGACGCACCGATATCGGTGCAAACCATGACCAATACCGACACCGAGAACGTTGACGCCACCGTCGCGCAGATCCGCGCGTCGATGAAGGCCGGCGCCGACATGGTGCGTGTCTCGGTGCCGACCATCGCCGCGGCCGAGGCCTTCGGCAAGATCAAGAAGGAAGTGGGCTACGTGCCGCTGATCGCGGACGTCCACTTCAACTACAAGTGCGCGCTCAAGGCCGCCGAGATGGGCGCCGACTGCCTGCGCATCAACCCGGGCAACATCGGCAGCGACCGCAAGATCGGAGAGGTCATCGCGTGTGCGCGCCACCACGGCGTGCCGATCCGCATCGGCGTGAACGCCGGTTCGCTGGAAGGCGACCTGCAGGAGAAGTACGGTGAGCCCAACGCGGATGCGCTGGTCGAATCCGCGTTGCGCCACATCGAGATCCTCAAGCGCCACAACTTCGAGGACTTCAAGGTTTCGCTGAAGGCCAGCGAGATTTTCATGACCGTGCAGGCCTATCGCAAGCTCGCAAAGCTCATCGACCAGCCCTTGCACCTGGGCATAACCGAGGCGGGGGGGTTGCGTGCCGGCGCCGTGAAGTCGTCCATCGGGCTCGGGATGATCCTGGCCGATGGTATCGGCGACACCATCCGCATCTCGCTGGCGGCCGACCCGGTCGAGGAAGTGAAGGTGGGCTGGGACATCCTGAAGTCGCTGCACCTGCGATCGCGCGGTATCAATCTCGTGGCCTGCCCGAGTTGCTCGCGCCAGAACTTCGACGTGATCAAGGTCGTCAACGAACTCGAGTCGCGCTTCGAAGGCGTCGAGGAGCCGATCAACCTCGCCGTCATCGGCTGCGTCGTGAACGGGCCGGGCGAGTCGCGCGAAGCGGCCATCGGCGTCGCTGGCGGTTATCCGAATTCGATCTACGTCGACGGGCAGATCGCGCACAAGGCGCACAACGACCAGCTGGTCGACGTGCTCGAGAAGCTGGTGCGGGAGCGACTTGCGAAAACGGCCGCGGCTAAAGCGTGAAGATCCAGAGCATCCGCGGCTTCAATGACGTGCTGCCCGCCGATTCGGCGCTGTGGCAGTACCTGTTCGACACGGCGCGCAGCCTGTTCGAGGCCTACGCCTACCGCGAGGTGCGCATTCCCGTCGTGGAATCGATCGCGCTGTTCAAGCGCGCGGTCGGCGAAGTCACCGACGTGGTCGAAAAGGAGATGTACGCCTTCGAGGACCGCGGCGGCGAGCACATCGCGCTGCGCCCCGAATTCACGGCAGGTCTGGTGCGCGCCGGCATCGAGCACGGGCTGTTCCACAACCAGCAGCAGCGGCTGTGGTGCGCCGGCCCCGTGTTCCGCTACGAGCGCCCGCAGGCAGGCCGCTACCGCCAGTTTCACCAGCTCGACGTCGAGGCCTACGGCATACCGGGCCCGGACGTCGACGTCGAGATGATCGCGATGACCGCGCGCCTGTGGAAGACGCTCGGCTTCCAGAACCTGCGCCTGGAACTGAACTCGCTGGGTGGTCCCGACACGCGCATCCGCTACCGCGCCGCGCTGATCGGGTTCCTGCAGCAGCATGAGTCCAGCCTCGACGAGGATTCCAAGAAGCGCCTGCACACCAACCCGCTCCGCGTGCTGGACTCCAAGGTCCCAAGTACGCAGGCGATCGTGAAGGACGCGCCCAGCATCCTGAACTTCCTCGACGCGGAGTCCGCGGCACACCTCGACGGGCTGCGCCAGGGCCTGGCGGACCTTGGCATCGAGCACCACGTGAACCCGCGGCTCGTGCGCGGCCTCGATTACTACACGCGCGGCGTCTTCGAGTGGATCACCACCGAACTCGGCGCCCAGGGCACGATCTGCGCCGGCGGCCGCTACGACGGTCTGGTCGAGCAGCTCGGCGGATCGCCCACCCCGGCGGTGGGCTGGGCGGCGGGCGTCGAGCGCCTGATCCTGCTGCTGCAAAAGGCGCAGACCGCGGCGCTGCCGGCCGAAGCCGATGTCTACATCTGCCGCTTCGGCGTCCAGGGCGAGCGCCTGGGCCTGGCCGTGGCCGAGCAGGTACGCGACGTCCTGGGCCCGAAAGCCCGCGTGGCGCTCAACGCCGGCGGCGGCAAACCTGCGGCCCAATTCAAGCGCGCCGACAAGTCCGGGGCCCGGGTGGCGCTGGTCATCGGCGACGACGAAGCAGGGGCAGGCGTCGTTCAAGTAAAATTCCTCAGAGAAGATCGCCCGCAGGCGACCGTGACCCGCCCGGAACTGGCTTCAGTCCTGTCGGGTCTCTTCCCTCCCCAACACTCTTAGAACGACAAGGCACGCGCGTGGCGACCCATCTGGACGACGAGGAAGATCTCGAAAAACTCAAGACCTGGTGGAAGGAAAACTGGGTCGCGCTGATCGGCGGCCTGGCGATCGGGTTCGGCGTCATCGGCGGCTGGGAGAGCTACAAGCACTGGCGCGACCAGCGTGCCGAGGCTGCATCGCAGATGTTCGAGGAGCTCAAGAAGAACTTCGAAGGCGCCAAGGCCGAGGACGCGGACAAGATCGTCCAGCGTCTGAAGACAGAGTATTCGGGTACGCCTTACGCGGCCGCGGCCGCGCTCAGCGCGGCCCAGGACGAGGTCAAGAACGAAAAGTACGACGCCGCCGCGGCCAACCTGGCCTGGGTGGTCGAACACTCCCCCGACAAGGGCCTGGTACAGGTTGCGCGCCTGCGCCAAGCGCGTGTGCTGCTGTCGCAGAACAAGCCCGACGAGGCCCTGAACGCGCTCGGTAACGAGGCCGGCAACTTCACCAGCCTGGCCGAGGAACTGCGCGGCGACATCCAGCTGGCCAAGGGTGACCGCAAGGCCGCGCGCAGCTCGTACGAGAAGGCGCTGGCCGCCGCCGAGACGGACGCCACGAACAAAACATTGCTGCAGCAGAAACTGGAAGACCTCGCCGAGGTCAATCCCTCATGAAGACCCCCCCGATGACACGAAACCTGGCCCTGGCGGCGATCGCCCTGCTCCTCGCGGCCTGCGGCGGCAAGAGCACGGTCCGCGAACCCACCAAGCTGACGGACATCAAGGATCCCGTGCTCAAACCGGTTTCGGTCTGGAGCGCGAGCGCAGGCGACGGCGCCAACCGCCGCGTTTCGGGTCTGCGCCTCAACCTGCAGCCAGACGCGCTGTACACCGCCGACGTCAGCGGCGGCGTCTACGCCTACGCCCGGGACACCGGCAAGCTTTTGTGGAGCCACAAGACCGGCGCGCGTGTGATCTCCGGTCCGAGCGTCTCCACCGACCAGATCATCGTGGGCACGCTGGACGCCGAGGTCATCGCCCTCAAGCGAGCCGACGGCACGGAAATGTGGCGGAGCAAGACTTCGAGCGAGGTCATCGGCCCCCCTGCCAGCGAAGGCGACATGGTCATCGCGCGCAGCGTCGACGGCCATGTGCACGGTCTCAGCGCCTCGGCCGGCGAGCGCATGTGGACCTTCGATCGCGATGTACCCAACCTCGTGCTGCGCGGCAGCTCTGCGCCGCTGATGATCGGCGATCGCGCGTACATCGGCATGGACAACGGTCGCGTCGCCAGCTTGCGTGTCAACGACGGCCAGCCGGTCTGGGAACAGGCCATCAGCGTGCCGAGCGGCCGCACCGAACTCGAACGCATCACCGACGTCGACGCCGACCTGCTCGACGGGCCGGACTGCATCATCGCCGCCAGCTTCGGTGGTGAAGTGGCCTGCCTCCAGGCGGATTCCGGCGAAGCCCTGTGGCGCCGCTCGATCCGCAGCTACACCGGCATGGCCGCGTCGGACGACAAGCTGTTCGTCAGCGACGACGCCGGCACCGTGTGGGGCCTGGACCTGCGCACCGGCGCCGCCGCCTGGAAGCAGGACGGGCTGGCCTACCGTCGCCTCTCGCCGCCGGCGTATTTCGACGGCTACGTCGTGGTCGGCGACCTCGAGGGTTATCTGCACTGGCTCGATCCGGCGACGGGCGCCTTCGTCGCCCGCACGCGCGTGGGCTCGGACCCGATCATGCAGGCGCCAGTCGCCGGCGGCGACAGGCTGTACGTGATGAACTCGGCCGGGCGCATCACGGCCCTCGAGTCCCACAAGCCCAAGCACTAGCGGATACGCGAACATCTCATGCAGAGCGGCCTGCCCGTATTTGTCCTCGTGGGCCGCCCTAACGTCGGCAAATCCACGCTGTTCAATCGCCTGACCGGTACACGCGACGCGTTGGTCGCCGATTTCCCGGGCTTGACGCGCGACCGCCAGTACGGTTTCGGCGTGTTCGACGATCGCCGCTTCGTGGTGGTGGACACCGGCGGCCTGATGCCGGAATCCGCGGACCCCCTCGCGGCACTCGCCGAGGACCAGGCCCAGGTCGCGCTCGAGGACGCCGACCAGATCTTCTTCCTGACCGACGTGCAGTCGGGGCGGCACGGTTCGGACGCCGAGATCGCCAAGCTGCTGCGCAAGACCGGCAAGCCGATCCACCTGCTCGTCAACAAGGCGGAAGGTCTCAACAAGCCCACCGCCGCCGGCGATTTCTACGCGCTGGGCCTGGGCGAGCCACGGCCGATCTCCGCGCAGCACGGCGACGGCATCGCCGCGCTGATGAACAGCCTGCTCGGCCACCTGCCACCGAACCTGGAGCCCTCGCTCGGCGACGACGAGGTGCGCGTGGCCGTGGTGGGCCGTCCCAACGTCGGCAAGTCCACGCTGGTGAACCGCCTGATCGGCGAGGAGCGCGTCGTGGCGGCCGACCAGCCCGGCACGACCCGCGACGCCATCCGCGTGCCCTTCGAGTACGAGGGCCGGCCCTTCGTGCTGATCGACACCGCGGGCGTGCGTCGTCGCGCCAAGGTCGAGGAGGCCATCGAGAAGTTCTCGGTGATCAAGACGCTGCAGGCGGTCGAGCAGGCGCACGTGGTGATCGTCGTGGTCGACGCTCAGCACGACATCGGCGAGCAGGACGCACGCCTGATGGGCCTGGTCGCCGAGCGTGGACGCGCGATGGTACTGGCGGTGAACAAGTGGGATCACCTGCAGGGAGACCAGCGCGAGCAGGTGCGCTACCAGGTCACGCTGAAGATGCCGTACCTGGACTACGTGCCGACGCACTACATCGCCGCCAAGCACGGCTCCGGCCTTGGCGAGTTGATGATCGACGTGCAGAAGGCCTTCGAGGGCGCCACCGTCGAGATGCCCACGCCGGAACTCACGCGCATCCTCGAGCGCTCGGTGGAAGCGCACAGCCCGCCCGCCGTCCTGGGCCGACGCATCAAGCTGCGCTACGCGCACCAGGCCGGTCGCAACCCTCCGAAGATCCTGATCCACGGGAACCAGACCGAGAAGTTGCCGGTCGCGTACCGCCGGTATCTGATCAACGAATTCCGCGCCCACTTCAATCTTCGCGGCGTACCGCTGCAGGTCGAGTTCAAGACGGGTGACAACCCGTTCAAGGACAAGAAGAACCAGCTGACCCCGCGACAGATCAAGAAGAAACAGCGCACGGTCGATCGCTGGCGCTAGGAGCGCCGGGACTTCGGCGCCGCTGCGCCGGAAAAGAAGCGTCGCGCTGATGGGATCGCGGCCAAGCCCTTGATCCGGGGCCGTCCGTCCGTCGGGTCCGGAAATTGCACGGCTGCTCGTAACGATCGCGTTCACCCGCGGTCAGCGGCCCGCGCCAAGTGTGGCGGCGGATGGCTCTCGAACGAGGATCACTCTCACATGGGCGCTCTCCAAACCGATCTGCTGACGCTGGTGGAAGCGTCGCGGGTTCTCGCGCTTCCGGCGGAGCGTTTCCAGCATCTCGTCGATCGCCAGTTGCTCGCACACGTGGATGCGCTGCAAGGGGATCCGCAATTTCGCCGCGACGACGTTGTGCGTCTGGGCGCCGCGTGCCACGACGGCACGCACCACCATGCCGTGCAGTTCTTTGACAGCGAGGAATTTCTCTGTGAGGTCGTCGCGCGGTATCTCGCGGAGGGCATCGAGGCCGACGCGCCGATGGTTCTCATCGCCCGTCCTTCCCGTGCCGCGCTGATCACGGCGCATCTCGAGCGCGACGGTCTGGCCCCGTGCGAGCGTATTGCCGCCGTACAGCTGCAAGTGCTCGACGCGCACACGGTGCTCGCGCAGTTCATGGTCGATGGCATGCCTGATCCGTTGCGCTTTCGCGAAGCGATCGAGCCGGTCATCGAGCGCGGGCGCTCCGCGTTTTCGCGCGCGCGCCTGCGCGCCTACGGCGAGATGGTGGACATCCTCTGGGCCCAGGGGCTGTCGCGGGCGGCGATCCGTCTCGAGGAACTCTGGAACGAACTGGCCGAAGCGAACCCATTCTCCCTGCTCTGCGGCTACTGCATGTCGAATTTCCGTGGACGCGAGGATGAGGCGCTGTTCGCCCGCGTGTGCGAAACCCACTCGGAGGTCTCGCCGACCGAGGCCTGCCTGTACCCCGGCAAGCTGGATGCCCACCGTCGCGAAGTGGTGCGCATGCAGCAACGCATCCGGTCGCTCGAAGCGAGGCTGTCGCCGGGCGGGGAATCCGCAGCGCCCGAGCGCCGGGCGTCCAGCGCCCAGGGCAGCGCGGCCCGCCGCATGCGGGAAGCTCCATCCCCTGGCATGCGGATCCTGTTGGTGGACGACGATCCGGCCTCGCGACGCCTGATCCTCGAGATGCTGTCCGAGGTCCGTCGGCCGAGACTGAACCTGCTCGAAGCCGATGGCGTGGCGCAGGGCCTGGCGCTGATCGAAACCGATCGTCCCGACCTGTGCATCTGCGACTTCCGGCTCAGCGAGGACGAGACCGCGCTGGATCTCTACCGCGCCGCGCGAGGTCGCGGCAGCCCTGTTCCGTTCGTCGGCGTGACCAGCAACCTTCTCGAGGAAGACCTGGCCGAGACCCTGCTCACCGCGGGATTCGAAGACGTCGTGCTCAAGCGCGACCTGGACCCGATAAATCTTCACCGCGTGGTGCGCAACGCCGCGCTGCGGGGCCAGAGTACGCGCAAGCTCATCGAGATCGGCACCAGCGACGAGATGACCGGTGTGCTCAATCGCCGCGGCTATCAGGTGCGGCTGGAAACCGAGCGACGCCGCTGCGAGCGATCCGCGCAGGCGATCTCGGTGCTGTACCTGGATCTCAACCGGCTCAAGGTCGTCAACGATCGCTACGGCCACCGCGCCGGCGATCAGCTGATCAAGGCCCTGGTCGCCAACCTGCGCCCGCTGCTGCGCAGCTGCGATGCGCTGGGTCGGCTGGGCGGCGACGAATTCTGCGTGGCGCTGCCGGGCGCGGATTCGGCGACGGCGCAGGGCGTCGCGACGGGCCTGCGCGAGCGCCTCGCCGCTGCGCCGCTCCAGGTCGGAGGCGAGTACGTGACGCTCAGCGTGAGCGTCGGCATTCACACCGCGCAAGCCGCGCAGGTGACGGGGGACGAGCTGATCGACAGGGCGGATGCCGCGATGCTGCTCGACAAGCAGCGCTACCGGGCGGGCGTCGCCGCCTGACGGCGCCGGTGTGCCGCGTCGGCTTCCGCGAACGCGCGCTTCACCGTCACGCCCGCCACGAAGTCAGTCGATGTAGAGCGAGCTGACGGACTCTTCGGCGCTCACGCGCCGGATCGTTTCCGCCAGCAGACCGCCGATCGAAAGCTGGCGGATCTTCGGACACGCGGCCGCGGCCGGCGACAGCGGGATCGTGTCGGTCACGACCAGCTCGTCGAGGCGCGAGTTCATGATGTTCGTCACTGCAGGTCCCGACAGCACCGGGTGCGTGACGTAGGCCACGACCTTGATCGCGCCGGCGTCCTTGAGCGCGCCGGCCGCCTGGCCGAGCGTACCCGCGGTGTCGACCAGGTCGTCCACCAGCACGCAGGTCCTGCCGCGCACGTCACCGATGATGTTCATCACCTTGGCTTCGTTCGGGCGCGGACGGCGCTTGTCGATGATGGCCAGGTCCGCATCGTCGAGGCGCTTGGCCACCGCGCGGGCGCGCACCACGCCGCCGACGTCGGGGCTGACGACGATCAGGTTCTCGTGCGTCTGGCGCCAGATATCGCCGAGCAGTACAGGGCTCGCGTAGACGTTGTCCACCGGGATGTCGAAGAAGCCCTGGATCTGGTCGGCGTGCAGGTCGACCGTGAGGACACGATCCGCACCGCACTCGCCGATCATGTCGGCGCAGACCTTGGCGCTGATCGGCACGCGCGCGCTGCGCGGGCGGCGATCCTGGCGGGCGTAGCCGAAGTAGGGGACGACGGCCGTGATGCGTTGCGCGCTCGCGCGCTTGAGCGCGTCGAGCATCATGATCAACTCCATGAAATTGTCGTTCGTCGGCGCGCAGGTCGGCTGGATCACGAACACGTCCTTGCCGCGGACATTCTCGAGGATCTCGATCTGCACCTCGCCGTCCGAGAAGCGGCCCAGCATCGCCTTGCCCAGCGAGACCTTCATGTAGTTGGCGATTTCCTGCGCCAGCTGCGGGTTGGCGTTGCCGGTGAACAGCATCAGCGAGGATTCGGCCATCGGGCGGGTCCGGGATTTGAAAACGGTGCGGTCGAGATTGGAGGTGGTCATTCTGGGAAACTCATCGAAGCGGCTTTCCGGCGGCGGAAGTCGCGGCGAACGGAAATCTTCTCGCGGCGCTCAGGATGACAGGAGCAACGATTGGCTGGGGTGCCAGGATTCGAACCTGGGAATGGCGGGATCAAAACCCGCTGCCTTACCACTTGGCTACACCCCATCCGGGAAACGGGAAACGCGCGAATTATAGCGGCCGCGATCACGCGACTCAGCCCGCGCGAAGCCGCGATAGCGGCGATTCGTTCAGGCCGCGCGCGATGAAGCTGCTCCAGCCGGCGGGCATCGCGGAGCGCGCCATGAGCGCCTCGGGGCGCGAGGCGAACGCAGCGAACACCGAGCTGCCGGTGCCCGACATGCGCGCGGGCGCGAAGCGGCCCAGCGCGCGGATCGCCTCGTCCACGAGCGGAAACAGCCTGCGCGTCACCGGCTCGCAGTCGTTGCGCGTGACCGAACCCGCGCGGAACTGGCGCGAGGTGATGCGCGGGGTGTCGCGGCGCAGCTCGGCGTCCTCGAAGACATCGCGCGTCGCGACCGCAACGGGCGGCGTGACGACCAGGTACCAGGGCTCCGGCAGTTCGAGCGAGCTCAGGCGTTCGCCCACGCCCTCGGCGAAGCTGGCCTGGCCGTGGATGAACACCGGCACATCGGCGCCGAGCTTGAGTCCGAGCGCGGACAACTCGTCGCGCGTGAAGCCGAGGTTCCACAGGCGGTTGAGCGCGACCAGCGTGGTGGCCGCGTTGCTCGATCCGCCGCCCAGGCCGCCGCCGATCGGCAGGCGCTTGTCGATGCGGATGTCTGCACCCAGGCCGCAGCCGCTGGCCTGGCTGAGCAGTTTGGCCGCACGCACGGCGAGGTCCTGGTCCGGCTCGACGCCCGCCAGCGCGTTCTCGCGCTGGCACACGCCGTCGCCGCGCGGACGGAAGAACAGCGTGTCGCCGTGGTCCAGGAACTGAAATACGGTCTGCAGCTCGTGGTAGCCGTCCACGCGCCGTCCCACGATGTGCAGGAACAGGTTGATCTTGGCCGGGGCGGGCCAGGGAAAGTCCGCGGTCAGCGGAACGTCGGAATTCGGTCGAGCCATCGGGAGAGGCGAAGGGGAAGGCGGCAATTCGAATAGGGGGAAGCGCGGCGGCCGATCAGGGCGCGGGCGGCGGCGGAAGCGGCGGCAGCTGGCTCCACTGGTCGGCCAGCACGAGTACGCGCGTGTCGCCATTGCTTGCCTCGATCCGGCGCGGCAGGTCACGCGAGTCGGCGACACGGTACTCGGCGTAATCAAGCTCCCAGCCGTTCTGCACGATGCGCAGCGCACGACCGCTGGCGGGATCGACCACGACCTCGCTGTGCGACGCGGGGTCCGGCAAGCCCAGCGCCCACCAGCGCAGTCCGCGCACGGGCAGCCGCACGCCCAGCGCCTGTTCCAGCCAGGTCTCGGGGTCGGTGGTCACGGTCGTGGCGTCCTCGCCGGTGCGCACGCGCACCTGCTGCGTGTCGCCCGCCAGTTCGGCGGCCCGTGCTCCAAACGGTCCGGCCACGCGCATCTCGAAACGTCCGTCGGCGTACTGCTTCCAGCGCATGTCCGCCTTGAACCCGAGCGCGCCGCTGGCGACGCGCCCCTGCAACACGAAACGGTCGACCGGCGTCATCAGTGCGACGCGCTCCTGCCAGGCCGCGGACTGCGCGGCGTTGGCGGGAGCCGCATCGATACGGGGTCGCATCAGCGCGCAGCCCTGGAGCAGCAGCGCGATCAGCGCGGTTGCCAAGGCCAGCCGCGCCGGAAAAAGGGTCTTCGGCCCCCCCGGGGCGTCCGGCCGACATTTTCCCCGCTCCTGCGGACCGCCGAGGAACGGAGCCGTGGCCGTCGCGACCGTCACGTCAGCGGGTGAGCCGCTGGACGGTGTCGAGCAGGACGTGGTGTTCCGGGTCGCGCATGAGTGCCTTGTCCCAGACGGCGTGCGCCTGCTCGCGCTGGCCGAGCGCCCACAGCACTTCGCCCAGGTGCGCGGCGATCTCGGGATCCGGCGCCTTGGCCAGCGCCTTCTCCAGGTAGCCGCGCGCTTCCTCGAGGCGGCCGAGCTTGTAGAGCACCCAGCCCATGCTGTCGATGACGGCCGGATCGTCCGGCGAGCGCTGCAGCGCTCCCTCGATCAGCTTCCGAGCTTCGTCGTAGCGATCGGTGTTGACCGCGAGCATGTACCCGAGCGCGTTCATCGCGCGCGTGTCGTCCTGGTGCGCGGCCAAGATGCGGCGCAGGTCGGCCTCGGCCTGCGGGAAGTTGTTCATCTTCTCGTACACGAGCGAGCGGCCGTAGAGCAGGCCGCTATCGTCGGGATTGGCCTTGAGCGCCTCGTCGTACACCGACAGCGCATCCGCGTTGAGCCCGGCGTCGAGCAGCATCTCGGCCTCGGCCAGGGTCAGGCGCGGACCGAGCGGCGGGAACTGGCGGCGCAGCTGGTCCAGCAGCTCGCGGCCTTCGGCCACCTTGCCGGTGTGCGTCATCACCGCGGCCTGGCGCACGGCGGCTTCGATCGCCTGCCCGCCGGAAGTCACGTGGCGATAGAACTCCAGCGCCTTGTCGTACTGCTTGCGCGACTCGGCGATACGGCCGAGCTGGTAGGAAGCGTCACCCCCGCGCTCGGCGTCGGCGAGCAGGGGCGTGAACAGGCCTTCGGCCTGGTCGAGATCGCCGTCGGTGTAGGCCATCACGCCTAGCGCGTAGCGGGCATCCTGATTTTTCGGATCTTCCTTGAGCGTTGCGCGCAGCTGCGTACGCGCCGGCTCACGCTGCGAGGCATCGAGCAGCAGGCGCGCGTAGGTCATGCGCACCTCGGATTTCTCCTCACCCTTGGCCTTCTTGACCAGCTTGGCCACCAGCGCGTCCGACTCGTCCAGCTTGCCCTTTCGCACCAGCACGCCGATCAACAGCAGCGTGTCGTCGCGCGAGTCCGGGTCCAGGCGCAGCGCCTCGCGAGCGGACGACTCGGCCAGGTCGAACTGCTCGAAGCGCAGCGCCACCAGCGAGCGCGCGTAGTGCGCGCCGGCGAGCTTGGGGTACTTGGCGACGAGCCGGTCGAGCACACCCAGGGCGCGCGGCCCGGCGTCGGGCTCCATCGACAGCAGCAGCGCGACGTGGCGAAAGCCCTCGGCAGGGCCGCCCGCATGTCCGCTGATCATCTCCAGACTCTGCGCGTAGACCTCTTCGAGATCGTCGTCGCGCAACGCCAGCCGCGACAGCACCTCGCGGGCATCCATGCTGTTGGGCTCCAGCTCCAGCCAGCGTCGCGCGGCGGCGCGGGCGGTGTCGGCGTCTCCGGCGCTGAGCGCCAACTGCGTCGCGCGGGCGGCGAGGGCCGCATCGGGCGCCAGCTCCAGCGCCTGCACGAAGGCCTGCGCGGCGACGCCGGGCTGTCCGCGTCCAGCAGCCAGTTCGCCCGCCATGATGTGGAACTGCACCTGCGTTACCTGCTCGGGCGTCAGTTTCGGCGCGGCGGGTTCGTCGGCCGCCGGCGCCTCTGCCGGAGTAGCGGCGAAGGCGGTCGGCGACAGCGCAAGACACAGCGCAACGGGCAGGAATATTGCGTAACGAAGGGACACGGGAGGAGCCTGTGCGTGGACTGGCTGGTGACCGACGTATGGTAACGCGGTTCCACCGGACGCCCCGCGACGCGGCGGCCTCCGGCCGCGTTCCGGTTGAGACGACGCGTCCCGATCGCCGAAGATATGCACCTGCGGTGTCCTGCCCGGACGCCGCGTCGAGATAGCGATGGCCTTCATCACCCTGGGTCTCAGCCATCACAGCGCGCCGGTCGAGGCGCGCGAACGACTGGCTTTCACGGATGCCGAGCTCCCGGCCGCCTTGTCTCGCCTGCGGGCGATGGCGGGCGTCGATGAGGCCGCCATCCTGTCGACCTGCAACCGCACCGAGATCCTCGTGGTCGCGGAACCGGACCTGGCGCCGACCCTGATCGAGTGGTGGCGGCGCGAACTCAACGCCCCGGCCGGGCTCATCGAACAGTTCGTGTATACGCACCGCGATCAGAACGCCGTGCTGCACAGCCTGCGCGTGGCCTCGGGCCTGGATTCAATGGTGGTGGGCGAGCCGCAGATCCTGGGACAGATGAAGGGTAGCTTCGCGCTGGCGACCGAGAGCCAGGCCCTGGGGCCGGTGCTGTCGCGCCTGTTCCAGCACGCGTTCGCCGTCGCCAAGGTGGTGCGCAGCAAGACGCAGGTTGGTGCGCACCCGGTATCCGTGGCCTACGCCGCGGTGCAGATGGCGCGCCAGATCTTTTCGGACCTCGAGCAGCAGACGGCGCTGCTGGTCGGCGCCGGCGACACCATCCAGCTCATCGCGCGTCATCTGCGCGGGCAGGGCATCGGCCGCATCGTCGTGGCCAACCGCAGCCTCGAGCGCGCCGAGCGACTGGCACGCGAGGTGCACGGCTACGCGATCGCGCTGTCGGACCTCAATGCCTACCTGGGTGACGCCGACCTCGTGATCTCATCGACCGCCGCGCGAGAGCACGTGATCGGACAGTCGGCGATGAAGCTGGCGCTCAAGAAGCGCCGCCGCAAGCCGGTCTTCATGATCGACCTCGCGGTGCCGCGCGACCTCGACCCGAAGATCGCGGACCTCGAGGACGTCTACCTCTACACGCTCGACGATCTGCGCAGCGTCATCGCCGCCAACCTGCAATTGCGCGCCGAGGGCGCCAAGCAGGCCGAGGTCCTCGTCGAAACGTATTCGCGCGACTTCACGCGCTGGCTGGAGAGCCGCGACGCCGGCCACGTCATCCGCCGGCTGCGCGAGCAGGCCCGCGCGCACCGCGACGAGGTGATGATCAAGGCGCGCCGCAAGCTCGCCTCCGGCGCGTCGGCCGAGGAAGTGCTGGGCTTCGTCGCGGACACGCTGAGCAACAAGCTGCTGCACGCGCCCAGCCACCGACTGCGCAGCGCGGACAGCGTCGAGCAGTCGCTGCTGGTCAACGCCGCCCGCAAGCTCTTCGACCTGCCGGACGACGAGTCGTGAGCGGGCGCCGGTTTCGAAGGCATTAGCTTTGCCGTAGCGTGCGCACCGCGCACGATCAGCCCGCTCGTGCGCGGTGCGCACGCTACGTCGACGTCCTTCGGTCCTTGCCCATGCTTCCCTCCCTGATCCAGAAACTCGAGCAGATGTCCGAGCGCCGGCACGAGATCGAGCGCGAACTGGCCACGCCGCAGGTTTCGTCCAACCCGGACCTGTTCCGGCGCCTGTCGCAGGAGTACGCGCAGCTCGGCCCGGTGACCGAAGGTTTTGAGGCCTGGCGCGGCACCGGGATCGAGATCGAAGACCTCGAGCCGATGCTGGGCGACGCGGATGCCGAGGTGCGCGAGATCGCCGAGACCGAGATCGAGCAGGCCGAGGCCCGCCTGGAGCAGCTGGAGAAGGACCTGCAGGGATTCCTTGTGCCGCGCGATCCGCTCGACGGCAACAACGTGTTCCTGGAAATCCGCGCGGGCACCGGTGGCGACGAGGCGGCCATCTTCGCCGGCGACCTGTTCCGCATGTACGGCAAGTACGCCGAGACGCGCGGCTGGCAGCTGGAGAAGCTCAGCGAGAGCGAGGGTGAGCACGGCGGCTTCAAGGAGGTGATCGCGCGCATCGTCGGCTTCGGCGTGTACTCGCAGCTCAAGTTCGAGTCCGGCGCGCACCGGGTGCAGCGTGTGCCCGAGACGGAAGCGCAGGGTCGCATCCACACCAGCGCCGCAACGGTCGCGATCCTGGCCGAGATCGCCGAGGCCGGGGCCATCGACATCAACCCGGCGGACCTGAAGGTCGACACCTACCGTTCCTCGGGCGCCGGCGGCCAGCACGTCAACAAGACCGAGTCGGCGATCCGAATCACGCACCTGCCCAGCGGCGTGGTCGTGGAATGCCAGGAAGAGCGCAGCCAGCACAAGAACCGCGCGAAGGCGATGGCGCTGCTGGCCTCGCGGCTGCTGGACGCCGAACGCAGCAAGCAGCAGGGCGACATGGCTGCCACGCGCAAGAAGCTGGTCGGCAGCGGCGATCGCTCCGAGCGCATTCGCACGTACAACTTCCCGCAGGGTCGCGTCACCGATCACCGCATCAACCTGACGCTCTACCAGCTCGACCGCGTGATCCAGGGCGATCTCGACCCTGTGATCCAGCCGCTGCTGGCGGAGTACCAGGCCGACCTGCTCGCGAGCCTGGGCGTCACGAACTAACAGCGATGAACCCCGCCGAAGCGCCGCCGCCGATCCCGGACTCGCAGCCGCGACCGGTGCCACCGGTGGAGGGCGTGGCGCCGGGTGATGTGGGCGCCTGGCTCGCCTGGGGCGCTCGCGCGCTGGAGGGCAGCTCGCCCAGCGCGCGCATCGACGCCGAGGAGCTCATGGCCGCGCAGCTCGCGCTGCCGCGTTCGCGCCTCGCGCTGCGCCTGGAAGACCCGCTGCTCGCGTCGATTGCGCTTCGCTTCGCCGGCGTAATCGAGAGGCGGCGCATGGGCGAGCCGGTCGCGTACATCACCGGGCGCCAGGGTTTCTGGAATCTGGACCTGGCGGTCACACCGGTGGTGCTGATCCCGCGCGCGGACACCGAGACGCTCGTCGAGTGGGCGCTGCAACTCCTGCGTGGCGCCGATGTGTCGGATAAAAAGCCCGCGCTGCGCATGGCGGACCTGGGCACCGGCAGCGGCGCGATCGCGCTCTCGCTGGCGCAGGAACTGCCGTTGCGCCTGCGCGTGGTCGCGACCGACCGGTCCGAAGCGGCGCTGCAGGTCGCGCGCGAGAACGCGCAGGCCTTGGGTCTCGATGGCGTCGAGTTCCGGTGCGGCAGCTGGTTCGAAGCGCTACACCAAAAAAACGCGGGCGAGAGGTTCGAGCTCATCGTTTCCAATCCGCCCTACATCGCGGAGGGCGATCCGCACCTCGCCGCGCTGCGCTACGAACCGCGCGTTGCGCTGACCTCGGGCGCCGACGGGCTGGACGCGATTCGCGTGCTCGTCGGCGGCGCGTCGGCGCACCTGGTTCCCGGCGGTTGGCTCCTGCTGGAGCACGGACACGACCAGGGCGCGGCGGTGCGCGAACTGCTGATGGGGGCCCGGTTCGAAGAGGTCGCGACGCGTCGCGACCTGGGTGGCAACGAGCGGGTCAGCGGCGGGCGTCTGGCGCCATGAGCGGATTTTCGCGCTATGCCCGCCAGGTCGTGCTGCGCGAGGTCGGGGTCAACGGCCAGCAGATGCTGCGCGATTCCTCGGCCTTGATCGTCGGAATGGGAGGCCTGGGCGCGCCGGCGGCGCTGTACCTGTCCGGCGCCGGGCTCGGCCGGCTCGTGCTCAGCGACTTCGATCGCATCAGCGCCTCGAACCTGCACCGGCAGGTCCTGTACCGCGAGGCGCAGGTCGGCGAGGCCAAGCTCGACGCGGCGCGCGAACAACTCGAGGCGCTCAACCCGGACTGCGTCATCGAATGCCGGCCCGGCCCGCTCGACGATGCGGCGCTCGCGGCGGCGGCGCGCGACGTCGATATCGTGCTCGACTGCAGCGACAACTTCGCGACGCGCTTTGCCGTGAACCGCGCCTGCGTCGCCGCGCGCCGGCCGCTCGTGTCGGGTGCCGCGATCCGCTTCGATGGTCAACTCGCGGTGTTCGACGCGGCGCGCGGCACGGCCTGCTACGCCTGCCTGTATCCGACTGCGGGCGAGGGCCAGGAAACCTGTGAGGAAGCCGGCATCCTCGGTCCCGTTGTCGGCACCGTCGGCACGCGCCAGGCGCTGGCCGCGCTCAAGCTGCTGCTCGGCCTGGGCGAGGATCGGGGCGTGCTGTGGGTGTGGGACGCGTTGACGGATGCCTCGCGCAGGCTGAGCATCCCCCGCGATCCCCATTGCCCCGTCTGCGGAAACGATCATGCCTGCTGATCCCGATCTCTTCATGCCGCGCCGCCTCGCGATCCAGATCCTGCACGAGGCGCAGATCGCGCAGCCGGAATCGATCGCCGGCGTCGTGGGCGCGCGCGCAGGCGAGCCGTCGAGTTTCGTACAGGCGCAGACGGCGGACTTCGCGTCGCGCGGCGAGGCGATGTGGGCCCGCCTGTGGTCTAACCCGACATCGCCGGCGGTCCCGGATGCGGGCCAGCTCTCGGGCGGCGGGCTTTATCTCGTCGTGTCGCTGAACACCAAGGGCGTGTTGGAGATGCGAGCCTGGGAGCTGCGCGCCAGCGCGCCGTTCGAGCGGGTGCTGAAAATCAGGGACTAGTGGTCGGTGCCAGTGATCAGCAAGCGCGACTGACCACTGACACTGACCGCTGCTTCTAGTGTCGGAAGTGACGTACGCCCGTGAACACCATCGCCATGCCGGCCTCGTCTGCGGCGGCGATCACTTCGCCGTCGCGCATTGAGCCGCCGGGCTGGATCACCGCCGCGATGCCGGCGGCTGCGGCCGCGTCGATGCCGTCGCGGAACGGGAAGAACGCGTCGGAAGCCATCACCGAGCCGCGCACGACGAGCTTCTCGTCGGCCGCCTTGATGCCGGCGATCTTCGCTGAGTACACGCGGCTCATCTGGCCGGCGCCGATGCCGATGGTCTGGCGATTCTTCGCGTAGACGATTGCGTTGGACTTCACGAACTTCGCCACGCGCCAGCAGAACAGAAGGTCCTGGATCTCGGCGGTGGTGGGCGCGCGCTTCGTCACGACCTTGAGATCCTCCGCCGTCACTTCGCGATCGTCGCCGGTCTGGAGCAGCAGGCCGGAGCCGATGCGCTTCACGTCGTGACGGTTGCGGCCGTTGCCGGAAGGAATCGCCAGCACGCGCACATTGGTCTTGGTGGCGGTAACCTCCAGAGCGCTCTGATCGACACTGGGCGCCATGATCACCTCCACGAACTGGCGCCCGACGATGGCCTGTGCGGTGACGGCATCAAGCGGACGATTGAACGCGATGATGCCGCCGAAGGCCGAGGTCGGATCGGTGGCGTAGGCGAGCTCGTAGGCGGCCAGGATGCTGCTCCCCACGGCCACGCCGCAGGGATTGGCGTGCTTGACGATCACGCAGGCCGGCTCGGAGAACTCGCGCACGCACTCGAGCGCGGTGTCGGCATCCGCGAGGTTGTTGTAGCTCAGTTCCTTGCCCTGAAGCTGCTTGAACGTGGCCAGCGTGCCCGGCGCGGGATTCAGGTCGCGGTAGAACGCGGCCTGCTGGTGCGGGTTTTCGCCGTAGCGAAGGTCCTGCACCTTGATGAAGTTGCTGTTGGCCTGGGCCGGGAACTCCGCGCGCGTGCCGTCGGCCTGCAACGCCGAGAGGTAATCGCTGATCGCGGCGTCGTACTGCGCGATGCGGTTGAACGCGGCCACCGACAGCCTGAAGCGTGTCTCGCGGCCGAGCTCACCGTGGCGGCTGAGTTCGTCCATCGCATCGCCGTACTGGTCCGGGTCGGTCAGCACCGCCACGTGGAGCCAGTTCTTCGCAGCCGAACGCACCATCGCGGGGCCGCCGATGTCGATGTTCTCGATCGCCTGGTCGAGCGTGCAGCCGGGCCTGGCCACGGTCTGCTCGAAGGGATAGAGGTTCACCACCAGCAGGTCGATGGGCGCGATGCCGTGCTCCTGCATCAGGCCGTCGTCGATGCCGCGACGCCCGAGCAGTCCTCCGTGGATCTTCGGATGCAGCGTCTTGACGCGGCCGTCCATCATCTCGGGAAAGCCGGTGTGTTCCGAAACCTCGCGAACGAGGAGTCCTGCCTCACGCAGCGCGCGGAACGTGCCGCCGGTGGAGAGGAGTTCGACGCCGAGCTGGACCAGTGCGCGTGCGAGTTCGACGAGGCCGGTCTTGTCCGAGACCGACAACAGAGCGCGATGGATCATCGGGCCGGGGAAGTCGTCCGTGCGCCGATCTTGTGCTGGCGCAGCTTCTTGCGCAGCGTCGCGCGGTTCAGCCCGAGCACCTCGGCCGCCTTCGACTGGTTGTTGTCGCAATAGCGCAAGGTGGCGCGCAGCAGCGGCGGTTCCACCTGGTCGAGCACCGTCGTGTACAGGTCGATCGGTCGATGACCATTCAGGCTGCGGAAGTAGTCGTCGATGCACTCGGCGACGGAATGGCTCAGAGGCTTGGTATCGACGTTCTTGTGAGCGGACATTCTAGGGTCGCCCTGTAAGCCCGGAGGAACCCCATCCGGACGGTCTTGCGAAAAAGGGGCGCAATCATAGCGCCAGATTCGTGGGCAGAAAATGCCCTCTTCGGACGAGCCCAAAATCCTGCCCGTCAGCGCTTCTTCGCCGCGATGCGCGTCCAGCCCTCGCGCGAGACGTCGGGTTCGAAATCGAAGGCGGCGGCGTAGGCGGCACGCACGTCCTCGGCCTGTCGGTCGAGCAGGCCGGCCAGCACGATGCGGCCGCCGCGCTTCAGGCTTCCGCCCAACAACGGCGCGAGTTCGATGAGGGGGCGCGCGAGGATGTTGGCGAGCACGACGTCGGCCGCGAACGGCGTGAACAGGGCGTCGTGCTCGAGTGCGCGCATGCCGTCCTGCACGCCGTTCTGCCGCGCGTTGTCGCGCGTGGCGAGAATCGCCTGCGGGTCGATGTCCACGGCGGTGCAGCGCCGCGCACCCAGCTTGAGCGCGGCGATGCCGAGGATGCCGCTGCCGCAGCCGAAGTCGAGGATCTCGAGACCGGCCACGTCGTTGCGCGCGATCCAGTCCAGGCACAGCGCTGTGCTCGGATGCGTGCCGGTGCCGAAGGCCAGGCCCGGGTCGAGCAGCAGGGTCGCGCAGCCCGCTTCGTCGACGCGCTTCTCGTGCGGACACACCCACAGGCGTTCGCCGAACTTCATCGGCGCCACGTCCTTGAGCCAGACGCGCACCCAGTCCTGGTCTTCGAGGCGCTCGCTGGACAGGTCCAGCGACGCGCCGTCGGGAAGGTACTCGCGCAGGTTCGCGGCGATGCGGGTGGCATCGGCGTTCACGTCGAACAGCCCGATGACCACGGTGTGCGACCACAGGGGCGTGGCACCCGGAGCCGGTTCCAGCACCGGGTCGTCGCCGGCGTCGACGAGGCTCACGCTGATCGCATCGCTGGCGAGCATCAGCTCCTCGGCGAACTCGGGGTGTGCGGACAGCACGCGGATCTGCAGGAAGGCCATGGCGACCGGCACGGTTTGAAGCGGGACGCGGATGGTAGTGCCAATGGAGGATGGCAACCGGTCGCGCGGAGCGAGTACCCGCGATGAATGCTTCTGAACGTGACCGAACTGCTGGAGCCGGTTCTTCCTTAAACTCCGCGGCCCCCGATCCGCACGACGCTGTCCGGATGCCACTCTCACTCGCCAGCCTGCGCGCCGAAATGCGCGCCAACCTGCGCCTCGCGCTGCCGCTGATCGCGGCGCAGCTCACGTTCGTGAGCATGGGGACCGTGGACGCGATCTTTGCCGGCCAGCTCGGCGTGTCGGAGCTCGCGTCCGTCGCCGTGGGCAGCAACATCTGGTTCCTGAGCCTGGTCATGTTCATGGGCGTGGCCATGGCGGTGTCGCCGATCGTGGCGCAGCGTCTGGGTGCGGGACAGTCTTCCGAGCGGATCGGGCGCTTCCTGCGGGGAACCTTGCTGCTGGCGGTGCTGCTGGGCGGGATCTGGCTCTGCCTGATGCTGCTGGCGGCCGGGCCGGTGCTCACGCTGCTCGACCTGGACGCACGCACCGCCGGTTTCGCGCGCCAGTACGTCTTCGCCATGGCCTGGTCCGCGCCGCCGCTGTGCCTGTGCTTCTTCCTGCGAAACGGCGCCGAGGGCCATGGCCTGGCGCGCGTGCCGCTGGCGGCCGGCGTCGTCGGCCTGTGCACCAACGCGGGCTTCGCCTGGTTGCTGATGTATGGACACGGCCCATTCCCGCCGATGGGTCCCGAGGGATGCGGATGGGCCACGGTGATCGGTTCCTGCGCGATGCTGGCCGTGTACGTGGGCTGCTACGCCGCCTCGTCGCGACTGCGCGCGCTGCGCATGTTTCGGCCGGGGCTTCCGCGCATCGATCGGGAAACCCTGGAGGTGTTCAAGGTGGGCCTGCCGGTGGCCGCAATCCTCGCTGCGGAAGTCTGGCTGTTTTGCATCGGTGCGCTGCTGATGGCGCGCTTCGGTGCGGACGCGGTGGCCGCGCACCAGATCGCGATCAACTTCGCCTCGCTGTGCTTCATGGTGCCCACCGCCATCGGCATGGCGACCACGGTGCGCGTAGGCCACGCCGCCGGTGCGGGCGATCGCGTGGGCGTGGCGCTGCGCGGTCGTGCGGGCATCCTGCTCGGTGTTGCGTTCGCGGCGATGTCGGCGACCCTGATGGCGCTGGCGCCCGGCGCGATCGTGTCGGTCTACACCGACGCCACGCACCTGGCCGGACCGGCCGCGCGCTTCCTGACTTTCGCCGCGATCTTCCAGATATTCGACTGCGTGCAGGCCACGAGCAACGGCGCGCTGCGCGGCCTCAAGGACACGCGCGTGCCGATGACCTTGACCTTGTTCGCGTACTGGGTCATCGGCATGCCGCTGGCTGCGGGCCTGGCGTTCTGGACCGACGTGGGACCGGCCGGAATCTGGTGGGGCTTCATCGCTGGTCTCGCGGTCGCGGCGGTGGGACTCGCCGCGCGCTTCCATGCGCGTACTACTTTCGCCGCCACCCTCGTTGAGTAGACTTTCCGCACGCACATGCCGGAAGCCTTTTTGTCTTCCCATCCGCTCAGGTTGCTGCTGATCGAGGACTCTTTCGCGGTCGCCCGCGAACTGCAGGGGCTGTTGCGCGGTGTCGAAGGCGAGACGCTGCAGTTCCTTCACGTGGAGACGCTCGGCCAGTCGCTCGAGCTGCTCGGCCCGCGGCGTGTGCGCTTCGACTGCCTGCTCGTGAACCTGCGCCTGTCGGATGCCGAAGGCCTGGCGGCAGTGCGTCGCCTGCGCGCGGTCGAACCGCTGACCGCGATCGTCGTGCTCGCCTCGCCGGAAGATCGTGGCCAGGCCTTCGAGGCCCTGCGCCACGGCGCGCAGGAAGTGCTGATCACGCCCTGGCTGCGCACGGCGGACGCGGTGCAGGACCTGCAACGCCTGATTCGCGGAGCGATGGAACGTGGCGCGACGCGGGTCGCTCGCGAAGCCGAACCGCCGTCCGCCGAGGCGTCGTCCGAAGGGCAGGTGTTCCCGCGTGAAGAGGAAACCGCCTTCGATCTGCGCTTCCAGCCCTGGGCCGAGACCGTGGGCAGAAGCGTCCACGGTGTGGAAGCCATGCTCGTGTCGCGTGCCACGCACGGGTCGCCGCGCGAGCTGTTGAGCGCAGCCGAGAACCGCGGCGAACTCAACGCCCTCAGCCGCTGGCTACTGCGACGCATAGCACCGCTGTGGCTGGAATGGCGGCGTCTCAGGATCGCGCCGCTGCGGGTTTCTGTGAACGTCGCGCCCAGCGAACTGCACGCACGCAACTTCGCGCAGTCGCGACTGGCGCTGGTCGAGGAGTTGGGGCTGCGTGCGGCCGAACTGCAGATCGAGCTCGCGGAAGACGCGTTGATCGGTGCGGATGTGAAGGCCCTGGGAGAGCTGCAGGCCCTGCGTGCGGCGGGCGTGCGCGTGGTCGCCGACAACGTCGGCCGTTCGCAGGTAGCGCTCCTCGCACTTGCACGGCTGCCTCTTGACGGCGTGAAGCTCGATATCTCGCTGATGGAGTCGATCCGGCTCGGAGACCGCGCCTCGCGGGCGGCCATGCGCGGCACCGTGGCCTTCTGCTCGGAGATGGACATCGAGTGCTGCGCCGTTGGCGTCGAGATCGAGCCGGACATGGTGGCCGTGCGGGAACTGGGCGTGCCCTTCATGCAGGGGTACTGGCTGGCGCGACCGCAGGTGCCCAAGGCGATGGCGGCCTGGCTGACACGGTGCCTGCGCGTACCGTTGCGGGCGGAGTCCGGGTCGAAACCCTCGGTCTGATCTCAGAACGAAACGTGCTGGCGGCACGCTCCTGCGCGGAGCAAGATGTCGGCCCTGTTGCCAACGCAAGGAGCCACACGCCATGACGCTCAGACTCGGCGACATCGCCCCCGACTTCGAGGCCGACACCACCGAAGGCCACATCCGCTTCCACGACTGGCTCGGCAAGAGTTGGGGCGTGCTGTTCAGCCATCCCAAGAACTACACGCCGGTGTGCACCACCGAGCTCGGCTACACCGCCAAGCTCAAGGGCGAGTTCGACAAGCGCAACGTCAAGGCGATCGGATTGTCGGTGGACAAGCTCGAGGATCATCACGGCTGGAGCAAGGACATCGAGCAGACGCAGGGCGTCGCGCTGAACTTCCCGCTGATCGCCGACGCGGACCGGAAGGTCGCCAACCTGTACGACATGATCCATCCCAACGCGAGCGAAACCTTCACGGTACGCAGCGTGTTCGTGATCGATCACAACAGGAAAATCCGCCTGACGCTCACCTACCCGGCGAGCACCGGCCGCAACTTCGACGAGATCCTGCGCGTCATCGATTCCCTGCAGCTCACCGACAAGTACAAGGTGGCCACGCCGGTGAATTGGAAGCAGGGCGAGGACGTGATCATCGTGCCCTCGGTGAACAACGAGGACGCGAAGAAACTGTTCCCTGCCGGCTGGAAGGAGCTCAAGCCCTACCTGAGGTTGGTGCCGCAGCCCAAGGGCTAGCTGGCGGCCGCGCTTCCTCAATTCGTAGTCCGACGAAGTCCGGGACGCCGCCTCGATCGGTGAGCGGAAATCCCGGACCTCGTCCGGGCTTCGAGCGTTGCCCTATGCGGACGTCCCGTCCCGCCCGAGCACCGCCTCGTTGGCGGCGCGAGCGAAGTGCAGCACCTCGCCCATGCCCTTGACGTGGACCAGGCCGCGCGCCACCAGGCCGCGTGCGCCGGCCAGTTCCACCGTGCGCACGTCCACCAGGATTTCGCCGCCCAGCGCGATGTCGCAAAGGCGCGAAGCGAGGTTCACCGCGGTGCCGATCGCGGTGTACTCGAGCTGCGAGGTCGAGCCGATGACACCCACCGTGACCACACCGCTCGAGACCCCGACACCGGCGGCCAGCGGAGTCTCCTGGCGCGACCACCGCCCCGTGATGCCCTCAGCCGCCAGCAGGACGCGCTGCGACAGTGCCAGGCCCCGCGTCGCGTGGTCGAACATCGGGATCGGCGCGCCGACCAGAATCATGATTCCGTCGCCGGCGAAGGTTTGGATCGTGGCCTCGTATTCGGCCACCTCGCGACCCACGGCCTCGTAGTACTCGCCGAGCAGCTGCGTGACCACGCCCGAATCGTGCAGGCCCGAAAAACGCGTGAAGCCGCGCAGGTCGCAGCACAGAACCGTGAGTTCCAGTTTCTGCGGCTGCATCGTGTGGGCCAGCCCGCGCTCGGCGACCTGCTTGACCACTTCGCGCGACAGGAAGCGGCTCAGGAACTGGCCGCGTTCGCCCTGGATCGTGTGGTAGCGCAGCCCGCCGATCAGGAAGATGAAGAGCCCCGGCAGGCTGGTCAGCACGTTGTAGCCGGCCGGCAGCACGTAGTTGGCGAAGAAGAACGGCGCGGCGAGCGCCACGCACACCACGCGCTGGCGCTCGGCCTCGTCGATGCGCTGGCTGAAGACGATGAGCCCGACCGCGATCAGCAGCGAGCCCATCACACTCACGGGCGCCGCGAAGACCCAGAAGTACTCACCGCTGCAGCCGCTCTCCTTACCCAGGCAGAACAGGAACTGCGTCATGCGCTCGACGGGGTAGAGGCCCCCGAGCACGAGATACAACAGGGTCACGCCGGCGAACATCCACGTGCAGCGTCGTACCCAGGCCAATGCCCGCTTCGTCGGCTGCGCGGCGTGCGCCACGCGGATCATCCACAGGAACAGGCCGATCATGACCAGCGCATCGAGGATCGGCAGCTGCACCAGCCACCAGATGTCGTGGCCGTCGGGGTGCAGCACGTGCTGCGCCGGATACGAGGCGTTCGCAATGCCGACCATGGCCACGGCAAAGGCCAGCGCGCGGGTCGCGCGCGAGCGCGGATCGCCCAGGAAATACGTGATCGCCACGCCCAGCCCCGAGGCGCCGACGACTGCCGCGACCACGACGACGGCGTCCTCGTCCATCGGGAACCGGAAGAAATCCGCGTATTGCATGAAGAGATTCTAGTTCGGGGCGCCGCCTGCAATTAGAATTCACGCCCCGTCGGCCCGGCGGGCCCCAGGTGTATTCCATGACCAGCCCGCTGAATCGCAAGTCCAAGACCATCACCGGCGGCGTGGCCCGCAGCCCCAACCGCGCCATGCTGCGCGCGGTCGGATTCGGCGACGGCGATTTCGAGAAGCCCATCGTCGGCGTCGCCAGCGGCCATTCGACGATGAATCCCTGCAACGCCGGCATCGCCCCGCTGGTGTCGCGCGCCGAGGAGGCGCTGCGCGCGGCCGGTGCCATGCCGCAGACCTTCGGGTTCCCGACCGTCACCGACGGCATCTCGATGGGTACCGAGGGCATGAAGTATTCGCTGGTGTCGCGCGAGGTGATCGCCGATTCCATCGAGACCGCCGCGTCGAGCCAGTGCATGGACGGGGTGCTCGCGGTCGGCGGCTGCGACAAGAACATGCCGGGCGCGATGATCGGCATGCTGCGGGTCAACGTGCCGTCCGTGTTCTGTTACGCCGGCACCATCAAGCCGGGTTACTGGAAGGGTGTTGCGCTGACCATCGTGTCGCCGTTCGAGGCCGTGGGCGCGTTCAACGCCGGCACCATGTCCAAGGAAGACCTCGTCGGCATCGAGAAAAATGCCTGCCCGACGACGGGCGCCTGCGGCGGCATGTACACGGCGAACACCATGTCGAGCGCCTTCGAGGCGCTGGGCATGAGCCTGCTGGGCTCCTCGCAGATGTCCTGTCCCGACGCGGAGAAGGCGGACTCGGTCGCCGACTCGGCGCGCGTGCTCTACAACGCGATCGCCCTCGACATCAAGCCCCGCGACATCGTCACGCGCAAGAGCATCGAGAACGCCATCAGCCTGGTGATGGCCACCGGCGGCTCGACCAACGCGGTGCTGCACTTTCTCGCGATCGCCCACGCCGCGAGCGTGGCGTTCACGATCGACGACGTCGAGACGATCCGCTTGAAGACGCCGGTGCTGTGCGACCTCAAGCCCTCGGGCAAATACGTGGCCGTCGACTTCCACAAGGCCGGTGGCGTGCCGCAGGTGCTGAAGATGCTGCTGTCGCACGGCCTGCTGCATGGCGACGCGCTGACGGTCACGGGCGAGACGATGGCGCAGGCTCTCGAGCGCGTGCCCAGCGAGCCGCGCAAGGACCAGGACGTGATCCGTCCCTGGGACAGGCCGATGTACGCACAGGGGCACCTCGCGATCCTGAAAGGCAATCTCTCACCGGAAGGCGCGGTCGCCAAGATCACCGGCCTGAAGAATCCCGTCATCACCGGCCCAGCGCGCGTGTTCGATTCGGAGGAGGACTGCATGGAGGCGATCCTCGGCGACAGGATCAAGGCCGGCGACGTGCTGGTCATCCGCTACGAGGGCCCGAAGGGCGGCCCCGGCATGCGCGAGATGCTCGCGCCGACGAGCGCGATCATCGGCAAGGGCCTGGGCGAGAGCGTGGGTTTCATCACCGACGGACGTTTCTCCGGCGGCACCTGGGGAATGGTCGTGGGGCACGTCTCGCCCGAGGCCTACGAGGGCGGCGTGATCGCGCTGGTGGAGGAGGGCGACCCGGTCACGATCGATGCCCGGCAACTGCTGATCCAGCTCAACGTCGACGACGCGACGCTCGCCAGGCGCCGCGCGGCGTGGAAGCAGCCCGCGCCGAAGTACACGCGCGGCGTGCTCGCCAAGTTCGCGCGCGTCGTGTCGAGCGCCTCGAAGGGCGCGGTCACGGACTAGCGCTACAGGGCGCGGCGACGAAGATGCGCCGAATCGACCTGCCGCTGCCCTGGGCCGGTGTGGCGGCGCGCCTGGGCGCGTTCGGCATTCCGGAGGCGGAGTCGCGGCTCTCGCCGCAGCAGCTTCGCGTGCACCAGTCGCGTTGCGCGCGGGCACTGGCCATCGACCTGCTCGCGGAGCAGGGAAATCAAGCGAGCGAAATTCGAAAGGATCCGGGCGGCGCGCCCGTCTGGCCCGCGGACTTCGTCGGCAGCCTCGCCCACACCGACGGCTATGCCGCCGCGGCGGTCGCGCGACGCGGGGCCTGCATCGCGCTCGGCATCGACGTGGAGCCGGCCGAACCCCTTCCGGGTGATGCCGGTAGGCTCGTGCTGACGCAGGACGAGGCAGCCTGGATTGCGAACTGCGCCGACGCCCGCCCCGAGGTCGCACGTCTCGTGTTCTGCGCCAAGGAGTGCGTGCACAAGGCGATCCATCCGCTACGCCGCGCCTGGCTGGAGTTCTCGGATGTGCGCATCGATTTCGATCCAGAGGTCGAGTGCTTCGTGCCGCGTGCGCTGACGCCGGCGGCGTCGGCCGCATTCGCGGGGCTGCGGGCGGAAGGGCGGGTGTTCGTGCGCGAGAGTCACCTCGTGGCCGTCCTCGCGCTGTTCGAGTAGTTCGCATTGCCCCGACGAAGTCCGGAGCTTCGTATGCAGCTTCGCAGCAACAACCCCGGACTTCGTCCGGGTTAACGAAGTACGACCGCGGACCTCTTCGGCTTGACGTTCGCCGGCCCACCGCTTGTACTCCCGCGCTACGCACGCCGACCTCGATCGTTGTCCGAAATGAGCGCCGCACCCGACCTCACGTTCCTGATCGAATCGCTGTACAACGACGGCGTCGGCAAGATGCGCGTGCACCTGATGAACGAGATCGCGCGCCGGGGTTATCGCGTGGAGTTGCTGCTGAGCGAAATGGACAGTCCTTATCTGCCCAAGGTCGATCCCGCGATTCCGCGCCAGGGCCTCCGCAGCGTGCATGGGCTCAAGGGTCTGCCGGGTCTTGCGCTGTACCTGCGCCGGTCGCGCCCGCGCGTGCTGCTCACGCAGCGCGTGCGGCTCAACATGCTGGCGCTCCGTGCGCGAACGCTTTCCCGCGTGGACACGCGCGTCTTCGTCACCGTCAACGTGAACATGTCGGCCAAGTTCGACCACCAGAGCGCGCGCAAGCGCGATCGCCAGGTCGACCACATGCAGACCTGGTACCCCCGAAATGACGGCATCATCGCGGTGTCGCGCGGCGTGGCCGAGGATGCGGCCAAGCTCATCGACCTTCCCTGCGAACGCATCACGGTGATCCCGAATCCGACCGTGACGCCGGAGATGGCCGATCGCGCCGCCGAGCCGGTCGACCATCCCTGGTTTGCGCCGGGCCAGCCGCCGGTGCTGCTGGGCGCGGGTCGCCTGATGGTGGAGAAGGGCTTCGACACGCTGATCCGCGCCTTCGCCCTCGTGCGTCGAACGGCCGACTGCCGGCTCGTGATCCTGGGCGAGGGGCCGGATCGCAAGCTGCTCGAGGCGCTGGCCGCCGAGCTCGGTGTGACGGACCGCGTCGCCATGCCAGGCTTCGCGAACAATCCTTACGCCTACATGGCGCGTGCCGGCCTGTTCGTGCTGTCGTCGACGCGCGAGGGTTCGCCCAATGCGCTGGTCGAGGCGCTGGCCGTCGGCACGCCGCTGGTGTCCACCGACTGCCCGAACGGGCCGCAGGAAGTGCTCGAGGGCGGCAGGCACGGTCGCCTGGTTCCGGTCGGCGATGTCGAGGCACTCGCCGCGGCGATCGTCGAGAGCCTGCGCGAACCGGTGGGCACGCGCGAGTCGCGCATGGTGGCGGCGCAGCGCTACACCGTGGCACGCAGCACGACGCTCTACCTCGAGGCGCTCGGCCTCGCGAGGACCTGAGAACGTTCCGATCCGGCGGGGTTCCCGCCGCTACGGACGGCGCCGCTTCAGCCGCCCGCCTTGCGCGCGTGAAACGCGACGACGCGAGCGAACTGATCCGGCCATCGCTCGGCCTTCCGTCCGCCCTTGAGCGGTGCGATCTCGACGATCTCGAAGTAGCGGGACAGAAGCGTCCGCAGTTCCGAGTAGCGGAAGAACTGCAGGTGTGTCGCGTCCCGCGCCATCCAGAGCTTCCTGCCGCGGAACACGTCCCACCGATCCTTCCAATGGTAGGCGAGCGGCAGGCTGCCGACGTACTGGCCGCCAGGGACCAGCAAGCGCCGGACGTTTTCGAGCGTGATCTTCGGGTAGGGCAGGTGTTCGAGCACCTCGCCCATCACGATCACGTCGAAACTCTCGGGGGCAAACGGCAGCGCGTCGTTGAGATTGACCTCCACGGTTTCGACACCGAGCATGTCGCGCGCAATCTGCATAGCGCCGGCGTCGATATCCCCGATGGTGACGCGATTCCCTTCCACGAAATGCCGTGTCAGGCGGCCGTCGCGACCGCCCAGATCCAACACCCGCTTGCCGGTGCCGATCCACTTGTGCAGCAGCGCGCCGCGTCGTTCCTCCTCGAACGACTGCCCGAGGCGCTTGCCCGTGACGTGATGCGTTTCGTAGAACTCCCCCAGCGCAGTGCGGCTGACGGGCGTATGGCGGTCGCTGGAATTCATGACGGCATGCCGGTGGATTTCCCCAAGTCTATTCCCGGATCGGTAGATGGGCCTCGATCGCGAAGTTGCGGGAAGCCGGGGCCCGGACCGGTCAGGCCAGGCGCGCCTGCACGGCAGCGGCGACGTCCACGCGCATCAGCCCCGGATTGGCATCCGCCAGATCGGCGATGAAAACCTCGGTGCCGGCATAGCCGTTCGCCTTCGAATACAGCGCGAAAAACAGCGCCGGCGAGAATTGCCAAAAGCCGTGGCCGCAGAAGTTGTTCGCCGGCAGCACGTGCAGGATCTGCGCGCCGGGCCCGCACATGCGCGAGACGTTGTCGAAGGCCTGCGGTGCGTTGAAGACGTGCTCGATGGTCCCCGAATCGATGACCGTGTCGAACTGCCCTTCGAGCGTGGCGGGCAGCGGGCGGTTCATGTCGTGGACGAACGAGGCGCTCTCGTATTCCGAGTAGTCGATCGAATCGACGCGGGTAGCCCCGAAGAAACGCAGCAGCAGATCCTCGCAGTAGCCCTCGTGGCTGTAATCCGGCGGCCCGCCGAAGGTAGCGAGCACGACGTCATTCTTCACGTGCAGGCCTTGCCTGCCGAGCGTGGCCGTCGCGCCGAACGCACCGGACCGATGCGCGTAGCGCAGGAAGTTGAACGGGTGGACGCTAATTCCCAGCAGGGCCTTTAAATAAGGGTTCGAACGGATGGAGCGCGAGAAGCGCGAACCGGGCGGGAACGCGCGCCGCCCTTCAGATAGCGTCCCGACCGAGGCGCGAGCCTGAATCATAATGGGGCATGTCGACGATTCGCACCGAGGGGCAGGCGGCGCGCGGGCGGGCGCCCGGCGAATGACCGGGGCGGTCGCCGGCCCGCCGCGCATCTGCGTGCTGATCCCGGCCTACAACCGCGAGAAGCTGCTGCTGCGCGCGCTCGACAGCATTGCCGCGCAGAGCTTTCGCGCCTTCGAGATCGTGGTCGTGGACGACGGGTCGACCGACGCCACGCAGGCCGCGGTCGAGGACTGGTCCTCGGCCCACGGCGTCCCGGTGACCTACGCGCGCCAGGAAAATGCGGGCCAGCACGCCGCTCACAACCGCGGCGTGCAGCTGGCCACCGGCGAGCTGGTCGTCATGCTCGATTCGGATGATCTGATGGTGCCGGACGCGCTCCGCCACTACGTCGAGGCCTGGGATGCGATCCCGGCCGTTGAGCGAGACGGTTTCTGCGGGGTGCTCGGCCACTGCGCCTGGTGGAGCACGCGCAAGAACACCGGCGACGCCTACCCGCGGCCGGTGTTCGACTCCACGTACCTGGAGGTCAAGCAGCGCTACAAGGTCCACGGCGACAAGCCGGGCGCCTACCGCCGCGACCTGCTGCTGCAGCATCCCTATCCGGTGTTTCCGGGCGAGCGGCGCTTTCGCATGTCCTGGGTCGCGCAGGTGATGGCGCTGACGCACCGCGCGCGCTTCATCGACGTGATCCTGCATTACGTCGACCAGCAGGCCGACGGCCTGTCCTCGAACACGCTGCGCAAGCGCCTCATGGCGCCGCGCAGCCTGTGGTTCTGCTTCCGCGACGAAGCCAACCGTTTCACGCTGGGCTACCCGCGACGAATGCGACTTCAGGCCCACGAACGCTATGTGCGTTATGCGCTGCATATCGGCTATGGCCTGCTGGCGCAGTGGCGCGAAATCGACGACCACGCGCTGCTGCTGCAGGCCTGGCCGGCGGGATGCGTGAAATGGGCGCGCGATGTGGTCTATCGTCGTGCCGGGTGGGTCAAAGTGCCGCCCGTAAAGCCGCTGCCGTCCGCACCATGATCCTGTCCAACCGCTACAACTTCCTGTACGTCCACATCGCGAAGACCGGCGGGACCAGCGTGCGCGCGGCGCTGAAGAGCCTGCAGTGGCGCGACCCGTACTACCTCGCGCAGTGGACCTGTTCGCGCCTGTCCGGACTGACCGGGCATCGCATCGCGGCCAAGCTGCCGCGGCATTCCAAGATCATCTGCGCGCAGGAGATGCTGCCGCGCGAATTCTTCCTGAAGCTCTACAAGTTCGCGTTCGTGCGAAATCCCTGGGACCTTCAGGTTTCGAGCTACCACCATCTCAAGCGCGAGCGGCCGTTCCTGCTCGAGGGACACGAATCCTTCGAGGACTTCACGCGCTGGAAGCTCGACTCCGAGCGTCCCTACCAGTACCACCTCGATACCGCGATCACGCCGTTGAGCGATTACCTCGTCGACCTGCACGGGAACCTACTCACGGACTTCATCGGCCGCTACGAGCGCCTGAACGAGGACTGGGCCCACATCTGCAAACACCTGGGCCTCGCCGCGCCGGAGCTTCCGCACAAGCGCCAGGCCACCGACCGGCAGAAGGATTACCGCACCTATTACAGCAGCGACTTGGCGGATCTCGTCGGCAGGTATTTCAAGCGTGACGTCGACCTGCTCGGCTACCGCTTCGACGGCGAGTGAGCCGTACCGGGTTGAATTACCGAGCGGACATCGACGGCCTGCGAGCCGTGGCCGTGATCAGCGTCGTCATGTTTCACGCCAAGGTGCCGGGCTTCGCAGGCGGCTTTGTCGGCGTCGACGTTTTCTTCGTGATCTCGGGCTACCTGATTGGCGGCCTGATCTGGAAAGAGATCTCTGAAGGCCGCTTCACGGTTCGCGACTTCTACGTCCGTCGCATCCGCCGCATCTTTCCGGCACTGTTCACGACCCTCGGCGTCTGCATCGTCACCGCCACGCTGGTGCTCGCACCCTGGGATCTGCAGTCCTTCGCCGCCAGTGCCCGGGCGGCCGCGCTGTTCTTCGCGAACGTGTTCTTCTTTCGGAACTCGGCGTACTTCGACGCGCCCGCGGCCTCGCAGCCCTTGCTGCACACCTGGTCGCTCGCCGTCGAGGAGCAGTTCTACATCGTGTTTCCGTTGCTGCTTCTGTGGTGCCGTACTCGCCGGCCGCTCACCGTCGTCGGCATCCTCGCCGCTCTGAGTCTTGTTTCCTTTTGCGCTTCAGAAATCTGGCTGGGCCTTGACGCCAGCGCTGCGTTCTACCTCGCGCCTTTTCGCGCCTGGGAATTCCTGGTCGGAAGCATCGTTTCGATCGGCGGGCTCGCGGGTGTGCGGTTGAGTGGGCCGCTGGCGAATCCGCGGACACTTTCGTTTGCCGGCTTGGGGCTGGTCGGCATCTCCGTCATCGCGTTGGATGAAGGCGCGTCGTTCCCTGGCGCTGCCGCCTTGTTGCCGTGCCTGGGCACGGCGTTGCTGCTTCACGCGGGTGCGGCGCAGCGGCCCGACGTAGTGACCCGCGCGCTCGCCTGCGCGCCGATGTCGTTTCTGGGTCGCCTGTCCTACTCCTGGTATCTCTGGCACTGGCCGGTGCTGGTGTTCTGGAAATACCGGGTGCTTCGAGAACTCGGCCCCAGCGAAACGTTTGCCGCGATCGCGGGTTCGCTGGTGCTGGCCGGCCTGTCGTGGCGCTTCGTGGAGCAACCCTTCCGCCGGCAGGGCTCGCGGCGGGCGACGCGAGCGCCGTTTGTGGCGGCCGCGGTACTGATGGGCTTGCTGCCGCTGTTCGCGTGGACGGTCGATCGCGCGGAGGGCTGGCCGGGCCGCTTTGCCGGCTCCGCGGCGCTGCAGGCGCAGCGCCTGGATCACATCAGCAAGGCGTGCACGGATCGCGGCGAAGCCGCGATCGAGGCCGGCCGGCTATGTTCGCTGCTCGGCGGCGCAACGCCGCAAGATCCGAAGCTGCTGGTATGGGGGGACTCGCACGCCTATGCGATCGCGCCCGGGCTGCGCATCGGAGAGCCACCCATCGAGGGCGTGATGGCGAGCCAGAATGGTTGCCCGCCGCTGCTGGACACATGGCCGGCAGGGTCGGCCAAAGGATGCCGTGAGCGGAATGCGGCGGCCGCGGATCTGGGCGCGCGCCTCGGAGCCGTCGTGCTGGTCGCCCGCTGGCCTTTCTACCTCGAGCGGCATCCCTCGTCCGGAGAAGGGCCGCGCAGGTTGATGGATGCCCAGTCAGCGCCACTCACACGGGCCTCGCGCGATCGCGGCGATCCCGCAGCCTTTGCTCGCGGCCTCGAGCGCACACTCGCGTTCCTGGCGAAGGCCCATGCACGTGTCGTCGTCGTCGCCACGGTCCCGGAATTCGGACAGGGCGTGCCGGAGATGCTGTTCCGTCAGGCGCAGTCGGGGGCGGGCGAGCTCGACGTCATCATCAGCCGGGCCCAGCACGACCGTCGAAACCTGCAGTCGAGCCGCATGCTCCGCGATCTCGCCTCGCGCTACGGCGCCGCCTTCGTCGATCCTGCCGATGCCTTGTGCGATGCCGTGACCTGCCGGGGCGCCGAGCAGGGGCAGCCGCTGTACTTCGACGACAATCATCTCGACCGGGCGGGCGCGTTGCGTGTCGGAAAGCTCGTGGCGGCGGCGTTGTCGACGCCCGTGCAAGGCGCGCAACTGCCGTGAACGAGTACAAACGGGAACTACCGCGCCCGCATGTCCTAGATGCGGCTGTCCCGCGGATCTGAAGGGCGGGCCGGCGCAATGGGTGCTGGTGCGCCACCATACGCGTCTGGGTCTGCCCTGCCGGAGGATGACGAGCCCGTCGCGGATCGTCGCGGTCCGATCCGTCGGTTGCAGGCTTTCGATCATGAATCAGATGGGCTGATCTTCCGCATGACACTTCTCTCGACGAGCAGGTCCGTGACGCAGGTGGCAACGCTCCGGATCGGAGAACGCTAGCCATGTGCGGCATCGCCGGCATGGTGCTGCGCCGCGGGCGCGTCGCGGAGGGCGACCTCGCCCGCATGGCGGCCACGCTCGCGCACCGTGGGCCCGAGGACACCGGGCACTACGTCTCGGAAACCTTCGGCATCGCGCACACGCGCCTGGCGATCATCGACCTCGCGGGCGGACACCAGCCGATCTTCGACGCCGAAAAACGTTACGCGCTGGTCTGCAACGGGGAGATCTACAACTACGTCGAACTGCGCACCGAACTCGAGGCGCTGGGTGCAAAACCGCAGAGTCATTCGGACAGCGAGGTGGCGCTGCACGGCTGGGCGCACTGGGGTCATGAATCGCTGAAACGCCTGAACGGCATGTATGCGTTCGCGCTCTTCGACCACGGGCAGCGCGAACTCTGGCTCGTGCGCGACCGCCTGGGCATCAAGCCGCTGTACTACGCGCGGCTGCAGGATCGGCTGCTGTTCGCCTCCGAACTCAAGGCGCTGCTGCCGGCGATGCCGTCGACGCCCGGTATCGATCCGGCCGCGCTCGCGCAGTTCTTCCAGAACCAGGCCTCGAGCGGGCGCGAGACGATCTTCCGCGGCATCGAGCGCGTTCTGCCGGGCGAGGCGCTGCGCATCGACGCGGATCTCAACATCGAGCACGTCCGCTACTGGCGCGCGACCGACGTGGCGCCTCGCGCGCTCACGCACGAGCAGGCCGTGGAGGAGTGGGAGCCGTTGTTCGCGCAGGTGATGCGCGAGCACATGCGCGCCGACGTGCCCTACGGCGTGTTCCTCTCGGGCGGCGTGGATTCGGCCGTTCTGCTTGCCCAGCTCAAGCGCCTGCACTCGCAGCCGGTGCGCACGTATTCCATCGGCTGGTCGGATGCGAAGCAGACGGACGAACTCGACGGCGCGCAGCGCATCGCGCAGCTGCTCGGCTCCGATCATCAAGCGATCCGCCTGTCCTCGCAGCAGGTGTTCCGCCGACTGCCGCGCTGCGTGTGGGCGGCCGACGACCTGATGCGCGACTACGCCTGTCTGCCCACCCTGGCGCTCGCCGAGGCCGCGGGTCGCGAGTTGAAGGTCGTGTTCAGCGGCGAGGGCGGTGACGAGGCTTTTGCCGGCTACGGGCGATACCGGCCCGCGTGGGTCGAGCGCAGCTTCAAGTCCTTGCGCTATCCCGGCAGCGGCGGGTTTCGCGCGCGCGGTGAACTCGATGCGAGTTGGGCGCAGCGCCTCTTCCAGCCGGTGTTGCGCGACGCGCTCGAGCAGCACCGCGCGCCCTTCGTGCGCGCCTGGGCAGAGACGCCTTCGAACTGGAGCGACCTGCAACGCCGCCAGTACGTGGATATCACGACGAACCTGCCCGACGACCTGCTCGTGAAGGCCGATCGCATGCTGATGGCCTTCGGCGTCGAGGGCCGCGTGCCCTTCCTCGACCACCGCGTGGTCGAATTTGGGCTGTCGCTGCCGGATGGGCTCAAGGTACGCAAGGACTCGGGCAAGGTCTTCCTCAAGCGCTGGGCCGAGGGCCTCCTTCCGGCCGATCATCTCTGGCGGCACAAGGCCGGTTTCCACGTGCCGGTGGGCGAGTGGCTGCGCGGGGATTTCCTGGCCGCACTCGCGCAGAAGCTGCCGCGCAACGCCGCGATCCTCGAGTGGTGCCGGGCCGAGGCCGTGACCGCGTTGCTCGCGCGACAGGCCGCGAAGCACGACGTGACGCGCGAGGTCTGGAGCCTGATGCAGTTCGCGATCTGGCACCGGCTGTTCGTCGAGAACGTTGGCCAGGGTGTTCCCGGCGCCGAAGAGGATCCGCTCGCATGGCTGTGAAGGCCAGCGCCACGCCGCGTGTCGCCTTCTTCCTGGCGACCTCGGGCCACAGCGGCGTCGATCGCCTGATGCGCAATCTCATCCCGGCCGTCGCGCGCCGCGGCTACGCAGTCGACCAGCTCAAGGTTCGTCGCCACGGTCCGGACCTGGGCGATGCGCCCGGCGTGCGCATCGTCGATCTGGGCAGCGCGCATGTGTATTCGAGCCTGCCCGCCGTGATCGGCTATCTGCGGCGCGAGCGCCCGGTCGTACTGCTTTCGGACAAGGACAAGGTCAACCGCAGCAGCGTCATCGCGCGGGCGCTGTCGGGTGCGCCGACCGAGCTCGTGCTGCGATCGGGTACGACGATCTCGGTGGACCTGTCGCATCGCGGCGCGCTGGACCGGTGGATGCAACGCAACTCGATGCGCTGGCTGTATCGCAAGGCGCGCGCGGTGGTGGTGCCCAGCCACGCCGCGGCCGACGATCTGGTGGCCTACACCGGACTGCCTGCGTCGCTGGTGCAGGCGCTGCCCAGCCCGGTCGTGCCGGCCGCCTTGCTCGAACGCGAGGTGCCGCGTCCGGATCATCCCTGGCTCGAGCCGGGTCAGCCCCCGGTGATTCTCGGCGTGGGCGAGCTGTCGCCGCGCAAGGATTTCGCGACCCTGCTGCGCGCGTTCGCGAAGCTGCGTGGCCAGGGGCTGGCGTGCCGCCTGATGATCCTGGGCCGCGGCAGTCAGCGCGACGCCTTGCTGGCCGAGGCCGCAGCGCTGGGCGTGGCCGAGGACGTCGCGCTGCCGGGATTCAGTTCGGAGGTCTTCGCGTACATGACCCATGCGAGTGCGTTCGTGCTGTGCTCGCGCTGGGAAGGTATGCCGGTAGTGCTGATCGAAGCGCTGGGCTGCGGCACGCCGGTGATCGCCACGGACTGCCCGGGCGGTTCGCGCGAGCTGCTGCAGGACGGCGCGCTCGGGCCCTTGCTGCCGATGGGCGACGTCGACGGGCTCGCCGACGCGCTGCACACGCTGCTCGCGCAGCCCAAGCAGTCCGAGCGCAATCGCGCGGCCGCGCGACGCTACGAGATCGAGGGCGCGACCACCGGATACCTGCGTGCGATGGGCCTGCCGCCCACCGCGGCGGAGTTCCTTCGATGAGCGAGCCGAGGAAGCGCCTGGGCGTGATGATCTCGTTCTCGGGCGACGGCGGGGTCGAGCGTATGGTCACCAACCTGTGCGCCGAGTTCGCGCAGCACGTCCACGTCGACCTGCTCGCGCTCAAGCTCGACGGCGGCCATGCCGCGCGCATCCCGCGCAGCGTGAACCTCATGCGCCTGGGCGCGCGCCACGCCTGGACCAGCGTCGACGAGGTTGCGCGCTACCTGCGCGAGGACAAGCCCGATGCGCTGCTGGTGGCCAAGGACCGCGCGGGACGAGCGGCACTCGCCGCCCGGCGCAAGGCCGGCACGACGACGCCGATCTATATCCGCCTCGGCACCAACCTGTCGGCGGCGCTGGAACGCAAGGACCCCTTCAGCCGCTGGCTGCGCACCGCGCCGATGCGCCGCCGCTACCCCGAGGTCGACGGCGTGATCGCGGTGTCCGAGGGCGTGCGCCTGGACACGGTGCACGTCACGGGCATCCCGGCGGAGCGCGTGCACGTGATCCGCAATCCCGTGATCACACCGCGGCTCGCCGAGCAGGCCGCGGAACCCGCACCGCACGACTGGCTCGTCGACAAGTCGCTGCCGGTGATCATCGGCATGGGTCGCCTGACGCGGCAGAAGGGATTCGAGACCCTGCTGCGCGCGTTCGCGGACATCCAGTCCGAGATTCCCTCGCGCCTGGTGATCCTGGGCGAGGGCCCGCGGCCCGGAGACCGCGAACGCCTCGAGAATCTCGCGCAGAAACTCGGGATCGAAGGGCGCCTGCTGCTGCCGGGCTTCCAGAAGAATCCCTACGCCTGGCTCGCGCGCTCGGACCTGTTCGTGCTGTCGTCCGCCTGGGAGGGCTCGCCCAACGCGCTCACCGAGGCCCTCGCGCTGGGCATCCCGAGCGTGTCGACCGACTGCCCGAGCGGGCCCTCGGAAATCCTCGCGGCCGGCAGCTTCGGACCGCTGGTGCCGGTGGGCGATCATTCGGCGATGTCGGGCGCGATGCTTGCGACGCTGCGAGCGCCGCTGCCGGCAGATCGACTTCGCTCCGCGGTAGCGGAGTATCGTTCCGACCTCAGCGCTCAGCGCTACCTGCAGCTGATGAAGCTCCTCTAGACCAGACGACGGCCACCGAACAGATCCGATGTCCGCTCCCATCCGCAGCCTGCAGGTGATCGCCAGTCCGCGCATGGGAGGGGCCGAGAGCACCTTCCTGCGACTGGCGGGCGCGCTCGACGCCGCGGGCCACCCGGTACTGGCGGGCGTGCGCCGCGGCGCGGAGATCCAGCGTCACCTCGTCGACCGCATCGCCTTCGAGGTCTTCTCGATGCGTAACTATGTCGACCTCGGCTCGATGGTGCAGATCCGCCAGGCGGCGGAGCGGCACGGCGCGCAGATCGTCCAGTCCTGGGCCTCGCGCGCGAGCTGGCTGACGCGCGCGCCCGAAGGTGCGGTACACGTCGCCCGCCTCGGCGGCTACTACAAGCTGCGCTACTTCCGTCACGCGGATGCCTGGATCGTGAACACGCGCCGCATGCGCGAGTGGATGGTCGGCAAGGGCTTCCCGGCCGATCGCGTGGAGTGGATCCAGAATTTCGTGCCGCCGCTGGCTCCGGGCACGGTGCCGGCCATTACGCGCGAACAGATCGGCGTGCCGCCCGAGGCCCTGATCGTGGTGGGCGTCGGCCGCTTCGTAGAGAAGAAGGGCTTCAAGGACCTGATCGCCGCGTTCGGCCGGCTGCCCACGCACATCGGCGAGCGTCCCCTGCACCTGATCCTGATCGGCGACGGCGTGCTGCTCGAGGTGCTGCGTTCGGCCGCGGCGCCGCTGGGCTCGCGCGTGAGCTTCACCGGCTGGCTCGACCACCCGCTGCCCCTGCTGGCGATGGCCGATGTCTTCGTCTGCCCCTCGCGCGTCGAGCCGCTGGGCAACGTCGTGCTCGAGGCCTGGAGCCAGGGTGTGCCGGTGGTCTGCACCGAGACCGACGGCGGGACCGAGCTGATCAAGAGCGGCGACACCGGCCTGCTGACACCCGCGCAGGATGTGCCGCGCCTCGCGCACGCGATCGAGCGCGTGCTGCGCGAACCAGCGCTGCGGGCCGAGCTCGCAGGTCATGGCCTGAATCATTTCCGCCATCGCTACAGCGAGCAGAAGACCCTGGACGCGACGCTCGATTTCTACCGACGGATGATCCGGCGTCTGGGCAAGAAGGGCTCGGTGCAGTAACGCGGTAACTTCGTGGCGCGGACGAAGTCGCCGGGGCTTTTCTCTTGTTCGTAAGGCGAGATCCCGGACGCCGTCCGGCTTACCCGAGCAACTCGTCGTACACGGCGAGGTTGCCGTCGACCATCGCCTTCACCGAGAACTCGCGCTCGATGCGCGTCCGGCCCTGCGTGCCGAGCTTGGCGCGCAGCGCGGGGTCCCCAACGAGTGCACTCAGGGCGGCGGCAAGGCCGGCGACGTCGCCCGGTTCGACCAGCACGCCGCTGACGCCGTCGGCGACGGCCTCCGGCATCCCGCCCGCGCGGCAGGCGATGATCGGCACGCCGGCCGCGGAGGCCTGCAGCAGCGAGATGCCAAGGCCTTCCATCAGGGCGGGATGGACCAGAAGGTCGAGCGCGCCGACCCAGCGGTTCAGGTCCTTGCGAAAGCCGGCGAAGCGCACCGTATCGCCCAGGTCCGCCGCCTCGCGTCGCAGCGACTCGTCGAGCGGACCCTGGCCGAAGCAGATCACGCGCAGGCGCGCACGATCCGGCAAGGTCCGCAGCGCATCGAAGAGCACGCGGTGCCCCTTGCGTTCGATGAGCTGGGCGACGATGCCGATCACCAGCACGTCGGTCGGCAGGCCGAATTCGGCGAGCAACGTCGCGCGTGGCTCGGGCTGTTGCCAGGGTTTGGGATCCAGGCTCGAACGCACGACGCGCAGCTTGCTCGCGGGTACCCCCTCGGCGGCGAGCACCTCGGCGATGCCTTGCGAGATCGCGATCACGCGATCGTGCAGCCGGTACTTGCACGCCACCCAGCTGCGCGACTCGGGGTTGTCCACGCGCCTCGACAGCACCACCGGCTTGTCCGCGAGCCGGGCGCCGATCGCGCCGAGCACGTCGGCGCCGCGGCGCGAGTGCAGGTGCACGAGGTCGGGTTGGTGCTGGCGCAGGATACGGCGCACGCGGAACACGAACCCGAGGTCCGCATCGCCGCCGCAGGGCACGTCCAGGACTTTCACCGCGGAACCCGCGAAGTGCTGGCCGATGGCCGCGCCCGGCGGGCAGGCGAGCAGGTTTTGCACGCCACGGTCGGTCAGGCCTCGGAGCAGGAACGCGACCTGTTGCGCCCCGCCGTAGAGGTGCAGGCCGGTCTCGACGTGCAGGATCTTCACGCCGTTTCCAGCATCAGCTTCCGGGCCTCGGCGGCGACCCCTTCAGGCTTGAGGTCGCGCATGCACATGAACACGCCACCGCAGGTCGGGTTTCGTTTGCAAGGCGCGCAGGGCAGGGCGTGGTAGAGCACCTTGAGCGGCGACTCGGCCCCGCCCGTGTACGGACACGTCGATCCGAACAGCGCGATCGTGGGCCGTCGCACCGCGCTGCCGATGTGCGTCAGCCCGGTGTCCACACCGATCACGAGGCCCGCCCGTTCGAGCACCGCGGACAGGTCCGACACCCGCGTGGCGCCGACGAGGTCCACGGTGTTGTCCGGCATGGCGGCGAGGATGCGTTGCGCGGAGGCGCGGTCGGCAGGGCCGCCGAGTACCGCGAACGGCCCCAGGCCCATGTCGCGAAGGCGGTGTGCCAGTTCGCCCCAGTAAGGTTCGATCCAGTGCTTCTGGGGCCGCGTGGTGAACGGACAGAACGCGATGAATCCGGGCTCCAGCCGCGTTCCTTTCAGGATGTCGTCGGCGCGCTCACGTCCCTGCGGGGAGGGCAGCAGGAGCGGCGCTCCCGGATCGGGGCCGCCGGTGAGATGCCGCGACAGGTGCCGATATTCGCGGCCGATCGTCCGGGCTTCGCCCTCCTTCCCGATCAGCTCGTGCATCAGGAAAGCGCCCGGCTCCTTGGACGCGAAGCCGTAGCGGCGCCGCGCGTTCACCAGCCGTGAGAGCACGCGTGTCTTGAACAGGCCCTGGGCGTCGATGACCCAGTCGAACTTCGGTTCCCTGGCCAGAACCCGCCGCGTCTCGCGCAGCCCGGCCCAGCTTTCCAAGCCGGTCGACGGCATACGAATGATCTCGTCGAGACGTGAGTCGCCCTCGAGGACGCCGGCGAAGCCAGGCCGGGCCAGCCAGGCGATGTAGGCCAGCGGATAGGCGCGTCGCAGGCCTTCGAGCAGCGAGGTGCAGAAGACCATGTCGCCCAGCGCGGAAATACGCACGATAAGAATGCGCCGAGGCGGCTGGGGGCGGTCGATCATCGGCTTATAATAAGGTTCGCCCGCAGCGCTCGCGGGTTTTGCCCACCCGCCGAAGCCGGCGGGTTTTTGCTGGTCAACACGGCGACTAAGGAATTCCTGCGATGACGACGATGGCCGACCGCGACGGCTGGATCTGGTACGACGGCGAGATGCGCCCCTGGCGCGACTGCACGACGCATGTCCTGACCTACACGCTCCACTACGGCGTCGGCTGCTTCGAGGGCGTGCGCGCTTACCAGACCCCGCACGGCACCGCGATCTTCCGCCTCGACGAACACACGAAGCGCCTGTTCAATTCCGCGAAGATCCTCGGCATGAAGATGCCGTTCACGCCCGAGCAGCTCAACGAGGCGCAGCTCGAGGTGCTTCGTCGAAACAACCTCAAGGAAGCCTACCTGCGTCCGATGGTGTTCTACGGCGCCGAGGGCATGGGCCTGCGCGCGGACAATCTCAAGACGCATGTCATCGTCGCCGCATGGACCTGGGGTTCGTACCTCGGCGCCGACAACATGGAGCGCGGTATCCGCGTGAAGACCAGTTCGTTCACGCGCGGCCATCCCAATTCGAACATGCACCGGGCCAAGGCCAACGGGCAGTACATCAATTCGATGCTCGCGCTCAACGAAGTGCTGCGCGAGGGCTACGACGAGGCCATCACGCTCGATACCCAGGGCTTCGTCGCCGAGGGCAGCGCCGAGAATATCTTCATCATCAACCGCGGCGAGCTGCACACGCCGGACCTGAGCGCCTGCCTCGACGGCATCACGCGCCGCACCGTCATCCAGCTGGCCGCTGACATGGGGCTGAAGGTGTCGGAGCGGCGCATCTCCCGCGACGAGATGTACTGCTGCGACGAGGCTTTCTTCACGGGCACCGCGGCGGAGGTCACGCCGATCCGCGAATTCGACAACCGTACCATCGGCAGTGGCGCACGCGGTCCGATCACCACGAAGCTGCAGGCCGACTACCTCGCGCTCGTGAAAGGCCAGTCTGACAAACGCCCGGAATGGCTGTTCCACACCTGAGGTCTTTTCTGCAGCTTTAGCCCGGACGGAATCCGGGATCGCTCTCGCCGTCCAGAAACCTCCCGGCCTTCGTCCGGGCTGCGGTGTCGCGACTTCGGGGGTTAAGCTTTCGCCATGCACTCGCTCCCCGATTTCTCCAAGGCCCGCCTGCTCGTCGCCGGCGACGTCATGCTCGACCGCTACTGGTCGGGACCGACGCAGCGCATCTCGCCCGAAGCGCCGGTGCCCGTGGTGCGCGTGGGTCGCGACGAGTCGCGTCCGGGTGGCGCGGCCAACGTCGCGTTGAACCTGGCCGCGCTCGGCGCACGCGTGTCGCTGCTGGGCGTCGTCGGGCGCGACCCGCCGGCGGCCTCGCTGGCGGCGCAGCTGCGCGTCCACGCGATCGATCCCTACTTCATCGAATCGCCGCGCCTGCCGACGATCACCAAGCTGCGCGTGATGTCGAGAAACCAGCAGGTGATACGTCTCGACTTCGAGGAGTCATACGCGGTCGAAGGTGCGTTCGACCGCGCGAAGTTCATCGAGCGATTCACCTTGGGCCTGGGCGACGCGCAGGTCGCGGTGCTCTCGGACTACGCGAAGGGAACCCTGGTCGACGTGGCGGCGCTGATCGCGCAGTGCCATGCGCTCAAGAAGCCGGTGGTGATCGACCCCAAGGGTATCGACTTCGCGCGCTATCGCGGCGCCACGGTGCTGACACCCAACATGGGAGAACTCGAGGCCATCGTCGGCGCGTGCCCCGACGAGGCCTCGCTGATCGGCAAGGGCGCGCGACTGCTCAACGACCTGCAACTCTCCGCACTGCTGGTGACTCGCAGCGAGAAGGGCATGACCCTGCTGCGGCCGGGCAAGGCGCCGCTTCACCTGCCCACCGAGGCGCGCGAGGTGTTCGATGTCACGGGCGCCGGCGACACGGTGATCGCGACCCTCGCGGCCGGGCTCGCGGCGGGCCAGGACCTCGGCGACGCGGTGCGACTGGCCAACGTGGCGGCCGGCATCGTCGTCGCCAAGCTCGGCACTGCAACGGCCAGCCGGGCGGAGCTGGAAATGGCGCTTCATCGACCCGCGCCGGGCGAAGAAAGCCTGCTCAGCGAGGAGCAGCTGCTCGTGAAGCTCGCGACCGCGCGGAATCGCGGTGACACCATCGTGATGACCAACGGCGTGTTCGACCTGCTGCACGTGGGCCACGTGCGCTACCTCGAGGCGGCGCGGCAGCGCGGGGATCTCCTGATCGTCGCGGTCAACCAGGACGAGTCGGTGCGACGCCTCAAGGGTCCGACGCGGCCGGTGAATTCCTGCGAGGACCGCATGCGCGTGCTGGCCGCGCTCAAGTGCGTGGACTACGTCGTGGGTTTCGAAGAGGACACCCCCGAGCGCCTGATCGGTCGCGTGCTGCCCGACCTGCTGGTCAAGGGCGGCGACTACAAGCCCGAGCAGATTGCCGGCTATGCGGCGGTGAAGGCCAATGGCGGTGACGTCGTGGTGCTCGACTTCCACGAGGGCTATTCGACGACGTCGATGCTGGGGCGTGCGGGCGAGAAGTAGCGAGACCGGCGACGCCGCCGTTCCTTGGGTCGTTCTTGCTACCTGACGAACCGTTCGCCCGGGACTACTCTGGTCCGATGACCGTGCGAATCGAGCGCGGTCGTGTCGAAGACCAAGCGGCGGGAGATGAAGATGGACGGTGGTGGCAGCACGGCGCGCTGGGACGCGCTGATTCGCGATGCCCTGGTCTTCGACGGGCGTGGCGGCGCGCCGCTGCGCGCCGACGTGGCCGTGTCCGCAGGCCGCATCGTGGTGATCGCGCCGAACCTGTCACCGTCGAACGCGGATACGGTGATCGAGGCCAAGGGCTGCTGGCTCACGCCCGGGCTGCTCGACATCCACACCCATTTCGACCTCGAGGTGGAGATCGAGCCGCAGCTTCCCGAAGCCGTGCGCCACGGCACCACCACGGTGCTCGTCGCGAACTGCTCGCTGGGCCTGGCCTTCGGCAGCCAGCGACGAAACGGTGCCGACCCGATCGTGGACTGCTTCGCGCGCGTGGAGAACGTGCCCAGGCACGTGCTCTCCAAGGTTGCGGACCGCGCGACGTGGAACAACTCGAAGGATTACCTCGCGCACTTCGACGCCAAGGCCCTGGGTCCCAACATCGTGCCGATGATCCCTCACTCGATGTTGCGCATCGAGGTGATGGGCCTGCAGGACTCGGTGTCGCGCGAGCCCACCGAGGCCGAGCTGTCGGCGATGGGCGCCCTGCTGGAGAAGGGCATGAAGGAGGGCTATGTCGGCTTCTCCACCGACGCCTTGCCGTTCCACTACCTCGCCAATCACCCCAACACGCACAAGCAGATCCCGACGCAGTTCGCGCCGTTCTCCGAACTCAAGTTCCTGACGCACATCGTGCGGCGCTGGGATCGCGTCTGGCAGGCCACGCCGCCCAAGGACAGCCCGGCCGCGGTGTTCAGGACCTTCTCGCTGACTTCGGGCCGCCTGCACGGCAAGCCATTGAAGCTCGCCGCAGTGGCCGCCCTGGACCTGCACATGAACCGGCTGCTGCTCAAGGCGGCGCTGTTCATGACGCGCCTGCTCAATTCGAGGCTCTACGACGGACGCTTCCGCCTGCAGGCGCTCGGCGCGCCGTTCCGCACCTGGGCCGACGGCGCGATCACGCCGCTGGCCGAGGAAGTGCCGGTGCTGCGCCAGTTGAACGAGCTCGACCTCGAAGATCGCGCGGGTCGCGAGAAGCTCATGAATGACCCCGCCTGGGCCGAGGCCTTCCGTTGCATGTGGTGGCAGGGCAAGCGCGGCTTCAACCTCGCGCGCCTCAAGCGCTGGCTGCGCATCGACAACAACGTGTTGTCGCGCGACCTGCGCGACATGACGCTGGACGAGTGCGCCGTGGCGGAGTGGAACGGGCAGTCTCTGCAATGGGTGTACGAGCGCCTGCTCGCCTGGCAGCAGGGCGGCGCGGTAACGCCACGTGGTACCGAGGCCGGGGCTTTCGCCTCGATGCCCAGGGTCTGCGACGAGGCCGACTTCATGCTGCAGCTGCTGCGCCGCTTCGACACGCAGCTGCGTTGGTCGACCGTCACGGCCAACCGCGACCCGCGGGTGATCAAACGCCTGCTGTTCGACCCGCTGCTGCTGCCGGGCTTCAACGACAGCGGCGCGCACCTGACCAACATGGCCTTCTTCGACGGCAACCTGCGCACTCTGAAAATCGCACAGGAGGACGGTGTCGAGCGCGTCGGGCAGGCGGTGCGTCGCCTGACGAGCGAGCCGGCGGAGTTCCTGGGCATTGACGCGGGACGAATGGAGCCGGGCGCCGCGGCGGACCTCGTGCTCATCGATCCCGAGCGGCTCAAGGCCTGGGACCCGGAGAAGACCTACCGTTTCCTGTGGCGCGACTGCTTCGAGGCCAAGCAGCTCGTGAACCGTCCCGAGGGCGTCGTCAGCGGCGTCATGATCGCGGGACGCATGGCCTGGCAGGACGGCGCCTACGTACCCGACTTCGGGCAGAAGCGCTTCGGGCGGCTCATGCTCAATCGGTCGCACGAGTCGGGTGTCGCACTCCCCGCGTAGCCCTCATCGCGGCGCAACGACGACCGCTCGCGAACGGCCGCCTACCGTCCGTCCGGGCCCGCTCAAGTCTTGAAACCTGCGACCGATGGGTCATCACGACCCCTTGTTACGTAGGCCTCACATGCTCCAGGAAGACCGGCTGTACCGCGCGGTGGTCGATGCGCTCACGCAGGATCGGTTGACGCTCCCGACGCTGCCCGAAGTCGCGATGCGCATCGGGCAGGCCACCCAGGACGAGCGTGCGACGGCTTCGCAGATCGCGGCCGAGATCGCTCGCGATCCCGCCATCGCGGTACGTCTTCTGAGGGTGGCGAACAGCAGCGCGCTCTGCGGCGGTCGACGCGTCGACAGCATCCAGCACGCGGTGACGCGGCTGGGCATGGCGCTGGTTCGCAGCCTCGTCACGGGCCTCGCGCTCGAGCAGCTTTTCTTCTCGCGGACGCCGGCGCTCAAGGAACGCCTGCGCAAGACCTGGGCGAACAGCCTGGAAGTCGCTGCGCTGGCGCAGGTGCTGGCCTCGCACTGCACGATGCTGCGACCCGAGCTGGCGATGCTCGCGGGCCTCTCGCACGAGATCGGCGCGCTGCCCTTGATCCGCATGGCCGAATCGCTGGGCGAGGAAGTCACGGACATGGCCGCGCTGGATCGCACGATCCGAACCCTGCAACCGCGCGTGGGCCGCATGGTGCTGCAGGCCTGGGATTTCCCGGCGGAACTGGTCGAGGTGCCGAGCCGCTGGCTCGACTTCGGCCGCACTCACGAGGGCGTGGCCGACTACATCGACGTGGTTACGGTGGCCGCGCTGCAGAGCCACCAGAACCGTGAAGGTCGGCTGGCCGGCATCGACCGGCTGCGCGTGCCGGCTTTCCTGAAGCTCGACATCAGTCCCGAGGTGGACGTATTCGAGATCGACGGCTTGCAGGAACGTTTCGACGAGAGCCGCGCCGCGCTGAGCGCATAAGCGGGTCGCGGCCTACTTGCCGTCCTTCACCAGCAGGAAGTGATCGAGCCAGGCGAGCACGGCCTCGTGCCACTGCAGGCTGTTCTTCGGCGACAGGACCCAGTGGTTCTCGTCGGGGAAGTGCAGGAACTGCGACTCGATGCCCCGCCGCTGTAGCGCGGTGAAGGCCGACAAGCCCTGCTCCAACGGCACGCGGAAGTCCTGTCCCCCGTGGATCACGAGCATCGGGGTCGTCCACCTGGCGACGGTGTTCACCGGGTTGTGACGTTCGTAGTTCTCGGGCTTTTCGAACTGCGGGGCGCCGCCCTGTTCCCATTCCGGAAACCACAGTTCCTCGGTGGAATAAGCCATCGCGCGGTTGTCGAACACGCCGTCGTGATTGACCAGACACCGGAACGCGCCGGGCCAGTTCCCCTCGATCCAGTTGACCATGTATCCGCCATAGCTCGCGCCCAGCGCGCAGGCGCGCGTGCCGTCGAGCCAGGGGTATTGCGCGAGCGCCTGCGCGAGTCCCTTCTGCAGATCCACGAGCGGCTTGCCGCCCCAGTCGCCCGAGATCGAATCGGTGAAGGCCTGCCCGTAGCCGGTTGAACCGTGGAAGTCGATGGCGACGACCGCGTAGCCATGTCCCGCGTACACCTGCGGGTTCCAGCGGTAGTGGAAGTCGTTGCCCATCGAACCCTGCGGGCCGCCGTGGATGATGAAGGCGACGGGATACTTGCCGTTGGGCGAGAAGCCCGCGGGCTTCATCACGTAGCCCTGCACGGTCTCGTCGTTCCAGCCCCGAAACGTGAACACCTCGTGCGCGCTCAGCGCGATGCCGTTGAGCTTGTCGGCGTTGTGCTGCGTCAGGCGCTTGAGTCCGCCGCTCCAGCCCAGGAGGTAGAGATCGTCCGGCGCGTCGAGACGGTCCTGCGCGTAGACCACGCCTGCCTCGGCGACGCTCAAACCGCTGACAGTGCCGGGCCCGCTGAGCTTGCGCACGATGCCGCTGGAAAGCTGGATGGCGAACAGCGGCGACTGGCCCAGGTCGTCGGCTACTGCGTACAGCGTGCGGCCGTCGCTCGACAGGTCGATGGCGCTGGGGGATCGATCCCACTTGGGCGCCACGTCGCGGGTGACGCCTGTCTTGAGGTCGCGCACGCGAATCCACGCGCGATCGGACTCGAAGCCGGGTCGCTTCTGCGCCAGCCACACCATCTGCCTGCCGTCGGGCGTCAGCAGCGGGCGGAAGTCGGCGGCGGGGTTGTCGGCGGTGAGGTTCTCCGGCGCCGCGGAGCCATCGGCCGGCGCGCGCCAGAGGTCGAGGTTGGTGCTCCAGGCCTCGCCATGGCCGGCTACGCGCAGCACGAAGACGAGGCTGCGGCCGTCGGGGGCGAACGTGAAGTCGGCGTCATCGCCGAAGGGGCGGGTCGGCACATCGCCGTCCAGGCCGCGGCTGATCCACGCGGGCGCGCCGACCTTGCCGTCCTTGAGCGGTGCCGCGAACAGCTGCGCACGAGAGCCGTCGCTCCAGCTGTCCCAGTGGCGCACGAACAGGCGATCGTAACGCTGACCGGTGGCCTTCGACGCGCCCAGGTCCTTGAGCTTCCTGGCGCTGCAGTCCAGGTCTGCGGCGCATTCCGCGAAGGTTTCGAGTGCCAACGCGATGCGATCGCCAGTCGGCGCGAGCGTGAAGGCGCCGACCTCGAGCGGCAGGCTGGTGACGGCTTGCGCCTCGCCGCCGGAGGTATCCAGCCGCCACACCTGGGTGGAGCCGGAGCGGTTGGAAAGAAAGTACAGCTGCCCGTCCGCGTTCCAGCGTGCCGTATCGGAATTCCCGGTGCCGCCGGTGACCTGCCGGGTCTTGCCGGACTTCAGGTCGATGAGCCAGACCTGCCGCACGCCCTTGTTGCCTTCGAGGTCGGTCGTGCGCAGCGTGTACGCCACCTGCTTGCCGTCGGGCGAGATCCGGGGATCCGACACCCGCTTCATCGTCACCAGGTCCGTCGCGGTGAAGGGCGCGGCCTGCGCCAGAGCCGCGACCGCGAGCAGGGCGGCGGCGAGCGGCAGGCGGAATCGGATCGTCATGGGGGAATGTCGGGGCGTTCGGCGCGAAGGGCATCGTATCGCGGCGCTCACGGAGGGCAACGGGGCCGTCCTCGAGGGCCTGGCGGCAGCGGCAGATCGATGATCGCACCGCAGCAAGTGCAGACCTTCCGCTATACTGCCGGCCGTTTGACGCGGCGCTCCGGTTGCGCCCCTGCTGTTGATTTCTCTTCTTCCGCAGAACAAACCCGTTGGCGCCATCCGGCGTCTGCCAATCTACATTCGCCTGAACCGGGCCCGCGCAAAGTCGCGGCGTGGCGGTTGCAGGAGTTGTCTTTAAATGAGTTTTTCCGAGCTGGGCCTTGCGCCCGAGCTGCTGCGCGCCCTCGACGCCGAGGGTTACACGCAGCCCACCCCCATCCAGGCCAAGTCGATCCCGCTGGTTCTCGCCGGGCACGACCTGCTGGCGGCCGCCCAGACGGGCACCGGCAAGACCGCCGCGTTCACCTTGCCGATTCTCCACAAGCTGTCTGGTACTGCCCCGCGTCCGCTGCCCCGCGTATTGGTGCTGGTTCCCACCCGCGAACTGGCCGCCCAGGTCTGCGAGTCGATCCGCACCTACGGGCGTCAACTCCCGGGCTTTCGCACCGCGGTGATCTTCGGCGGCGTCGGCATGAATCCGCAGATCGACCAGTTCCGACGGGGCCTCGACATCGTTGTCGCCACCCCGGGCCGTCTGCTGGATCTCATGAACCAGCGCGTGGCCAACCTCTCCGGCATCGAGACGCTCGTGCTTGACGAAGCCGACCGCATGCTGGACATGGGGTTCATCCATGACATCCGCCGCGTCGTTGCAGCGCTGCCCAAGAAGCGCCAGAACCTGATGTTTTCGGCCACCTTCAACCCGGACATCCGCAGCCTCGCGCAGACCTTCCTGCGCGACCCGGTGAGCGTCGACGTCGCGCCACGCAACACGCCGACCGAACTGGTCGCGCAGCGCGTGCATCCTGTCGACAAGTCGCGCAAGACCGCGCTGATCGCGCACCTGGTCAAGGAAGGCGACTGGAAGCAGGTGCTGGTGTTCACGCGCACCAAGCACGGCGCCAACCGCCTGTCCGACCAGCTCGCGCGCGAAGGCATCAGCACCGCCGCGATCCACGGCAACAAGTCGCAGAACGCGCGCACCAAGGCCTTGGCCGACTTCAAGGCCGGCGACATCCGCGTGCTCGTGGCAACCGACATCGCCGCGCGCGGCATCGATATCGACCAGCTGCCGCACGTGATCAACCACGAGCTGCCGAACGTGCCGGAGGACTACGTGCACCGCATCGGCCGCACCGGTCGCGCCGGTTGCGAGGGCGAGGCGGTGTCGCTGGTCTGTGGCGAGGAACGCGAGTATCTGCGCGACATCCAGAAGCTGCTCAAGCGCGAAATCCCGTCCTCGGTCGTCCCGGGTTTCGAGCCCGGCTCGCAGCCCAGCGCCGCGGAAGCGGCCAGCCGGGCCAGCCAGCCAGCGGAACGACCCGCTCGTCCGCCGCAGCAGCAGCATCGCCGCGGCGGTGGTGGCAACGGCGGGGGCCAACGCAACCATTCGGCCCCGCGCGGTGGCAAGCCGGCGGGTGGCGGTGGTGGACAGCGGCACGCGCAGGGCGCGCGCAAGCCGCAGAACCGCACTCCGCAGCAGGGCGCGTCCAACCGGCCGCGCTGAACTTTCAACCCATTTCGGGGTTTAGGGCATGACCGCTTGCGGAACGTCCGAGCGACCCCAGTTTCGAGCAACCCAGTAAGGAGATCCCCATGCTTCGCATCTATGCCGGCAATTTGCCGCCCGACACCACCGAGAAGGAACTGACCGAGCTGTTCTCCACGCACGGGAAGGTTCGTTCGATCAAGCTCATGCAGGACGTGTTCTCCGGCAAGTGCAAAGGCTTCGGCTTCCTCGAAATGGAAGGCCACGAAGCGCGCGCCGCCATCGCCGGCCTCAACGGCAAGGAAATCCGCGGGAATCTCATCCGCGTGAACGAAGAGCGCAAGGACGAGAAGAACGGCAAGGGCGGTCGCTACGCCGGCGGTCGCCGCTAGGTCTTCCCGGCTTCAAGGCTGTGCACGCTCCCCCCGCTCCGGCGGGGGGAGTCGTTTGGGGCGCAGGATTTGCGCGGCCGGCCGCCTACCGCGATGCTCGAACCTTCGCCCCCGTTCCGATCCGGCCCCTGTGACGTCCGCTCTCACCGCCACCGGTCTCGCCGGTTCCCAGGACTTCCTCGGACATCCGAAGGGCGTCTACGTCTGCTTCTTCACGGAGATGTGGGAGCGCTTCTCCTTCTACGGCATGAAGGCGCTGCTGCTGCTGTATCTGATCCAGCACCACAAGTTCGGCGACAAGACGGGCCTCAACGTGCTCGGCGCCTACGGCGGGCTCGTGTACTGCCTGCCCGTGATCGGGGGGCTGCTGGCGGACCGTTGGCTGGGCACGCGCAAGGCCGTTGTGTTCGGCGGCCTGCTGCTCGTGTGCGGGCACTTCGGCATGGCTTTCGAGGGCGCCACCGCCACCGTGAGCAGCGGCGTGGTGACGCGCGACGAAGGCGCGCTGCGCGTGTTCTACCTGTCGCTCGCGCTGATCATCACGGGCGTGGGCTTCCTGAAGCCCAACATCTCCACGATCGTGGGCAAGCTCTACGCGCCCGGGGATCCGCGGCGCGATGCCGGCTTCAGCCTGTTCTACGCCGGCATCAACCTTGGCGCGCTGTTCGCCTCCATCGTCTGCGGGTATCTCGGCCAGACGCTGGGCTGGCGCTACGGCTTCGGCGCGGCTGGCATCGGCATGCTCATGGGCCTCGTGCAGTTCATGTGGGGGCAGAAGTACCTGCACGGTTACGCCGACCCGCCGGATGCCGCGAAGCTGTCGGAGCGGGTGATGGGCGTGTCGCGCGAGATCGCGATCTACATCGGCGCCGTGCTCGGATTGTTGCCGGTGGCGGGCCTGATGTGGGCGGTGGCCAACGGCGCGTTCACCGTGGGCGAGCATCTGAGTCTCGCGCTGATGCTGATGATCGTGATGATGCTGATCGTGCTCGTCTGGTTCACCTGGTTCGTGGTCGTGCGATGCACGCGTGAGCAGCGCCATCAGATGGTCTCGCTGATGGTCCTGATCATGGCTTGCCTCGTCTTCTTCACGATGTACGAGCAAACCTACGGCTCGTGGGTGACCTTCACCGATCGCCTGCTGACCAAGGACATCGTGCCCTCGATGGTGCAGGCAACGCCCGAGATCGCCTGGACCGGGAGCCTGTGGGCCAACTTTGTCCTGTTCGTCTCGACCACGCCCTGGTCGATCCTGTCGCTGCTGCTCGCCCCGGCCTCCTTCATGCTGGCCGCGACCTTGTCCGACCGAAAGGTGGACTCGCGCGCGCCGCAGGTCCTGTTCGCGTCGGCGGTCACGGTGATGCTCGCGTTCCTGGTGCGCGATTCCCTCGTGTTGCCGCAGACGGCGGGTTCGCTGACGTATCTCGGCGCCCTGTTCGTCGTGCTCCTCGCGCCGACGTTCTCCGCGCTCTGGGGCTGGCTGGACCGGCGCGGTCTGGATCCCTCAAAGCCCGTGAAGTCGGCCGCGGGCCTCGCGTTCGGCGGCCTCGCCTTCATTCCCCTGATCATGGCCGCGAACCAGGCGGGCACCAGCGGCGGCATGGCGAGCGTGTGGTGGCTGGTGCTGGCCTACTTCGTTCTCGAGGTGGGTGAGATGAGTATCTCGCCGATCGGCCTTTCAGCGGTCACGCAGCTCTCGGTGAGCAGCGTGGTCAGCCTGATGATGGGCACGTGGTTCCTCGCGACGGCGTTCTCGGAAACCCTGGCCGCCCTGTTCGGCACCTTGGCCGCCATCGAGGTGCCCGAAGGCGAAACGATGAACATCGCGGAAGCGGCGGCGAAGTACGCCGACCTCTTCGGGTTGCTGATGTGGATCGGCTTGGGCTGCGGGGCGGTGCTGTTGCTGCTGTCGCCGCTGATACGGCGCGGCATGCACGGCGTGCGCTAGGCCAAAGGTCTCCGCTTCACGCGGCGCGCAAGCCCCACGAGTAGCAGCGCAAGACCGCCGCCGAATGCACCGCCTCCGCCGCCTCCGCCACCGCCTCCGCCGGAAGACGACCCGCCGCCGGTGACCACGCCACCGCCGCCCGTGCTGCCGCCCCCGGTGGTGCTCGTCTGGTTCTTCCCGGCCACGGTGGTCGAGCCGTTGCCACTCGGATTGAGGTAGGTGTCGAGGCCCGCGCTCCAGGCCACGTGCAGGCGACCGTAGTAGTCCGGGCCATTCGACGCCGGCGTCAGCAGGCTGCCGCAGGTCGCGCCCCCGCCTGACAGCACGCCGACCACGCGCTTGTTCTCGTTCCAAAGCCCGCTGCCGGACGAACCGGGTTCGGTCACGCCCGCTGACCAGAACACCGCGAAGGCATCGACCGTGGATGCGCCGGCCAGGTTGACCGGCGTCTTGATCGCCGGCGTGCTGTAGGTGCTGATGCGTTTCTCGTCGGCATTCGGGTGATGAATGCCCTTGCCACTCTGGGGAATGGCGGTGGAACTGGCGTCGAAGCCTGCGAAGTACGCCCCATAGGACAGCGGCGGTGCGCTGTTCAGGCGGATCAGCGTGTGGTCGGAGCGTACGTGTTGGAACAGGAGCGTGGCGCCGGTGACGGTCTTGCTGAGGCTGCCATTGGCTGCGCCACCGCAGGTCGAGGTCTGGTAGTTGAAGTACGCGATGATCGTGCTCGCATTCACGCTGGTCACGCCGCAGTGCGTCGCCGTGAGGACATACGGACGGTCATCCTGCGTCGTGGTGTTGACGAGGTTGCCGGTGCAGGCGTCGCCGCCGATCTGCAGCAGCACCACCGCGCGCGCCTGGTCGCGCCAGCCCGCGTCGGCCTCGCAGGCGACGTCGACGTTGCAACTGCCGGACTTGGCCTGGACCTCGTCGGCGCGCAGCGACGTAACGCCGTGCCCCAGCTCCGCGATGTGCAGGTCCACGCCCCCGCGCTGCGACTGCGGTACGCGCAGTTCGAGCAACGCTTCCTCACCGGGCACCAGGGCCGTCCACAGCTCGCCATCGGGCGCGCGGTTGGCGGCGGTGTAGGGGCCTTGGATTACGGTGCCGGCGACGTCCGAGATCGTGAGCACGGCATCGGGCGGAAGATCGAACCGATCGAAATGCGCGATCAGCAGGCGCGCGCCCCCCGAATTGAGCCGCGTGCGCCACACGGCAGTGTCGCCCTCGTCGGTCCAGGCGCCGTCGCTGAGGCCTAGCGGGAACGGCACCGGGATCGCAAATCGCACAGGACCGTTCGGAGCCTGCACCGGCAGCGCCGCGCGCGCGCGTTCGAGGTCGGCCAGGGGCAGCACGTGCAGCGGCACGGCATCGAGTTCACGCGAGCCCAGCGCGGCGGCGGACACCGAGGCCGTCGAGAGGAGGGCCAGCAGGCACAGGGAAAGGACGCCGGTTCGCAACATGACTCGCCTCTTGGGTCTCGCAGCGTCTGGAATATAAACGAGGCTCTACACGCGCCATCCGCCGACGATCGGCGCGCCCATGCCGTTCAGAGTCCTCGGCTTGATCAAAGAGTTGACAGGCACGGCGGTACCGAGTCGCCGCCGTGCATTGAATTTTCCGAAGTGGAGGCGCCCGGGAGCGCCGGCGTGGAGCGGAGCGCTACTTCGTGAGCTGCGTGGAGCCGAGCCCGGGCGAGGGCTGGGCCGGCGCGATCCATGAGTTCGCGGACGCAGCGGCCGGCGCCGGTACGCCGTCGCCCGACACCAGCAGGGCGTCGATCTCCTCGAGGTCGTCGCCGCCGAGCGTGCCGGCAGCGGCCTTCAGGCGCAGCACCGACAGCAGGTAGTCGTAGCGGGAACGCGCGTGGTCACGCTGCGCGCTGTACAGGGCGCTCTGCGCGTTGAGCACGTCGACCGAGGTGCGCGTTCCCACTTCCAGGCCCGTTTCGCTGGCTTCGAGCGCGGTGGAGCTCGACAGCACGGCCTGCTTCAGCGCCTTCACACGCGCCGCGCCGGACTGCACGCCGAGCCAGGCGTCACGCACGTCGCGCTCCACCGCGCGCAAGGTGCCTTCTCGCTGCGCCTCGCGCTGTTCACGCGTCGCTTGCGCCTCGTTGACGCGCGACTGCGTGACCAAGCCCGCGAAGATCGGCAGCTTCAGCTGGACGCCGTAGGTCTCGGTGTCCAGGTCGCCGGTGAAGCGTCCGCCCTTGGCGTCGGCGTCTTCGTATTCGGCCAGCGCGCCCACCGTGGGCAGGTGACCGGCACGCGCCACGGCTACGCCCTTGCGGGCGATATCGGCCTGCAGGCGAGCGGCGATCAGCTCGAGATTGCGGTCGCGCGCGGTGGCCAGCCAGGGATCGACGGACGCGGGCTCCGGCAGCCGCAGCGGAATCTCGTCCTGCAGGCGCGCGGTGCCGAATTCGCCCGGCCCGGTGATCTCGCGCAGCGCCTCGCGGGCCGAGGACAGCTGCTGCTCGAAGGCGATCTCCTGCGCCGTGGTCAGGTCGTAGCGCGCCTGGGCTTCCTGTACGTCGGTGATCGCGGACAGGCCGACGTCGAAGCGACGTTGCGCCTGGTCGAGCTGGCGTTCGAGCGAGGATTTCTCGGCGCGCGCGAAATGGAGATTGTCGTCGGCCGACAGGACGCCGAAGTAGATCTCGCTGGTTCGCAGCACCAGCGACTGTGCCGACGCCTGGTATTGCGCCTGGGCCAGGCTCACGCGATCGCCGGACTGGTCGTAGCGCTTGAACGCGGCCCAGTCGAACAGAGTCTGGTCGAGCGTGACCGTGAGCGCCTTCTGCGTGCCGTGGCGGTCGACGTCCACTTCCGGGCTGCCGCCGAATCCCTCCGTGCCGTCCTCGTACACCTTTTGGTAACCGTAGCCGCCGTTGACCTGCGGCAGCAGCGCGGCACGCGCCTGCGGCCGCACTTCGATGGCTGCATCACGACCGTGGCGCGCGGCCTGGAACTGCATGTCCTGCGACAGAGCCTGCTCGTACACGCGGCGCAGGTCGTTGCCGCTGGCCACGCTCGCGCAGGTACACAGGCTGAGCAGGATCAGCAGTCGCGGCATGACGTTCATCGAAGCCCTTGTCGGTCGAGACGTTCGGTGGCGGGGCGGTGCACGGAGGCTCCGGCAGGTCGCGGGGGAAATTAGTGTACCGAGTAGTTCTGTTATTGCGATAGGCAAGCGTGGCCTGCGAGTACCATAGACCGCGCAGGCCCGGACCGAGCAAAAACCAACAAGACCGTCGCGGCCATCCGACCAGCCCCATGGACTACGACTTCTACCTCGCCTCGCGGTCCCCGCGCCGCATGCAGCTGCTGCGCGACGCCGGCTACCGTTTCGAATGCGTGCCCGCGAACCTGCCCGAACTCGTGCACAACGGCGAGTCGCCCGCGGATTTTGCCCGTCGCATGGCGCTGGACAAGGCTGGAGCGGCGAGCGGTCTGAACGCCTGCGCGCTGGGACCGCTGCCGGTGCTCGGCGCCGACACCGACGTGTCCGTCGATGGCCAGATCCTGGGCAAGCCGAGAGACCAGCAGGACGCCGTGAACATGCTGCTGCGCCTGTCCAACCGTCGCCACGAGGTGCACACAGCGGTCGCGGTGCGCCGCGGTACGGAGCAGGCCCTGGAGGCGACCTGCACCGAGGTCGTGTTCGGCCGGATCACGCGCGCCGAGGCGGAGGCGTACTGGGACACCGGCGAACCCGTGGACAAGGCCGGCGCCTACGCGATCCAGGGCCTGGCCGGCCGCTGGGTGCGCGAGATCCGCGGCAGCTACAGCGGCGTGGTCGGGCTGCCGGTGTACGAGACCATGGCGCTGCTGCGCCGCTTCGGCGTCGAGCCCGTGATGCCGCGATGAGTACGGAAATTCTCGTCAACATAGGGCAGCAGGAGACGCGCGTCGCGCTCGTCGAAGGCGGCGCCGCGCAGGAGATCTACCTGCAGCGCACCTCGCGCCACGGCCTCGTCGGCAACATCTACAAGGGCAGCGTGCAGCGGGTCCTGCCGGGCATGCAGGCCGCCTTCATCGAGATCGGCCTGGAACGCACGGCCTTCCTGCACGTGGCCGACATGCTCGCGCTGCCGGCTGCGAACGGACAGGCCGACGGCGAGACCACGCGCGTCGACTCGCCGCGCCAGCTCCCGCCGATCCAGACCCTGCTGCACGAAGGCCAGGACGTGCTCGTGCAGGTGCTCAAGGACCCACTGGGCAGCAAGGGCGCGCGCCTGACCACCCTGCTCTCGGTACCTTCCCGCTATCTCGTGCTGCTGCCCTACGAGCCGCACTGCGGCGCCTCGGCGCGCATCGAGGACGAGACCGAGCGCGCGCGACTCAAGCAGGTCGTCGCGAAGATCTCGGCTGAACTCGCACCGAAGTTCGGCGTGATCGCGCGTACCGCAGCCGAAGGGCAGGACGAGGAGCGGCTGGCCGGCGATCTGCGTTTCCTGCTGCGCCTGTGGACCGCGATCAGCGAGCAGGCGCGGGTGGCCGGGCCGCGCAGCATGGTGCACGGCGACCTGCCGCTGTCGATGCGGATTCTCCGGGATCTGCTCGGCACGGACGTCGAGCGCGTGCGCATCGACAACGCCGACGAGTTCAAGCGCGTGCTGCAGTTCGCGCGCGTATTCGTGCCGGGCGCCGCCGCGCGTATCGAGCACTACGAGGGCGCCGCGCCGATCTTCGACCTGTACGGCGTCGAGGACGACATCGACCGCGCGCTCGGCCGCAAGGTGGACCTGAAGTCCGGCGGCCACCTGGTCATCGACCAGACCGAGGCCATGACCACGGTCGATGTGAACACCGGCGCCTTCACCGGTCACCGCAATCTCGAAGAGACCATCCTCAAGACCAACCTGGAGGCGGCGCAGGCGATCGCACGTCAGCTCCGGTTGCGCAACCTCGGCGGGATCATCGTGCTGGACTTCATCGACATGCGGAATTCCGACCACCGCGTGCAGGTGATGCGCGCGCTGGAGAAGGAACTCAAGCGCGACCCGGCGCGCACGCATGTCTACGACTTCTCTCCGCTGGGCCTGGTCGAGATGACGCGCAAGCGCTCGCGCGAATCGCTGGGCCACATCCTGTGCATGCCCTGTCCAATCTGCGATGGTCGCGGCAGCATCAAGACCGTCGAGACCCTCTGCCACGACATTGTCCGCGAGGTCAGCAGGGCGGCGCGGCAGTTCGAGGCGCGGCACTTCCTGGTGCTGGCGGCTCCGACCGTGGTCCAGCGGCTCACCGAGGACGCGGCGATGGGCCTGGCCGAGCTGGAATCCACCCTCAACCGGCCGATCCGGCTGCAGGCCGAAGGGTCCTACCACCCCGAAAGCTTCGACGTCGTCCCGCTCTGAGGACCGCCGTCGCCGCGAGCCGGCTCGCGCCGGCCGCGCGTCGCGGCCATCCGTCGGGGTTCATCTCGGGTGCTTAAGCTGACCGCGCGGGCCCGCGCCCTTATTAAACTGCGTCACCCATGAAGCCCCCGTCCGCCCCACCCGCACCGACACCGCTTCGCGCTCCCTTCGCATGGAGCGCGTAAGGCGTCGCTGGTGGACGTCGGCGGTCACGCTCGTGGCCCTCGTGCTCGTGGCAGGCGCGCTGCTGACCGCGACCTTCCAGCTGGTGATGCTGGTTGCGCCCGGTTTCCGCGAGGACCTTGCCGATTACGTCTCCCATGTCGCCGGTCAGCCGGTGGAGATCGGCGGCGTGAGCCTGGGCTGGCGCGGTCTCGCGCCGCGGCTGGACCTGACCGACATCACGCTCTACGGCGAGGACGAAGACTCCCCGGCGCTGTCGGCCGAACGCCTGCGCCTGGGCTTCGGGCTGGCGCGCCTGCTGAGCGGCGACACCACGCCCAACCGCGTCGAGCTGTCCGGTGTCGAGTTGTTCGCGCAGATCGACGAGGACGGAAAGTTCAGCCTGCGCGGCATCGACACCACCGGCATGCCGGCGCGCGGCACGCAGGCCTGGCTGCGCCAGCTGGGCCGATTCCAGAGCGTGCGCCTGAGCCGCTGCGAGCTGCTGCTCGACGATGCGCGCCTGCGGGGCGCCGAACCGCGGTTCCGGCTGGTGGACGCCGAGATCAGCTTCGCAGATGGTCGAGGCGAGGCGTCGGCCGAACTCTCGCTGCCGCCCGCAATGGGTTCGAGCGTGGTGTTCGATGCCGAGATGACCGGCAACCTCGAGAAGCCCGAGACCTGGGCGGGTCGCTGGAAGGCGAAGGTCGAGGGCCTCACCGGGCTGCCCTGGCTTGACGCCGTCCTGGCCGAGGACGCGAGCGTGCATTTCCAGGGCACCGAGATGGCGCTCGACGGCGTGCTCGAACGCGGGCAGGTCGGCGCCATCAACGTGCTGCTGGACGCGGATTCGGTGGTCGGTCGCCGCGCCGCGCGCGAAGCGAGCCTCAGGGACATCAGCCTGGCCGCGAGACTCGCGCCGCAAGCGCAGGGCTGGATGCTGGATATCGGCCGCATGGAGGTTTCGGGCGCGCGTGGTGCGTGGCCGACAACGCAGGCGCGCGTCCGGTACAGCCTCGAGAACACGCAAGTTGATACGGAGGGGCAGCCGGCGCTCCCGCACCTGGAGGCCGAGGCCTCGTACCTCAACCTCGCCGACCTCGTGCCCTGGATGGGCATGCTGCCCAGCGACGGTATCGGCGCCGAGGCCGGACGCCTGCGCGGACTGTCCGGCGCGGTGCGCCGGCTGGTGCTGCGCTGGGACGGCGCGTCCGAGTCGGGCGAGCCGCGTTTCAACCTGCGCGCCGATCTCGATGAACTCGCGCTCGCCGCCGGCGCGCAGATGCCCGGCTTCGATGGCCTGTCGGGCGAATTCTCCGCGTCCGAGAACAGCGGTCGGCTGCGCCTGCGCGACATGCCATTCGCGCTTCACTTCGCCAAGGTCTTCACCCGGCCGGTGTCGTTCGAGAGCGTGTCCGGCGAGCTGGCCTGGACGCGCACGGGCGAGGGCTGGGACATGCAGCTTCCCAAGTTCGGCTGGCAGCTCGACGGCAGTCGCGGCGAAGGCGCGCTGGAACTATTCGTGCCGCGCGGCAGCGAGGGTTCGCCACGCATCAAGCTCGACGCGCGTTTCTCCGCCACCGATGTGACGCGCCTGAAGGCCTACATGCCCGCGTTCTGGCCGGACAACCTGCGCGACTGGCTGCAACGCGCGATCGTGTCGGGCCGCGCGCCGGCCGCGCGCCTGCGCATCGAGGGTGATCTTTCCGATTTCCCGTTCGTGGAAAGGCCCGGCCTGTTCGCGCTGGACATCGACGCGGCGGATGCCACGCTCGCATTCGCGCCCGACTGGCCGGCGGTGGAGAAGCTGGCGGCCCACCTGGAATTTCGCGGCAACAGCCTGGCCATCCGCGGCGAGTCCGGCTCGGTGACCGGCACGCGCGTCGAGCACGTCGAGGCGCTGATTCCGGACCTGCACGAGCCGCAACTGAGCATCACCGGCGAGGTGCAGGGCGATGCCGCGCGCTTCTACGATTTCCTGCGCGCCTCGCCGCTGGCGCCCAAGCTCGCCGGACTGCTGACGCGCACGACCGCGAGCGGCGATTCGGTGGTGCGCGTCGACCTCGACATCCCGCTCAAGCACGCGCACGACGCCGAGGTCGCCGGCGAGATCCAGTTGCGCGGGCTGCGCCTGGACGTGAACGGCCTGCCCGAACCGGCGCTCGACGTGCGCGGCGAGATGAGCTTCGACAATCACACGGTCAGCGCCGAGGCCCTCACCGGCCAGCTGTTCGGCTCGACCGTGACTGCCAAGCTGCACCAGGACGACGACGGCGTGCTGCGCCTGCGCGGCGGCTTCGAGTTCGTGCCCAGCGCCACGGGCGACGGCGTCAGCCGCCTGCTGCCGGTGTTCCTGCGCAAGGGCATGGAAGGTCGCAGCCAGTGGCATGCAGTGCTCGCGCTCAGCGGCGCCGACGCCGGGCGCGTGCACCTGAGCTCAAACTTGCAGGGCCTCACGGTGAAGCTGCCGCAGCCGATGCAGAAGCCGCCCGACGTCGCCTGGCCGACCACGGTGGACCTGGCTTCGGAGCGCGCTTTCCCACTGCGCGTCGCGGTCGAGGTGCAGGACCGCCTGGGAGCCGATCTCGCATTCACGCATGACGGTACGGGCACCAGGTACCTGCAGCGGGGGCGCATCCGCGTCGGCGCAGGTGCCAGCCCGCATGCGGGCGAGGACGGCCTCTTTATCGCCGGCACCGTCCCCGACCTCGAGCCGATCAGCTGGGTCGCTGCCGTCAACGACGGTGCGCGCGTCGACCCGGGGGACGCGGCGACACAGCCTGCGCCCGTGCCGGCGCTGAGCGCCGACCTCAATGTCGGGATCCTGTGGCTGGGCGCGCAGCGCGTCGAAGGCGTGCGCCTGGTGCAGCAGCCGGCGCCCGGTGGATGGTCCACGCGCGTGACCGGCAACGGCGCGCAGGGCGAGCTGGGCTTTCGCAACGGCGCCGACGGCGGCGCGCTGACCGGTCGCTTCCAGCGCCTGCAGTTCGCGCCGCGGCGCATGACCGAAGGCGCGGCCCGCCGCGAAGAAGAGGAACAGGACAAGCGCGAGCCCGCCGATCCAACGCGCCTGCCGCGCATGGACCTGGAGATCGAGGACCTGCGCATGGGCGCCGCGGAACTGGGCCGGCTCGATTTCCGCACGATGCGCATCGGGGACGGCCAGCGCATCGACACGCTGCGCACTGCCGGGCACGGCGGCCAGATCGATGCGCGGGGCGAGTGGCGGCGTGGGGCCGGCCGCTCCTCGGCGGACCTGCAGTTCTCGGTCGACAGCGATGCGATCGACGAGCTGCTCAAGGGCTTCGGCTATGCGCCGAGCCTGAGCGCGAAGCACAGCCGATTCCGCGGGGTGATGAGCTGGCCGGCCGTGCTGCCCACCGCGCCGCGCGGCATCAAGCCCTCTGCCGGCGACGGCTATCTCGAGATCGACGTGTCGAAGGGTTCTCTGCGCAGCCTGGACCCGGGCGCCGGTCGCGTGCTCGGGCTGATCAATTTCTGGGCGCTGCCGCGGCGACTCACGCTGGACTTTCGCGACGTGGTCTCGGACGGCCTGGGCTTCGACCAGATCAAGGGCCGCTTCAACGTCACGCAGGGCAACGCCACCACCGACGACCTGAACATCGACGCGCCTTCGATGAAGATGGAAGTGCGCGGTCGCGTCGGCCTGATCGCGCACGACTACGACCAGCGCGTGCGCGTGTACCCCGACGTGTCGGCAGGCGTCACGCTGGGCGCGCTGCTGATCGGCGGACCGGCGGCCGGCGCGCTGGCGCTGATCGCGCAGCAGGTGCTCGACGGGCCGCTCGACCAGGTTGGCCAGCTCAGTTACCGGCTCACCGGAAGCTGGGAAGATCCGCAGGTCGTGCGCGAGGAGCACGGCGTGATTCCGGGCGGCTCGCCCGCCACGCCGCTGCCCGCCAGCGCCTTGCCACCCGCCGCCCTTCCCGCAGGAGCAACCGTCCCGCCATGAGCGCCGTCGCCGCATTGCAGATGAACTCCGGCGACGACGTCGCCGCCAATCTCGCCACCGCCGCGCGCCTCGTGGAGGCGGCCGCGGCTGGAGGCGCAGTGCTTGCCGCGTTGCCGGAGAACTTTGCGTTCATGGGCGCACACGAGACCGCCAAGCTCGCGCATGCCGAGCCTGACGGGCGAGGGCCGATTCAGGATTTCCTCGCCGCCTGCGCGCAGAAGAACAGGATCTGGGTGCTGGCCGGCACGGTGCCTGTGGCGGTACCTGGTGATTCGCAGCGCGTTTACGCCGCGTCGCTGGTGTACGACTGCGAAGGACGCCGCGCGGCGCGCTACGACAAGATCCACCTGTTCGACGTGGACGTGCAGCGCGACGGACGCAGCGAGCGCTACCAGGAGTCCAGGCACATCGCCGCCGGCGACTGGAAGCCGGTCACGGTCGACACGCCGGCAGGGCGGTTGGGCCTGTCCGTCTGCTACGACGTTCGCTTCCCCGAGCTGTATCGCGAGCTGGTCGCTCAGGGCGCGCAGCTTCTGTGCACGCCGGCCGCGTTCACCGCGCGCACGGGCGAAGTCCACTGGGAGATGCTGCAGCGTGCGCGTGCGGTGGAGAACCTGTGTTACGTGATCGCGCCCGCGCAGCACGGCACGCATCCGGGCGGTCGCAAGACCTGGGGCCACGCGATGGTGGTCGATCCCTGGGGCGAAGTGCTGGCCTGCGAGCCCGCGGGCGACGCCGCGGTGATTGGACGCGTGGACTTGGAGAAGCAAGCGGTGCTGCGCGCGAGCTTCCCGGCGCTGAGTCATCGGCGCGGTTCCTAGTGTTGCCGGCGCCGCCGCACGGAACCCTGTCACCGCGATCGCTCACGCGGCTCGACCGCCGCGTATCTGTGCGTCGCGTCTCATCACGAACTCTGGAAGCGCCTTTGCGCCGTTGCACCTCCATGATTTCGACGTGCACGATCGGGGGGCCGGCCGCGGTATCGAGCCGAGATCCAGCATGGCGCACAGGGGAAACAAATATGGCTTCCGTCTTGAAACTGAGTCCGCCCCTTGGGGCAATGAAGTTCTACTACAACGTTTCGGCGAAAGTGGGGCCTTACGCCGCCCGCGCATGCGTGAACAATCCAACGGACGTCGAACTCGTCAACCTGCTGTTGTCGATCGCATACCCTCCAAAGACTTGGCCGCAAAAAATGACGTCCGGAACGATCAGGCGCGGCTCAGCGCTCGATTCCGCGAGCTGTTTCCTGATCTACAGCCTGCAGGATGCCTCTGACGAGGCGGGCGGGTTCACGAAGAACGAAAGGCCCGATGGTGTGATCTCTCCGGGCAGCATGACCGGTGGATACGGAGCCGGCACGATCTACACCATCGCGAAACTGAACTATGACGCGAGAAAGTTTGATCAGAATGCTTGGCAGCGCCTGTGGGAGCAGCCCGGAATTTCCCCGATGCTAAGGGCTCAGATCACGCACTCGTACACCTGACGCAGCTCGGCAAGGAAGGCGCATACCTCAGCCGGACGACCGCCTCGTCGAAGGATGCCGCGACCTGGGTTCCCGACGGTTCAGGGTTCGAGGCGTTCCACGCGCCAGACACCTTCGGCGTACCGGTAGCGCAGGCGATCGTGCAGGCGGTTGCGACGGCCTTGCCAGAACTCGACGATCTGCGGGCGCAGCACGTAGCCGCCCCAGTCATCGGGTAGTGGCACCGGCCCACCCGCCAGGCGCCGCTCGTTATCCGCCAGGCGCGCTTCGAGTTCGGCGCGACTCGCGACCACGCGCGACTGACGCGAGGTCATTGCGCCAACCTGCGAGCCGCGGGGCCGGCTCTCGAAATAACCTTGCGTGAGCTCGCGCGGCACTTTCCCCACAGTGCCCTCGAAGCGCACCTGGCGCTCCAGGCGGTCCCACCAGAACGTGGCCGCCGCGAACGGGTGAACGGCGAGCTCCTGGCCCTTGCGGCCGTCGTAGCAGGTGTAGAACGTGAGGCCCGATTCATGGAGGCCCTTGAAGAGCACGACGCGCGCGGAGGGGCGGCCGTCCGCGCCGACCGTGGCCAGCGTGAACGCGGTGGGCTCGATCATGCCGGCGCTGCGCGCGTCGCCCAGCCAGGCCTCGAACTGCACCAGCGGATCGGCGTCCAGTGCCGTCTCGTCGAGCGGCGGATTCTTGATGTACTGCATGCGTCGCAGTGTGCATCAGCTCGTGGTGGGATGGGCTCGCTGGCCCGCGAGGGCTGCGCTCGTCACAATCTCGGCCGTGCCCCACGCCCGAGTTATCGCCCGCACGCTGATCCCGGAATCCCGTCTTCGATTCTTCGTGGCGGCACTGTTGTGCGCCTGGATGGTCGCAGCGCCCGCGTCGGCCGAGCCTTTCGTCGCCACCGCTGAGGAGCAGGCCTGGCTGGCCGCGCATCCCGTGCTGCGTCTGGGCATCGATCCCGACTACGCGCCGATCGAGTTCGTCGACGAGCAGCGCCAGTACCAGGGCCTGGTCGCCGATTACGTCGTCGCCGTCGGCAGGCAGCTGGGCGTGAAGATCGAGCCGCAGCTGGGACTGAACCGGAGAGAGAGCTACGCGCGCGGCTTGCGCGGGGAGATCGACCTGTACGGTTCGGTCGGGCGCAGCGAGGAGCGTGAGCACGACTTCCTGTTCACCCCACCCTATGCCGAGATCGCCTCGGTCATCGTCGTGCGCACCAGCCAGCTCGGCGTGCTCGTGGCGGCGGACCTCGCCAACCGCAGGGTGGCGCTGGTCGAGGGCTATGCCGACAGCCGCCTGCTGCTCGACCAGTTTCCCCAACTCAAGGTGCAGTTCGAACCGTCCAATCTGGCGGCGCTCGAGAGCGTGGCCAGCGGAGGCGTGGATGCGGCGGTGTTGCCCCTGCCGATCGCGGCCTACCTGATCCAGAAGCACGGACTGGCCAACCTGAAGATCGCCGGATCCAACCCCCTGCGTTCGACCAAGCTGCATTTCATGGTGCCCAAGGATCGGCCGCTGCTGATCGGCATGCTGTCGCGCGCGCTCGACGCGATCACCCCCGAGGAACACCGGAACATCCAGACGCGCTGGTTCAACGTGAAGTACGAGACCGGACTCGATCCGCGCAAGGTCGGGCGGCAGGTGCTGACCGGCGCCGGTGTGGCCCTACTGATCATCCTGGCGGTGGCTTGGTGGGGCCTGTTGATGCGTCGGGAGGTTGAGCGCCGTCGAGCAGCCGAAAGCGATGCGCAGGGCACGGCCCAGCGCCTGGCGGAGAGTCGCGCGCAGCTCGAGGTGGCGGTGCTGCGCCAGCGCGAGATCACCGACTCGATTGTGGGTGCGGTGTTCCAGTTCAACCTGGACCCGGAGGGCCAGCTCCGGCTGGAGTTCGTCAGCGGCCGACTGCTCGAGGAATTCGGCAACGGACCTCATGAAGTGGTGGGCGTCATCGACGATGCGCGGATGGTGCTGATCGACGAGGCCGATCGCGCCGCCGTGCGCGAGTCGCTGATTGGCGCGCTGCGCACGCAGGATCGATGGGAGCACGAGTTCCGCGTGAACCTGCGCGACGGCCGGCGAATGTGGCTGCGCGCGGAGTCGGTGCCGCGGCGCGAGGCGGACGGGAAGGTGGTGGCGAGCGGGTACCTCTCCGACATCACCGAACGCAAAACCATGGAGAACTCGCTCGAGCAGGTGCGCGCAGATCTCACGCGCGCGCTCTCGACGGCGGCGCTCCAGCTGCGCGCGGTGCTCGACAATTCGCCGGCCGCGATCTGGGCACGCGATCTCAACGGCGCCTACCAGTTCGCGAACGAGTCTTTCCGGCGCCTTTTCGACCTGCCGCCAGGAGATCTCGCCGGTCGGCCCCTGGCCGAACTGCTGCCGGCGTCGGTGGTGGTCACGTTCGACGCGAACGATCGCCAGGTGCTGGAGACCAAGCGCAGCGCGAACTTCGTCGAGGTGATGCAAAGGCCCGGGGGCGCGCGGCACCTTCTGATGGTGAAGTTCCCGCTGATTGATGAGGGCAAGGTCATCGCGATCGGCGGCACCGGTATCGACATCACCGAGCAGATCCGCTTGCAGGAGGAACTGCGACGCCTCAATGCCACGCTCGAGCAGCGCGTGGAGAACCGCACGCGCGAGCTGCGCGAGACGCTCGACGAACTCGCGCGCGCGCGCGAGTCGGCCGAGAGCGCGTCGCGCGCCAAAGGCGAGTTCCTGGCCAACATGAGCCACGAGATCCGTACGCCGATGAACGCGATCCTCGGGCTGTCGCACCTGGCGTTGAAGACCGACCTCAGCGCACGCCAGCGCGACTACCTCGGAAAGATCAGCGGCGCGGGCCAGTCGTTGCTCGGCCTGATCAACGACATCCTGGATTTCTCGAAGATCGAGGCCGGCAAGCTGGTGGTGGAACGCATCGAATTCGACCTCGACATCGTGCTCGACAATCTCGCCACCGTGATCGGCGTGAAGGCCTGCGAGAAGGGCCTCGAATTCTCCATCGATCGTCCGCCGGACTCGCCGCAGCTGTTCGGCGACCCGATGCGGCTGGGGCAGGTGCTCGTGAACCTGGCCAACAACGCGGTGAAGTTCACGGAGCAGGGCGAGGTCGCGGTGTGCATCGAACTCGAGCCGCAGGGCGAATCGGAGTGCCTCCTGCGTGCGCGCGTGCGCGACACGGGCATCGGGCTCAACGACGAGCAGCAGGTGCGGCTGTTCCGCTCATTCGAGCAGGCCGACGCCTCCATCACACGCAAGCACGGCGGCACGGGACTGGGCCTGGCCATCAGCAAACAGCTGATCGGACTCATGGGCGGCGAGATTGGCGTGAACAGCGAGCCCGGCCGGGGCAGCGTCTTCTGGTTCACCGTCGCCCTGGGCCGCGCGGGCGCACGCCGCCCGCGCGCGCACCCGACGATCACGCGCGGGCTGCACTCTCTGGTCGTTGACGACAATCCCACCTCGCGCGAAATCGTCGGCCGCTATCTGGATTCGTTCGGCATGTCGCACGAGCAGGCGCCAGATGCGAAGACCGCGCTGGAGATGCTGTCCCGGGCCGATCCGCCTTTCGGCCTGGTGCTGCTCGACTGGAAGATGCCGGGCATGGATGGGCTGGCCTGTGCGCGCGAGATCCGCCGTCGCGCCAGTCCGCAGCGCGGACCCCGGATCATCATGCTGTCGGCCTACGCGCGCGAGGAACTCCTCGGACAGTTCGACGGCAAGCTGTTCGACAGCTTCCTGCTCAAGCCGGTCAATCCCTCGCTGCTGTACGAGGCCATGCTCTCGGCCTTGGGCGAGTCTGCCGCGGTGCCGCTGATAGGACCCGACCGGGCGGAGACGCTCGCCGCGCGCGGCCTGCAGGGCCTGTCGGTGCTTCTGGTGGAGGATCACCCGGTCAACCAGCAGATCGCGCGCGAGTTGCTCGAGGGCGCCGGCATTCGCGTGGCGATCGCCGGCGACGGCGCGCAGGCGCTCGCGCGAGTGGAGCACGAGCGCTTCGACCTGGTGTTGATGGACATGCAGATGCCGGTCATGGACGGACTGGAAGCGACGCGGCGCCTGCGAGCCGACCCGCGCCACGCCCGGCTGCCCGTGATCGCGATGACCGCCAACGCGATGCAGCAGGATCGCGACGCATGCCTCGCGGCCGGCATGAACGAGCACGTGGCCAAGCCGATCAACGTGGTCGAGATGTTCGGCGCCATCCGGCGGTGGAGCGGCCGCGAGGAAATCGACCTGGAGGAGATCGACGAGCCGACCCACGTCATGCGCCAGCAGCCCGTCGACCCGGGCAGCCTGCCGGGTGTCGAGTCGCTGGATGCGATCACCGGGCTGCGCCGGACGCAGGGCGATCTGGCGCGCTACCGCCGCCTGCTCGAGATGTTCGTGCGCTCCGAGGCCGATGTCGTGCTGCGCATGGAGGCGGCAATCGAGCGCGGCGACCGCCTCACGGCCTGCCGACACGCGCATTCGCTCAAGGGCGTGGCGGCGACCATCGGCGCCGATGAACTGGCCGCGGTCGCCGCCACCATCGAGGACTACCTGCGCCAGGGCGGCGACCCCGACCCTGCGCTCGAGCAGCTCGAGGCCACGGTCTCCGCGCTGATCGTGCCGCTGCGCGAGTGGCTTGAAGTCCACCCGTTGGACTCCGCCCCGACGCCGAGCAGTGATTCCGTCGGCGCGACGGGCCCCTGGCGCAAGTTGGTCGAACAACTCCGGCGCCAGCTCGACGACGACGACACTGCAGCGCGCGACACCCTGGAGATCCTGGATGCCGCGCTGGCGACCCACCCCGCGCGGCCGCGCCTGCAGGTCCTGCGCCACGCGATCGCGGAATACGATTTTCCGGCCGCGAAGGCGGCCGTGCCCGCATTACTCCAAGCCTTGGCCGCGCCGTAGGCATTACGGCGTAGCCGGGTCATCGTCGAGGTCGGAAAAACTGTGAGAGCGGTGATCAAGTGCGGGGCCCCCGCGCCAGACCGAGGCAGCGCCGAGGCGCGTCTTGGTGTAAGAAGTGGGTCGGGGGTTCTTGTGAGTCGACATGCGGACCACGCTGCCCGAAAGGCAGTGCGTCACCGCACCGAAGCTCGTCTGGAAGGGTAAGGATGGACGTGGACGACCAGAGCGAACGCGACCGGGCCTCGATCCTGGTGGTGGACGACATCCCGGCGAACATCGAGGTTCTGTCGGGGATCCTGCGCGGCGACTACCGGGTGCGGGCGGCCACGAGCGGCGCGCGCGCCCTTGCGATCGCGTCGGGAGATTCGCCGCCGCAGCTGATCCTGCTCGACGTCATGATGCCGGACATGGATGGCCTGGCCGTGTGCCGCCGTCTCAAGGCGGACCTGCGCACGCGCCACATCCCGGTGATCTTCGTGACCGCCATGAGCGAGATCGAGGACGAGACGCAGGGCTTCGAGGCCGGCTGCGTGGACTACGTGACCAAGCCCGTGAGCCCGTCGATCGTGCTCGCCCGTGTCGGCACCCACCTGGCCCTGGCCAACCAGAGCCGTATGCTCGAGCGGCAGGTTCGTGTGCGCACCAACGAACTGGAGCGCACGCGCCTGGCCGTGATCCGCTGCCTGGGCAAGGCCTCGGAGTTCAAGGACGACAACACCGGTCTGCATGTGGTTCGCATGAGCCAGTACTCGCGCGCGCTCGGCATCGCGGTGGGCATGAACGAGGCGGATGCCGACCTGCTCATGCTGGCTTCGCCGATGCACGACGTCGGCAAGATTGGTGTGCCCGACAGCATCCTCAAGAAGCCGGGCAAACTCACGCCCGAAGAGTGGGTGCTGATGCAGCAGCACGTGCCCTATGGCGGGATGATTCTCGGAGACCAGGATTCCGAACTGTTGCAGATGGCCAAGACCATCGCGCTGACCCATCACGAGAAGTGGGACGGATCGGGCTACCCGGCCGGTCTCAAGGGCGAGGACATTCCGCTGGTGGGACGCATCACGGCGCTGGCCGACGTGTTCGACGCGCTGACGAGCGTGCGGCCCTACAAGCGCGCCTGGACGCTCGACGAGACCGTCGACTACATCCGGAAGGAGCGTGCCAAGCACTTCGATCCGCTGCTGGTCGACAAGCTCACGCAGGTGCTGCCGGAGTTCGAACGCATCAAGACGTTCTACGCAGACCAGCTCGCCGGCCACTGAGTGCGGTACGCACGCTAGCCGAGCGGCCACTGGCGGGCATGCACCGGTAGAATGCGGGGCTCGATCATCATTCGAACCCTGCCATGTCCCAATTCCGAGCCCTGCGCGTCCACCAGGTCGAAAAGACCTTCCAGTCGAAGTTCGAGGACCTCTCGCTCGAGGACCTCACGCCGGGCGAAGTGGTCATCCGCGTCGCCTACTCCTGCCTCAACTTCAAGGACGCGCTCGCCGTCACGGGCAAGAGCCGGATCATGCGCGTGATGCCGCGCGTGGCCGGCATCGACCTGTCGGGCGTCGTGGAGTCCAGCAGCGACCCGGCCTACAAGAAAGGTGATGAAGTGCTGGTCACCGGTTGCAATCTGGGCGAGCTGCTCGACGGCGGCCTGGCCCAGATGGCGCGCGTGCCCGCTTCTGCCGTCGTGCCGCTGCCCAAGGGTCTGAGCCTGCACGAGGCGATGGCGCTGGGCACCGCTGGCTTTACCGCGGGCCTGGGTATCAAGCGCATGCTCGAGAACCACCAGGCGCCGGAACTCGGGCCGATCGTCGTCACCGGTCCCACGGGCGGCGTGGGGTCGATCGCGATCCAGATATTCAAGCGCTGCGGTTTCGAGGTCATCGCGCTCACGGGGAAGAAGGCCGCGGCCGAGGACTACCTGCGCAAGCTCGGCGCCGACCAGGTCGAGGATCGCAGCACGCTGGACCTGGGCAAGAAGCCGCTGGAAGCCGCGCGCTTCGGCGGCGCGCTCGACAACCTCGGCGGCGAGACACTGGCGGGTCTGACACGCAACATCCGCCAGTGGGGCACGATCGCGAGCATCGGCCTGGCCCAGAGCCACGAGCTGACCACCACCGTGATGCCCTTCATCCTTCGCGGCGTGTCGCTGCTGGGCATCAACTCGGTGGAAGTACCGCGTGCCTGGCGTCTCGACGTCTGGAACAAGCTCGCCGGCGACTGGAAGCCCAAGAACCTGTCCGACATCGTGCGCCGGACCATCACGCTCGACGAAGTGCCGGCTGCCTGCGCCGAACTGATGGCGAGCAGCGTGCAGGGTCGCTACGTGGTGAAGATCGGCTGACGAGGCCCGGCCTCGGACGGTCGTGATCGAAGGCCCGCCCATCCGGCGGGCCTTCGACGTTGAGGGCATCAGCGGCTTGGATCGACGTCCAGGCCGAACTCGCCGAGGTCCACGTCGAGCGTCGGCATCGCCGCCGTCGTCGCCGCAACGGCAGCGACCTCCTCCGGCCAGCGCGGCGACTCGTCGAGTGCCGCGCTTTCGCCGGCCACCGGGAACGCGAAGCAGAACGAGGTGCCCCGGCCGTCGTCGTTCGGCTGAACCCAGATGCGGCCGCGGTGGCGTTCGACGATGCGCTTGCACACCGCCAGGCCAATGCCGGTTCCCGGGTACTGCTCCTGGGAATGCAGGCGGCGGAAGATCTGGAACACGTCCGCTGCCTTCTCGGGATCGATGCCGATGCCGTTGTCGCGCACCGTGATCAGCCATTCGTTTCCGGTGCGGCGCCCCGAGATCATGATGCTCGGCAGTTCCTCGCCGTGGAACTTGAGCGCGTTGCCGACAAGGTTCTGGAAAAGCTGCACGAGCTGCTGGCTGTCGCCCTGGATCGTGGGCAGGTCGCCGATCAGGAACTCGGCGCCCAGCTCCTGTACCGCGGTCTGCAGCAGCGACAGCGCGGCGTCGAGCACATCGCGCAGGTTCACCGGCTGGAACGGTTTGGGTTCGTGGCCCAGGCGCGAGTAGTCGAGCAGGTCGACGATCATGCGCTGCATGCGCGTGGCCGCCGCGGTGAGGAAATCGAGATATTCCTGCGCTTCGGCGTCGAGCTTGTTGCGGTAGCGTCGCGCGAGCAGGCCCGAGAAGCCGCCGATGGCTCGCAGCGGCTCCTGCAGGTCGTGCGAGGCGATGTAGGCGAACTGCTGTAGCTCCTGGTTGCTGCGTGCGAGCTCCGCATTGGCTCGGCCCAGGTTCGCGTTGTTCTCCTGAACGCTCAGCTGCGAGCGCTTGCGCTCCAGCACGTTGCTGACCATTTCGCCGAACAGCTTGAGCAGGGTGGTGAGCTGCGTGGGCCATTGCGTCTCGTGCTCGACGGCGTCGAAACCCACGTAGCCGCGCACGACCGACCCGCTGTGCATCGGCACGAGCAGGATCGACTTGATGGACTCTTCCTCCCACTCGGCCTGTTCGGCCGCCGCGTCGGCCGGCAGTGCCGACACGCGATCCACCGATACGACCTCGCCGCGCTGGATGCGCGACAGGCACCAGGCGTAGGTGGAGGAGGACAGGTCCTGCAACCGGTCACGCTGCTCGGGAATGCCGCGGCCGCACCACTCGTGCGTGCAGCTGACCTTATCGCGCGAGGGAGAGAACTCGAAGATGTAGGCGCGATCCACTTCGGCGAAGTGCCCCACTTCTCCCAGTGCATCGGTGATCGACTCGTCAGCCTCCTCCACGGGCACGCTGATGAATCCCGTCGACAGGCGGGTCACCAGCGACTCGAAGCGCATGCGCCGGTCGAGCTCCGACAAGGTGCGATGGCGCTCAGAGATGTCGAGCAGTAGGCCGCAGATCAGGGTGCGGCCCGGGGCGGGCAGGTGGATCGCACGCAGCTCGCACGGGATGTCGGTGCCGCCGGTGTGACGGATCATGAACGGCACTTCGAGCTTCTCGCCGCCCACCGCACGCTGGATCAGGCTGCGCGCGTAATCCTCGGTGCTCATGCCCTGCTGCTCGGGCGGCGCGATGGCCATCGGGCTCAGGCCAATCAGCTTGCCGCGCGGAAAGCCGGTGAGCTTCGCGAAGTTCTCGTTGGCGTCGATGATCTGGAAACTTTCGACATGGAAAACCCACATCGCGTCCGGACCGTGTTCGGCGATGGCGCGTTGCTGCGCGATCACGTTCTGAAGTTCCGACAGGCGCTGATTGACTGCGGTCGCCATTTCCGCGAACGGTCGTGCGAGGCCCTCGGGCGCGCCGCGCGTGGCCGAGCCGATGCGAAGCGAATCCTCGCCCCCGGCAAGCTTCTGCACAGCCTGCTGCATGGCGTTGAGGCGACGATCGAGGAGGTCGACGAACCAGGCGCCGGCCGAAGCGATCAATACCAGCGCGGCCAGCACGTAGGGCAGGGCCGAGGGCATGTCGCTGAGCAGGCCGGCCTGGCCCAGGCCGAACACGGCCGTCGCCATCAGCACTGCGAACGCGAAGCTGTATTTGAGCGACACCTTGCCTGCCTTGATTCCTGCCGCCGGGACGTGCCGTCCGGTGATTGTCCGGCCGGTGCGAGTTAAATGCGATGCGTCGCCTGATCGGCGCAGATCATTCTCACCCCTTACGGTCGGTTCTTGCGATTCGTGCGCTGGGCCAGCCGCAATCCTGGCGGCTACAGCAGGGGTTTCAATGGCCCGGATTCGCGTCCGGAAGGTTTTCGCCTCTGCCCTGGGCGCGGTTCTCCTGCCGGTGGGCTGTGGTTCCAGGGAGGCGACAAGGTCGGCGACGGCAAGGGTGCAGGCGGCGCCACGGCCGTCCGCTCTGCGGATCGACGACGGGGGGAAATCTCGGCGCAAGCCTGGCTGCTCGGCCTGTGGCGGGGCCCTCCACGAAGGCCCACACTGCAGGTCTGATCCGGGCGCGGAGGCCCCGAGCCATGAGCGATTCGCAGCCTGATTCCGTGTTTCATGCCGGCGAGACGGCCATCCAGGAGCGGCTCGGCGTGGGCGCGAAGATGGAGGACATCGGTCGCCGCGTTATTCGCGACCACATGCCGGAGCAGCACCGCGAGTTCTTCGCTCAGCTTCCTTTCGTGCTGGTGGGCGCGCTCGACGACCAGGCGCAACCCTGGGCAAGTCTGCTGACCGGGCCGCCGGGGTTCATGCATTCGTCCGATCCGAAGCGGCTCGTGATCGACGCGGTTCCTCCTGGCTTCGATCCGCTCTCCGGCGCGCTGGAGGCGGGCCGTCCCGTGGGTCTGCTCGGCATTCAACCCCACACGCGGCGTCGCAATCGCATGAACGGCGTGATTTCGCGGCGAACCGGGGAAGGGATCGAGGTCGTGGTCTCCCACAGCTTCGGCAATTGCCCGAAGTACATCCAGGCGCGCACGCCCGAACGCCTCGATGTGGGCCTGCAGCCTGAGCCCATGCGTCGTGCTCTTCGACTCGACGCGGCGGCGCAGGCGACGGTGCGCCGGGCCGATACTTTCTTCATCGCCACCGCCCATCCGCACGCGGGCGGCGCGGCGGGCCCTGTACGCGGCGTCGACGTGTCGCATCGCGGTGGCAAGTCCGGTTTCGTGCGCGTCGACGACGAGGGTGTGCGGCTCACCGTTCCAGATTTTGTCGGCAACTTCTTCTTCAATACGCTCGGCAATCTCACGCTCAATCCGCGCGCCGGGCTGCTGTTCGTGGATTTCCTGTCGGGTGACCTGTTGTACGTGGCCGCGCGCGGCACCGTCGTCTGGGACGGACCACAGGTGCGCGCTTTCGACGGCGCCCAGCGCCTGGTGGAATTCGAGGTGACCGAATGCCGGGCGGTCGGTGCAGCGCTGCCGCTGCGCTGGGGCGCTGCGGAGCTGTCGCCGTTCCTCGCGCCCACGGGGAGCTGGGAGGCGGTCGCGTCGGCTTGACGAGAGCCGACGCGACCTCGGCGTGTCCGCTCAGTCTTCGAGCCGGAAGCCCACCTTGATGGTGGCCTGCCAGTGCTCGACCTTGCCCTTGTCGATGTGGCCGCGCACCTGCAGCACCTCAAACCATTTGAGGTCGTGAATGGTCTTTGAAGCACGCTTGATGGCCGACTTCACTGCGTCGTCGCTACCCAGCTTTGACGAACCCGTCAGCTCCAGGGACTTGTAGACGTGGTCGCTCATGTCGTTTCTTCTCCAGCGAGGGTGGAGTCCGATCGTATTCCTCCCGGCGAATTGCCACCGGCGTCGGCACCCGTTAGAACGTCGCTATCGCACCAATCGGACATTCCATGGAACCGCTGCTGATCGGCAAGGGCGAAACGCCCCAGGTGATCCTCCCCAAGTACGCCAATCGGCATGGCCTCGTTGCAGGCGCCACCGGTACTGGCAAGACGATCACCCTGCAGGTGCTGGCGGAGGGGTTCTCGAACCTGGGCGTGCCGGTGTTCGCGGCGGACATCAAGGGCGACCTGTCGGGCGTGGCGATGGCGGGAGAACTCAAGCCCAAGCTGGCCGAGCGCGCCGCGCAGATCGGCGTCGTGAATTACGCGCCGCAGGCCTGTCCGACGGTCTTCTGGGACGTGTTCGGCACGCAGGGCCACCCCGTGCGCGGCACCGCGTCGGACTTGGGGCCGGACCTGTTCGCGCGACTGCTGGACCTGTCCGACGTGCAGGAAGCCGTGTTGATGCTGGTGTTCAAGTACTGCGACGACCAGGGCCTGGCGCTGCTGGATCTCAAGGACCTGCGTGCGGCGATGTCCTACGTGGCGGAGAACGCCAAGTCCCTGGGCCCGGACTACGGGCTGATCAGCAGTTCCTCGATCGGCGCGATCCAGCGCGGGCTGATCGCGCTCGAGCAGGACGGTGGCGCGGCGTTCTTCGGCGAACCCGCGCTTGAACTGGCGGACCTCATGCGCGTGGACATGTCGGGTCGCGGCATCGTCAACGTGCTGGCGGCCGACAAGCTCTACCAGAAGCCGCGCCTGTACTCGACATTCCTGCTCTGGCTGCTCTCCGAACTGTTCGAGGTGCTGCCGGAAGCGGGCGACTTGGACAAGCCCAAGCTCGTGTTCTTCTTCGACGAGGCGCACCTGCTGTTCAACGGTGCACCCAAGGCGCTGCTCGAGAAGATCGAGCAGGTCGTACGCCTGATCCGGTCCAAGGGCGTGGGCATCTATTTCGTCACGCAGAATCCGCTGGATCTACCGGACACCGTTCTCGGACAACTCGGCAATCGCGTGCAGCACGCGCTGCGCGCTTTCACGCCGCGCGACCAGAAGGCGGTCAAAGCCGCGGCCGAGACTTTCCGCGCGAATCCCAGGATCAACGTCGAGGAAGTGATCACCACGCTCGGCGTCGGCGAGGCGTTGGTGTCGACCCTGCAGGAAGGCGGCATCCCGGGCGTGGTCGAAAAGACCCTGATCCGCCCGCCGTGCTCGCGTATGGGTGCGATTACGCCGGCCGAGCGACAGGTGATCATGAGTCGCAGCCCGGTGCTGGGCCGTTACGAGAAGGCCGTCGATCGCGAGTCGGCGTACGAGCTGTTGACGCAGCGCGCCAGCCGCGCGGCCGAGCAGGTCAGCGCCGCCAAGGCGCAGGCGGACCAGGTCAAGGTCCAGGCGGAACAGGCCAGGGCGGACGCCGCCGCGGCCAGGACAGCGGCCAAGGCTGATGCCGACTGGCAGAAGGATGTGCGCGACGCCTACGGTCCCGGCTCGCGTGGTCGTGCACCTGCCGCGCCGCGTGCGCCGGCCGCGCGTCGCAGCGATTCGGTGGTCGAGACCGCGGTGAAGAGCGCGACGCGCAGTCTGGCGTCGAGCATCGGCAGCCAGGTCGGGCGATCGTTGCTTCGCGGGATTCTGGGCTCGCTGACGAAGCGGTAGCAAAACCCGGACTTCGTGCAGGCTACGGGGCCAGCGTTCGCGCCAGGCGTAGCCCGTCTGCGCCGTCCTCGTAGAACGCCGGCAGTGCACATTCCTCGACATAGCCGCGCCTGGCGTACAGCGCGCGTGCCGCGATGTTGTCCGCACGCACCTCGAGACTCACGGCCTGACAATCCTTGCTGCGTGCGAACTTCTCGGCGGCGGCGACCAGCCGGCTGCCAATACCCAGGCCTCGCGCCTGCGGGCTGACGACCACCGAGTAGATGCGCGCCTTGCGGCTGTTCGTGCGGCGCAGCATCACGAGGTTGCCGAGCAGTTCGGTTCCTCTGACTGCGACGAGGACCATCGCGGCGGGCGCCGCGATGAAGCGCCGGATACTGCGTGCAGACATGCGGTCCGAGGGGAACAGGGCTTCGAGTTCGAGCATGCCTGCGGCATCCGCTAGGGTTGCGGCACGAATGCGGACGTCCGCCATTTCAGCGGGTGTCCTTCGTCCGCGCCTCCAGGCGCCGCACGAAGAATTCCATGACCTTGCGATACAGCGCTTCCTTGAGAAACAGGTCCTCGACGCCGAAGTCGATGTTCGGGTTGTCGTTGACCTCGACGACCTTGACCACCTTGCCGAACTGCTTGAGGTCGACGCCGTAAAGGCCGCTGCCGACAGCACGTGCGGCCTGCACCGCGATGGTCAGCACGTTTTTGGGCACGTCCTTGACGTCGATGGTCTCGTGGTTGCCTTCGTGCTTCTTGCCGCCCTCGCGCTTGACCACCTGCCAGTGGCCTTCCGCCATGTAGTAGCGGCAGGCGTACAGCGGCTCGCCGTCCAGCACGCCGACTCTCCAGTCGTACTCGGTGGGCTCGAAGGATTGACCGATGATGATGTCGCTGCGCTCGAGAAGATCGCGCGTCTCGCGCTTGAGCTCGGCTTCGTTCTCGACCTTGATCACGCCCTTGGAGAATTGCGAGTCCGGCTGTTTGAGCACGCAGGGGAAGCCCAGTTCGCGCGCCACCTGCGAGACGTTGCCGCGGTGGATCAGCACGGTCTTGGGCTGGGGAATGCGGTGGCGATCCATGAGCTCGGCCAGGAACACCTTGTTGGTCGCACGCAGGATCGACACCGGGTCGTCCACCACGATCAATCCTTCGCGCGCGGCGCGACGCGCGAAGCGGTAGGTGTGGTGATTGACCGCGGTGGTCTCGCGGATGAATAGCGCGTCGTACTCGGCGACGTGGCCGTAATCCGACTTGTCGATGAAGTCGACCTCGAAGCCCAGTTTCTCCGCCGCCTTCTCGAACAGCTTCAGCGCGCGCGCATTGGACGGCGGTTCCTTCTCGTCCTCGTTGACCAGGATCGCAAGGTCGTAGCGTGCAGAGTCCTTCCGGGCGCGCGGCATGCGGCGCCGCGTGAAGTAGTCGCGCGCGGCCTGGTACATCAGCTCATGGTGCGAGGTGGGCACTTCGCCAAGCGCGATGGGGCCCAGCTGCCCGACGCGCCACTCGTCGCCGCGGTACAAGAAGGTGGCCTGCAGCAGCGGTGCCGGGAACAGGTTGAAGAGGGCGCGCGCGAGGCGTTCGTGCCGTTTCGACGGCGAGTTGCCGAAGTAGACGTTGAGCACGTACTCGGCCGAGCCGATGCGCGCGAGGCTGGACTGGATCAGCTCCTCGATCTCGTCGTTGAGCACGCCGGGTGCTTCGGCTAGCTTGAGGTCCTGGATCGTTGTGATGTCCGGCAGCGGCCGGTGGCCGCGCGCGCCGGCGAGCAGCGACACGTAGTAGCCCGTGGTCTGGTAGCCGAAGCTGCGGCAGAGGTTATAGACGCGCACGTTGCGCGCGAGGGTCTCGGGCTCGAGCGAGAGATATTCCCAGGCGGTGACGATCTGCATGCCGGGAATCTGCAGAGGCCAGTCGGATCGGCTGTCGACGACAACGAGGCCGCTCATCGGGTGCGTTTCGGGTCAGGCGTCAGGGCGCGTGCGCGCCAGCCGTGCGGTGAGACACTGCGGGACGGACTATGAAGAGATAGCCGTCGTCTCATCGAAGACAAGGCTCCGGAGGTTCTTCGGCGCGCGCGTTTGGCATGTGGGAGGCGATCGCTTGGTTGAGGTTGTCGACCGCCCGCGCATGCTAGCAAAGAGTGTCGCGGCGAAGTTTCGGCGCCCACCGCGGATCGTGTTGCCAAAGGCGAGGGGCAGGCTTACCGTCGCGCCATTCGCGGCGTGCCCGCCCTCCGACACTGGTCATGCCCATGCCGCACCTGCCCAACTGGCTCGCCACGACGCTCGTCGTTCTACTCCCCGGGACGCTGATGGCGGCGCCCCTGCCGGTCAAGATCGATCGATTCGAAGGCGAGGTGGTGCAGGTCAGTGGGACGATTCACAGCGGCGTATCGCCGGGCAAGAACTTGCAGGAGGGCACGCAGGTGCAGACGGGCCCCGACGGCCGTGCGGAGCTCTCCCTTAACGGCGCCACGACGCTCTCCATCGGTGGCGGGGCGGACTTGCTCGTGCACAGCGTCCAGTCGGGCGTGCTGCGCCTGCGCATCGCCAGCGGCGCCCTGCACGTCGACACGCGTGCAGCGGGCACCAAGCCGGCGCGCGACGTGCGACTCAACGTTGGCGACCTGCGCCTTCGCATCCAGGAGGCCGATGTCTGGACCGAGCTCGGTGATCGCGGCGGGCAGGTCTGCCTGGTCGCCGGCGTGGTCGAGGCACAGCAACCGAACACAACCTTGCGACTCGACACGCCCGGGCAGTGCCTGCGGCAATCCGGCCTGACCTCTCAGTGGTCGATGGTGCCGGTGAGCGTGCTCGATGATCGCGTCGCATTGGTGAGCGTGCGCGAGTCGGTGACGGCTGCGCCCAAGCCCGAGGCGCGGATCAAGGCGCTGACGCTGCCGGTCGAGCCGGAGCCTTCGCCGACGATCGTGACGAGTGAACCTGCGCCGGCGGTCTCCGTGCCCCCTGCTGCATCGCGCGCCCCCGAGGCGCGGCCTGTGATCGTGCTCGAAAAGCCGGTGCCGGTCGGGGCTGCGTCACCGTCCAGTGTGGATGCCCCGGTGCCGCAGGTCGCGAAGGTGGATGCGCCCGCGATCCCGCCGGTCAGGGCGCGGCCGGTACCGATCGAGCCAGAACCGATCTCAAAGCCGGAGGCGGCGGCAGCACCCGTCGCGGTCATCCCCGGCCCCACCGAGCCTGCGGATCTGCCGCATGGGTCGGCGCCGGTCACGACAGCGAAGCCCGCGCCGGTCGCTATCATCGAAAAGGCTGCGGTGCCTGCATCTGAGAAGACGCCGGCCAAGCCTGCGGCGAAGACCGCGGAATCGGCCGCGACGTTCCCGCACGTACCGCCTGTGATCGTCCTCGACAAGCCGCTCGAAGTCGCTGCGACCGAGAAGTCGAAGTCTGCTCCTGCTCCGATCGAGCTGCCCCCTCCCGTGGCAAAACCCGTCGTAGCTGCGCCTCCGCCGCCGGCACAAGTGGCGGTCGCGGCGAAGCCGCCCGCGCCTCCGGTGGCTTACCCGGTCGTCAAGGGCGAGCCAGTCCCCCTGTACCCGCATGTGCCGCCGGTGATCGTGATCGAAAGTCCGGCCGCGTCGGATGCAGCTTCGGACAATTCTTCGGCACCTGCTACGGCGCAGGCGCTTCCTGCCCCGGCGCTGCCGCCCGTGCTTGAGAAGCTGCCTGAAGCACCGGCGCCTGCAGGTACCGTCGCGATGGCGTTCCCGGCACCGGTCGAAGCCCCCGCGCTTCCTGAGCAGTCGGCGGTGAAGCCACGACCTGCGAAACCTGTCGCGATTGGTTCGATACCCCCTGCCCCGAAGGCCGACGCCAAGGCGATAACCACTCCCGCGGCGCCAGCTTCCGAGGCCAAGTCCACGAAGTCGGCCGCCCAACTCGATAACGAGTTGGCGATCGCTGAACCCGCGTCCTCGGGCCCGGACGATGGTCGTCGCTGGCGCGTGGTGCTCGGCTCAATGCCCGAACCGGAAAAGGCCGACATCGAGGCAGAGCGCCTGAACGCTCGCGGCTGGGCCGTCGAGGCCCGCGAATACCGCGTAGGCGATCGCCACGGGTATCGCATCGGGTTCGGCGAATTTGCCGAGCGCGATCAGGCCCAGAAGGCATTGGAAGAGTTCTTGGTCCAGTATCCCGAAGCGCCGGCTTGGCTGGCCAAGTACTGAGACGCGGCTAGGCTTCCGCCGAAGCCGCGGGGCCGCGCAGGCTGATTACCGACCAACCGCGCCGGTCCGCCGTCGCACGCAGTCGATCGTCAGGATCCACCGCAACCGGCGCGTCCGCGAGCATCAGCAGCGGCAGGTCGTTGTGAGAGTCCGAGTAGCAACTGATGCGCTGGGGCGGGTGGGGCTGCTCCGCGATCCAGCTTTTCAGTCGGGTGACCTTGCCCTCTCGGAAATTTGGCGTCCCGCTGAGCTCGCCGGTGTAGCGGCCATCCACGAATTCGGGATCGGTTGCGATCAACACGTCGACGCCCAGCAGTTCCGCGATAGGCTCGGTGATGAAGCGATTGGTGGCCGTGGTGATCAGCAGACGGTCTCCTTGGCTTCGATGGCGTTCGAGTAGCGCTGGGGCGAGGGGCGCCACGATCGGCTCGATGCGTTCGCGGACGAACTGCTCGCGCCATTTCAGCAGGGTCGCCAGCGGGTTCCGGGCCAAGGGCGCGAACGCGAAGCGCGAGAACTCCAGGATGTCGAGGGTGCCGGCGCAGTAGCGCTCGTAGAAGATCCGGTTCTGCTGCTCGTAGGTTTCGGCGTCTACCTGGCCGAGGTCAACCAGGAAGCGACCCCAGAGGTAGTCGCTGTCGCCGACGAGCAGGGTGTTGTCGAGATCGAAGATGGCCAGTTGCATGCGGTGCTCAGTTTCCGGGTTCTGTGACGCGCAATCCAGTCGAGCTTTCGTGCGCGCTGGCCCCCGTGCACAATCGGCCGACGCATTCCGCGGCAACTACCGTGATCGACGCAGACGGGTTTCGTCCCAATGTCGGCATCATCGTGGCCAACAAGGCCGGCGAGGTGCTGTGGGCCAAGCGCGTGCGGCAGGATGCATGGCAGTTCCCACAGGGCGGCATCCAGTACGGCGAGTCGCCGGAACAGGCCATGGCGCGCGAGCTGCACGAAGAGCTGGGCCTTTTACTCGAAGACGTGCAGATCGTGGGCTCAACCGCGGGCTGGTATAGCTATCGCCTGCCCAGCCAGTATGTGCGTCGGGGGGGACGTGGGCGCACGTGTATCGGCCAACGCCAGAAGTGGTTCGTCCTTCGTCTCACCGGCGCAGAGACCAAGGTTCGATTCGACGCCAGTCCCCAGCCGGAATTCGAAGGCTGGCGCTGGGTCAGCTGGTGGCTTCCACTGACGGAGGTCGTGGAGTTCAAGCGCGAGGTGTATCGAAATGCCCTGCATGAGCTAGCTCCGCTGCTCGGCATCTCTCCCCCGCAATCGACCGCAGATGCAGCCTAGGCTCCTCCTGTTCGCTGGCGCGACGCTCGCCCTCACCAGTTGCGCAACGCTCAACGAGTCGGAGTGCCGGACAGCCAACTGGCGCGAACTCGGCGCGCGCGATGGCAGTGACGGGTACCCCCGCTCGCGACTCGATGAGCATCGAAAGGCCTGTTCGGAGTTCGGGATCGGTCCCAACGACGCGAACTGGTTCGAGGGCTACGAGGCCGGCCTGCAGAATTACTGCACCGTCGACAACGGCTACAAGGTTGGACGGAACGGTGGGTATTACGCGCGTGTGTGCCCAGCCCGGGATGAAGCCGAATTTGTCGATGCGTACAACTTGGGTAAGGAGACGCACGACGTCGAACAGGAGATGGCCGATCTGGATCGCCGCGTCGAAGCGCTTCAGCAGCGTCTGGTGAGCAACAAGGTCGACGACGCGACCCGCAGGGAAGTGCGGCGTCAGCTTTCGGATTTGTATGATCGGGGACACTTTTTGCGGCGTTCGCACGACCGTCTCGAGAACGAGTGGAACCGCCGGTATTGAACTGACCGAGTGCACTGTCCTGGCGCAAGTGTCCTCCCGCAGGCTCTCGGTTGACAATCATTCGCATTAACTCTAATTTCTGCGGCCATGATTGTCTGCATCTGCAAAGCCGTTTCGGACAAGCGCATCCGCCGCGCCGCGAGCGAGGGTGTCGTCAGTCTTCGTGAGCTGAGTCGCGAACTTGGCGTGGGCACCTGCTGCGGTAAATGTGTTCCGGAGGTGCGCGAAGTTCTCTCCCAGGCCGTTGAGAAGCAGGCGATGAGGTTCGAAATGATCGCGCCGGGGATGATGCAGGCCGTCGGCTGCGCCCCGACAGCCGCCCGGCGCGGGTGAAAATCACACCAAATCTCAGTTAAAACTCTCTCCGTATCAGCCACTTAGGCTGGACTCTAAATCGCTCGCGGACTAGACTCCCAGCTTACCCAGCGGGAGCCCAGTCATGCGCGGTGATGCCAAAGTCCTCGAGTACCTCAATCTCGCTCTCCGAAACGAACTGACCTCGATCAATCAGTACTTCCTGCACGCCCGGATGCTGGACAACTGGGGGCTCAAGAAGCTCGGAAAGAAGGAATACGAAGAGTCGATCGACGAGATGAAGCACGCGGATTCGCTGATGAAGCGGATCCTGTTCCTCGAAGGCCTGCCCAATCTGCAGGACCTCGGAAAGCTCTTTATCGGGGAGGACGTCAAGGAAGTCCTCGAATGCGACCTCAAGCGCGAACTGGAGGCGCACCCGATGTACAAGGAGGCGATCGCTTACTGCGAGCAGGTCCGCGATTACGTCACGCGCGAACTCCTGGTGCGCATCCAGGAGAGCGAGGAAGAGCACATCGACTTCATCGAGGAGCAGCTGGGTCTGATCGAACGGATGGGCCTGCAGAACTATATCCAGACCGCCAGTGGCGAGATGGAAAAAGACTGAAGGCCGGTCGACTGGAAGAAAAAAGCCCCGCTCGTGGGGCTTTTTTCTTGGCTCAGAACGGCTTGACGATCACCAGGATCACGACCGCGATCAGCACCACGGCCGGCACTTCGTTGGCCCAGCGCCAGAACGCACCGGAGCGAGTGTTCGTCCTCGCTGCGAACTTTCGAAGATTGACCTTGAGCCATCCCTGATAGCCCGAAAGGGCGACGACCAGTGCAAGTTTGGCGTGCAGCCAGCCCATCTTCATGTATTCCGGCGCGAGCGTGATCATCCAGATGCCGAAAGCCCAGGTCAGGACCATTCCGATCAGCGAGATCGCGTAGAGCTTTCGCTCCATCGTGCAAAAACGCTGGTGCTCGGCCTCGGTGGTCGCTTGAAGGTGATAGATGAACAGGCGCGGTAGGTAAAGCAGCCCTGCAAACCAGGTGACCATGAAGATGATGTGGAAAGCCTTGATCCAAAGCATGAGCGGGAGCGTAGATGACGAAGTCGGCCGCTAGAATAGCGACCCTTTCGCGGTTGGAACGCACATGATCAAGGTCGGCATCGTCGGTGGCACGGGTTACACCGGCGTCGAACTCATGCGCCTGCTCGCTCAGCACCGGGGCGTTCACGTCGAGGTCCTGACCTCGCGCCAGGAGTCCGGCAAGCGTGCCGATCAACTGTTCCCCCAGCTGCGCGGACACAGCGAAGCCGTCTTCGAATCGCCTGACATCGATCGCTTGTCGAAGTGCGAGGCGGTGTTCTTCGCCACGCCGCACGGTACGTGTATGCAGATGGCTCCCCAGCTGATCGAGCGGGGCGTGCGCATCATCGATCTGTCGGCCGACTTCCGCATCAAGGATCGCGATGTGTTCCAGCGTTGGTACAAGATGCCGCATACCGCGTTCGACCTTCTACAGGAAGCGGTCTACGGCCTGCCGGAATACGACCGCATTTCGATCGGCCATGCGCGCCTGGTGGCCAGCCCCGGCTGCTATCCGACCGCGGTCCAGCTGGCACTGATGCCCTTGCTCGAACTGGGCGCAATCGAAACCAGCGGCATCATCGCGGACTGCAAATCCGGCGTCAGCGGTGCGGGTCGCGAGGCGAAGGTCGGATCGTTGTACTGCGAAGCCACCGACAGCCTGAAGGCCTACAGCGTGACGGGTCATCGCCACCTGCCCGAGATCGAGCAGCAGCTCGCCGTTTTCGCAGGGGAGACGGTGCAGCTCACGTTTGTTCCGCACCTTACCCCGATGAGCCGTGGCATCCACGCCACGATCTACGTACGGCCCAAGGATCCCGACATGGACTTCCAGGCCAAGTACGAACTTCGCTTCCGGGGCGAGCCGTTCATCGACGTGATGCCGGCCGGCGAGCATCCCGAGACGCGCAGCGTGCGCGGTAGCAACGTCTGCCGCATCGCGCTGCATCGCGCTCCGGATCGCAAGACGCTGGTGATCCTGTCGGCGATCGACAACCTGGTGAAGGGCGCCTCGGGCCAGGCGCTGCAGTGCTTCAACCTGATGTTCGGCTTCCCCGAGACGCAGGGACTGGACGCACCCGCTCTGGCGCCCTGATCGAGCCGGCCCGTGCAGCACCGGGTGGTGGTCCGGCGTGGCCGTCGACCATGGCTGGTGGCGGCGGTCGTGGCGGCGGCCTTGCTCGGGCTGGCGGCCATGGCCTATGCCGCCTTCCGCTACGGACAGGCCGACGGTCGCGGCCTCTTCGCCGACCGAGGCTCCGAACTCGAGCAGTTTCGGGAGGAACGCCGCCGGCTGACCCGCGAACTGCGCGCCGTGCAGACCGAGCTTTCCGAGACCAGGGGTCGCTCGACCTTCGACGCAAGGTCCTGCCAGATCGACGCACAGGCCTGCGACGCCGTGCGCGCCAGCGTTGCGGGGCTCGAGTCGCAGGTCGCCGAACTGCGCGAGCAACTCGCTTTCTATCGCAACGTGGCCGCGCCCGAGAAAGAGGTCCGGGCGGGCGTTCGGGTGATGCGACTGGCCCTGCAGTCCGCGGATTCGCCCACCACCTGGCGATACGAGCTGGTCCTGGTCCAGCCCACACGGCGCGACCGGACCGCGACCGGAAGCTGGGACATGAAAGTCGCCGGAATCGTGGGCAAGCAGATGAAAACGTGGGCGCTCTCGGATCTGCAGTCCGGCAAGACGACCGATCGCAGCTTCGTATTCCGCTCGTTCCAGGAGTTCGACGGCGAGTTGAACCTGCCGGCGGGATTCCTGCCCCAGCGGCTAACGGTTACGCTGCACGTGCAGGACGCCAAGAACGAATCTGCCGACGTCGAGGAATCCTTCGACTGGTCCAAGCTGGCAGCCGCCAAGGAGTAGTCCCGTGGCCCTATTCGGAAAAAAGCACGGCGATGTCCCCCGGAAGCGAAAGCCCGGCGGCGTCGACACGTTGGTGGGTGGCAACACCGAGATCCGCGGCGATGTGCTGTTCAGCGGTGGCCTCCACGTGGACGGGCGCATCAAGGGCAAGGTCCTCTCGATGCCCGGTGACCTCGCCACGCTGTCGGTGAGCGAGGCGGGGTCCATTGAAGGCGACGTGAGCGTCCCCATGATCACCGTGAACGGCGAAGTGTCCGGCAACATCTACGCGGGCGACAAGATGACGCTCGCGCCGAACGCGCGGGTCACGGGCAATGTCTATTACAACCGCCTGGAGGTTCAGGCGGGCGCGGAAGTGAACGGACAGCTGGTTCACGACCCGGGTGGCGAGCGTGCGCCGGCATCGATGCACGAGCCGCGCGGCGAGGCCGCGGTGGTTGCGGGTGAGTTGCGTGACGTGCGCGACCTGCGCCGTCCCAAGGTCGTCTCCTGAACGAGGCGAGTGACGAGGTAATCGAAATGGACGCTGAAGTGCTGGCCGAGGTTCCCCTGGTGTTCACCGACTCCGCGGCGCGCAAGGTGCGCGAACTGCTGGATGAGGAAGAGAATCCAGAGCAGGTGCTGCGCGTGTTCATCACCGGCGGCGGCTGCTCCGGTTTCCAGTACGGGTTCAAGTTCGACGAGGCTGCCGATAGCGACGACCTCCAAGTCGAGAACCACGGTGTGCGACTCGTCGTCGATCCGATGAGCCTGCAGTACCTCACCGGCGCGGAGATCGACTACAAGGAAAGCGTAGAAGGCGCGCAGTTCGTGATCCGCAATCCCAACGCCAGCACCACCTGCGGCTGCGGTTCTTCCTTCTCGGTCTGACCCGATCCAGCTGCGGCGCCGCCTGCGCGGGGCTCTCGGCGTTGCGCTGATCGCGGCGCTCGCGCTGGTGGCCGTCCGTTTCTGGCCGCGCGATCCGCTGGCGGCCTCCATTTCGCAGTCCCAGGCTGTCTTCGATGCCAAAGGCCGCCTGCTCCGGCTGACCCTGGCGGGTGATCAGCAATACCGGCTCTGGACTCCACTGGAGTCGGTGTCGCCGGTCTTCATCGACGCCCTGCTGCTGCACGAAGACCGCAGCTTCTGGTGGCATCCGGGCGTGAGCGCCCTGGCACTGTTGCGCGCCACATGGGCACTGGCCACCGGCGGCGCGCGCCAGGGTGGGTCCACGCTGACGATGCAGCTGGCGAGGCTGTACTACGGCCTCGACACCGGCACGATCCCCGGGAAGCTCGAGCAGATCGTCCGCGCGCTCTGGCTCGAAGCGCGTTACTCCAAGCACGACTTGCTCGAAGCGCACATCAACCTGCTGCCGTACGGCGGCAACCTCCAAGGCGTCGGCGCGGCGAGCCTCGTCTACTTCGGCAAACCTCCCGACCAGCTCGCGTTGCCCGAGGTGTTGAGCCTCGTCCTCATCCCGCAGGCCCCGGGCGCACGAGGCCCGGCTCGAAGCGAGCCGCCCAACCTGCTCGCCGCGCGCCTGCGATTGTTCGAGTGCTGGGTCGCGATGCGTCCGAAGGACGAACGCGAGCGCGGCCTCGTCGCGCTCCCGCTGCACTACGGCAGTCTTGCGCAGCTGCCGTTCGCGGCGCCTCACCTCGTCGATCGCCTTGCGCGGCAGCGCGCAGGTGCGGCTCGCCTGCGCACCACGCTGGATCTCGACCTGCAGCGCGTGCTCGAACGCGAGATGCGCGAGTACCTCGCGCGCGGCTCCCGCATCGGCCTGCGCAATGCCGCGGCGATGCTGGTCGACTGGCGCGACATGAGCGTCAAGGCCGTGCTGGGCTCGGCGAATTTCTTCGACGCCAGCCTGCTCGGCCAAGTCGATGGAACGCGTGCGAAGCGCTCACCCGGCTCGGCCTTGAAGCCGTTCATCTACGCGCTCGCGATCGACCAGGGCCTGATCCATCCGCGCTCGGTGCTCAAGGACGCCCCTGCGTCGTTCGGTCCGTTCACGCCGGAGAACTTCGACGGCACGTTCGTAGGCCCCATCGACGCCACGCAGGCGCTGATCCGCTCGCGCAATGTGCCGGCCGTCGCGCTGGATTCGCGCCTCCAGTCGCCGCGCTTCTACGACTTCCTCAAACGCGGCGGAGTGACGCGCCTGGCCTCCGAATCGCACTATGGCCTCGCGCTCGCGCTCGGCGGTGGCGAGGTGACCATGGAGGAGATGGCGCGCCTTTACGCGCTGCTCCCCAACCGCGGGCACCTGCGATCGCTGCGCTACCTGCAGGACGATCCCGAGGCCGTCGACGGCCAGCCTCTGCTGTCGGACGAGGCCAGCTTCATGGTCCTCGACATGCTGCGACAGAACCCGCGGCCCGATGACCTCGTGATCCAGGGCGTCGGCAAGGGCGCTCGCGTCGCGTGGAAGACCGGAACGTCCTGGGGGTTTCGCGACGCCTGGACCGCCGGCGTCTTCGGCCCCTACGTGCTGACGGTATGGGTTGGTGAATTCGATGGCAGGCCAAACCCCGCCTTCGTCGGTGTCCGCGCCGCGGCGCCCTTGTTCTTCCGCATGGTCGATGCCGCGCGAGCGCAGCCGGGCTTCCTCGAACCCGCGGTTGCGCAGCCGCTGCGCCTGGCGAAAGTCGAAGTGTGCACCGCCTCGGGGGATCTTCCGAATGTCGACTGCCCCCAACGCACGACCACCTGGTTCATCCCCGGCGTCTCGCCGATCCGCCTGTCGCAGGTCCATCGACGCGTCGCCGTGGACCTGCGCACCGGCCGTCAGGCCTGCCCGCCGTTCGATCCCGCGCAGGTGCGCTGGGAACTGCACGAGTTCTGGCCGTCCGACCTGATGCGCCTGTTCTCGCAGGCCGGCATTCCGCGTCGCGTGCCGCCGGCGGCCGGTGACTGCCCAGAAAGCGCAGCCGCTGCTGGAGCGCCACCGCAGATCGTGTCGCCGCTGAGCGGCGTGAGCTACAGCGTGCGCGACGGCCGGATGGGCATCGAGCGGTTTAGCCTCAACGCCAATGCCGACGGCGACGTGCGGACACTGTACTGGTTCGTCAACGACGCCTTCGTCGGGCAGTCTGCGCCGGGCGCGGCGCTCGGCTGGGTGCCCACGCATCCGGGCTCGTTCAGTGTCAGCGCGCTTGACGAGCGCGGGCGCTCGGACCGGCGCGAACTGCGCGTGGAGCTGGTTCGCTAGTTGTCGAGACGGCGAACGGCTGCGCGCGCGCTCACGCCATCGACCTTCATCTTCAGCTGCCCGAGGAAATCACGTTCGATGACGATCGCCGGCGACTCGATCTTCCGCACGTTGACCACGACCGTGCCAATCGATTCCCAGGTCTGACCATTCTCGAGCTTGAACCACGTGTTCTGGCGCCAACCGTCGAAGCTGCCGACGATGTGCGACTCGATTCGCTTGGGCTCGGGCGCCGTTTCCGCCACGGGAGCGGCGGCGACCGGCGCAGCAGGGGCTGGTGCTGCTGCAGGCGATGAAGGCGCGACGATCGCAGCGCCAGGCGCTGCCGACGCGCCGAGGTTTGCGGACGAACTCGGAGCCCTTCCTGCGACGCGGTCGTAGCAGAACAAGCGTACCGCGTCGTCCTTGATGCTCACGCACTCGCCCAAATCGGCGGCGGACACGCCGCCTGCGAGCGCGCAGAGCGCCAGCCCGAGCCGCCAGTGCTGCTTCATGCCGTCTCCTGCACGATGCCGTGCGCCTGCTCGTCCGCGTGATAGCTAGAGCGCACCATCGGCCCGCTCGCCACGTGCGCGAAGCCCATCGCCTCGCCGACCCCGCGTAGCCGTTCGAACTCGTCGGGATGCACGAAGCGCGCGACTGGCAGATGGCTCTTGGAGGGCTGCAGGTACTGGCCCAGCGTGAGCATGTCGACCTTGTGCGCGCGCAGGTCGCGCATCACCTGCTCGATCTCCTCGATCTCCTCGCCCAGGCCCAGCATCAGGCCCGACTTGGTCGGCACCTCGGGGTGGAGCCTCTTGAAGCGTTCGAGCAAGTCCAGGCTCCAGTCGTAGTCCGAACCAGGCCGTGCCAGCTTGTACAGCCGCGGAACGGTCTCGAGGTTGTGGTTGAACACATCGGGAGGAGCGTCATTGAAGATGACGAGGGCCGGGTCCATGCGACCGCGGAAGTCCGGCACCAACACCTCGATCTTCAGGCTCGGACTCGCGATACGCGATTCGCGGATGCAGGACGCGAAATGTCCGGCGCCCCCGTCCCTCAGGTCATCGCGGTCCACGCTGGTGATGACCACGTACCTGAGCTTCATCGCCGCGATGGTCTGCGCGAGCTTGGCCGGCTCGTCCAGGTCCAGCGGCTTGGGCCGGCCGTGCGCGACATCGCAGAACGGGCAGCGCCGCGTGCAGATGTCGCCCATGATCATGAACGTCGCGGTGCCTTTGCCGAAGCATTCAGACAGGTTCGGGCAGCTCGCTTCTTCGCAGACCGTGTGCAGCCCCTGGGCGCGCAGGATCGACTTGATCCGATCGACTTCGGGCGAGTTGCCCAGCCGCGCGCGAATCCACGCCGGCTTGCGGGGAAGCTCGACCGTCGCCTCGAACTTCACGGGGATACGCGCCATCTTGTCGGCGCCGCGCAGCTTGATGCCCGGCACGACCGGCGCGGGCGCATGAGGGGGAGTGTTCATGGCGCACAGTTTACGCCGCGCCGATCCCGCTCAGCCCGCGAGGAGCATTTCCCCGACCGGCGCGGGCTCCAGGCATGAGACCGCCAGCGCGGATCGGATCGACTCGCGGGCTGCCTCCGCCAGTTCCTCGCGAGATCGCCCGGCCGGGTATAGCCGCTCCGCGAAGCTGATCTCGATGTCCAGCCCAGGGCAACGCAGCATGCGCAGCAGGTGCGAGACCAGGTCGTCGTCGCCGATGAAGGGAGCGAGGTTGCGGCCCTGCGGGTCCGGCCCGTAGCGCAGTGCGACCGGCTGCACCGGCCGGCCGGATTCGATCGCGGCGCAGAACAGGCGCGGATGGAAGGGCAGCACTACGCGACCGTCGCTCGTTGTTCCTTCCGGGAAGATCGCCACCGACCCGCCTCCCTGCAGGAACGGCAGCAGCTTGTTGAGCAGCGGGCGCGCACCGCCCTTGCCGCGGCGGATGTAGAAGGTGCCCGCCGCGTCCGCCAGCCAGCCCGCCACCGGCCAATGCTGCACCTCGGACTTGGACACGAAGCGCGTCGGCGCGCAGGCGCAGATCACCTGAATGTCCAGCCACGAAACGTGGTTGGCGACGATAACGCGTCCGCCGTCGACGATGTCCCCGCCGCGAACCCTCAGGCGCATGTTCAGCAGCCGCAGCAGCAGCCGCGACCAGTGGCTGGCCAAGTGCTCGGACTTCAATCGATGCGCGAAGTCGAAGCGCACCATCAGCACCAGCACCATGCCGTACGCGATCAGTGCGAGCAGCGCGGCGCTGCGCAACAGGAAGCGCAACAGGCCGATGTCTGCGGCCGCAGTCGCGGACCTGGGAAGGGAGGCGACGACGGCCTCAGGCATGTCCGGCCGCCAGAACCAGCGTGTTTTCGGCCGCGCGCTCGAGGAAGTGACGCGCGTAGCGCGGATTCAAGTCGCTGACATTCAGCAGCATGAAGACGTCGGCACAGTTGAATTCGCGATCCCAGTACGCGTCTCCGCAGGCCTTCGCGCCCAGGCTGACGTAGGCCTTGAGCAGCGGCGGCATACGCACTTTGTCCGGGCGCGTTCCGTCGACTGCCGGCAGCGGGTAATACGGACGCACGCGCTGGTAGTCGGGCGACAGGTACTTTCCGCGGACCTGCTGCAGGATCGCGTGCGCTTGCGCGCCGCCGTCTTCCAGTCCGATGCTCGCGCATCCGAACAGGTAGTCGAAGCCATGCGTCATCACGTACGCGGCGATGCCTTGCCACAGCGTGGCGATCACCGCACCGTTTCGGTACTCGGCGTCCACGCAGGTGCGGCCGATCTCGGCGACGCGGCCGGGAAGGGCGTCGAGCATCGCGAGGTCGAATTCGCCTGCGGAGTAGAAGCCTCCCGCATTCGGCGCCATCTGGTCGGTCAGCAGGCGTGTGCAGGCCACGAGGCGGCCGTTGCGCGTATCGCGCACGAGCAGGTGACGGCACCAGGGATCGTAGGGGTCGCGGTCCGCGCCATCGGCACCGCCGTCGATCCGGGCGCCCAGTTCACCCGCGAAGATGCGGTAGCGCAGCTGCTGCGACTCGAGGATCTGGCGTTCGTTCCGTGCGAAGTTCACTTCGAAGCGGGGCGCGTCCAGTGCAGACGATTCACCATTCGCGTCGTCGTTGCGCGGGCTCATCTCGATGATGGCTGACATTCGATTTTCCTTTTCCATGACGAGGAAAATCTATGAAACCCGCATGTGATCGCCGTGAAAGGGTAGTGAAACTTCGGTGACACGCCCGCCTCGCACATTTGCGCGGCAAGCGCATACTCGGTGTGCCGCCGAGCGCGGCGACCATTCCACTCGGGAGAGTAAAGATGATCAGTGTTCGGACTTGGGTACTCGCGTCATTCGCGCTGTGCGCGGCGACGTACCAGCAGACGGCCGCCGCGGAGATCGTGGTGGGCGGCGGCGGCGGCGTGTCGCACATCTCCAAGTACAAGGACGTCGACGAGGGCACGGCCTACCGGATTTTCGGCGGCTACCGCGCAACGAGCATCCCGCTGTATTTCGAGGCGCAGTACTTCGACTCGGGAAAGATGGACATCGACGACATCGGCGACGTCAAGCTGCGGTTCGACGGCTGGACCGCGTCGGTCGGCTACCGCGTGGCGCTGAGCGACATGGGCTCGGACATCCTTCTCAAGGGCGGCGGCTACGTCGAGGATTCCGAGGCCAAGGGCACCGGGGGCAGCTTCAAGGACGACAGGAGCGGCGGCCAGATCGGCGTCGGCGGGAACTGGATGTTCACGCCGAACCTGGGACTCAACATCGATGTGCAGGTCCTGTTCGGCGTCGAGGACTTCGCCGACAGGGAGGACCTCACGCTCGCGACGGTCGGCCTGATCTACTCGTTCTCCGAGGACTGAGGCGACGTCGACGGCGGCGCCGGAGGGGTGGCGACTCCCCAGTCGGCGTGCGGGTTGGGTGACGTCCAGATGCGCTGATGCAGGCGCCCGAGCAGCAGCGGGTCGTAGAGCAGCGTATTGCGCTGGACCTCGCTCAGGGCCCCGGGTCCTTCGATGAGCGCGCGATCGATCAGTTTCGTGCGCTGCTCGATCAGCGCAGGCGGCCGTCGCGTGCGCGGAATGCCGGCGGTGGACGCCAGCGCATTCGTCACTGGGTCGATGACTGCTTTACGGAAATCGGCCAGCGGGTCACGTACGCGGCGAACTGCCATCCACAACCACCGCAGTTCGCGTGGCGGCATCGATTCTTCCGGGATCAGGAACAGGCGCGCGGCACGGAATCCGCGTCCCAGGCTCACCCGCGACGACCACACCGACAGCGGGATCGCCATCACGAGGCTGCCCACCACGGGGAGCAGCCACCACAGGAATTGTGGCTGCAGCCAGTAGACGCCGCCGGCCCACACGATGCCGATCAGCGTGCCGCCGCCGTGTTTGGACATAGCCTCGGTCCACGTCGTCTCGTTGTCGCCGCGCGGCGGCGACTTCCAGGTGAGTTTCCAGCCCAGCAGCGCGCCCAGCACGAACTTGGTGTGGAACAGCATGCGGATTGGCGCGAGCAGCGCGGAGAACAGGGTCTCGATCAGCACGCTGGCGACCAGCCGCAGCGGGCCGCCGAAGCCACGCAGTTCCGAGCGCTTCACGAGCAGCAGCACGGTGGCGAGAATCTTGGGCAGGAAGAGCAGCGTGGCGGTGGCGCCGAACAGGCGGATCGCCCATTCCGGATGCCATTCAGGCCACAGCGGGAAGAGCTGGTAGGGCTCGGTGAAGTACACCGGTTCGGCCATCACGCTGATGCCGAGCAGCGCGGTGGAGCAGACCAGGAACAGGAACCACAGCGGCGCCGACAGGTACGCCATCACGCCGGTCATGAACACCGCGCGATGCGCCGGGTGCAGGCCCTTGGCGGTGAATAGCTGGAAATTCTGCAGGTTGCCCTGGCACCAGCGCCGGTCGCGCTTGAGTTCGTCTAGCAGCGAGGGCGGCATCTCTTCGTAGCTGCCCGCGAGGTCGTACGCGATCCACACCGACCAGCCGGCGCGACGCATCAGCGCGGCCTCCACGAAGTCGTGCGACAGGATCTCGCCGGCCAGCGGTCCCTTGCCCTCGATCTTGCCCAGCGCGCAATGGCGCATGAACGGTGCCACTCGCAGGATCGCGTTGTGGCCCCAGTAGTGGCTCTCGCCGAGCTGCCAGTAGTGCAGGCCGGCGGTGAACAGCGGGCCGTAGATGCGCGTGGCCATCTGCTGGATACGCGCATACAGCGTGTCGCGGCCGGCGGCGCGCGGCGCGGTCTGGATGATGCCGGCCTTCGGGTTCGCCTCCATGAGCTGCACCAAGCGCTTCAGGCAGGTGCCGCTCATGACGCTGTCGGCGTCCAGCACGATCATGTAGCGGTACTGGCTGCCCCAGCGGCGGCACCAGTCCGCCACGTTGCCGGACTTGCGTCGAATTCGGTTGGTGCGGCGGCGATAGAAGATGTGGCCGAAGCCCTTCACCTCGCGACAGAGCTTGAGCCACGCCTCGATCTCGGCGACGCGCGTGTCGGCCTCGCTGGTATCGCTGAGGATGAAGAAGTCGAAGTGCCTGCGCTCGCCGGTGCGAGCGAGCGAGTCATACGTGCTGCGGATGCCGGCGAAGACGCGAGCCACGTCCTCGTTGCAGATCGGCACGAGGATGCCGGTGCGTGCATCGGGGACGATCGGCGCATCGGCCGCGGCCGTGGCATTGATCGAGTAGCGATCCTTCCCGCGTATGAGCACCCAGAAACCCATCAGGGCGGTCCAGAAGCCCATGCCGACCCACGCGAACAGGATCGCGTACAGCCCCAGCAGGATCATCTCCAGCCAGTGGCTTCCGTGGTACGGCAGGATCGCCGTCATGAAATAGGCGGCGAGCCAGGTCTGGCCGATGACCAGCACGACCAGGATCAGTCGGCGCAGGCGAGCGGCGCCCTGCCAGTGGAGCTCGCGCTCGGGGTCGGGCACCGGCACGTCGAGCGTGGCGCCGGGCAGGCGGCTCGCCAGGCGGCCGCGCTTGGGCGCCTTTGGTGCGGCGATCCGCTTGGCGATGCGCGCCACCAGGTTGGTATCCCAGGGCAGCGGCGTCATCGAGGCCCGCGCCAGCGGTGGCATCGTCACCAGGCGCGCGTGGCCGTGGCGGTCCGACTGCAGCACACCGTCGAGTTCGGCGTCGCCGCGCTTGTGCCGGCGCGTCCAGTCCTGGCGCAGGCGCGCGCCGACCGAGCTCTGGGGGCCACCACCTTCGCGGCCCGACAGTTCCGCATGAATCCGCGCGAACGCATCGTCGGTGGTGGCTCCCGCGAGCGCTTCGAGCATCGCCGCGCGATGCTCGATGTCCAGCGGCAGGCGATCGAGATAATCCGCGATGCGGCCGGCGTCGGGAACGGTTGAAGTCACGTCGTCCGCCATCAGGGCGCGAGCAAGTAACTCCAGGTCTCCGTCAACGTGTCCTGGTCGTTCTTGAGGAATGCGCGGATCTCGACCGGCTTGTCGTCGTCGAGCTGGCGGAAACGGAAGGAAAGACGCCAGGCGCCGGTCACCTCGTTGCGGAACACCTGGCGATCCATCAGTTCGCCGTTGTCGTTGAGCCACATCGCGCCCAGCACCTTGGCGTCGGGCTTGAGCGCGCGCAGCCGCGGGCCGTCGAAATCCACGACCATGCGGATGGAATTGTCCGGCTCCCGAAACCAGCCGTGGCCCTTGCGCGACTGCACGGTCCACCCGGAATCGGGACGCGTCTCGTCATTTTTCTGCCAGGACAGGCGATAGCTGATGTCGTACGGACGGCCGACGGCCGGCGGGTTGTCCGGCACCCAGTAGGCGACGACGTTGTCGTTGGTCTCGTCGGGTGTCGGGATCATCACCAGTTCGACGCGCCCCGCGCCCCAGTCGCCCTTGGGTTCGACCCAGGCGCTCGGACGCAGGTCGTAGCGCGCTTCGAGGTCCTCGTAGTGTTCATAGGAGCGGTCGCGCTGCAGCAGGCCGAAGCCCTTGGGATTGGTCGAGCCGAACGAGGTCACGATCAGCCGCTTGGGATCGGTCAGCGGGCGCCAGATCCATTCTCCGGTGCCGCTGTGTACCAGCAGGCCGTCGGAATCGTGCACCTCGGGCCGGTAGTCCTCGGCGCCGCCGCGCTGGTTCTCGCCGAACAGGAACATGCTCGTGAGTGGCGCGATGCCCAGCTTGGCCACGTTTTCACGCAGGAACAGGCGCGACTGCACGTCCATCGTGGTGGTGTCGCCCGGGCGCAGGTCATAGCGGAACGCGCCGGTCACGCGGCGCGAATCCATCAACGCGTAGATGACCAGGTGGTCGTCCTTCGCGCGCGGCCAGACGACCCAGAATTCGGTGAAGCTCGGGAATTCCTCGCCCGAGAGCATGCCGGTGTCCACCGCCACACCGCGTGCGGACAGGCCGTAGCGCTGCCCCCTGCCCAACGCGCGGAAGTAGCTCGCACCCTGGAAGACCAGGACCTCGTCCTTGTAGTCGTCCTTGTTGAGCTTGTAGTGGACGCGCAGGCCGGAGAAGCCGATGTCGCCGCCGAATTTGTTCGGGTCCAGCTGAGGATTGAGGCGGCCGTAGTCGAACAGGCCCGGCTTGAACGGCAGCGGCGAGACGCCCTGCGAGTTCACCAGATTCACGCGGATCGGATACTTGAAGTACAGGCCGCTGTGGAAGAGCTGCAGCTCGAAGGGCAGGTCCTTGTTACGCCAGATTGCCTGGTCCGGCTTGAAGCGGATATCGCGGTACTGGTCGTAGTTGAGATCGAGCAGTTCCTTGGGCAGCGGTGATTCCGGCGTCTTGTAGGGCTGCCCGGCCAGTGTCTGTGCGCGCTTGGCCACGTCTTCCAGGTCGAACGCCTGCGCGGCGCCCGCCGCTGAGACCAGGGCTAGCGCAACGACGACGATCCTGAGGAGCGGGGTACGGTTCCGGCTCTGCGGCATTAGCTGAGTTTTTCGGGGCGGCGGCGTTGCCGAGCGGCCCGCATTCTATTCGAAGGGACCGCCGCGACGGTTCCCAAGCTCAGCGCGTCGGCCTTGCCTTGACCTGAATGACCGGGCCCATCGAGGGCGCCCAGACGCTCCTGCATACGCTCCATGAGGTCGACCGCCTGCACCAGGTCGGCGCGCGAGAAGTCCGTCAGCACGGCGGCACGAATCTCTCCCAGCACGCTCTCGATGTCAGCGCACAGCGCGCGCGCCGCGGACGTGAGTTCCACGTGGTAGGCGCGCCGGTCGCCGGGGCAGTTGCGCCGGTGGACCCACCCCTTGTCCATCAGGCGGTCGAGCAGGCGCACGACGGTCGGGGATTCCAGGCCCAGCTTGCGCGCGATCTGGACCTGGGTCATCGGCGCCTCGGCGTCGTTGAGCAGCAGCAGCGGTCGCCACTGGCCGCTGGAGAGCCCCATCGGCTCGAGCCGCGAGTCGATCACGCTGCGCAGCAACCAGTAGTTGCGCGGAACCAGTGTAAGCAGGCGGCGGTGCAACTCGGGCGCGGTGGAATTCACTGAAAAGGACCAGAAAAGATAATGAGGACCCGAAATCCTGCTTGGGCTTGACAGTAAGTTAGCAGGCTAATCATTATGACGCTAGCTTTGATCCGACTCGTGCCGCCATGCCCTCCTTTCTGTTCCTACGCTCCGGCCCCGTGCGGCTCCCCATCTTCTTCGTCGCGGCTGTCCTGGCGGTCGCCTGTTCCGGCAAGCAAGCGCCGCCGTCCCCGCCCCCAGCCGAGGTCACCGTTCTCGAACTCAAGCCGCAATCGGCGCGCGTTTCGGTCGAGTACGTGGCCGAGACCGAAGCATTCAACACGGTGGAGATCCGGCCGCGCGTCGGGGGCCTGCTGGAAAAGCAGCAGATCGTCGAAGGTGCGCGTGTCACCAAGGGGCAGGTGTTGTTCACGATCGACTCGCAGCCTTACCTCGCGGCGCGTGCAGAAGCCAGGGCTGCGGTGGCCCAGGCGCGCTCGGCATCCGAGCAGGCCGAGCGCGATCTCGAGCGTGTCTCTCCGCTGGCCGCGATGAACGCGGTGAGCCTGCAGGAAGTGGACGCCGTGAAGGCACGCGTGTCGGCCGGCCGGGCATCGGTGGACGCCGCGCAGGCCGCCCTCAAGACCTCCGAGCTGAACCTGGAGTACACGACGGTGACCTCGCCGATCGACGGCATCGTCGGTCGCGCGCAGATCCGCATCGGCGGCCTCGTGACGGCCTACTCGACGCTGCTCGCCACGGTTTACGACACCGACCCGATGTACGTGAATTTCAGCATCAGCGAGCGCCGCATGCTCGAGCTCCAGCATCGCTTCGGCATCAACCGCGAGAAGCCGAATCCCACCGCTGTGTTCCACGTCGTCCTGGCCGACGGCACCGAGCACCCGGGGCCCGTGAAGCTGAACTTCATCGAGGCCGCGGTCGACCGCAAGACCGGCACCCTCCCGGTGCGCCTGCTTGTGGACAACGCCAAGGGCGAACTGCTCACGGGCCAGTTCGCGCGCGTGGTGGTGGACACCAACAAGCTCGACGACGCGCTGCTGATTCCGCAGCGCGCGATCCAGGAACTGCAGGGCAAGACTTCGGTCTGGGTCATCGACACCGACGGCAAGGCGCAGCCGCGCGACGTCACGATGGGCGCGCGCATCGGCTCGAACTGGCTCGTGCAACAGGGTCTCAAGGCGGGCGAGCGCGTCGTCATCGAGGGCATGCAGAAACTCAAGCCCGGTACGCCGGTCAACGGCAAGCTCGCCGAGGCGAGTCCGCCCTCGGTCACGACCCAGGAGGACGACGCCGCGCCGCCCGCGGGCGCACCGGCCAAGGCCGGCGAAACCGCTCCCGCCGCCAAGTCCTGAAGACCGCGCCATGGTGAATTTCTTCATCGACCGCCCGATCTTCGCGGCGGTCATCTCGATCATCATCACGATCGCCGGCGCGATCTCACTCACGCAGCTGCCGGTCGCGCGCTTCCCGCAGATCGTGCCGCCGTCGATCGTAGTGTCCACCAGCTTCCCCGGTGCCGACGCCGCCACGGTCGAGGCGTCGATCGCCGCGCCGATCGAGCAGCAGGTCAACGGCGTCGAGAAGATGCTGTACATGAGCTCGAAGAGCGGCAACGACGGCTCCTACTCGCTCACGGTGACCTTCGACATCGGCACCGACCAGGACATCGCCGCGGTGCAGGTGCAGAACCGTGTCGCCATCGCACAGCGCTCGCTGCCGCAGGAGGTCGTGCGCCAGGGCGTCACCGTCACCAAGCGCCAGCCGCAGATCCTGATGCTGGTGACCCTGCGCGCCACCGATCCGAAGTTCGACTACCTGTTCCTGAGCAACTACGCGACGCTCAACGTCTACGACGCGCTCGCGCGGGTTCAGGGCGTGGGCCAGGTCATCGTTTTCGGCGCCCGCGACTACGGCATGCGCATCTGGCTGGACCCCGAGAAGATGGCGCGCCTGGGCGTCACCACGCAGGACATTTCTTCGGTTCTCAACGAGCAGAACGTGGTTGCGCCGGCCGGGACCATCGGTGCAGAGCCCGCGCCCAAGGGCCAGGAAAAGCAGTACGCGGTCTACGTGAAGGGCCGCCTGTCCAGCGTCGCCGAGTACGAGAACGTGGTCGTGCGCGCCCAGCGCGACGGCAGCCTGGTGCAATTGAAGGACATCGCGCGCGTGGAGCTGGCAGCGACCGACTACACGCGCTCCAACAGGCTCAACGGCGAGCCCTCCGCCGGTATCGGCATCTACCAGCTGCCCGACGCCAATGCGCTCGACGTGCGTCGAGGCGTGCAGAAGGCGATGGCCGATCTCTCGAAATCCTTCCCCAAAGGTATCGAGTACGCCATCCCCTTCGACATCTCGCAATTCGTGTCCGAGTCGGTCGACGAGGTCGTGCACACGCTGGTGATCGCGACCATCCTCGTGCTGATCGTGGTGTTCGTGTTCCTCGAGAGCTGGCGCGCCACCCTGATCCCGATGCTGGCCGTGCCGATCTCGATCGTCGGTGCGTTCAGCGCCTTCGTGGCGCTGGGATTCTCGATCAACACGCTCACCCTGTTCGCGCTGGTGCTCGCCATCGGCCTGGTCGTCGACGACGCCATCGTCGTGGTCGAGGCGGTCACTGCCAAGATGGACGCGGACCGAAAACTGAGCGCGCGCGCGGCCACGCGCGAGGCGATGGCGGAAGTTGCAGGCCCTGTCCTCGCGATCGCGCTCGTCCTGTCGGCCGTGTTCATCCCCGCGGCGTTCCTGCCGGGTCTTACGGGCCAGTTCTATCGCCAGTTCGCGATCACGCTGTCGATCTCCGTGATGATTTCCTGCCTGGTGGCGCTGACCTTCACGCCGGCGCTGTGCGCGATGCTGCTCCGGCCCACGGAGGAGTCCCAAATTGCCGGACCCTTCGGCCGGGTGTTCGGCGCATTCAATCGCGGTTTCAAGCGGGCGACGGAGGGTTACTCGCGAACAGTGCGGCGCGGCATCCGGCGTTCGGCGATCGGCATCGCGGTGTTCGGCGCGCTCACGCTCGCGGCCGGCTGGTTGGTGATCTCGCGTCCGGGCGGCTTCCTGCCCGACGAAGACCAGGGCTACCTTCTGGTCGCGGTTTCGCTGCCGCCGGGTGCGTCGACGCAGCGGACCGAGAAGGTGATGCTCGACTTCGACAAGGCGATCTCGAACATCGAGGGCATCGATAACCGGATCGAGATCATCGGCTTCAGCTTCCTGTCGGGCATCACGAACTCGTCGGCGGGCACTTCGTTCATCTCGCTCAAGCCCTGGGGTGACCGCGGCGCGAAACACAGTGCGCAGCAGATCCTGAAGGAAATCCAGGCGGCGACGAGCAAGATCCAGGACGCGAGCTTCCTGGTGGTCAATCCGCCCTCGATCCCCGGCATCGGCTCCGGTGGCGGTTTCGAGTTCGTGCTCGAGGACCGCACCGGCGGCGAGCTCAAGGGCCTGATCGGCAACATGGGCGAACTGCTGGGCAAGGCCAACACCAACCCGCAGCTCACGCGCGTGTTCACCGTGTTCAATCCGAACACGCCGCAGGTGGAATACGTGATCGACCGCGAGCGTGCCAAGACGCTGGGAATCCCGATCTCGGACATCTTCGGTGCGCTGCAGACCTACTTCGGCGGCAGCTACATCAACGACTTCAACCTTTTCGGGCGCACCTACCGCGTGACGGCGCAGGCCGACGGCGCGGCCCGGTCTTCGCCCGAGGCGGTCAACCAGCTGTACGTGCGATCCAAGGACGGCGACATGGTGCCGCTGTCCACCCTGGTGTCGACGAGCATGCGCCAGACGCCCGACTACATCGAGCGCTTCAACATCTTCCGCGCGGTGACGATCAACGGCTCGGGTGCGCAGGGCGTCAGCTCGGGCGAGGCGATGGCGGCGATGGAACGACTGGCGGCGGACCTGCCGGCCGGCTTCACGCAGGAGTGGAGCGGCGTGAGCTTCCAGGAGCGACGTGCTTCCGGGCAGGCGCAGTACATCTTCGGCGCCAGCGTGCTGTTCGTGTTCCTGGTGCTGGCCGCGCTTTACGAGAGCTGGGTGGTGCCCTTCGCGGTGCTGCTGGGCATTCCGTTCGCGGTGTTCGGGGCGTTCCTCGCGCTGACCTTCCGCGGCTTCGCCAACGATGTGTACGTGCAGATCGGACTGGTCATGCTCATCGGTCTGGCCGCGAAGAATTCGATCCTGATCGTGGAATTCGCCAAGCTCGGCTACGAGCGCGGCATGCCGCTGGCCGACGCCGCGGTGGAAGGTGCGAGGCAGCGACTGCGCCCGATCCTGATGACCTCGTTCGCGTTCATCCTGGGCACGACGCCGCTGGTGATCGCCAGCGGCGCCGGCGCCGCGGCGCGCCAGGTGCTGGGCACCACCGTGGTGTTCGGCATGCTCGCCGCCACCTTGATCGGCATCTTCCTGGTGCCGATGTTCTACGTGCTCATCCAGGGCACGGTCGATCGCTTCCGCGGCGGGCCGTCGCATCCGCAATCGCCGCCGCCGGTTGAAGGCACCACCGAGTTCTTGTCATGAGGCGCCTGCTCGTCGGGGTTGCCGCGATGGCCCTGTCAGCCTGTGCCCTGGGTCCCGACTACGCGCGCCCTCAGATCGAGACGCCGGCCCGGTTCGAGGATCCTGCGACGTCCGAGGCGCCGGGCTCCGTCGCCGACCAGGGCTGGTGGAATCTCTATCGCGATCCCGAACTCAACACGCTCATCGCCGGTGCGATCGCCAACAACCTCGACCTGCGCATCGCAGTTGCACGCGTCGACCAGGCGGAGGCCGTGCTCGGTTCGACCGGGCTGACCCTGCTGCCGCAGATCGGCATCGGCGGCGGCGTCACGCGCGAGAAGAGCGCGGTGGACGCCTCCGCGGGCGGCGACCACCGTGTCGGCACGACCCGGACCGCCAGCCTGCGCGCGTCCTGGGAGCTCGATCTCTGGGGCCGCCTGCGACGCGAGAAGGAGGCGACGGTTGCCGAACTGCTCGCCGCCGAGTACGCGCGCCGCGGCGTACTCGTGAGCCTGGTGTCCGACGTGGCGACGGCGTGGTTCCGCCTCGCGAGCCTCCAGGAACAGCTCGAGGTCACGCGCGCCACGCTCACGACCCGCGAGGAATTCCTCAAGCTCACGAGAGCGCAGTCGGAGCGTGGCGTGGTCAGCGGACTCGACGTGGCCTCGGCCGAGGCCCAACTCGCGCAGGCCCGCGCGAACATTCCCGATTTCGAGCGCCAGGTCGCGCAGACCGAACACGCGCTGTCCCTGTTGCTGGGGCGCAATCCCGGCAGCTTCGTGCATGGTCCCGTGGCTTCGGCGAGCGAGATGAACCCTGAGGTGCCGACCGGTCTGCCGAGCAAGCTGCTCGAGCGTCGCCCCGACATCCTCGAGGCCGAGCAGGGCCTCGTCGCCGCCAACGCGCGCATTGGAGTCGCCAAGGCTGCGCTGTTCCCGACGATCTCTCTGACGGGCAGCTACGGTTCTCTGAGCGGCGACATGGCTGACCTGTTCACTCGCGGCGCTCAGACCTGGTCGGTGGGCGTGGATCTGCTTCAGCCGCTGATCGACGCCGACCGCAATCTCTACCGCGTGGATCTGGCCGACGCGCGCAAGGCCGAAGCGCTGGCCGTCTACGAGCGTGCCGTGCGCAACGGGTTTCGCGAGGTTGCCGATGCGCTGGTGGGCCGTCAGAAGCTGGCCGAGGTCGAGCAGGCGCAGGACGCACTCGTCGAGGCGCAGCAGCGCGCCGAGGAGATCGCCACGGCACGCTACAAGGTGGGCTACTCGTCGTACTTCGACGTGATCAACGCCGACCGGGATTTGTTCAACGCCAAGCTCGGGCGCGCATCGGCGCGGTTGAGTGCGCGTCTTTCGACGGTGCAGCTGTACAAGTCGCTGGGCGGCGGGTGGATCGAGTCGGAAAAAGCACCGTAGATACCCGGGCGTTGAATTTCGCGAAGCCAGACAGCCGGTGTTTAGTCCCGGGGTTGCGAAAAGCTTGAGGACTTCACCCGAGCTACGCCGATGATCAGGCCGCCGGCCCGTCTTCCGGATCCGCGACCACCGCAGCATCCTTCGGCAAGCCAATCGCCTCGAACAGCGGCCGCACCCGGTTGATCAGCGTGCAGAACAAATCCGCCGTCATCTCCGCGTCGTAGATCGCGGAATGCGCCTCGCGCGCGTCGTAGGGCAGCCCCGCGGCCTCGGCGGCGCGCGCCAGCACGGTCTGGCCCAGCAGGCTGCCGCCCAGCGTCACCGTGTCGAAGCACGAGAACGGGTGGAAGGGGTTGCGCTTGATGCCGGTGCGCGCAACCGCGGCGTTCAGGAAGCCCAGGTCGAAGTGCGCGTTGTGGCCCACCAGCACGGCCCGCGTGCAGCCGTTCTCGGAGATCGCCTGGCGAATGGGCTTGAAGATGTGCGCCAGCGCGTCGGTTTCCTTCTTGGCCAGCCGAAGGGGGTTGTCCACCTTGATGCCGTTGACCTCCATGGAGGCCTTTTCCATGTTCGCGCCCGGGAAGGGCTCCACGTGGCTGAAGACCGTCTGGCGGCGCACCAGGTTGCCGGCCGCATCCACGCCCAGGATCACCGCCGCGATCTCGAGCAGGGCGTCGGTCTGGTTGTTGAATCCGCCGGTTTCCACGTCCACCACCACCGGCAGGAATCCGCGGAAACGATGTCCGATGCGGAGTGCGGGGAGGGGGGCAGGGGCGTCCATGGGGGCGGCACTATAACGGAAGGTCCGGCCGGATTCGGGGATTCTGGGCCGGCTTGTAACGACGATCCGGCCTGAAAACTCCGTCTCTGCGCGAGACGGGCGAGGGACGGACGCCTTCTCCGTTACGGGCTTCAGCCTGCGAGCTACCTGCCCCTCACCCCGGCCCTCTCCCCACGCGAAAAGCGCATGGGGAGAGGGAGCACATCGCGCCTCGCGCGATGTTCGTGCCCTCACGACAACTTGAGTCATGGGCCCGCGGGTCCAATAATCCGCGCCCTCTTTGTCCGACGCCTCACGGCCGCCCATGAGCAAGACCCGCAAAGTCGTCCTCGCGTACTCGGGAGGTCTCGACACCTCCGTCATCCTCAAGTGGCTGCAGGACACCTACCAGTGCGAGGTGGTGACCTTCACCGCCGACATCGGCCAGGGCGAGGAACTCGACCACGTGCGTCCCAAGGCGCAGCAGTTCGGCGTGAAGGAAATCTTCATCGATGATCTGCGCGAGGAATTCGCACGCGATTTCGTGCTCCCGATGTTCCGCGCCAACGCGATCTACGAGGGCGAGTACCTGTTGGGGACCAGCATCGCGCGCCCGCTGATCGCCAAGCGCCTTGTGGAGATCGCGAAGATCACCGGCGCCGACACGATCAGCCACGGTGCCACCGGCAAGGGCAACGACCAAGTGCGCTTCGAACTCGGTGCCTACGCACTGTGGCCCGAAATCAAGGTCATCGCGCCCTGGCGCGAGTGGGACCTGAATTCGCGCGAGAAGCTGCTGGCCTACGCGGCCGAGCACAACATTCCCATCGCGAAGAAGAAGGGCGGTGGCTCGCCCTACTCGATGGACGCCAACTCGCTGCACATCAGCTACGAGGGCGGCGGTCTGGAGGATCCGTGGTGGTGCCCGCCGGACGACATCTGGCGCTGGACCAAGAACCCGGAAGACGCGCCCAACGAGCCCGAGCTCATCACGATCGAATACGTGAAGGGCGACCCGGTCGCGATCAACGGCCAGAAGCTGAGCCCCCACAACGTGCTGGCGACGCTCAACGAGATCGGCGGCAAGCACGGCATCGGTCGCCTCGACATCGTAGAGAACCGCTACGTCGGCATGAAGAGCCGCGGCTGTTACGAGACGCCGGGCGGCACCATCCTGCTCAAGGCCCATCGCGCGATCGAGTCCCTTTGCCTGGACCGCGAGGTCGCGCACATGAAGGACGAGCTCATGCCGCGCTACGCCAGCCTGATCTACAACGGCTACTGGTGGAGCCCGGAGCGAAAGATGCTTCAGACGATGATCGACAATTCCCAGGAGCGCGTGAACGGCGAGGTGCGGCTCAAGCTCTACAAGGGCGCGGTCTACAACGCCGGTCGCCGTTCGGCAGACAGCCTTTTCGACGCGACGATTGCCACGTTCGAGGACGATCGTGGGGCATACAACCAGAAGGATGCGGAGGGATTCATCCG
>JBKJPX010000084.1:0-94026 GCA_046594215.1 Panacagrimonas sp.
CTCGACATCCTCGTCAACAACGCCACGTTCCTGCACGACAGCCTGATCGTGAAAGGCCCGTTCTGGGAAAAGCCGCTCGACATGGTCGACATTCTCGACGTCGGCCTGCGCTCGGCCTACGTCGCAAGCTGGCATGCCGCGAAAGTCATGGCCGCCAACAAGAACGGCCTGATCGCGTTCACCTCCTCGTTCGGCGCGAGCTGTTACATGCACGGCCCCGGCTACGGCGCGCAGAAGGTCGGCATCGACAAGTTCGCCAAGGACATGGGCGTGGACCTCAGGCCCTTCAACGTCGCGGCGGTGTCGATCTGGATGGGCATGCTGCGCACCGATCGCACCCAGCGCGTCATGGATTCGGAGCCGCAGAAATACGCGGGGTTCTGGGACATCGCGGAGACGCCGGAATTCACTGGCCACGTGCTCGCGTCGCTGTACCGTGATCCGAAGCGCGCCGAGAAGTCCGGCCAGGTCCACATCGGCGCGGAACTGGCGCAGGAATACGGCGTCGGCGACGAAGGCCGCCAGCCGCCGTCACATCGCCCGATGCTGGGCGGCCCCCACCCCGCGCACCCCGCGGTCGTCGAATAACAGGCAGGAGCATGCATCCCATGGGCAGACTCCAGGACAAGGTCGCGATCGTCACCGGCGGCGCGCGCGGCATGGGGGCGGCGACCTGCCGCCTGTTCGTGGCCGAGGGCGCCAAGGTCGTCATCGCCGACGTGCTCGACGAGGACGGCGCGAGACTCGCGGCGGAACTCGGCGCCAACGCGCACTTCCGTCACCTCGACGTGCGCGAGGAGAGCGAGTGGGAGGCGCTCGTCGCCGACACCGAGAGACGCTTCGGGCCGGTCGACGTGCTGGTCAACAACGCAGGCGTGCTGCTGTTCAAGACGATCCGCGACACCGGCAAAGCCGACTTCGAACGCGTGACCGGCATCAATCTCACCGGCACTTTCCTCGGCGTTCGAACGGTGGGAAGCCGCATGTGCGACCGCGGGCGCGGCAGCATCGTGAACATCTCTTCCGCCGACGGCATGAAGGGCGCAAACGGCCTCGGCGCGTACTGCGCGTCCAAGTGGGGTATCCGCGGCCTGACGCGCGTCGCCGCAATGGAGTACGGCCACAAGGGCGTTCGCGTGAACTCGGTCCATCCCGGCGGCATCGACACCGCGATGGGCAACCCCTACGCGCAGGAAAAAGCCGAGGTGAACAAGCGCTACGGCATGGTGCCCATGCAGCGCGTCGGCGATTCCGAGGAAGTGGCGAAGACCTCGCTGTTCCTGGCGAGCGACGACTCGAGCTACCTGTGCGGCGCCGAGATCGCGGTGGATGGCGGCATGCTCACCGGGCAGTACTACGTCGGATTTCCGGGCGCGCCCGGCGTCTAGCCGGTAGCCGGACGAAGTCCGGGATTCCCCGCCCGGGATCGCGAAAACCCGGAATTCGTCCGGGCTACGTGACGGCCCGTTGCGCGGTCACGCGCGACCGAAGCGCTGATCCGACAGCGTCTTGGCCTTGGCCCGCTCGACCTCGCGATCCTTGGGCGGCGCCAGCGTCACCAGCGACTGCATGAGCAGGGTCGCGGCCTGCGTGACCTGATCCACCGCGAGCTCGAACGCCGCCCCGTTGATCTTCGATGGTGCGTTGAATCCCCCGATCTTTCGCACGAACTGCAGCGAGGCCGCGCGGATCTCGTCCTCGCTCGCGGGCGGCTCAAAATTGAAGAGCGTCTTGATGTTCCGGCACATGCCCACCTCCAGGAAGACCTTTCTCGGGCCACGGACGTGTAGCAGACCGCTTCCACGTTCTACCCGTCCAGACCGATGAAACCTGAACCGCGGACGGCCGCGCAGCGACCTGCCCGCGTCGTACTCAGGCGTCCTGCGACGAGGTCGCGGCTTCCGGATCCCCTGCGAGTTCGCGCGTCAGGCCGTACTTGCGCAGCTTCTCGACCAAGGTCGTGCGACGCGTGTTGAGCAGCTTGGCCGCGTGCGCGACGACGCCGTTGGACTGCGTGAGCGCCTGCTTGATCAGCGCGAGCTCGATGTTCTCGATGTGATCCTTCAGGTTCACGCCGTCCGGCGGCAGCACCGCCTCGCCGTTCACGGGCTTGCGCGACGGCATCACGCTGTCCGGCCCAGGCATCAGGCCCTCCGACACTACTGGCGCCAGGTCCACCCCCGCGCTGGCCTGCACGCCGCCGCGGTAGCGGCTGGGCAGGTCGCCCGGTTGCACGACCGAACGGGGATGCAGCACCGCCAGACGCTCGACGAGGTTCGACAGCTCGCGCACGTTGCCGGGCCAGTGATAGGTGCGCAGTGTCTCCACCGAGGCCGGGGCGAGCGCCACGGTGCCGTGACCGTTCTTTTCCAGACTCACGATGAGATCGTCTATCAGCAGCGGCAGGTCTTCGAGACGATCGCGCAGCGGCGGCATCTCGATGGGGAACACGTTGAGGCGGTAGAAAAGGTCCTCGCGGAACGTGCCCTTGACGATGTTCTGCTCGAGGTTGCGATGCGTCGCTGCGATGACGCGCACGTCGCAGCGCTGGCTACGGTTGGACCCGACGCGCTCGTAGGTGCGTTCCTGCAGCGCGCGCAGGATCTTCACCTGCATCGGCAGCGACATGTCGCCGATCTCGTCGAGGAACAGCGTGCCGCCATCGGCCATCTCGAAGCGGCCGCGACGCGTGGTGATGGCACCCGTGAATGCGCCCTTCTCGTGCCCGAACAGTTCGGACTCGAGCAGGTCGGCGGGAATGGCGCCGCAGTTCACCGCCACGAAGGGCTTGTCGCGGCGATTCGAGTGCTCGTGCACCGCCCGTGCAACGACTTCCTTACCGGTCCCGGATTCACCGGTAATGAGCACGGTGGTGTCGTGCGAGGCGACCTGTTCGATCAGGCGCTTCACGCGTCGCACCGGCACGGAGTTTCCGGACGGGCCGGCCACGCGCACGGTGGCGGCCTGCTGGTCCATGCGCACCAGGCCCGCGCGCCGCAGCAGCTCGTTGAGCTGCGCGTACTTCACGGGATAGTCCACCGGCAGGCAGGCGCTGCGATCGAGCTCGAGCGCGGCGACGGCCTTCTCGTGGTTCGGCGGCAGCACCAGCAGCGGCGGATGGTATCGGTCGCGCTTGAGCCAGGCGACGAACGCGCCGAGCTCGTTCCAGTCGGCGACGCCGCCGATCATCACGGCCAGCCAGTCCTGCGGCTTGTGCTCCGACAGCTTGATCGACTGCACGCAATCGACGGTGACGGGGCTGTAGTCGATGAACTGGAGACAGGCGGCGATTGCCTGCGCGCGGGAATCGTCGTTGTCGACGACCAGCACTCTCGATTCAGGCATGCGTCCCCCCGGACACGAAGCTACGCACCAGTTCCGGGATACGGTGTTCGAATTCCTGCTTGTTCACGAAGCCGTCGGCGCCGGCGCCGGCCGCGTGCTCGCGGTGGCTGGCGTCGTCGTAGTGACTGGCGATGATCACGCGCGGCGGAGAGTCCTGCGCCTTGATCAGGCGCGTGGCCTGCAGGCCGCCCATGCCAGGCATCGCAAGGTCGATGATGATCAGGTCGGGGCGAAGTTCCTCGGCCATGCGAACCGCGTCGAAGCCGTCGTAGCCGCAACCGATCACGTCGACTTCCGGCACCGACGCCAGCAGGTGCTTGGCCAGCACGACGAACCCCTTGTTGTCGTCGATCAGCAGCGTGCGCAGCTTGTCCATTCCTTCCTCCATCCTCAACCCATCTGCACCAGCTGACCGCGCCGCACCGGAATCCCGCGCCTGGCCGTGGCCGGCGCGATCTTCATGGCTTCACGGTACTTGGCCACCGTACGGCGCGCAACGCGGATGCCCTGGCGCAGCAGCAAGGCCGCGATGGCGCCGTCGCAAAGCGGGTTGTGGCGGTTCTCGCCGTCGACGATGCGGCGGATCATGGCCTTGACGGCAGTGCCTGAAGCCTCGAGGTCGGAACCGGTGATCTGGCTCGGGAAGAAGCTCTTGAAGTCGTACGCGCCCCAGGGTGTCTGGATGAACTTGGCGGTGGTCACGCGGCAGACCGTGGACTCGTGCATGCCGATGGCGTCCGCCACCTCGCGCAGGGTCAGGGGCGCCATGCGTTCTTCGCCGTGTTCCAGGAAGCCCTTCTGGCGCTCGAACACCGCACGCGCGGTCTTGAGCAGTGTCTCGTGGCGCATCTCCAGGCCGCGCACGAGCCACCGCGCTTCCTGCAGCTTGTCCTTCAGCGCCTTGTGGGCCGACGTCGCCACCGCGCGCTCGTAGGAGCCGTTGACGCGGATGCGCGGCAGGCGCTCGGTGTTCAATTCCACCTTCCAGGCACCGGGACGGCCGGTCACGATCACGTCCGGGATGGCGGCTTCCGCGGGTGCGCCCTGCGAAGCGCCCGGCTTGGGATCCAGCGCCAGCACGAGGTTGAACGCGGCCTTCATGTCGGCCTCGCTGGCGTGCAATTCGCGGCGCACCTGGTCGAGGCGCCGCTCAGCCACCAGTTCCAGGCAGTTGGCCACCAGATACAAGGCCAGCTCCCTGCCCGGCGTCGAGCCCGGCAGGCTCTCCAACTGAAGCCTCAGGCACTCGACGAGGTTGCGCGCGCCGAAGCCGGTCGGCTCCACGGACTGCACCATCGCCAGGCCCGCTTCGAGCTCCGAGGCGGTGGCGTCGAACGCCTCGCCCAGGTGCGAGCCGATCTCGCCCAATGGGCATTCGAGATAACCGTTGTCATCGATGTTCTCGATGATCGCGGTGACGATCGCGCTCTCGCGCTCGCTGCGCACCATCAGGCGCAGCTGGTCGAGGGCAGACATGCGGGCATCGCTGTGCGAAGGCGCGGCGGTGCGTGAGGTCCAGTGCTCCTCGTCCTCGTCAGGGGGCTCGCCACCCGACCAGGTTTCGCTGCTCGACCAGTCGAAGTCGGCCTCGACTTCGGAGGTGGCGCCCGCATCGCAGCCGGTGGCAGGTTCGGGCACGGACTCGGTCTCGACGGAGACGGCTTCGACGGGCGAGGTGGTCGACTCGTCCGCCACTTCCGGCGTCTCGTCGGTCTCGAGCATCACGTTCTCTTCGAGCGCCTGCTCGATCTCCTGCTCCAGATCCAGGGTCGAGAGCTGCAGCAGCCGAATCGACTGCAGCAGTTGCGGCGTCAGCACCATGCTCTGGGTGGCACGCACTGCGAGACTGGGTTTCATTTCCGACTCCCTCGGGCTGTTTGCCCGTTGTTGGTGGAGTCATCCTCGTTGAAGGAAGAGCGGGCGCGAAGAAGTGTATTCCTTACGATTTGTAGGGGTTTGCACTACACACGCCAGAATCCTGCCGCCTATCGGGAAGCGCTCAGTGCTCGTGTGTATCCAGGCCCCAGCGCATGGCCGTGCGCATCAGGGCGTTCGTGCCGTAGAGCCCGAGGGACTGCATCAGGCGCGCGCGGTGAGTCTCGACCGTTTTCACGGAAACCCCGAGCAAGGCCGCGATTTCCTTGGTGGATCTTCCCTTCCCAATCAGGGTCAGAACCTGTCGCTGACGGTGGGTCAGGATGGCCGAGTCCTCGACCCGGCTCTGGTCGCGACGATCGAGCAGCAGGTTGGAGACGGCGGGACTGATGTAGGTCTGCTGCTTCTCGATCGACCGCAGCGCCAAGCCCAGCTCCTGGGGCTCCGCCTGTTTGGTGAGGAACCCGGCGGCGCCCTGACGAAGCGCCGAGCGAACCTGCCCGGGCTCGGGCCTGCCGGCGAGCAGCAGCACGGCCACTTCGGGGTAGTGCCGACGGACCTGGGCCAGCACGTCGAGTCCGTTGACCACGGGCAGGTCGAGTTCGACCAGGGCGACGCGCGGCCGCAGCCTGGCGACGAGGCTTAGCAGTTCCTGCCCGTCCGCGGCTTCGCCGACGACCTCGGCCTGGCCTTCGCTCTGCAGCAGCAGGCGGATGCCGGCGCGCACGAGCGACTGGCCATCGGCGAGCACCAGCTTCATCAGCGTCGAGCGCGGGGACGCGGTGTTCATTGCCCTACTGTGCCGATCCTGTAACCAATCGTCATCTTGGCTGGCGCGGGAATGGCGATCAGATCGCGAGTTCCAGAGGATCGAAGCCGGCGCGCGCGCGCGCCGGCTCGTTGAACGGACGCTGCAGGCGCACGCGGTGTTCAACCACCAGCGCGCGAAACGTCAGCACCGGGTCGACGCCGCGCGCGGCACAGAGGTGGCGGAACCAGTGCGTGCCGATCGCGACGTGGCGTATTTCCTCGTCGAGGATCACGCCCAGGATCGCGGCCGTCGCGGTGTCCCCGACCTCCTTGAGGCGATGGATCATGCCGGGCGTCACGTCGAGGCCCCGCGCCTCGAGCACGCGCGGCACCAGCGCCATGCGCACCATCGGGTCGTGCGCGGTTTTCTCGGCTGCTTCCCACAGTCCGTTGTGCGCGGGGAAGTCGCCGTAGGCATGGCCGAGTTCGGCCAGGCGCCCGGACAGCAACGCGAAGTGACGCGCCTCGTCCTGCGCCACGCCGACCCAGTCCGCGTAATACGCCCGCGGCATCCCGCCGAAGCGAAGGGCGGCGTCGAGCGCGAGGTTCACGGCGTTGAACTCGATGTGCGCCACCGCGTGCACCATCGCCGCGCGGCCTTCGGCACTGCCCAGTCCGCGGAACGGGACGTCGCGCGGATTCACGAGGAAGGGACGGACGGGACGGCCGGGAATCCGAGGGTCCTGCGCGAGCCTCGCGCTGTCCGGGCTGCCCCCGAAGTCTGCCGGCAGCGCCGCCACGCACGCACACTTGCGCGCCGGGTCGTCCTCGCAAAGCGCCGCGAGCAGCGCAGCCGACGGCGACAAGGACAGGGCAGCTCCGAAGGACACGGCGGCTTCGTCAGCCCAGGCCGCGTTGAAGGTCGGCCTGGATGTCGTCGAGATCCTCGAGGCCCACGGCGATGCGCACGAGGCCTTCCGAGATGCTTGCCGCAGCGCGCGCCTCGGCGCTGATGCGCCCATGGGTCGTCGTCGCGGGATGCGTGATTGTCGTGCGGGTGTCGCCCAGGTTCGCGGTGATCGAGCACAGGCGCACGGCGTCGATGACCTTCCACGCACCCTGGCGTCCGCCCTCGACTTCGAAGGAGACAATCGCGCCGTAGCCGCGGCTCTGCTTCTTCGCAAGCTCGTGCTGCGGATGACTCGGCAGGCCCGGGTAGTACACGTGCTTCACGCCAACCTGCTCGTTGAGCCAGGTCGCGAGCCGGCGCGAGCTCTCCTCGTGCGCCTTCATGCGGACCGACAGCGTCTCCATGCCTTTGAGGAACACCCAGGCATTGAACGGCGACAGGCAGGGACCCGCTGTACGCATGAAGCCGAACACGTCCTTGCCCACACTCTGCGAGTCGCCGACGATCGCACCGCCCAGGCAGCGTCCCTGCCCGTCGAGGTACTTGGTCGCGGAGTGGATGACGTAGTCCGCGCCGAACTCGAGCGGCTTCTGGAACACCGGCGTGAGCAAGCAGTTGTCGACGGCCAGCTTCGCGCCGTGACGATGCGCCACCGCGGCGAGCGCGGCGATGTCGGCGATCTCCGTGAGCGGGTTCGACGGCGTCTCGACGAACAGCAGCTTCGTGTTGGGCCGGATCGCCTTTTCCCAGAGCGCCGGGTCCTTCGGGTCGACGTAGTCCACCCCGATGCCGAACTTCACAAGGTAGTTGTTGAACAGGCTGATCGTTGCTCCGAACAGTCCGCTCGACGCCAGCAGGTGATCGCCGGCCTTCATCGTGGCCATCACCAGCGACAGGATCGCCACCATGCCGCTGGCCGTGGCCACGCAGGCATCGCCGCCCTCCAGCCGCGCCAGGCGCTCCTCGAAGGCCTGCACCGTGGGATTCGTGAAACGGCCGTAGATGTTGCCTTCCTGCTCGCCCGCGAATACGGCGGCCGCCTCGGCAGCACTTCGGAAAACGAAGCTGGAAGTGGCGAAGATCGCTGGCGAGTGCTCCATCTCGGCCGTGCGGTGCTGGGCCGCGCGGATACCGAGCGTGGCCGCACCCCAGTGCTGTTCGGGATGGTCGGAAAAACTGGCGTCGGGCGTGTCGGTCATGGCAAGGACTCGTTCACGCGGGCTTCTGATGAAAAAAGCCCGCGTCTGGGCGGGCCGATTGCAGTTGCTGTGCACGCTTAGCTGATTGCCGGGGACTCCGGCGCCCGCAAGCGAATAAATCGGCGGGAACAAGTCTAGCAGTGTCGGCGCCGCTGCTCTGAGGGGCGTCCCGCGCATTCGCGTTCCCGCTAAGCTGCACTCCCGCCCCGCCTTCCGGCCCATGTCGACTTACGACCGCGTCCGCCGCGTCCTGCTTGGACGGGAGCTGGATCCCTTCGATACCGGCACCCGGCAGCACGTCGCGCTGATCGCGTTCATGGCCTGGATCGGCCTGGGCGCGGATGGCCTGTCCTCGGCCTGCTACGGCCCGGCCGAGGCCTTCCTCGCGCTGGGCCCGCACGTCCACCTCGCGCCCTGGCTGGCACTGGCCACCGGCGTCACGGTGCTGATCATCGCGGCCTCGTACAACCAGGTCATCGACTTGTTCCCGTCGGGCGGCGGTGGCTACAAGGCGGCCACCAAGCTGGTCGGGCCGCGCGCCGGGCTGGTGTCGGGCGCGGCGCTGATCGTCGACTACGTGCTGACCATTGCGATCTCGATCGCCAGCGGCGGCGATGCCCTGTACAGCCTGCTGTCGGGCGATGCCCAGGGCTGGAAGCTGCCTTCCGAGGCCCTGATCCTCGCGCTGCTGCTGTGGCTGAACCTGCGCGGCATGAAGGAGTCGATCCGCTGGCTGACGCCGATCTTCCTGGGCTTCATCGTCACGCACCTTGGGCTGATCGGCTACGGCATCCTCGCCCACGGCGAAGGCCTGGGTCTCGTGATCCCGCAGACTCTCGACGAGACCCGTGCCGTCGTCGACCAGCGCGGCTGGCTGTTCGCGGCGGCGCTGTTCCTGCGCGCCTACTCGCTGGGAGCGGGCACCTACACCGGGATCGAGGCGGTCTCGAACAACGTCAACACCCTGGCCCAGCCGCGCGTTCGCACCGGGCACTGGACGATGTTCTACATGGCGCTGTCGCTGGCCGTGATGGCGGCGGGCACGGTGCTGATCTACCTGCTGTGGGACGCGCGGGCCATCGAGAACCAGACGCTCAACGCCGTGACCTTCCGCAACATCTTGTCGCAAATGTTCGCAGACCCGCATCACGTCTCGATCTCGCTGACCGTGGTGCTGGCGCTCGAGGCCGGACTGCTGCTGGTGGCGGCCAACACGGGATTTCTCGGCGGCCCCGCGGTGCTGGCGAGCATGGCCAGCGACGGCTGGGTGCCGCGCCAGTTCCGCCAGCTGTCGAGCCGGATGGTCACCCAGAACGGCCTGCTGGTGATGGGCGTCTCGGCGCTGGTGGTGCTGCTCGCCACCGGTGGCGACGTGTCGCTGCTGGTGGTGCTGTACAGCATCAACGTGTTCCTGACCTTCTCGATCACGCTGTTCGGCCTCACGCGCCACTGGCTCGAGCAACGCCGGCACGTACCGCGCTGGAAGCGGTCCTTCCTGCTGTCGGCGACCGGCTTCGTGGTGGCGACCGCGATGCTGGCGGTGATCCTGGTCGAGAAGATCACGCACGGCGCCTGGGTGACCCTGCTGGTCACGGGCGCCGTGGCCGGCGTCTGCGTCGCGGTGCGGAGGCACTACGACGCGGTCAAGGCAATGGTCTCGCGCATCGACGACACCTACGTCGTGCGCCAGGACTGGCCGGAAAACCTGCCGGCGCCGAGCCTGACGCCCGACGCGCCGACCGCGATCATCCTGATCGGCGCCAGCCGCGGCGCGGGCATGCGCACCCTGCGCTGGGTGCTCGACAATTCCGAGGCGCGCTTCCGAAATTTCGTGTTCGTGTCGATCGGCGAGGTCGACCGCGACAGCTTCGACAGCGAGCGGACCCTGGCCTTGCTCAAGTCACGGGTGAGGAACTCGCTGGGATACTTCACGAGCTATTGCCGCAGCCGGCACCTCGCCTCGGAGGCCGTAGACGGCTACGGGGCCGATCCGCTGAGCGAACTGCTCACCCTGATCGACGACGTCTACGCGCGTTACCCGACATCGACCTGCTTCGGCTCCAAGCTCGTGTTCGAGGGCGAGAACCTGTTCACCGCGATGCTGCACAACCAGCTTCCGTTCGCCGTGCAGCGGCAGCTGCAGCTCACCAACAGGGAGCTGATCATCGTGCCCGTGCCGGTGCCGGAACTCCGGGCGCAGGTCCGCCGCCAGACCCGGATCCACTAGGAACCCGAGACTCAGCCCGCGCCGGCGTTCTCCATCTCGATCACGGAGCTCCCGCCCTGCTTGCGCGCCTGCTTGGCCGCGTCCGAGCGGAATAGCTCGAGCTGGCTCAGGTACTCGGGGCTGATGTCCTGGGTGATGTACTTGCCCGTGAACACCGAGCAGTCGAAGCGCTCGATCGTGGCGTGCTTGTGCAGCACCGCGTCGATGAGATCGTCCAGTTCCTGAAAGATCAGGCGGTCGGCGCCGAGCAGCTTCTCCAGTTCCGGGATCGTGCGTCCGTGCGCGACGAGCTCGGCCGACGAGGGCATGTCGATGCCGTACACGTTCGGATAACGCACCGGCGGCGACGCGGAAGCGAAGTAGACCTTGCGGGCGCCCGACTCGCGCGCCATCTCGATGATCTCCTTGCTCGTGGTGCCGCGCACGATCGAGTCGTCGACCAGCAGCACGTTCTTGCCGCGGAACTCGACCTCGATGGGGTTGAGCTTCTGGCGCACGCTCTTCTTGCGCTGGTTCTGCCCCGGCATGATGAAGGTGCGGCCGATGTAGCGGTTCTTGACGTAACCCTCGCGATACGGGACGCCGAGTTCGGAAGCCAGTTCCGAGGCCGGTACGCGCGAGGTGTCGGGGATCGGGATGACCACGTCGATGTCGTGGTCGGGCCATTCGCGCTTGATGCGGTCGGCCAGCTTCATGCCCATGCGCAGGCGCGCCTTGTGCACGTAGATCTTGTCCATCAGCGAGTCGGGACGCGCCAGGTACACGTACTCGAAGATGCAGGGCGAGTAGACCGGGTTGGCCGCGCACTGGCGCTTGTACAGCTTGCCGTCGGTCGTGATGAAGATCGCCTCACCCGGAAGGATGTCGGCGACGAGCTCGAAGCCCAGCGCGTTCAATGCCACCGACTCCGACGCGATCATGTACTCGTAGCCTTCCGGCGTACGGCGACGGCCGTAGACAACCGGGCGGATGCCGAACGGATCGCGGAAACCGAGCAGGCCATAGCCCGTGATGATCGCTACGCAGGCGTAAGCGCCACGACAGCGGCGGTGCACGCCCGAGACCGCGGCGAAGACGTCGTCCGGCTGCAGCCGCATCTTGTTCTGGCTGAGCAGCTCGTGCGCGAAGATGTTGAGCAGCACCTCCGAGTCGGACTCGGTATTCAGGTGCCGCCGGTCCTCGCGGAACAGTTCGAGCTTGAGCTCGTCGGCATTGGTCAGATTGCCGTTGTGCGCCAGCGAAATGCCGAAAGGCATGTTCGTGTAGAAGGGCTGCGCTTCTGCGGCGCTGGTGACGCCGGCGGTGGGATAGCGCACATGCCCGATGCCCAGCGTGCCGCGCAGCCGCATCATGTGCTCGTCCGCGTGGAACACGTCGCGGACCAGCCCGTTGTCCTTGCGAAGGTTCAGCTTCGAGCCGTCGGTGGTCATGATGCCCGCCGCGTCCTGGCCGCGGTGCTGCAGCATGGTGAGGGCGTCGTACAGCTCCTGGTTGACCTGCCCGTGGGAGTGGATGCCAACGATGCCGCACATGCGAGGCGTCTCCTCAGGCGGGGGGCGCGGACGGCGCGGGCTTCGCCGCGCCACCTGCTCCCGGTTCAGGTACAGCTGGGGGCTTCGGGTCCGGCTTCAAGGGTGCGAGCCACGAATCCGGGATGAACGTGTCCAGCGCATCGGCCACCGGCATCGCGGGGCCGATCAGCGCCGATTCGCGCCACCACGCCTCCTGGCTGACGTCGACCGTGCGCGTCAGCAGCACGACCAGGCCCACAACGACGACGCCGCGGATCAGCCCCAGCCCAGCGCCGAGCGTGCGATCCGCCGACGAGAACCGGCTCTGGCGGACGCGCGCCACGAGCAGCGCGGTGAGGATGCCGCCGATCAGCAAGCCAGCGAGAAACAGCCCGCCGTACGCGACGCCCATGCGGACCAGCGGAGTGGCGATGTGCGCCTGCAGTGCGATGACAGCCTTGGGTCCGAACAGCACGGCCAGCGCGATGGCGAGGATCCACGTTCCGATCCCGAACAGCTCGCGGATGAAACCCCGCAGCACCCCGATGAGAATCGAGAGGATGACGATGGCCAGGATGCCGTAGTCCGCCCAGTTCATGCCGCCGTCGCGTCGAAAAACCGCGAGAAGTCTAGCATCCGCGACGACCTCTCCTTCGAGGAGCGAACTGACTGCCGACGAAAGCCTGGCCCCGCTCGGCTCGCAAGCGGGCTCGCGCCTACAGCCGATTCAGGATCGCCTTCTCCACCGAGGCGCGCTCGGCCGGCACCTGCATCAGCCCCGCAAGGCCATGCTTCATGACCACGTCCGGATCCTTGAGGCCGTTGCCCGTGAGCGTGCAGACGACGGTCTTGCCCGGCTTGATCCTGCCGGCCTTGATGTCACGCAGCGCGCCGCACAGCGAGGCGGCCGAGGCCGGCTCGCAAAACACTCCTTCGCTCTCGGCCAGCAGTTTCTGGGTGGCCAGGATCTCGTCGTCGGTGCACTCGTCGAACCAGCCGCCCGACTCCTTGCGCACGTGCCAGGCCTGGCTCCAGGACTGCGGGTCGCCGATGCGGATCGCGGTGGCGACCGTTTCCGGATTCTTCACCGGGCCGCCGCGCAGGAAGGGTGCGGCACCCGAGGCCTGGTACCCGACCATGATCGGTCGGCCACTCGTGATCGCCGTCTGGTCGTAGGTGCGCAGCGCGGCCGGCAGCGTGTGCGCCGCGGTGTCATGGCCCGAAGCTTCCGAGTAACCGATCCAGTGGGCCGTGATGTTGCCGGCATTGCCGACCGGCAGGCAGTGGTAGTCCGGCGCGCAACCCAGCGCCTCGATGATCTCGAACGCCGCCGTCTTTTGGCCCTGGAGGCGGAAGGGATTGATCGAGTTGACGATGGACAACGGCGAGGTCGCGGCCACTTCCTTGACCACGCGCATGCCGTCGTCGAAGTTGCCCATCACCTGGATGACGACTGCGCCATGGACCACGGCCTGCGCAAGCTTGCCGAGCGCGATCTTGCCCTCGGGGATCAGCACGAAGGCCATGATGCCGGCGCGCACCGCATACGCCGCCGCCGCCGCCGAGGTATTGCCCGTCGAGGCACAGATGATCGCGCGCGAACCCTCGTGCACCGCCTGCGTCACGGCCACGGTCATGCCCCGATCCTTGAACGAACCCGTAGGGTTCAGGCCCTCGAACTTCACGTAGAGCTCGTTCTCGAAACCCAGCCGCTTGGGCAGGTTCTCGAGCCGGATCAGCGGCGTGCGCCCCTCGCACAGCGCGATGGCGCGAACATTCGATGCGAACGGCAGGCGCGAACGGTAGTGATCGACGAGGCCGGTATATCTGCTCGTGCTGGGCATGACTAAACCTGTTCAGGAACTTCGAAAGTAAAGGGTTGCGCGATTCGTGATTCGAGTGCGGCGCCGACCGCCGGCCATTCCTCGCGGATGATGCTGAAGTAGACGGAGTGCCGCACGCGCCGGCCATCCTCGACGACCATGTGGTTGCGGAACGTACCTTCCTCGGTGGCGCCGATACGCTTGAGCGCCGCGCGCGACGCCGCGTTCAGCGAATCGGTCTTGAACTCGACCCGGTTGTAGCCCAGCGCCTCGAAGCCGTGACGCATCAGCAGCAACTTGCACTCCGTGTTCACGGGCGTTCGACGCACGGCGGGCGACAGCCAGGTCCAGCCGATCTCGGCGCGGCGATGTACCGACTCGATGGCGCCGAAGCGCGTGCTGCCGACGATGGCGCCGTCGTGCACGGTACGGATCACGAAGGGCAGCGCCCTGCCCTGTGCCTGCTCCACGAGGCCATGGTCGATGAATCGCCGCATCGGCTCGGCACCGAACACTGCAAGTGGAAACCAGCGGAACGTGGTCTCGTCACGGCCGGCTTCGCACAGCGACTCGTGGTGTTCGGCGCGCAGCGGCTCCAGCCGCACGTACCGGCCGGCCAGGACGACGGGCTCAGGACTTGAAGTGCTCGACACGGATGCGCGACGCGCCTTCGCGCACGAACGGCAGCGCCAGCAGGCGCTTCATCGCCGCGTCGAAGCGCGATTCCTTCACGGCGCTGGTGATGAGCGCGACGGTGGCGTCCTCGTGCTCGCGCGGCTCCTTCTGCAGGATCGCCTCGATGCTGATGTCGGATTCCGCCAGCACGCCCGTGATGCCCTTGAGCGCGCCCGGCTCGTCCGCCACGCGCAGGCGCAGGTAGTAGCAGGACTCGATGTCCGCGATCTGGAGCAGTGGCAATGCCTTCATGGACTGCGGCTGGAAGGCCAGCGCCGGCACCTGGTGCTGCGCGGGCGCGCCCAGGCCCCGCGCCACGTCGATGAGGTCGGCGACGATCGCCGAAGCCGTGGGATCGCCACCTGCACCACGTCCGTAGAAACCGACGGTGCCGACCGCGTTGCCCTGCACGACCACGGCGTTGACCACGCCGTCGACCTTGGCGATGAGCTGGTCGTCCGGCACCAGCGTGGGATGCACGCGCAGCGAGACCCCGGCCTCGGTGCGCTGCGCGATGCCGAGCAGCTTGATGCGGTAGCCCAGCGTCTGCGCGACCTGGATGTCCTGCGAGGTGACTTTCGAGATGCCCTCGCGGGCCACGGCCGCGAACGACAGCGGGATGCCGAACGCGATGCTCGCGAGAATCGTGAGCTTGTGCGCCGCGTCCACGCCCTCGACGTCGAAGGTCGGGTCGGCTTCCGCGTACCCGAGCTTCTGCGCGTCGGCCAGCGCATCCGCGAAGGACTGCCCCTTCACCGTCATCTGCGTGAGGATGTAATTGCAGGTGCCGTTGATGATGCCGGCGACGTGCTCGACCTTGTTGCCGGCCAGGCCCTCGCGCACCGCCTTGATGATGGGGATACCGCCGGCGACCGCGGCCTCGAAGCCGACAACGACGCCCGCCTTCCCGGCGCGCTCGAAGATCTCGTTGCCGTGTTCCGCGATCAGCGCCTTGTTCGCGGTGACCACCGGCTTGCCGCGGTCGATCGCGGCGAGCATCACCTGCTTCGCGATGTTCATGCCGCCCATGACCTCGACCACCACGTCGACATCGGCGGATTTGACCTGCGCCAGCGCGTCGTCGCTGAGTTCGATGCCCTCGAGCGATTCGCTGTTGCGGCCCAGGTCCTTGGTGGCGACATGCGTGACGACCAGGGGCCGGCCGACGCGGCGCGCAATTTCGTCGGCATTCTTGCGCAGCACGCGCAGAACACCCTGACCGACCGTGCCCAGGCCCATCAGGCCGATGCGAATCGCGTTGTTGCTCATCCCTTGGGACCTTCCTTCAGCAGTTTCCTGATGCCGCGCACGGCCTGGCGCGTGCGGTGCTCGTTCTCGATCAGCGCGAAGCGCACATGCGTGTCGCCGTACTCCCCAAAACCAATGCCCGGCGAGACCGCGACCTTGGCCTCGTTCATGAGCAGCTTGGAGAACTCGAGCGAACCCAGGGCCTTGAACGGCTCGGGGATCTCGGCCCAGACGAACATCGTCGCCTTCGGCTTGGTGACCTTCCAGCCGGCAGAATTGAGGCCTTCGCAAAGCACGTCGCGGCGCACCTTGTACATGTGCCGGATCTCGGCCACGCAGTCCTGCGGACCTTCGAGGGCGGCAATGGCAGCGACCTGGATCGGCGTGAACATGCCGTAGTCGAGGTAGCTCTTGATGCGGCCGAGAGCGGCGACCAGGGTGGGATTTCCGGCCATGAAGCCGACGCGCCAGCCGGGCATGTTGTAACTCTTGGACAGGGTGAAGAACTCCACCGCGATGTCCTTGGCACCCGGCACCTGGAGGATCGAGGGCGCGGTGTAGCCGTCGAACACGATGTCCGCGTACGCGAGGTCATGGACCAGCCAGATCTCGTGTTCCCGGCAGATCGCAACCGCCTTCTCGAAGAAATCCAGGTCCGCGCATTGCGTGGTCGGATTACCCGGGAAATTCAGGATCAGCATCTTGGGCCGGGGCCAGGATTCCTTGACCGCCCGCTGCAGCTCCTCGAAGAAATCGACTTCCGGGGTCATGCGCACGTGACGCACGTCGGCGCCGGCCAGCACCACGCCGTACGGATGGATCGGGTACGCGGGGTTGGGCACCAGCACGACGTCGCCCTCGGCCAGGGTCGCGAACGCGAGGTGCGCGAGACCCTCCTTGGAGCCGATCGTGGCGATGGCCTCGGTCTCGGGGTTGATGTCGACGTCGTAGCGCTGCTTGTACCAGCGGCTCACGGCGCGGCGCAGGCGCGGAATGCCCTTGGAGACCGAGTAGCGGTGCGTGTGCGTGCCGTCCTCGTCATGCACCTCGGGACGGACGTAATCGCTCTGGGTGCCGCGCACGGCGGCTTCCACGAGCTTGTCGACGATGTGCTTGGGCGTGGGCTGGTCCGGGTTGCCCATGCTGAAGTCGATGACGTCGTCGCCGCGCGCGCGGGCAGCCTTCTTCAGCTCGCCGACGATGTTGAAGACGTAGGGAGGAAGGCGCTGGATGCGCGGGAAATTGGTATTCACGTCAGGGACTCGGCGCGGCGCGGGCCGGGGGGAAAACGAGGGGCGCGTATTAGACACGCCCGTGTCCGCGGTCGCAACGAAACCGGAGGACCGAAGGCCTTGTGCCTCAGGCCGTTACGCGGCACTCCGAAGGCGGATCGGCGCATGCCGGACGCGGACGCCTGCTCGCGATGCACACCCCTGCTCGCTTGTGGCGGACAAGAGGAACGGGACGCGCGCCCCAACGCTCGCCGGGCGTTCCGAGAGGTAGAAAAGTCCCCGTTCTTCGTCCGGCCCAGGAGACGGGTTCCTCATAGGGATGGTCTATGCGTCGCATACGAACAAATCCGTGGAGCTATCGGAAACCCGGCCGTAGAATGCCCGGCATCCAAAGGCGCCTGCTTCCCGAGGCCGATAGACAATCGACTTAATCCATTGATTTTCAGGAGCTCCAAATGACTGTTCTGGTCAACCGTCCTGCCCCCGACTTTTCCAGCGCCGCCGTGCTGGGCGACGGAACCATCACCGACAAGCTCAAGCTATCGGACTACCGGGGCAAGTACGTCGTCCTGTTCTTCTGGCCACTCGACTTCACCTTCGTCTGCCCCTCCGAGATCATCGCCCACGAAAACCGCCGCAAAGCTTTCGAAGAGCGTGGGGTTCAGCTGATCGGCGTGTCGATCGACAGCCAGTTCACCCACTTCGCCTGGCGCTCGACGCCCGTCGAGAAGGGCGGCATCGGCCCGGTCGGCTTCCCGATGGTGGCCGACGTCAACCACGACATCGTCCGCGCCTACGGCGTGGAGCACGAGGGTGGCGTGGCTTTCCGCGCGTCCTTCCTCATCGACAAGAGCGGCATCGTCCAGGCCCAGGTCGTGAACAACCTGCCGCTGGGTCGCGAGGTCGACGAGATGCTGCGCCTCGTCGACGCCCTTCAGTTCACCGAGCAGCACGGCGAGGTCTGCCCGGCTGGCTGGCGCAAGGGCAAGGCCGGCATGAAGCCGACCGCCGAAGGCGTGGCGCAGTACCTGGCCACCAACGCCGCAGGTCTTTAAAAAAAGGCACCGGACGCGGGAATCGGAAATCCGGACGCGGGGACGGCGGGAGAAGTAGAAACTCCCGCGTGCGCCCGATGTCCGACGCACGATTCCCGATTTCCACGCGACTTCCGATTCCGGATCTGACCTCATGAACCACCACGGCCTCATCATCCTCGGCTCCGGCCCGGCGGGTTACACCGCCGCCGTCTACGCCGCGCGCGCCAACCTCAAGCCGGTGCTGATCACCGGCATCGAGCAGGGCGGGCAGCTCATGACCACCACCGAAGTCGACAACTGGCCCGGCGACGTGCACGGTCTCATGGGCCCCGCGCTCATGGAGCGCATGCAGAAGCACGCCGAGCGCTTCGACACGAAGATGGTGTTCGATCACATCCACTCGGTGGATCTGAAGAACAAGCCCTTCAAGCTCAAGGGCGACCAGGGCGAGTACACCTGCGATGCGCTGATCATCGCAACCGGTGCATCTGCGCGTTACCTGGGCATGCCCTCCGAGGACGCGTTCAAGGGCAAGGGCGTGTCCGCGTGCGCAACCTGCGACGGGTTCTTCTACAAAGGCCAGGACGTGGCCGTGATCGGCGGCGGCAACACCGCGGTCGAAGAAGCGCTGTACCTGGCCAACATCGCCAACAAGGTCACGGTCGTTCATCGCCGCGATCGCTTCAAGGGCGAGAAGATCCTCCACGACAAGCTGTTCAAGCGCGAGAAGGAAGGCAAGGTCGAGATCATCTGGGACTCGACGCTCGACGAGGTGCTGGGCGATCCCAGCGGCGTGACCGGCATGCGCGTGAAGAACGTGAAGACCGGCGCGACGCGCGAGATCACGCTCAAGGGCGTGTTCATCGCCATCGGCCACACGCCTAACACCGGCATATTCGAAGGACAGCTCGAGATGAAGGGCGGCTACCTGCAGGTGCAGAGCGGAGCGAACGGAAACGCCACGCAGACCAGCGTCCCGGGCGTGTTCGCCGCTGGCGATGTGCAGGACCACGTGTATCGCCAGGCGATCACGAGCGCCGGCACCGGATGCCAGGCCGCGCTCGACGCCGAGAAATTCCTGGACGCCCTTGCCGGCATCCACTGAGTCGTCTATCGCGTAAGGACCCCCCGCAGGCCGGGGGCTTTTCATGCGCGAGGGTCAAGCCTTGCGCGCATCCCGCCGTGCGGTCAGGCTGGCCGCAGAAAAAATAGAGAGGGGACGCGCGGTGAAGATGAAGTTGTATTGCACCAAGACTTCGCCCTATGCGCGCAAGGTACGCGTCGTCGCGCACGAACTAGGCCTCTCCGATCTCATCGAGGAAATCCTCTGCGATCCGTTCGAGCCCACGCCCGAACTGCTCGCGGCCAACCCCTTGTCGCGCGTTCCCACCCTCGTCACCGAGAAGGGCGAATCGCTGCCCGACTCGAACCTGATCATCGAATACCTGCAGACACGCGGACGCGGTCTGACGGCGCTGCCGCGTGGCTCCAAGCGTTGGTCCTCGCTGCGTCGAGCGCAGATTGCAGACGGCGTCATGACCGCCGCCTTCTCCACCGTGATCGAGAAGCGCCGGCCCGAGGGCATCCGCCACGTCACCTTTCTCGATCGCCAGGCCGACGTTATCCGGCGCGCCATCGCGGTGCTCGACCTGGAGGCCGCCGAACTGTCGAACGAAGCGCCGAGCGTGGTCGAGATCAGTGCCGGCGTGGCGCTGGCGTATCTGGATCTGCGCATGCCGTACATCGAGTGGCGCAAGGGGCACGAGCCGCTCGATCGCTGGTACACGGCCTTCGCGCAGCGCGAGTCCATGCTCGCCACCGCTCCGCCACCGGACTGATGCGCGCACCGCGCAGCCTGGTCCTGCTCGTCCTCACCACGGGCTTGCTCGCAGGCTGCTTCGGGTCCACCTACAAGCCGACTCCCGAAGGACAGGCGCTGCGTCGCGCCATCGTGCTCGACGCGCTCGGCCAGATCGGCCGGCCTTACCGCTACGGCGGCGCCTCGCCCGATGGATTCGACTGCAGCGGCCTGGTGCAATACGTGTTCGCGCTGCAGGGCCTGAAGCTGCCGCGCACGACAGGCGAGCAGCACGAGGCGGGCGAAGGGATCGACCTGGACGACGCCGAGCCCGGAGACCTGCTGTTCTACAGCTTCGGAGGCGGTCGCATCGACCACGTCGCGGTGTATCTGGGCGACGGCCAGGCGGTGCATGCGCCATCGAGCGGCAGGCAGGTGATCGTGGCACCGGTGGCGCAACGTTGGTGGATGGATCGTTACGTGGACGCGGTACGCGTGATTCATTAGAACGGCGCCTGCGTAGCGTGAACAGGTTTCATCCGCCCACGCGAACGGATCTTCGACGCATGGGCAACCGATGAACCCGTTTCCCCATCCTGCGCAGACCGGGTTCTCTACGACGGCGGCCGCCGGTAATGGTGATCGCTCTGCACGAGGCCCTTGCGGAACCCCCTGCGGATGAACATGCGCGCCGCGCTGTCGACGCGCGAAACCAGGTCGCGCAGCGGCTGACCCGGCCGCGCGCGGAACGAAGTGACGTGGAATTCCTGGTCGTCGCGCATCGGCGTGTCGCCGAAGTAGTAGTTCGATACGCAGCAGCGCGTCGCGTCGACCGCGATCGGCCGCACCGAATGCCAGGCGTGCTGGTGGGTCTCCATGATCACGATCCGATTGAACCGGCAGCCCACGCGAACGGGGGCGGTGTCGAAACCCTCCGGCCAGAGTTCCAGGTCGCCGCCCCTGTCGTCGACCCACTCCGGCGTGACGTAGTACAGGAGATTCAGATTGCGCCAGCGCGCGCGCTCGGAATCGTGCGAGTTGTCGATATGCGGGTTCAGGAAATGCCCGCGTCCCATCATCGATAGGCCGCCTGCGTAGAGCTGCGGATCGGGTTGCAGGTCCGCCTTGCTCGTCATCAGGCGCACGGCCTCGACGACGCCCGGCTGCTGAAACGCGAACAGCGCGGCTTCCAGCAGCGGATCGTGGCGATCCATCTGCGCCGAGACGTACTTGCGCTCGCGAAAGCTGTCGCGCAGGCGCATCTGCGCGGGGACCGGGAAACGCTCCGCGATGGAGCGCGCCAGCGCGTCCGGCAACAGCGCATCGATCACGCAATGACGGATCGGCGAAGTCCGCGACCATTGCGCGCGGCCGCTCTCCTGCGACTGGATCAGCCGGGCGGCGATCAGGGCGGACAGGTCGGCGGCGGTCTGGGTCACCCGGCGAGAATGCGCAGCGCGCGGAAAGCGTGCAAGCCGGTCAGCGCGAAACCGCGGTTCCCAGCGCCCCGCGTCGCCCGGCCAGGAACGAGCGCACCTCTGCGTCCTCGGCCAACCCGATGGCCCGTTCGTACGCCAGTTCCGCATCGGCCCGCTGTCCGAGCCGCGCGAGGAGGTGTGCGCGCACGGCCCACCAGGGCTGGTAGCGCTGCGCCTCGTCGGCGTCCATTGCATCGAGACAGGCCAGGCCTGCCGCGGGGCTCTGCCACTCGCCACGGGCGGCGGCCTCGCCTACTTTGGCTCCGACCGTGGGCGCGAGCGCGATCAGCGCACCGTAGAGCTGCGAGATGGCATCCCAGCGCGTTTGCCCCGTCTGCGCGCGCTGCGCGTGCACGGACTGGATCGCCGCTTCGAGCTGGAATCGGCCGGGCCGGGCCATCGAGCCCGCGCGCTGCAGCAAGCCGCCCGCCTCTGCGATCAAGGGGTGCGCCCAGCGGGTGACGTCCTGCTCGCCCAGCGGCACGTAGCATCCCTGCGCATCGCGTCGCGCGTCGCGACGCGACTCGCAATACAGCATCAGGCTGAGCAGGCCCAAGGCCTCCGGCTGGTCCGGCATCAGCATCGCGAGCACGCGCGCGAGCTCGATGGCCTCGCGTGCGAGCCCGGCATGACGCCCCTGCGCGCCGGTCGCGTCCCAACCGGTGCCGTAAACCGCGTAGATCGCGTCGAGCACGGCCTCGAGACGCTCGGGCCGTTCGCTTTCGCGCGGGAGTTCGAACGCAATGCGCGCGGCGCTGATCTTGGTCTTCGCGCGCACGAGGCGCTGCCCCATCGTGGCGGGCGCGACGAGGAAGGCGCTGGCGATGGTCGCGGCGTCCAGTCCCAGCACGGCCTGCAGCATCAGAGGCGTGCGTACGCCGGCGTCGATGGCGGGATGCGCGCAGATGAAGAGCAGCTTGAGCCGCTCGTCGGGGAACGAGTCGGCCAGATCCTGTTCGTCGTGCGTCATCATGAGCTCGAGCAGCGGCTCCGCCTCGCGTTGCACCTTCGCGTGCCGCGCCTCGTCGACGAGGCGCCGCCGCGCGGTGGTGAGAAGCCAGGCGTCCGGGTTCAGCGGCACGCCATCCTGCGGCCAGGTCCGCAGTGCGCGCTCGAAGGCATCGGCCAGCGCGTCCTCGGCGCCCGCCAGGTCCTGCATGCGCGAGGCGAGATACGCAACGAGGCGGCCGTAGCTGCGTCTTGCAGCCGCGATGACCGCCTCGTGCGCCTCCTGCGCCTCGTTGTGCGCCACGCGCCGGTCAGGAATGCGCGCGGAACGGAATATCCGCCGATCGCCGCACTACATCGCCTGCGTAGACATAGCGGGCCGGACTTCCACGCGCCCGGTCGCGGCCGCCGGGCACTTGGCCGCCCATTCCAGCGCCTCGTCGAGATTCGCGGCCTCGATCAGCATGAAGCCGCCAAGCTGCTCCTTGGTGTCGGCATAGGGGCCGTCCTGGACCTGGCGCTTGCCGCCGCGCACGGAAACCGTCGTGGCCGTCGCCGGGCCCTGCAGCGCAGAACCGCCGGTGATCCGCTCGCCCAGCGCACCGGCGTACGCCTTCCAGGCACTCCAGTACTCGGGGGCCTCGCCGCTGGTGCGGGCGCTGAAGTTGTCGGCGGTCTCGTAGAAGCAGAGTGCGTATTTCATGGGTAACTCCCTGTGGAAAAGGTCGCACGACAGTTCGTGCACCCCCATGACGCGCCAGCCTGCCGCATTTCGACATCGGCGACGAAATTTTTCCGGCCGCCGCCGCCGTAGCCCCCGCTAGACGATGATCCGCCCCGAAGGCGCCTGCCCCAGCACCAGCCGGTTCAGACGCTTCACGAACGCGCCCGGATCGTCGAGCTGCCCGCCCTCGGCGAGTTGCGCCTGCCCGTACAGCAGTTCGACCACGTCGGCGAACACCGCGGGATCGTTCACCTCCTTGAGCCGTTCGACCAGGGGATGGTCGCCGTTGAGTTCCAGGATGGGCTTGCTGCGCGCGATCTTCTCGCCGCCCTGCATCAGCATCTTTTCGAGCCGACGGCTCATGCCGAAGTCGGGCGCGATCAGGCAGGACGGCGAATCGGTGAGGCGCTTGGACAACTGAACCTCCTGCACGCGGTCCTCGAGCACGGCCTTCACGCGTTCGAATACGTCCTTGAAAGCGGTTTCCTGCTGGGCCTGCTGCGCCGTCTCGACCACGTCGTCGAGTTCCGCGGCGCCCTGGGCCACCGATTTGAGCGCCTTGCCGTCGAACTGGGTGACGTTGCTCACCACCCATTCGTCGATGCGGTCGGTCAGCAACAGCACTTCCAGACCGCGCTTGGCGAAGCCTTCGAGGTGCGGGCTGGAGCGCGCGGCGGTCAGCGACTCGGCCGTGAGGAAGTAGATCGACTTCTGGCCCTCGGCCATGCGCTTGACGTACTCGGGCAGCGACGTGAGTTCGCCGTCCGGATCCTTCGTCGACGACATGCGCAGCAGCTTGGCGATGCGCTCGCTGTTGGCGGTGTCCTCGACCACGCCTTCCTTGAGCACCGAGCCGAATGTCTTCCAGAAGATCTTGTAGTCCTCCGGCTTCTTCTCGGCCATCTCGTCGAGCATGTCGAGCACGCGCTTGACCAGCGCGGCCTTGATCTTCTCGGTGGTGCGGCTGCCCTGCAGGATCTCGCGCGAGACGTTCAGCGGCAGGTCCGCGGTGTCGACCAGGCCGCGCACGAAGCGCAGGTAGGGCGGCAGCAGTTCGGCCGCCTTGTCCATGATGAAGACGCGCTTCACGTACAGGTGCAGGCCCTCGTGCACCTCGCGGTTCCACAGCTCGAACGACGCGCGCCTGGGGATGTAGATCAGCGATGTGTACTCGAGGTTGCCCTCGACCTTGTGGTGCGCCCAGGCCAGCGCGTCTTCGAAGTCGTGCGCCAGGTGCTTGTAGAAGGCCTGGTAGTCCTCGTCCTTGAGCTCGCTCTTGGGCCGCGTCCAGAACGCGCGCGCCTGGTTGAGCGTCTCCAGCTCGCCCTTGTCGTCGCGGATGCGGATCGGCAACCCGATGTGGTCCGAATACTTGCGCACGATGAAGGACAGGCGCGAGGTCTCGAGGAATTCCTTGTCGTCCTCGCGCACCTTCAGGATCACGTCGGTTCCGCGACCCGGCTTGTCGCAGGGACTGACTTCGAACTCACCCTCGCCCGTCGACGTCCACTCGGTGGCTTCGTCCGCGCCCGCGCGGCGGCTCCTCACCGTCACCTCGTCGGCCACGATGAACGAAGAGTAGAAGCCCACCCCGAACTGGCCGATCAGCTGCGCATCCTTGGCCTGGTCGCCCGTGAGCTTGCTCATGAACTCTCGCGTGCCCGAGCGCGCGATCGTGCCCAGGTGCTGGACCATGTCCTCGCGCGACATTCCGATGCCGTTGTCGCGGATGGTCAGGGTGCTCGCCTTCTTGTCCGGGATGATCTCGACCGCGAGTTCCTCGGCATCCGACAGTTCGGGCTTCGAGATCGCCTCGAAGCGCAGCTTGTCGCAGGCGTCGGACGCGTTTGAGATCAGCTCCCGCAGGAAGATCTCCTTGTTGGAGTACAGCGAGTGGATCATCAGTCGCAGCAGCGACTTGGTTTCGGCCTGGAAGTTGTGGCGTTCAGCACTCATCGGCGCAGTCTCATCAGTATCGGCAATAGTGGGCGGGAATCTTACGTGGTGTGCGTCCATCGCCGAGCATTTCAAGAGGTGCTTCCGGCGCGCCAAGGCCTGCGGTATCGTCTCGTCTGCCGACCTTCGGCACCCACCTCATGAGGGAGACACACAATATGAAGAAAATTCTCGCAATCGTGCTGCTCGCAGGCGCTCCGCTGACCGCCTTCGCGGACAACGACGTCGGTTGCGGCCTCGGCACTCAGATCTGGGTCGGCCAGTCGGGCGTCGTTCCCAAGGTCCTCGCGGCCACCACCAACGGCACCTTCGGAAACCAGACGTTCGGCATCACGTCCGGCACCTTGGGCTGCTCCTCGGGTGGCGTGATCAAGGCCGAGTACCGCGCGCCGGCCTTCGCCGCCGCCAACATCGACCAGCTGGCCTCGGACATGGCCACCGGCCAGGGCGAGTCGCTCGAAGCGCTGGCCACGATCTATGGCATCGAGGGCGCCGACCGCGCTGCCTTCTTCGCGATGACCAAGACGAACTACGGCCAGATCTTCGCCTCCTCGAGCACGACGTCGACCGACGTGGTGGCCTCGGTGGAGACGCTGATGAAGGCCGACGCCCGCCTGTCGCGCTACGTCGCCTAAGCCGCACGAGTCCGGAGGGCGACAGCTCGAAAGAGCTGCCGCATTCTTTTCGCGCGTCTTCCTGACCGCCCTGGCCTTCCTGCTACTGGCGCCTCAGGCGTCGGCGGCCGAAGACCCGCCGCCCTACCTCTCAGAACTGCAGCAACAGGCCGCCGATGCGAAGCTCGCCGACGATCCCGGCTGGCAGCGTCTGCTCCACCGCGTGCCCCAGCCGCTGGGCAAGATCGAAAGCACGATCGACTTTCCGGGTTTCTTCCTGTCACCGGAGGGCAAGACCGACGCCGTGGCCGAACTGTCGGCGACGCTGGCCGCGTTCTTCGACCCCACTCCGCTTTACGGGGAGCCGCGCCAGTGCCGATTCAAGTCGCGCTACGAATGGCTGAAGTTGCGACTGCACTTCGACGCGTCGCGGCTGCCACCCGCGAAGTGCGAGATGTTCGACGAGTGGGCCGAGGCGCTGAACGTGGGCGCCCTGACGCTGGTGTTCGCGTCGAACGACCTCGACAGTCCGTCGTCCATGTTCGGTCACACCCTGCTGCGGCTCGACGCGCAAGGCGCCGCCGGAGACCAGCGCCTGCTGGGCTATGCCGTGAACTACGCCGCGCAGACCACGCGAGACCCGAGCTTCCTGTATGCCGTGAAAGGCCTGACCGGTTTCTACCAGGGCAGCTTCTCGGTGATGCCGTACTACGACAAGGTCAGCGAGTACGAGCGCTTCGAGCATCGCGATCTCTGGGAATATCCGCTGACGCTCGAAGAGGACGCGCGACAACGTCTGCTGTGGCACCTCTGGGAAATGCGCGGGGTGTACAGCGACTACTATTTCTTCGGCGAGAACTGCTCCTACCAGCTGTTGAGCCTCATCGAGGCCGCGCGGCCCGACCTGGATCTGACGAGCTCGTTCCGCTCGGGCCCGGACTACACGATTCCGGTCGACTCGGTGCGGAAGCTTCGAGACGCCGGCCTGTTGGGCGAACCGGTATTCCGCCCGGCCAGCGCGCATCGCCTGCAGCATCGTTACGACGAGCTTGACCCCGAATCGCGCGCCTGGGTGCTGGGCTACGCGGACGGCACGCGCGAGCTCGACGATCCGGTCATCACCGCGGCCGACCCGGTGCGGCAGGCGCGCATGCTCGAAGTGGCGCACGACGCGCTGTACTTCCGCTTCCACAAAGGAGCTGCGGCCCGCGAAGCCGCGTTGCCGCGTGCGCGCGAGTTGCTCTCGGCGCGTTCACGGCTCGACGCCGTATCTGCATTCACCGAAGTCCCGCGGCCCTCGGCGTCTCCCGACCTGGGGCACGGCAGCGGTCGCGTGGGAATCGGGGGGCGCTTGTCGAAGGTCTCGCACGAGGCCGCTCTGCTGAGCTGGCGGCCCGCTTACCACGACCGCCTGGATCCGCCGCAGGGTTACCTCGCGGGCGGCGAAATCGAGTTTCTCGGCGTCGACGCCGCGGTGGACGACGATGGCCTGCGTCTCGATCACGTCGACATTCTCAACGTGCAGGCGATCGGCCTGCGAGATGACCTGTTCCGGCCCTGGTCGTGGTTCGCCACCCTCACCGCGCCACGAGCGCGACCCCTAGCGAACAAAGGCGGTGCGCTGGGAGGCGCTTTCTCCGCCGGAGGAGGCGTCGGTGCGGCACCCTTCCGCGGCGCGCAGTGGTTCGCGCTGGGGACGGCGCGCGGCGAGGCCAACGAGGATCTGGGTCGCGGCTACGACGTCGGCACCGGGGTGCGCGTGGGGCTTTCGATCCAGCGTTTCGCGCCGCTGACCTTCGACCTTACGGGCGAATGGCTGGGCGGACTGCTCGGTGAGAAGGCCGACCGCACGAACGTGGACGCCGGGCTGCAGTGGTCGTTCGGAGTGGCCAACGGCCTACGCCTGGGCTGGCGGCTCGACGACCGCAACACGAACCGGGGCGTCGGCGACACGCAGGACGACGCCATCGAACTGCGCTGGCTGCACTACTTCTGAGTCGCAATCGAAGCGGGTCTATCCGAACGACGAAAACGACGAAGGCCCGGACGGTGTCCGGGCCTTCCTGCCGCTCGCCTTATCTGCAGTACCCGCCGCTCGGAGCGATGCGGTGCAGAGCCTGCTTCAGCCCAGCTTTTCCTTGATGCGAGCCGCCTTGCCGGCGCGATCGCGCAGGTAGTACAGCTTGGCGCGCGCCACGTCGCCGCGACGCTTCACGGCGATCTCGGCAACCTGCGGGCTGTGCAGCTGGAAGGTGCGCTCGCAACCTTCGCCGTGCGCGACCTTGCGGACCGTGAACGCGGAGTTGAGGCCGCGGCTGCGCTTGGCAATCACCACGCCCTCGAAGGCCTGCAAACGCTCACGCTCGCCTTCCTTGACCTTGACCTTCACCTCGACGGTATCGCCGGGGTTGAACGTCGGGACGTTCTTCTTCAGCTGGTCAGCGTCGACCGACTGAATGATCTTGTTCGCGTTGCTCATGATCCACCTGCCTTCTGCTCTGACACGTATTCGCGGAGCAAGATCTGCTGCTCCGCATCCAGTTCCAACTTGTCCAGCAGGTCCGGGCGACGCAACCACGTCCGTCCCAGTGCCTGCTTGAGCCGCCACCGCGCCTGCCTGGCGTGATCGCCACTCATCAAGACTTCCGGTACCGCTTCGCCGCGCCATTCCACCGGCCGCGAATAGTGGGGGTGATCGAGCAGGCCGTTCGAGAACGAATCCTGGCCCGCCGACTCCGCATGACCCAGCACCCCCGGCAACAGCCGCGCGATGCCATCGATCAGCGCCATCGCCGCCAACTCGCCTCCCGACAGCACGAAGTCGCCCAGCGACAGCTCCACGTCCACCATGCTCGCCACGAGTCGTTCATCGACGCCCTCGTAGCGACCGCACAACACGACCAGGCCCGATTCGCGTCCCAGGCGCTCGAACCAGGACTGGTCCATGCGCTCGCCCTGGGGCGACATCATGACCACCCTCGTCGCCGGTCCGAGCGCCGCTTTCGCGTGCTCGATCGCCTGCGCCAGGGGCTCGGCCTGCATCACCATCCCGGGACCGCCGCCGAAAGGCCGTTCATCGACCTTGCGCCAGCGGTTCTGGGCGAAATCGCGGGGGTTGGTGCAACTCACCTCCAGCGCCTTCTGTTCCACCGCCACCCGCGGCATTCCGTGCCGCTTCACCACGTCCACCAGTTCCGGGAACAGCGTGATGACTTCGATCTTCATCATCGTCCGCCATCCCGAACCATCAGATTCAGTAATCCGGCTGCCAGTCTGCGACGATCACGCCGTCGCCCGGGTTCACCGAGTGGATGATCGGACCGTGCACGAAGGGAATCAGCCGCTCCGTCTCACCGTCCCGCACCACCAGCACATCCTGCGCGCCGTTGCTGATCACCTCGTCCACCTTGCCCAGCACCGCGCCTTCCACGTTCCGCACTTCTAGTCCCACCAGGTCGAACCAGTAGTACTCGCCATCCTCGAGCCGCGGCATCTGGCTTCGGTCAACCTGGATCTCGGTCCCGATCAGCGCCGCTGCCAGGTCCCGGTCCTCGATCAAGCTGCCATCCGGTCCGCTGAGGCGGGCGACGATGCCGTCGCCATGAAGCTTGCCTTCGACCAACCGGCCCGCGTAGCCCTCGCCCTTGGCGAACCAGAACTCGCTGAAGTCGAGCAGGTTGTCGATGGGCCGGGTGAACGAACGCAGCTTGACCCAGCCCTTGACTCCGTAAACCCCGGCGACGCGAGCAAGCGTCAGCCGGCGACTCATCCCGCTGCTCAGGCCGCGACGGGCGTGGCCGCGGGGAGCGTCGTGGCGAGGTAGGAAACGCGCTCGGAAACCTGCGCGCCCTTGCTCTGCCAGTCCTTCATCTTGGCCACGTCGAGCACGAGCTTCTGCTCCTTGCCCTGCGCGGTGGGGTTGTAGAAGCCGAGACGCTCGATGAAGCGTCCGTCGCGCGAGCTGCGCTTGTCGGTGGCAACCACGTGATAGAACGGGCGCTTCTTGGAGCCGGCCCGAGCCAGGCGAATCATGACCATGCAGTTCAATCTCAAAAGCTTCGCGGCCGAGCGGCTGCGAAAAGGGCGCGTATTGTAGCCATTCGCTTCGGGATTTCCAGCCGAACCAGCGCCTTCCGGCAGTCCGACCCTCAGCGCCCGTAGTTGGGTCCGTCCGAAGGCAGGTACTCGTAGCCGCCGCCGTGTCCGCGAACCGTGCGGATCACGGTCGGATCCCCCGGAACCGGCTCGACCTTGCGGCGCAGGCGCGTGATGCGCAGGTCGATGGCGCGGTCGAACACCTCGCCCGGGTCGGTCCCCGACAATTCCAGCAGCTTTTCGCGCGACAGCACCACGTTGGGATGGTCGGCAAACACGCACAGCAGGCCGAACTCGGCGCCCGTAACCGGCAGGACCTCGCCGGCCGAATCGACCATCCGGCGGCGGGCGCGGTCCAGACGCCAGCGCCCGAACCAGGCCTCGCCGGGCGCCGAGGCCTTGCGCGTCTCGACCAGGGGGACCGGCTGCGCCATCGGTGCGGGCACGGCCGTCCGGCGGCGCAGCACGCTGCGCACGCGCGCCAGCAATTCGCGCAGGTCGGCCGGCTTGGAGATGTAGTCGTCGGCCCCCAGTTCCAGGCCCACGACACGGTCGGCTGTGCCGTCGGCGCTGGTGAGCATGATCACCGGCAGGTCGGACGACCCGTTGCGGATCCACCGCAGCACGCTCAGCCCATCCTCGCCCGGCATCACGAGGTCCAGGATCACGCAGTGCGGCGGGGTCGTTGCGAATGCCGCACGCAGGGCCGGGCCACCGTCGAGGCTCAGGACTTCGAAGCCCTGGCCAGTCAGGTACTCCACGACGACCTCGCGCACCATTTCGTCGTCGTCCACCACCGCGATGCGGGATTTCACAGCCGGTCTCCCCAAGCCTTGATACATCAATGGGTCAGATGCTGACCGATCACGCTGCGCGCTGTCTCGTCCGCGCGGGTCAGTTCGCCCAGGTCCGGCACCGCGATACCCGAGTTCTCCGCCAGCGCACGCTCCACCGCGCCCGCCTCGCGCTTGAGCGCGAGCAGGCCGATCGTCGCCGCCACGCCCCTGAGCGTGTGGGCATTGCGGCGCGCCCCCTCGCGGTCACCGTCTGCCAGCGATTGCATGATCTGCGCGGCCGCTGACGACGAGTCGCGGTAGCGTCGCGCCAGCTTCTCCCACAGTGCCGGGCTGTCGCCCATCATCCGGATCGCGCCCGGGAAATTGAAATCGAGCTCTGCCGACGGTGCCGGACCTACCGCCGGCACCACGGCGATCTCCGCCTTGGCGGCATCGCGCGCCGAGGCCGTGCGCGGCTCGGCGCGCGCCCACTGCGCGAGCAGGCTGTGCAGGCGATTGACGTCGACCGGCTTGCCAAGGTGGTCGTTCATGCCCGCCTCGATGCAGCGCTGGCGGTCCTCGGCCATCGCGTTGGCCGTCATCGCGATGATCGGCACCGTCGCCCGCAGCGATTCGAGCCGACGGATCCGGCGCGTGGCCTCGAGGCCGTCCATGATCGGCATCTGAACGTCCATCAGCACCGCGTCGTAGTCCTGGGTCGAGACGCGTTCCACTGCTTCGCGGCCGTTCTTCGCAAGGTCCACCGACACGCCGGCGCGTTGCAGAAGTTCCATCGCGACTTCCTGGTTGATCTCGTTGTCCTCCACGAGCAGCACGTGCAAGCCGGCGAGCGAGACGGCCGGCGCGGGCGCCGCCAGCGCCGGACCCGGGGCCAGCGCGGCCTCCTTGCCGAAGGCGTCGAGGATGGTGTCGAGCAGCACCGAGGGGTTCACCGGCTTGATCAGGAAGCCGTCGAGCCCCGCCGACAGCGCCTGGTGCTCGACTTCCTCGCGCCCGAACGCGGTCACCATGATGATCACCGACGGTTCCGGGCTCGACAGCTCGCGGATGCGCCGCGCCGCCTCGATGCCGTTCATGCCCGGCATCTGCCAGTCCATCAGGACCAGCCGGTAGCCCGGCCCCTGCGAGTTCGCGATTGCCTCGATCGCGCGCGGCCCGTCGCTGACCGTGTCGACGACGAAGCCGAAGGACTCCAGGTAGGCCTGCAGGATCGACTGCGCCGTGCTGTTGTCGTCGACCACGAGCACGCGCATGCCACGCAGCGACTTGGGCGTGGCCGTGCGCTTCTCGGACGCGGGCGCCAGGCCGAAGCGCGCCGTGAAATGGAAGGTGCTGCCCTTGCCCGGCACGCTGTCCACGGCGATCTCGCCGTCCATCAGGTCCACGAGTCGCTGCGAGATCGCCAGGCCCAGTCCCGTGCCGCCGTACTGGCGCGTGGTCGAGCTGTCGGCCTGGGAGAACGATTCGAACAGCCGCTCGATCTGCTCACGCGACAGCCCGATGCCGGTGTCGGTGACCTCGAAGCGCATGCGCACGAAGTCCTTGCCCTTCTTCGCGGTCTTCACCCGCACCACGATCTGGCCCTTGTCGGTGAACTTGACCGCGTTGCCGGTGAGGTTCAGCAGCACCTGTCCCAGGCGCAGCGGATCGCCGACGAGGTTGGCGGCAATGCCGGGCTCGACCGCGAACAGCAGTTCGATGCCCTTCTCCGCCGCACGCATGTTGAGCATGCCGGAGAGATTGTCGAGCACCGAGTACAGGTCGAACGGCGTCGACTCCAGGGAGAGTTTTCCCGCCTCGATCTTCGAGAAGTCGAGGATGTCGTTGATGATCTGCAGCAGCGACTTGGCCGCCGTATCGATCTTGCCGAGATAGTCGCGCAAGCGGGACGGATCGGCGCTCGACAGGCCCAGGTGCGTCAGGCCCACGATCGCGTTCATCGGCGTGCGGATCTCGTGGCTCATGTTGGCCAGGAAGTCGCTCTTGGCACGCGAGGCCGAGCGCGCCTCGTCGGATGCGCGCTTGAGTTCGGTTTCGTAGCGCACGCGCTCGCGCAGGTCGGTCATCGTGGCGAACAGGTTGGGCTTGCCGCCCAGTTCCACGCGCGTCAGCGCGATCTCGCAAGGGCGCGGATCGCCGCGTCGGGTCTGGTGCATCCAGTCGAAGCGGTTGTAGCCCTGTTCGAACGCCAGCTGGATGACCTCCATCGCCTTTTCCATCGAAGGCCGGCCATCGGGCTGGAATTCGGGCGAGAAGGACGGGAAGTCGCGCGCGAACTCCTGCTCGTCCTCGATCTCCAGCATCGCCTTCATCGCCGGGTTGGCATCCGAGAAGTTGCGCTCCTCGTCGATCATCACCAGGCAGATGCGGTTGTGATCGAAGATCGCACGCAGGCGCTGCTCGGCCCTCTGCGCAGCGTCGCGCGCCACGGTGAGCTGCTGCAGCGCTTCGTCGGCGCGGTCGCGCGCCTCGCGTTCGGCCGTGACGTCCGCGGTGTAACCGACCCAGGCCACGCCGTTCTCGATCAGCTGCGCGGCCGCGTAGGTGCGCAGCCAGCGATACGTGCCGTCGGGACGGTTGAAGCGGAAGTTCATCTGCGCCTGTCGGCCGGCGCGCGCCGAGCTCATCAGCTCGTCGCGCATGGCCACGCGATCGTCCGGGTGCACGCCGTTACTCATCAGCGCCGGGTCCGCCATGATCTGTTCGCGCGTGTAGCCATACAGCGTGAGGGCGGCATCGGTCATGTCGGTGAAGTAGGTGGGCTTGCGGCCCTCCATCACCATTCGATAGACCACGCCCGGCAGCGACTCGGTGATCTCGCGCACGCGACGCTCGCCCATCTTGGCTTCTTCGAGCAGACGCTTTTCGACCACCTCGAGCTGCCCGCGGGTTTCCATCTCGGCGGTGGCGTCGAGCGTGAAGCCGCTCCACGCCACGCTGCCGTCGGCCTGGGGAATCGGCTTGGCCGAGGTGCGCAGCCACGCGACGCGCCCTCCGGCCACCTCGGAGCGGTAGGTGCATTCGACGTTGCCGCCGGTGCGCACGGCCTGGACGAAGGCACCCACCAGCTTGGACTGGTCCTGCCTGGTGACCATCGTGAGCAGCGAGTTCGGGGTATCCAGGATCCACTCGCGCGTACGGCCGAACATCGCCGGGCCCTGGTCGCTGACCATGGTGTAGGTACCGACCAGATTCGGCGCTACGCGATACTGGTAGACCATGCCCGGCAGGGAGTCGGTGACCACGCGCAGCTGCTGCGCACTGGCCTCGGCGTCGTCGCGCGCGGTACGCAGCTCGGCCTCGAGATTCTTGGAGTCGGTGATGTCCTGCCAGAATCCGTTGCACAGCACCTCGCCCGAAGGCAGGCGCTGCGGCGCGGCGCGCGATCGCATCCAGCGCAGCTCGCCAGTGCGCGCGTGGCGGAAGCGGAAGTCCGAACTCATCACCTCGAGCTTCTGCGCCACCTCGACGATGGCCTGCTGGACGCCCGGCAGGTCCTCCGGCAACACCTGTCCGAGCAGGCTTCCCAGGTCGCGCTCCGCGGCCGCCTTGTCCACTCCCACGAGTTCGCCGATGCCTTCGCTGACATACGGAAGCGTCACTGCGCCCTCGGGGCTGATCGCGAGCTGGTAGATCGCGCCCGGAGCCGACCCGATGATCTCCCGCAGGCGGCGCTCGGCCTGGGCCAAGGCCTCTTCGGTGCGCTTGTGCCCGGTCATGTCCACGGCAATGCCGTCCCACAGCACCTTGCCATCCTCGGCACTGCGCCGCGGCGCCACGATGTTCTTGATCCAGTGCAGGCTGCCGTCGCGGTGCAGGACGCGGACCACGTGCTCCTTGGTCTGCATCTCGGATACCGAGCGTTCTAGCGCCTCGGTGATCAGCGGGCGATCCTCCTCGTGCACCGCCCGCACGAAGGCGCCAAAGTCGCCCACCAATTCCTCGTGCGGTATGCCCGTCATCGCCTCGCTGCCCTTGGACAGGTAGTTGATGCCGATGCCGCCATCTGCATCGCGACGCAACTGGAACAGGACACCTGGAACGGTATCGACGATGGCGCGCAGGCGCGCCTCGGACTGCTGCAGCTTCTCGCGCGCCTCGATCTCGTCGGTGACGTCGTTCCAGTAGCCGTCCCAGAAAACGTTCTCGCCGACCTTGCGGCAGGTCGCGAAGGTACGCACCCAGCGTTGCGTGCCGTCCGGCTTGAGGATGCGCACGTCGGCATTGACCGGCTTGTCGTTGCGCGCCGAATCGCGGTAGGCGTTGAACAGGATCGCCGAGTCCTGCTTGATCACCAGCCTGGCCGGTATCAGCGGATCGTCGACGATCGCCTGCGGCTCCACACCCAGCACTTCGCGGACACGGCTGGCAACGAAGTTGTAGCGCAGGTTGTTCTTGCGGTCCGATTCGAGCTGGAAAACCGCGCCCGGCAGTGACTCCGCCAGATCGGTCATCAGGCGTTCCTGCGGGGTCCGGTCGAAGCTGGCGGCGGCGAGGCGGCTCAGATCGCGGGGCGGGGAGGATCCGGGCGCTTCTTTCATGGCGGGCTCTGCCGGTGACTCCGGCGCGACTGTGGGGCGCACGGGTCCTGACCGCAATCCTGCCGTGCCCGAGAAGGCTAGCTCCACACCGTATCGGGCGTACGTCATCGTGTGTCAGCCGTCTGAAACATGATGTCGGGCTCGGTCTGTTCGGCCGAGATCACCAGGTCGTTGCCGTCGCCGCCTTCGTAGCTCAGGCGCAGGCCGACGTTCTGATCGGGGCGGGGCGCGAGCCTGCGATCAGTGCTGCGGCAGCGTCACCGAATGGACGGCGCCGATCTGCGTCACCGCGCCGGCGCGACGCTGGAGCTGCGCACCCTGGATCTGTGCGCCTTTCAGCGAGACACCCTGCAGAGAGATGCCCTGCAGAGAGATGCCCTGCAGAGAGATGCCGTTGATGATCGAGCCATTCAACTTGATGCCGCTGCAGAGAGCGCAGGCCTGCGCGGGCGAGGACATCGCGACGACCAGCAGCGTGGCGGCGGCGGCGAGCGTGGAAACCGAGAAGGACTTGAAGTTGTTCATGGCGAAGAACCCTGGTGGTTGTCTGGCGGAGGAGCGTTTCTCCTCGATGGAAGACAGCCTACGCAGCCCCTGTATCCGCCCTAGTTCCGCGGCCAGACACAACGTGTCAGCCGGTTTCAGCACCGCGACCTCCCCGATCCGCCCGGAACTCGGCAGACTGCGCGCCGCATGTCTTCTTCGTCCCTTGCTCCCCGCTCCCGCGTCGCCGTGATCGGCGGCGGCCCGGCCGGCCTGATGGCGGCCGAGACCGCACGCGCCGCCGGCTGCAACGTGGATCTCTACGAGCGCACGGGCTCGGTCGGCCGCAAGTTCCTGATCGCCGGCAAGGGCGGCCTGAACCTCACGCACGGCGAAGCCTTCGCCGATTTCGTGTCGCGCTATCGCGAGCGTCGACGGCCCGTCGAATCCTGGCTGCGCGACTTCGACGCCGATGCCCTGCGCAACTGGGCACGGGGCCTGGGTGTGGAGACCTTCGTCGGCACGTCGGGCCGCGTGTTCCCGTCGGATCTCAAGGCGGCGCCGCTGCTGCGCGGCTGGGTGCGGCGGCTGCGCGCCCAGGGAGTGCGCTTCCACGTCGGTCATGCGCTGGTGGGTATCGGTGCCGCGGACGATGGGGCACTGCGGCTGGACTTCGACGCGGCTCCGTCTACGAACGCCGACGCCGTGGTGCTGGCGCTCGGCGGCGGCTCCTGGCCACAACTGGGTTCGGACGGACGCTGGACGCGGTGGCTGGCCGAGTCCGGCGTCGACATCGCGCCGCTGCGGCCGGCCAACGGCGGTTTCGAACTGGACTGGACGGCCCACTTCGTGGAGCGCTTCGCCGGCGCCGCGGTGAAGCCGGTGAGCCTGCGGTGGACGGACACGCAGGGCCGCGCGCAACAACGCCAGGGCGAGTTCATTGTCACCGCGCAGGGCATCGAGGGCAGCCTGGTCTACGCCGCGTCAGCGGACCTGCGGGATGCGATCGCACGCGACGGTCACACCGACATCGCGCTCGATCTGGCGCCGGATCGAGACGAGGCGGATCTCGCACGCGCGCTTGCCCAACCCCGCGCGAAGCGATCCATCGGTGAACACCTGCGTCGCGCCGCGAAGCTCGACGGCGTGCGCGCCGGCTTGTTGTTCGAGGTCGCGACCGTCGCGGAGCGGGCCGACCCCGTACGGCTCGCGGCTCGCATCAAGTGTCTGCCCTTGAAGCTCACCGCGACGCGGCCGCTGGCCGAGGCTATCAGCAGCGCGGGCGGCATTCGTCTCGAAGCACTGGACGAGTGGCTGATGCTGCGGGCGCGTCCCGGCCTGTTCTGCGCGGGTGAGATGCTGGACTGGGAAGCGCCGACCGGCGGGTACCTGCTGACCGCGTGTTTCGCCAGCGGCCTTCGAGCCGGACGCGCAGCGGCGGCCCGGGTGCTGCGGTAGCCCGCACCAAGTCCAGGTCGAGCACAGAGTCACCGCCACCCCCGGACTGTTCATCGGGCGTGCGATTTCGACGCGCTATGGTGCCGACGATCGTGTCGCGCGGCCATGCATACCGCCACGCGCTTTCTTCGCTACTCTCGGGCACAGAACAACAGCACCGATCTCGTCCCAAATCCCGGATGACCGACTCCCTCGCCCCCGCCGAAGCCCGTCGCCCCGCATGGACCTGATCGCAACCGCACTGGATGTCTTCAACCAGCGCAGCATCGCGTTCGCGCACTGGCTGGCGGACCGCGTGCCCAACTTCCTGGGCGCACTGCTGCTGGTGTTGCTGGGCTGGCTGGTGGCCAGCAGCGTACGTGCCCTGATCCGCGGGCTCGGCTCGCGCATCAACCGCGGACTGGAGCGGATGCTGCGCGCCGAACGCGCCGCGCGCCTGCGGCTGTCTCCCGCGATGCTGCGCCTGATCGGCACGGCGGCGTTCTGGATCATCCTGCTGCTGTTCCTGAGCTTCGCCACCGACATGGCCGGCATGTCCGGCGTGACCGAGTGGCTGCGCAGCGTATTGCGCTACCTGCCGACCCTGCTGTTCGGCGTGCTGATCATCGTGTCGGGCCATCTCATCGGATTGCTCGTGCGCGACCTGCTGCTCGAGGCCCTGGCGTCGGCCCAGGTCGAGCAGCGCGAGATCGTGGCGCGCCTCGCGCAGACCGCCACGTTCCTGACGGCGGTGATCATCGGCGTCCACCAGATCGGCGTGAACGTCAGCTTCGTCACGCTGGTGATCGCCGTCACGCTGGGCTCGGTGCTGCTCGCGTTCTCGCTGGCCTTCGGCCTGGGTGCTCGGGGCCTGGTCGCCAACCTGATCGGCACTCACTACCTGCGCCGCCAGCTTCAGCCTGGGGTGCGCGTGCGCGTCGGCGAGATCGAAGGCGAGATCATCGAAATCACACCGACCAACGTCGTGCTCGAGACCGACGACGGCCGCGCCTTCATTCCCGCGCGTACTTTTTCCGAACAGGTGACGCTGCTGGTGACGGCCGAGCGCGACGATGGCTGAGATGGCTTCGGGCCTGGCGTTGGCCACCGCGTTCGCTGAATCCGAACCCGAGTCCGCCGCGCGCGCGCTCGAGGAGCTGCCGTCGGAGGAAGCGGCGCTATTCCTGGCCGAACTGAGCGCCGCGGACGCGGCGCCCGTGCTGGACGAGATGTCCGCCGGCTCGGCCGCGCGTCGCCTCGCACTGCTCGAGCCCGGACTCGCCGCCAACTTTCTCGAAGCGGTGGGCAGCCGCGGCTGCGTGGCGATCCTGCGCGTGTGCGCGCCCGAGCCGCGGCGCGCGATCCTGTCGGAGCTGCCGCCGCGCCTGGTCCAGCATTTCCGCCGCTCGCTGGCGTACACGCTCGACGCCGTCGGCGCGTGGATCGAGTACGACGTGCCCACCTTGCCCGCGCATCGCACCGCGGGCGAGGCGCTGCAGGTGCTGCGACAGCGCGCCAAGCGTGAGGACTGCTGCGTGTTCGTGCTGCGCTCGGCCCAGGCCTACGGCGGCACCGCGACCCTCGGCGCGCTGCTCCAGGCCGCGCCCGACTCACCGCTGTCGCGTGTCATGGACCGCAGCCTTCGACCCCTGTCCGATGCAGTCGACGTGGACGACATCAAGGACCTCGACGATTGGGACCAGTGGGCGATGCTGCCGGTCACGGCGCCCGACGGCAGCCTGCTCGGCGGCCTGTCGCGCACCGGTCTGCGCCGCGCGCTGAACTCCGTCCTGCCGCAACCCGGCAGCTCGCAGCCCGAATCCCTGCTCGCGCATCTGTTCACTGCCTACCTGTTCACGGGCGCCGACCTGCTGCGCCTGCTGATCGGCCGCGGGCTGTCGAGCTCCACGGCGAGGCCGCGCGATGAGTCCTGAACTCACGCAGGTCATCGACAAGCTCAACCGCCGCTACCTGCGCGATCACCCGGCCTCGGCCGCGCGCAAGCTCGAGGCCTTGCCCGTGGACGAGGCGGCCGAGGAGATCGCCACGCAGTCGGCGCCGGTGCTGGTCGCCGCGTGGCCGAGCCTGGGCGCGGATCGCGGCGCGGCGCTGCTGGCCCACATGCCCGAGACGCAGGCCCGCAACATCCTGTCGGGACTGCTGCCGACCGAGGCGGTGCGTTTTCTGGGCGCCATGAGCGACGAGGACCGGGCGCGCCTGATGGAGACGCTCGAAGCCGACCTGCGTTCGCAGCTGCGCGAGCTCATGACCTACCCGGAGAACACGGCCGGCAGCCTGATGGACGTGCGCGTGCGCACCTACCGGCCCGAGATCACGGCCTCGAGCGCGCTGCTATCCCTGCGCGAATCACAGGGTCGCGCGCCGCGCACGCTGTTCGTCGTCGACGCCGAGAACCGCCTGCGCGGGCAGGTGCCGATCCAGGAACTCGCGATGGCCGCGCCCGACACGCCGCTGCGCGACCTCGCGCATCCCGTGCCCGCCGCCGTGAACGCGATGGACCCGCGTGACGAGGTGATCAAGACGGTCGAGAAGCACCGTCTCACCGACCTGCCCGTCATCGACCTCGACGGCCGCCTCGTCGGCCTGATCCAGCACGGCATGCTGGTGCAGGCGCTGCAGGAAGAAGCTGCGTCCGACATCGGCGCAATGGTGGGCGTCAGCCCGCAGGAGCGCGCGCTCTCCAAGCCCTGGTTCGCGGTGCGCAAGCGCCTGCCCTGGCTGCAGATCAACCTGATCACGGCGTTCGCGGCGGCCTCGGTCGTGGGCCTGTTCGAGAACACGATCGCGAAGTTCACTGCGCTGGCCGTGTTGCTGCCCGTCGTCGCCGGCCAGTCGGGCAACGCGGGCGCGCAGGCGCTGGCGGTGACGATGCGCGGCCTGGCGCTGCGCGAGGTCACGGCCGGCCAGTGGTTCGCGGTCACGGCCAAGGAAGTGGGCGTGGGCCTGCTCAACGGCATCGCGGTGGCGCTGACCTGCGGCCTGGGCGTGTGGGTCTGGAGCCGGTCGCTGGGCCTGGTACTGGTGATCTGCACGTCGATGGTGCTGGCGATGGTGGCCGCAGGATTCGCGGGCGCCATCGTGCCGATGGTGCTCACGCGCCTGGGCCAGGACCCGGCGCAGTCCTCGTCGATCATCCTGACGACGGTGACCGACATCTCGGGGTTCCTGTCGTTTCTCGGGATCGCGACCTTGCTGTCGAATCTGTTGTAGGCCTGTGTAGGCCTTTGTAGCGCGGACGAAGACCGGGCCGTTTGCCTGACGACGTGAAAAAGCCCCCGGACTGGGTCCGGACTACGGCTGATCCTGCGCTTCGACCTTCGGCTCCTGCACTTCTTCCGGCTCCGCTCCAGGCGCCTGCATCGCGCGCGGCAACCCCGCCCAGGCGCGCAAGGTCGCCGCGTTCTCCTCCACCAGCCGCCGTCCCTCCTCGATGCATTCCCTCGCCCGATGGAAGTCCATCAGCGCGAAATCCGACAGCACCGGCAGCAAGGTGATTTCCGGCGGATCGCCCGCCATGCGGCTGCGCGTCAGGCGGTCCTGCAGGATGTTCACGCTGGCCGCGACCACGTCGAACACGCTGGGACGATCGTCATCGCCGCTGGAGAGCGAGGCGATCATGCGCTGCCACAGGTTCTTCTCCTGCCGGGTGCTCGCCTCGCGTACGACCTCCGCCTGCCCCGCGCGCGACAGGTGACGACCCACGAGCTGTGCGTTGAGGTTCACGGCGATCACGACGTCCGCGCCCATCGCGCGGCAGGCCGACACCGGCACGGGGTTCACGAGGCCGCCGTCGAGCATCCAGCGCTGCTCGTGCTTGACCGGCGAAAAGAGCCCCGGGATCGCGCAGGACGCACGCGCGGCCGAGATGATCGGGCCGCGCGTGATCCAGATCTCGCGGCCGCTGCTCATCTCCGTGGCCACGCTGACGAAACGCTTCTCGAGATCCTCGATGTTGGGGTTGCGGTGCTTCTCCTCGAAGAAACCGAACAGACGGCGCCCACTGACCATGCCGCCGGAGAAGCTCAGGTCCATCAGGCCGAACACGTCGCGCGGCGTGAGCTTGAGCACCCAGTCGGTGAACTCCTCCAGCTGGCCCGACACGTACACCGCGCCCACTAGCGCACCCACGGACGTGCCGGCGATCACCTGCGGCCGGATGCCGATGCCCTCGAGGCCCTGGATGATCCCGATGTGGGCCCAGCCGCGGGCCGAGCCGCTGCCCAGTGCGAGGCCGATGGTCGGAGCCGAAGGAGTGCCCATCTTCCGGTCAGTCCCGGAAATTTTCGTACTGGAGCGGCAGCTCGACATCGGCCTTCTTGAGAAACGCGATCACGTCCTGCAGGTCGTCGCGCTTCTTGCCGGTGACGCGCAGCTTCTCGCCGGTGATCGAGGTGTCGACCTTGAACTTGGCCTCCTTGATCTTCGCGATGATCTTCTTGGCCTGCGCCTGTTCGATGCCCTGCTTGACCGTGACGGTGCGGCGCGCACCCGCGAGATTGGTGAGCACGTCGCCGATGTCCAGGCTGCGCAGATCGATGTGCCGGCTGGCCAGGCGCTTGCGCAGCACCTCGAGCAGCTGGTCGAGCTGGAACTCCGTGTCCGCATGCAGGGTGAGGACGAACTCCTCGCGCTCGATCTTCGCGCTGGTCCCGCGCAGGTCGAAGCGGTTGGCGATGTCGCGGATGGCGGTGTCGACCGCGTTGGTGAGTTCGTGCTTGTCGACCTGGCTGACGACGTCGAATGAAGGCATGGCGATCTGGAGTCCGGGCGTGTCGTGTCGGCGCGGAGTATCCGAGAGCGGGCGCGCCTTTCCAAGCACCGCAAACCTCCGGGCCGGCGTCGATGCGGCCGCCTTTGGCTGCCCGCGTCCACCAACGCCCGCTCGTTCAGAATGCGCGCATGCAGGAACACGACAGCGATGTGTTGATCCTCGGCGCCGGCGCGGCGGGCCTGTTGTGCGCGTTCACCGCGGGACGGCGCGGTCTGCGTGTACGCGTGGTCGAGTGCGCCAACAAGCCGGGCAAGAAAATCCTGATGTCGGGTGGCGGCCGCTGCAATTTCACGAACACCGGCACGGCGCCCGAGCACTTCATCTCGGCCAACCCGCACTTCTGCAAGTCGGCACTGGCGCGATACACGCCCGAGGACTTCGTCGCGATGGTCGGGCGTCACGGCATCGCCTGGCACGAGAAGGAACTGGGCCAGCTGTTCTGCGACGACTCCTCGAAGCAGATCCTGCGCATGCTTCTGGACGAGTGCGCGCAGGCCGGCGTGGAGATCCACACGGATTGCGAGGTGCAGCGCGTCGAGCACGATGCGCAGGCCGCCGTCTTCGCGCTGCGAACCTCGCTGGGGCCCATGCGCGCCGGGCGCCTGGTCGTAGCCACGGGTGGGCTGTCGATACCCAGCCTCGGCGGCAGCTGCCTGGGCTACGAACTGGCGCGGCAGTTCGGGCATTCGATACAGGCCACGCGCGCCGGACTCGTGCCACTGACGCTGTCCGGCCGTCCGCTCGAACAGTGGCAGGACCTTTCCGGACTGAGCTTCGAAGTCGAGGCCAGCTACGGCTCCGCCCGCTTTCGCAACGCAATGCTGCTGACCCACCGCGGCCTTTCGGGTCCGGCCCTCCTGCAGATTTCCAACTACTGGCACCCGGGCGGCGACGGCGTGCTGGGACTCAACCTGTTGCCGCAGGCCGACGCATTCGAGTTCCTGATCGACCAGCAGCGCGAGCAACCCGCCGCCGAATTGCGCACCGTGCTGGCCGACGTTCTGCCCAAGCGGTTCGCGCAGCGCTTCTGCGAGCTGCTGGCGCCGAGTCGCCCGATGCGCCAGTTCCGGCCGCTGGAGCTGCGCGCGATCGCCAGCCTCCTGCAGGCCTGGCCGGTGACGCCGAGCGGCACCGAGGGCTATCGAACGGCCGAGGTCACGCTCGGCGGCGTCGATACGCGCGAAGTGTCCTCGAGCACGTTCGAATCGAAGCGCCAGGCCGGCCTGCACTTCGTCGGCGAGGTGCTGGACGTCACGGGCTGGCTCGGGGGCTACAACTTCCAGTGGGCCTGGGCCTCGGCTCATGCCTGCGGCGCCAGCCTCTGAGTCTCGACAACGAATCCAGCCATGACCAAGCGCCTGACCGACTGCCCCTGCGGAACCCATCGTTCCTACACGGCCTGCTGCGAACGCTGGCACGTGACCGAGCCCGCCCACACCGCCGAGCAGCTCATGCGCTCCCGGTACAGCGCGTACGTGATGAAGATGGCGCCTTACCTGCTCGCGACCTGGCACCCCAGCACCAGCCCGGGATCCGTCGAGTTCGAACCGGGGATGAAATGGCTGGGCCTGGTCGTCGAGTCCAGCGGCGAGACCGGCCCCGACGAAGCGCAGGTCACGTTCACGGCCCGCTACAAGGTCGGGGGCGCGTCGGCCGTGCGCATGCGCGAGCGCAGCCGCTTCGTTCGGCAAGGCGGGCGCTGGTATTACGTGGACGAGACGCCTTGACTCGCCGCGTGCCGCGCTCCCTCATACTCCGCTCAATCTCGCGCCCCGCGCCAGCCTGGACCGGTCTCATCCTCGGAGTCGCAACATGATCGTCACCCCCCTCTACGCCGGCATCCTCGCGATCTGGTTCATCGTCCTCAGTTTCCGCGTGGTCGCCCGTCGCCGCGGCGCGAAGATCGGGCTCGGCGACGGCGGCGACCCCGACATGCAGCGGCGCATCCGCGGTCACGGGAATTTCGCGGAATATGTCCCCTTCGCATTGCTGCTCATCGCGCTGATCGAGATCGCTGGCGTAATGCCGATCTGGGTGCTGCATGCCCTGGGCATCACGCTGGTGGTCGCCCGTCTGCTGCACGGCTTCGCGCTGAGCTTCTCCGCGCATTTCTTCCTCGGCCGGTTCCTGGGCACCTTGCTCACCTTCCTCGTGCTGATCGTCGCCGGCCTGCTCTGCCTCTGGCGTGGAATCGCTGGCGCAATGCTCGCCATGACCTAGCCGCCTGAGTGCTCTGACCTCACCATCGACAGCGCAAGGTCTCTACACTTCGCAAGCGGCCGTCATGCCTGACAGCGACGATTTTTCGATCTCATGAATCAAGCTCCCGGACGAACGGACGTACGCGGTTTCGCCGCCGCAGACTGGGGACTGCAGGCCGCGCTGGCGATGCTGCGGCGAATGCTGGACTCCGCCGACGACGTCCTGTTCGATCTCTCCAACCGTACGATGACCGACGCGGAACGGCGCAGCTATTTCGAAGCCATGCGCCTGATCCGGAAGTCCGGCGGTTCCATCGCGCGCGGCTTCGAGCAAGCCCTGCGCCCCGGCGACGTGCCCCCGGCAGAGGCCGACCCGCACAGCGCAGCGCCGATCGACGCCAAGACCCTGTCGTTGCGAGCCGATGAAGACGTGGAGCACGAGATCACGGTCTCAAACACGGTCGGCCGCGTCGAAAATTCCGCCCAGCAGATGCTCTGGGAATACGGGCTGCGGCTCGAGAACATCTCCCGGCCCTCGGAGATCCGGGACCGGTTGGAAGCCTTGCGTCCCAAGACGCTGATCTCGGCCTTCCACACTGCGCTGCAATCGCTGGACCTCGAGCCCGACATCCGGCTGACCCTGGTCAAGCTCTTCGAGCGGCAGCTCCTGGCCGACGTCAACGCCTTCTTCGAGAATCTCAACACCCGACTCGAATCCGAGGGCATCACCGACAAGGCCGTCCCCGTACGCCGACGCGCCGATGCGCGCTCGGCAGGAGGAGCAGCAGGAGCAGGAGGAGGAGGAGGAGGATTTCGCTCGGTGAGCACCCCGACCCCGTCCTACTCGGTGTCCAGCAACCTGGTGAACTCGCTGAGCAACTGGGGCGTTCCGGCCAGCGAATGGGGTGCCATGCCCGAGGCGCCAAGCGCCTACACCGCGGGTGCGCCGCAGCGCCTGACCCTGGTCAACCAGCTCGTGGAGGAAACCGGCAGCCGCTGGCCGCGCGGGGAGATGGACGCGTTGCGACGCCTGATCCTCCCGATCATCCAGATCGCGCTGTCCGACTCGAACTTCTTCGCCGACGCCGCGCACCCGGCCCGCCAACTGATCTCGGGACTCGAGACGGCCGCCGCCGAACCGGAGGAAGCGCGCGGGCTACGCCTGGCCGAGACCGAGACGGCCTTGCTCCTGTTGCAGCAGCAGTACAGCGCGCCATCCAGGGTCGAGCCGCTGAGCCCGGCCGAACTGCAGGGGTTCCTAACGGCCCAGCGGTCGCCCAAGGCCAGCACCTCGGCGCGCATCACGTCGGCCCGCGCCGCAGCGCACGAGCAGATCAAGACGGCCGGCTCCGGGTATGACCTGCCCGTTGGCCTGGCACCGTTCCTGAACGAAGTCTGGATGCCGCTGGTTTCGGCCATCAGCCTGCGTTTCGGCGTCGGCACCCCTGAATGGAAGCGTTCGATGGAGCTGCTGCAGCACCTGTTCGGCGAGTGCCGCTGGCTCACCGGAGGCGCGGAATCGACGATGGTGGACACGATCCTCGACGCCGTCTCCGGCGAGATGGAGCAGATGGGCGTGCCTCCCAATCTGGTCCAGCGCGCATCGACGCTGCTGCGTGACGGCCTGTCGAACCCAGCGCAGGCGGCGGAGCGGCTGGACCTGGAGACCTTCGGCGCACGGCCTCGCGGCGGTCCGGCGAAACAGGCCGCGAAGGACAACAAGGCCCCGCCGCCGCCGCCCGACCGCCTCGTCGACTGGCGGGCCGCGATGCCGGTCGGCGCCTGGTTCCGCGTCTTCGACCGCGACGCCGAGCGGACGGTATGGATGAACGCGGAGGTGTTCTATCCGGAGGCGCCGACGGTCTCGTTCACGGGCTTCGATCCGGAAGTCCGCGTGAATGTGCGCAAGGTCGATTTCCTGGCCGACCTCAGGGACGGCAAGGCCGAGGCGGTCAATCCTTCGGAGGCCCAGTCGGAAGCCATTGCGCGCCTCGTGGCCTCGGTCACGAAGAAGGCGGCAGCTTGATCCGCTTCGCGTTGCGTGCCGGCGCGAAGTCCATGGCTCAACGCTGATCGACCCAGGCGCATGGAAACCGGCAGGGAAGACATCGAGACCGTTCTGCGCTTCTGGTTCGCCGGCAGCGACGACGACGAGGATCGTGACCCCGCGCGCGTCGCCAGGGCACAGGAAAAGCTCTGGTGGAGCGGCGACCGCGACACCGACGAGTTGATCCGCGGACGCTTCGCGCCCTTGCACGCCAAGGCCGCGCGCGGCGAACTCGACGACTGGAGGCGCACACCGCATGGCCGGCTCGCACTGATCCTCGTTCTCGACCAGTTCTCGCGGAATCTTTATCGCGGAACTCCCGGCGCCTTCGCCCAGGATTCGCGGGCGCGTCGCCTGTGCACAGAGGGACTCGCCACCCAGGAGGACCGCAAGCTCGGACTGCTCGAGCGCGTGTTCTTCTACCTGCCGCTCGAGCACGCGGAGTCGCGCGAGGACCAGGCCCGTTCCGTCGCCGTTTACGAGGCCCTCGGCGAACAGGCGCCGCCCTCGCTGCGCGGCCTGTTCGACTACTACACGAAGTTCGCGAAGGATCATCGCGACGTGATCGAGCGCTTCGGCCGGTTCCCGCATCGCAACGTGATCATGGACCGGGCGTCGACCGCAGAGGAACAGGCCTTCCTGAAGCAGCCGGGTTCGTCGTTCTGATGAAGTGCGCGCCGATGATCGTCCAGCCGGCGGGCGTCGCGATGCTCGTGGCACTGGGCGTGAGCGGCTGCGCGACGATGAACGCATCAACCTGCGGCGCTGACGAGTCCCGCTCCGTCAGTGATGTCCTCTATTTCGGCACCGACAAGCCCACCGGCGGGTCGATCTCGGCAGCGGAATGGAGCGAATTCCTGCAGGACGTCGTCACGCCGCGCTTCCCGCATGGCCTGACGGTGTGGCAGGGCTCGGGCCAGTGGCTCGGCGCCGACGGTTCGATCGTCCGCGAACGCTCCTACGTCGTCAGCCTGCTGCACCCGGACGACGAGACGAGCGGGAAATCGGTCGAGGCCATCGCAGCCGAGTACAAGACCCGGTTCGCGCAGGAGGCTGTGCTGCGGGTTCGAAGCGACGCCTGCGTGTCCTACTGAAAAGCAGACGAGGACTCACGACCACATGAACGAACCCGCCAGTCCTGCGCCGAAAGCGCCGCCGCGGCTGGCCGTCCTGGTCGGCAGCCTGATCATGTCGTTCTACGGTCTGCTGGTCGGCGTCGCGACGCTGCGCCGCGCTTTCACAGGGCCGGTGTCGCCAGAGGCGGGGCCGTCGACGCTACCGCTGCTGCTCGTCTGCGCCCTGGTCATGGCCTACGCCGGCCTGGCCTGGCTCGTGATGGGCTACGCCTGGGTGTCGGACCGGCGCGTGCACCGGATGTGGGTCATCACCGGCGGCATCGCGGGGGTTCTGAGCCTGCTGCTGGCGGCCGACGTCAGGCTCATCTTCGTGTTCCCGGCGATCGTCATGGCGGTGTACCTGGTGGTGTTTCACCTGAGCGGGGCGAAGCCCCCGTCGATGGAAAGACCCGTGTGATCCGACCCGCTCGCATGGCCCGGACGAAATCCGGGATCCTCTCCTTGATTCGCGGCAACAGTCCCGGACTTCGTCAGGGTCAGGGGTGAGCTGCTAGGTCCGGCGGGGGCCCTTTGAAAGCGGCTTGCCGCCGAACTTCGGCGGCGCGCCTTCCACCTTCGAAATCTTCAACTGCTGCCCGGCGACCCAGACCTTCTGCAGGTCGCGGAAGATTTTCTTGGGCATGCCCACGGGAAGATTCACGAAGCTGTGATCGGCGTTGATGACGATCTTGCCGATGTTGGCGCCGTCGAGTCCCGCCTCGTTGGCGATCGCGCCGACGAGGTTTCCGGCCTTGATGCCGTGCTGCTCGCCAACCTCGACGCGGAAGGTTTCGGTCGCCGTGTCTTCCTCGCCCGCCTCGCGGCGCTTGAGGCGCTCGCGGATGGGATGTGGCGACGGGACCGGCGACGGCTTCGGCACTTCGGCCGCGGGCAGAACCGGCGGCACGAAGAACTGCTTCGGCGGCGGCGCCTTGGGCGTCTCCACCGCGTTGCGCTCGTGTGCACGCTCACGCTGGTCACGCTCACGTCGTGCGGACGAGGCCGACGGCGGCAGCGTCCGGCCGTCGCGCGCCGACTGCGCAGCCTCGAACCGTTCCGCCTTGGTCGTCGTGGGCGGAACGAAGCCCTTCACCGTAGCTTCCGGGATCACCAACAGCTTCTGTCCCGCCGCGAGCTTGGCCAGCGCCGCAGCGATGCGTACGGCCGGCACCGACTGCTCGCGTTCCATGTCCTCGATCAGTTGCTGCACGCGCGCGAGCTCTGCCTGCGCGGTGTCGTCGCCCAGCACGTCGAGAATGCTCTGGCGGAAACGCTCGACGCGTTTGCTCTGCACCGCCTGTTCGCTGGGCAGCTGCATCTGCGTGATGGTCTGGCGCGTCGCGCGCTCGATGTCGCGCAGCAGGTGCTGTTCGCGCGGCGCGATGAACAGGATCGCCTCGCCGCTGCGTCCCGCGCGGCCGGTACGGCCGATGCGGTGCACGTAGGATTCGGTGTCTGTCGGGATGTCGTAGTTCACGACGTGGCTGATGCGCTCCACGTCCAGGCCGCGCGCCGCGACGTCGGTGGCCACGATGATGTCGAGGCTGCCGTCCTTGAGGCGCTGGATGGTGCGTTCGCGCTGCTTCTGGTCGAGGTCGCCGTTGAGCGCTGCGACGTTGAAGCCGCGGGCTTCGAGCTTGTCGGACAGTTCGGTCGTGGCGATCTTGGTGCGCGTGAAGATCAGCATGCCGTCGAAGGTTTCCGCTTCGAGGATGCGCGTCAGGCCTTCGAGCTTGCCGGCGCCGGCGGCCATCCAGTACCGCTGCCGGATGTTGGTGGCGGTCGTCGTCTTCGACTTGATGTGGATCTCGACCGGCTTGCGCAGGTGGGTCTGCGCCACGCGCTTGATGACGGACGGCATCGTTGCGGAGAAGAGCGCGATCTGGCGTTCCGGGGGCATCTGCTGCAGCACCCACTCCACGTCCTCGATGAAGCCCATGCGCAGCATCTCGTCGGCTTCGTCGAGCACCAACATCTTGATCTGGTCGAGCTTGAGCGTGCCGCGCTTGACGTGGTCGACCACGCGACCCGGCGTGCCGACCACGGCGTGCACGCCGCGACGCAGGCCCTTGAGCTGCGGCTCGTAGCTCTGGCCGCCGTAGATGGGCAGCACGCGGAAGCCCGCAAGGTGCGTGGCATAGCGCTGGAAGGCCTCGGCGACCTGGATGGCCAGTTCGCGCGTGGGCGCCAGCACCAGCGTCTGTGGAACGGCGAGGAACAGGTCGGTGCGGGCCAGTGCCGGCAGCGCGAACGCCGCAGTCTTGCCTGTGCCGGTCTGGGCCTGGCCGAGCACGTCACGGCCCTCGAGCAGCGGCGGGATGGTCTGCGCCTGGATCGGCGACGGGGTTTCGTAGCCCACTTCCTCGAGGACGCGCAGCAGCGTCTCTGGCAATTCGAGGTCACGGAACATGGGTCCAGCGGGGAAGGTTTCGGAAGCGGAAGACATACGTCAGGCAACAGTCATGGTGGTCCGGAACCGCGCATTCTGGACGTGATTGGGCTCGAGCGTCGGGTCCGGGCGCTGAAAGGCGACTTCGCCACCGCTAGCCAGAACGAAGTCCGGGGTGCCCGCCCGGGGTCGCCAGGAGCCGGGACTTCGCCTGGGGCAAGCCGGCGCGGCGCTCAGCCGTTCTCGCGGAAGCCCGGGAACAAGGTCATTCCCCCGTCGACGTACAAGGTCGTGCCATTGACGTAATCGGACGCGTCGCACGCCAGCCATACGGCCGCCCGGGCCACGTCCTCCGGCGTGCCGATACGGCCGTAGGGGATCAGCTCGAGCAGGGCCTTCATCTTTTCCGGATCAGCCCAGACCGATTCGTTGATCGGCGTCTTGATCGCGCCCGGCGCGATCCCGTTGATACGGATCTTCCGGTTGGCGACCTCCTGCGAAAGACTCTGCATCAGCAGCACCAGACCGCCCTTGGACGCCGCGTAGTTCACGTGGCCACCCCAGGGAATGAGCTGGTGTACCGAACTCATGAACAGGATCTTGCCGCGCGCCGGCGACAGGTCGCTCATGTCCTGTCCGAGAAACCGGCGAATCGCTTCCCGCCCGCACAGGAAGGCGCCCGTGAGATTCACGTCGATGACCTTGTTCCATTGCTCCAGGCTCATCTTCTCGACCGGAGCGTCCTGCTGCAGGCCGGCGTTGGAGACCAGGATGTCCACGCGTCCGCAGGCGGCCGTGAACCGGTCGAACATGGCCAGCACCTCGGCCTCGTGCGAGACATCCGCTTCGAGCAGCACGACCTTGCCGCCGTCACGCCGGATCACGTCGGCCAGGGCCTGCGCCTGTTCATTGCCGTGCCGGTAGTTGATACCGACCGTCGCGCCCTCGCGGGCGTACGCCGTGGCGATCGCTGCGCCGATGCCGGAATCCGCCCCGGTGATCAGCGCCTTCTGACCTTCCAATGGGCGGCTCATCTCGCGCGGGCCGGCGTGGTCGGTCCGTCGCGCCACGCGCTTCCGGTCGCGGATCGATTCTTCAACAGCTGTCCCTGCACTTCGAGGTCCACCGCATCTCCTGGTTAAAACAATCGCGCATCCAGCGGACGGGTGCGCTCATCACCTTGCTTCACGAAATCCGTCGCCGCGACAGCGACCGAGCCTCGCGTGTGGGCAATCCGCCGACCTCGGCTTGTAATTCGCCGGCATGGAGAAGGCTTCGATGCCGCGACCGCCCCAGCGTGGCGCAGCACCCATGCGTCCCGCATGTCCGAACGTTCGGCATATGCCGCCGAGCGTCCGCCAACACCGTTTTCGCGCGCCGCGCGGTACCGCGCACGATTTTTCGGAACGGCCGTTGCGACGTGTTGGGTGCAGCCTGATTTCCCGGGCGCCATCCCCATCGAGAACCCATCATGGAATTCACTCGCACCACGCCGCTCTCGATCGTGCTCGGCGCCTCGCTGTTCCAGTCCAAGGACCTCGCCGGCGGTTACGCCGTCGCGGGAGCAGGCGATACCGGCAGCTCCGGCGACGACAAGGGCAAGACCGGCGGCGGCAAGGAGCGTGAGAGCAAATGCGGCGAGGGCAAGTGCGGCCAAGGCAAGAAGAAGGAGTGATCGGACAGCGGTGGTCCGACGCGAGTCGAGCCATCGGCCCACATCGCCGGCCGCGTTTTCCGTACCTCTTCCAACTTGCCAGCACCCCGACCCATCGCCCATGCCGATCCCTCTTCGTTCTCACTACGACGTGATCATCGTCGGCAGCGGCGCCGGCGGATCGACCATGGCCCACCGGCTTGCCTCGACCGGCAAGCGCGTCCTGGTGCTGGAGCGTGGCGACTGGCTGCCGCGCGAGCCCGAAAACTGGGACTCGTCCGAAGTCTTCGGTCACGCGCGCTACGTGACGAACGAGACCTGGCGTGATCGGGAGGGCAAGGACCTCTCGCCTTCGACGCTCTATTGCGTCGGCGGCAACACCAAGATCTACGGCGCCACCCTGCTGCGCTTGCGTGCGACCGACTTCGATGAACAGGTGCATGCGGACGGCGTCTCGCCCGCCTGGCCCCTCTCGTATACCGATCTCGCGCCCTACTACCTGCAGGCGGAACACCTCTACCGGGTGCACGGCGCGCGCGGCACCGATCCGACCGAGGCGATGGAAAGCGCGCCCTATCCCTACCCTGCCCTCGCGCACGAGCCGCTGATCGAGCAGCTAGCGGAAGACCTGTCGCGCATTGGCTGCACGCCGTTCCCGCTGCCCATGGCCCTGCGCGTCGACGCCGATGCGCCTCAGACCAGCGCCTGCATCCGCTGTCCCAACTGCGACGGCTTTCCCTGCCCGCTGCACGCGAAGTCGGATGCCGAGGTCGCGTGCCTGCGGCCCGCGCTCGAGCACCACAACGTCGAGCTGCTGCGACGGGCGCGCGTTGAACGGCTCGAAACCGCCGCATCCGGCCGCACGGTGACCGCGGTGCAGGTGGATCACGACGGAGAATCGCGACGCCTTACGGCCGACCTGTTCGTCGTCGCCTGCGGAGCGATCAATTCCGCCGCGCTGCTGCTGCGTTCGGCGAACGAGCGGCATCCGGCGGGCCTGGCCAACGCCTCGGGCGTCGTCGGCCGTCACTACATGTGCCACAACAACAGCGCGTTCATCGCGTTGATGGCGGCCCGAAATCCGACCCGCTTCCAGAAGACGCTCGGCCTCAACGATTTCTACTTTGCGGACGGCGAGCGGCCCGCGCTGGGCCATATCCAGATGCTGGGCAAGGCTGACGGCGGCGTGCTCGCGGCCCAGGCGCCGCGCGGCGTACCCGGCGCGGTGCTCGACAAGGTCGCGCAGCACTCGATCGACTTCTGGCTGATGAGCGAGGACTTTCCCGATTCCGATAACCGCGTCGAACTCGACGCCGACGGCCGCATCCGGCTGAGCTACGCGCCGAACAACCGCTCTGCGCACCGCCTGCTCGACGCCAAGCTGCGCGACCTGCTGACCCGCACCCAGCGTCGCAAGTCCTTCATCCCCGATCGCGCCTTCTTCAGCCAGCGCATTCCGCTCTCCGGCGTGGCGCACCAGGCCGGCACGATCCGATTCGGACGCGATCCGGCGCTGTCGGCGCTCGACGTCGACTGCCGCGCCCACGAGGTCGACAACCTGTACGTCGTGGACAACAGCTTCGTGCCCTCGAGCAGCGCGGTGAATCCCACCCTGACGATCATCGCCAACGCGCTGCGTGTGGGCGACGTCATCGCAGGGCGCCTGCAGTGAGCGCGCAGCCGTCCATCGACGACTACGCGATCATCGGCGATTGTCGTTCCGCGGCGCTGGTCTCCAGCGCGGGCTCGATCGACTGGCTGTGCTGGCCGCGCTTCGACAGTCCATCGATCTTCTGCTCGTTGCTCGATCCCGAGCGTGGCGGCTTCTTCAGCCTGCGTCCGCGCGCACCGGCGACGACCACGCGCAGCTACGTCGGCGACAGTGCGGTGCTGTGCACGCGCTTCCACACCGGCGAAGGCGATTTCGAGCTGGTCGACCTCATGCCGATCGCCGACGAGCGCGCGGCCCGCCAGGGCCTGATGCCGGAGCACGAGATCGTGCGCGTGCTGCGCTGCCGGCGCGGCTCGGGCGAGATCGAGGCCCGCTTCCAGCCGCGCACGGGCTTCGCACAGTGGAACGACCGGCTGCGCGATCGCGGGACCCTCGGGCTGCGTGTGGAGACGCGGCAGGGCCTGCTGACCCTGCGCTCCGACCTGCCGATGACCCTCGACGCCGAGCGCCGCGGCGCCGTCGCACGGGCCCACCTGCGCGCAGGCGAGTCGGTACACGTCTCGCTGACCTGGACCGCCGATGCGCCCGCCGTGCTGCCGCCGCTGGGCGACTGGACCGAGCAGGTCATCGACCGCAGCCTGCGCCTATGGAAGGCCTGGTCCGAACGCACGCGCTATGACGGACCCCATCGAGAGGCCGTGATGCGCAGCGCGATCACAGTGCGCCTGCTGTCCTTCGCCCCGAGCGGCGCGGTGATCGCCGCGCCCACCACCTCGCTGCCCGAGACACGCGGCGGCGGCAACAACTGGGACTACCGCTATTGCTGGCTGCGCGACGCCGCGTTCACCGTGCGCGGCATGCTCGAGCTCGGTCATCCGGAGGAAGCCGTCGCGTTCACCCAATGGCTTTTGCACGCCACGCGCCTGACGCATCCGCGGCTGCGCGTGCTCTACGACGTCTTCGGGCGTACGCCGTCGAAAGAGCGAGAGATACCGAAGCTGAGCGGTTACCGCGGCGAAGCGCCGGTGCGCGTCGGCAACGGCGCCGACGAGCAGATCCAGCTCGACACCTACGGCGAGGTCATCGACGCCGTCTGGCGCGTGACTCGCGCAGGCACGCCGCTGGACCGCGAAGCCGGCCATGCCATCGAATCCCTGGGCCGCTACGTGTGCCGGCACTGGCAGGAGACCGACGCCGGCATCTGGGAGCCGCGCGGCGAGCGCCTGCGCCATTCGCATTCCCTTCTGTTGTGCTGGACCGCGATGGATCGCCTGATCGACCTGCAGGATCACGGTGACCTGCGCGCGCGCTACCGTGACCGCTTCGTCGAGGCGCGCGCGCAGATGCGCCGCGAGCTCGAGACGCGCGGCTTCAGCGAGAAGCTGCGCAGCTACACGTCTACGCTCGACGGCAACACGCTCGACGCGTCCGCGCTGCTGTTCAGCTGGTACGGTTTCGAGCCGCCCGATTCGGAACGCATGCGCCAGACGTGCGACGCCGTGGTCGGCGCGCTGTCGCCGCGAGCAGGCCTGGTCTTCCGCAACCGTGAAGCGGGCGACGACGGTGCCTTCGGCATCTGCTGTTTCTGGCACGCAGAACACCTCGCGCGCGGGGGCGGAACCCTGGAACAGGCGCGCGCCGCGTTCGAAGCCACGCTCGCGTTCGCCAACGATGTCGGCCTGTTCGCCGAAGAGATCGATCCCTCCAACGGCGAAGCGATCGGCAACGTGCCGCAGGCGTTCACGCACGTGGGCCTGATCAACGCGGCGCTGTCCATCGCCGAACGCGAGCGCTCCGACGCTTCGCCTCTCACGCCGTCCCGCGAGGCCCTCTCATGCTGAAGGTACTGCTGCATTGTGGAATGTGGGGACTGATCGCCACGGTGATCTTCACGACGATGCTGGCGCTCAGCCAGGGCATCGGCCTGACCCGCATGAACATTCCCTACCTGCTGGGCACGATGTTCACGCCGCACCGCGACCGCGCGAAGCTTTACGGCGTGCTGGTGCACCTGCTGCTCGGCGTGATCTTCGCGCTCCTGTATCTGATCGCGTTCTGGGCCTGGAGCGGCGCGACTTGGTGGAAGGGTATGTGCCTGGGCGGCCTGCAGGGCATGTTCTTCCTCACCTTCGCCGTCACCCTGATGCCTGCCATCCATCCGCGCATGGCCAGCGAGCAACAAGGGCCGACCGAACTCAAGCAGCTCGAACCGCCGGGCTTCCTGGGACTCAACTACGGGCCGCGCACGCCGATCTCGATCTTCCTCGCCCACCTGGTCTGGGGACTCGTGCTGGGCCTCACCCTTCCGCAGGCCGCGCCGCCCGATTCCGAGCAGACGCGATTGGAGCAGTTGGCGCCGACAGCGACGAGCTCATGGGCCAAGGCCGGCGACGAAGCATCGACGCGCCCAGGCTGAGGCGCGTCCTGCTGCTGCTCGCGTTCGCGCTGCTCGGCGTCGAGCCGGCACACGCAGGAGAGCTGGAGATCGTGTCGATCGAGACCCCGGTGTCCGATCTCGACCGCGCGTGCGACTTCTACACGCAAGTGCTGCACTTCCACGCGCAGCCGGAGGAAGCGCGCGACGACGGGCAGCGCATCGCGACACTGAGCCTGGGTGAGGAGACCTTGCAATTGCGGCAGCCGGCCACCGTGGGACGCCCGGTGCCGCCCGGGATGGAAAGCAACGACGTTCGCTTCCAGCACCTGGCCATCGTCGTGTCCGACATGGAGCACGCGTACCGCCAGCTCCTCGCACACGGCGTGACCATGGTCTCCGATGGTCCGCAGACACTGCCTCGCAGCAACTACGACGCGGCCGGGATCGCCGCGCTCTACTTTCGCGATCCGGATGGACACTTCCTCGAGTTGATCCGGTTTCCTGCCGACAAGGGTGAACCCCGATGGCATCGCCGCAACGGCCGGCTGTTCCTGGGAATCGACCACACCGCGATCGTCGTACGCGATCTCGCCGCGAGCCGGCACTTCTACCGTGACGCGATGGGCCTGGCCGTGGTCGGACTGAGCCTGAATTACGGACCGGAACAGGAACGCCTCAACGGCGTGCCCGGTTCGCGCGTCGACATCGTCTCGTTCCGCGGCCCGCGCGGACCCGGCCTGGAACTGCTGAACTACGTCGCGCCGCGCAGCACGGGAATCGATGCCGCATCGACATCCGCGAGCGACCTGCTGCAGATGAAGATCCATTTCTCCGGCGAGCGTGCAGCCGGATGGCCCGACGATGATCGCGATCCTGACGGCCATGCGCTCGAGTTCTCGACGCAACCCTGGCGCGTCACGGCGCAGGACGCCCAGTTGCAGCTGGCGCGCGAGGCGCTGCGACAGCACTGGCCGCGATACCTCATGGAAGGCGCCGAACTCGGCATCTTCATGCTGGTGGCGCTGTACCTCACGATCCTGCTCGAGCATCCGGACTCGCCGGTTCATCGCCGGATCCGTTCGAGTCTCCTGCGCCGCGCCTTGATGGGCCTGGGCATCGGCGGCACGGTGATCGCGCTGATCTACTCGACCTGGGGACGTCAGTCAGGAGCGCAGTTCAATCCCGCGGTGACCTTGGCGATGTATGGCCTCGACCGCATCAACACCTGGGACGCGGTGTTCTACGTCGTGGCGCAGTTCCTCGGCGGCTGGCTGGGCGTGGTGCTCGGGGCCGGGCCGGTGCGCCGGCTGGCTCGGCATCCGTCGGTGGATCACGTGGTCACCAAGCCCGGCCCGCGCGGCACGGCCGTGGCGTTCGCGGCCGAGTGCTTCATCTCGTTCCTGATCCTGTTCTCGTTGCTGCAGGTCATGCACCGGCCCGAACTGCGATCGTGGATCGGTGTGGCCGCCGGCCTTCACCTGTGGGCGTTCATCACCTTCGAATCGCCGTTCTCGGGCATGAGCCTGAACCCGGCTCGCACGCTCGCGTCGGCGCTGCCCGCTCGAAACTACGCCGCCCTGTGGATGTACTTCATCGCGCCGCCGATGGCGATGGGCTTCGCGGCGCTCGTGTGCCGGAAATGGATCGACGCCTGACAGAGCAGCTCGGACGACGTCCGGGGCTTCCTGTCACTCACAGCGGGAACGTGCACTCCACCCAGAACAGGTCGCCCTGGGAGCCGTTCTCCACGCCGCTCTCGCGGTGATACTGCGCGACCACGGCGACGCCCGGAGCCGGCCAGAACACGAACTTGGGCCCGATCGCGAACTTCTTCGTCCGCCCGCCGCCGGGCACCTTGTCTCCGTTGATCTTGTCGTCCGACAGTCCGTCCGTGTACGAACCGCTGAAGCCGAAGTCCCAGCGCAGGTCGTCGAAGGGCTTGTAGCCGGCCCCGAACGTGACGCTGCCCTGATCGCCGGACTCGTAGTCGGTCTGGGTGTTCTTGCCCTTGAACTCGACGGCCGCATTCAGCGACACGTCGACCCGGGGAGTGGGATTCCACGTGCTCGAAGCCTGCCAGGCAAACGATCGGTAGTTGACGGTCGTGTTGTCGATGCGCTTTGGATCGTAGCTACCGAGCGGCCAGTAGAGCAGCGGGCCGGTGAACAGCGTCAGGTTTCCCGGCACGATGTTCTGAAACGTCCGGCTCAGGTACAGCGGCTCGATTGCGGTCAGCGTCGGCCCGATCTCGTGGTCGCGCTTCCCGGGGATCTCGACATCGAGATAGATGTATTCGATGACGGCGCCGCTGGTCATCGTCCATCCGTGGAACGTCGAGGACCAGGTGTGCACAAGCCGGGGGGCCAGCGCGAACGCGCTCAGGCTCACGCCGGGGATCTTGTCCCCGTTGTTGTCGCGCACGCTGTCGGCGTCGATGTAGAGCGAGTACCCGAAGAACGACGTGGTCCCGGGCGGCGGCACGAACGCCGCGTAGGTGGTCTGGGCGCCGTAGGGGAAATTCGAAAGTCCGCTCTCGGCCGCCTGGGCCTGAGCACCGAATGCGCCGGCCGCCAGGGCCAGGGCGATGGAGAGGGACGTTCGCGATTGCAGCAGTCCCTTGATGAGCGTGTGCACGGCGCCTGTCCCCCAGGTTCGATTGTCTTTTTTGGAATACGGCTTTCGGGCCAGCCTAGGAAAGCCCGGCCCGATCAGGCATTGGGGAGAACCCTCGGCAGGGGCAAGCACCCCACCCCGGCGGGTAAGCGCCGGTTCCCCATCGGGTGTCGGGTCTACGCCCCCTGCCCCTCGAGCTGGCCCGAAGCTTCGAGCCAGGTCTCCTCGACCTTCGCCAGTTCGTCGCGCAGCTCGGCCTGCTCCTTCATCAGCTTGGCCGCCTCGGCCGCGCCGCCGCTCTTTTCGTACAGACCGGGTTCGGCCAGCTTCTGCTCGAGCCGGCGCAAGAGCTCCTCGATGCGCGACTGCCGCGTCTCGCTCTTGCGCACGATGTCGCGCAGCCGCTTGACCTCCTCGCGCGACACGGCGACGGCCGGCCTGTCGACCTCGAGCTTCTTCGTCGCGACCGGCGCGGGTTCGGGCATCTGCGCCGCGGCCGTCGAACGGCCCCGAGCGCGTTCGCTGAGCCATCGCGCGTAGTCGTCGAGATCACCGTCGAACATCTGCACCGCGTGGTCCGCGACGCGCCACAGGCGATCGCAAACCGACGAGACGAGATGACGGTCGTGCGTGACCAGGACGACGGCGCCCTCGTAATCGTTGAGCGCCATTTCGAGCGCCTGGCGCATGTCCAGGTCGAGGTGGTTGGTCGGCTCGTCGAGCAGCAGAAGGTTGGGCTTGGGGTACACGACCAACGCGAGCGCGAGGCGCGCCTTCTCGCCGCCGGAGAACGGCTCGATCGCCTCGAACGCGCGATCGCCGCGGAAATTGAAACTGCCGAGGTAGTCGCGCAGTTCCTGGTCCTTGGCCTTCGGGTCCATGCGCCGCAGGTGCAGGATCGGCGAGGCCTTGGGGTCGAGCTGTTCGAGCTGGTGCTGGTCGAAGTAGCCGACCACGAGGTCGGGGTGCGCGACCATGCCGCCCGAGAGCGCTTCGAGCTTGCCCGCGATCAGCTTCACGAACGTGGATTTTCCCGCGCCGTTGGGGCCGAGCAGGCCGATGCGCTCGCCGGGCTCGATACCGAGGTTGATCCCCGTGAGCTGCGGCCTGCCGTCGTAGCCGACGCTGACCTTGTTGAATCGCACCAACGGCGACGGCAGCTTCAGCGGCTTGCGGAATTCGAACGTGAACTCGTTGTCCGCGATCACCGGCGCGACGAGCTGGATGCGCTCGATCATCTTCATGCGCGATTGCGCCTGACGCGCCTTGGTCGCCTGAGCCTTGAAGCGGTCCACGAACTTCTGCAGGTGCGCGATCTCGCGTTCCTGCGACGAACGCAGCGAGGACTGCTGCGACAGCCGCTCGGCGCGCACGCGCTCGAACGCCGAGTAGTTGCCCGGGTACAGCGTGAGCTTCTCGCCGTGAAGGTGCAGCGTGTTGGTGCACACCGCGTCGAGGAACTCGCGGTCGTGCGAGATCAGCACCAGCGTGCCCTGGTAGGCGGCCAGCCAGTCCTGCACCCACAGCACTGCATCGAGATCGAGATGGTTGGTCGGCTCGTCGAGCAGCATCAGGTCGGATCGGCACATCAGCGCGCGCGCGAGGTTCAGGCGCATGCGCCAGCCGCCGGAGAACTCGGCGACGGTGCGCGACTGCATGTCCTGCGTGAAACCCAGGCCCGCGAGCAGGGTCGCGGCACGCGCTCGCGCCGTGTAACCGTCGATCTGATACAGGCGCTCGTGCAGGTTGCCGATGCGATCGCCGTCGTGCGCCTCCTCGGCCTTGGCCAGCGCCGCCTCGAGCTTGCGCAGCTCGGTGTCGCCGTCGAGCGCGTATTCGAGCGCCGGCACCGGCAGCGCCGGCGTCTCCTGCGCAACCGTGGCCACCTCCCAGTTGCGCGGTCGCGTGAACTCGCCCTTGTCCGGCGCGAGCTGGTACTGCATCAGCGAAAAGAGACTGGTCTTGCCGGTGCCGTTCCGGCCCACCAGGCCGACCCGCTGGCCGGCGTGGATCTGAAGGGTGGCGTCCTGGATCAGCACGCGTGCGCCACGGCGCAAAGTCAACTGGGTGAAGCTGAGCATGAAGCGAAGACCGATGAATAAAGAGAGATGAATGAAAAGGTGAATCGAACCCGGACAGGCTGGCCGTTCCGATTCTCTCGACCAGTGAAATCCGCATGCAATCTGCGTGCGCCATCGTCGCCCGCAGAACATGACGGAACGCGCATCGCGCGCACCGGCAGTGCGAAAACGGAGCCCCTTCACACGGGTCGGACCATCGGGCCGTAGCCTGATGCGGAACGACTTCGAGACGAGGCAGTCGAAAACGGGTCGCGTAGTTTGCCTGCGCATCTGGCGCGATGCTTGCTTCGAGCCTGCCAAGGAGAATAAAAAAACCGATGCTTCCCGAATCGATCAGGCTGGCGGCGAACGCGTATCAGGCGGTTCGGTCGACCGGCCTGCAACTCGGGCGCTCGATCTTCGGCGACCCGGAATCGCGTGCGCCGGCCAGCTGCCCGCCCACCGAATTCCAGCTGATCCAGCCTGATGCACTGTTGAAATCAGCGCTGACGCTGGCCCACCTGGCGATTCCCGCCATCCCGCGGCGCCTGCCCGCCTGGGCGCGCATGCGGCCCCTCCTCAAGCCAGCGGTGCGCCTGGTCTTCCGACCCTCGAAGGTCTACCGCTACCGCCCCGCGCGGCCGTTCCCGGACCCGACGCCGGACCAGGCCTGGTTCTATCTCAACGGCATCTGCGCGGATCGCCAGGTGCTCATGCTCAACGCCTCCTATCTCACCGACCTGTTCGGCCGCCCGCTGACCCTGCTCCACGACTCCACCTGCAGCCTGCTGTCGGACCTCGCCGAGTGCGCCTTCGGGAAGGGCTCGGATGGCGTCTGCGAGGCCGCGCGCATGGCGTTTGCCCCAATCTACGTCGCCTTGAAACAACCCCGGTGCAAGCGCGTGGTGCTGCTTGCCCATTCGCAGGGCAGCGCGGTCACGAGCGTGCTGCTTTGGCTGCTGAGGGGCCTGTACCCGCCGACGGCCGAGGAACTGCTGGAAGGCGAACCGCGCTGCCCCGAGCAGCGGATCGCCCGCGCGCTGGCCGAACGGTGGAGTTTTCCCTGCGCGCAGGCCGCGGCCGGCAAGCTCAAGTCCGTGACCTCGGTGAAGCCGGGCCTGACACGTGACGAACTGGCCAAGCTGGAGGTCTTCGCCTTCGGCAACTGCGCGAGCCTCATGGGCCCGATCGATCGCAAGGCGCGGCTGCCCTACATCGAGAGCTACGGCAACGAATTCGATGTGATCGCGCGACTCGGCGTGCTCGGACCCGGCGCAGGTCCGCGCGAGAATCGCATCGGCGGCGAGCGCTTCATGCGGCGCGGCGCCTGGGGCCACCTGCTCAACGCGCATTACCTGTATCCGATGGAGCAGGAGTGGCGCGCCGCGAAGGAAAGCGGCGCGCTGAAAACGGGCCTGCGACCGCTGCCCGGCAACTCGATGCGGCAACCGCGGCTGTTCGGTTACTTCGGCGGCGCCACACCCGACGAGACCCGCGAGGAAGTCTCCGCGCCGCAGGTGTACGAACAGCTTCCACCGGCGGAACAACGCCGGCTCCGCGTGGCCTAGCTTCACCGCAGCTTCGGGCATTGCGCTGGCGCGGAAGCGTGCTTTCGGACCTCGCTCCACGCCCACCCGGCCACAGCGCCGCACCCGTCCGCGAGCCCCGGACGAAGCCGACACCAGCCCCGCCGGATTCGGTCAGAATTCGTGCGGGCCATGAAGATCGGTGCTGCCGCACGGACTGTTTCGGACCGTGTTCCAGCCACCGATTCCGGCCCACAGGGGGCGGTTCCTTGAAACACGGGTCAGTGCGTCGCTTCGCCGCCTCGATGCCCGCTGACGCGTGCATGTTCCTCGCGGCGATTCCGGCGCCGATCCGGGTCATGGTGCGATCGCGGGTCGGCGATACGCCGACGGTGTCCGGCCGGCTCTTCCAGCTCGGCACCTGAGAACGATCCCGTGATTGCGCGCCGCCTGGCTGCCGCACTCGTGCTGATCACCGTCGGCCTGGTGATCCCGGCGGGACGGGCGGCATCGCAATCGCAGCCGGCCGCCGAGGCGCTCGTGACCGGATCCACGCGGGCGGTGAGCCTCACGGCGGGAGAAAAGGACTGGATCAGGGCCCACCCGGTGATCCGCCTGGGCATCGACGCCGAGGCGGCGCCGCTGGAGATGGTCGACGACGAGGGCCGCTATACCGGCATCGTTCCCGACTATCTCAAGCTCATCGAAGCACGCACGGGACTGCACTTCGAGCCGCGGCTGGGCCTGTCGTGGGAAGACAGCTTCCGCGAAGGCATGCGCGGAAACCTGGACGCTTTCGCCGACATTGCGCACACGCCGGAACGGGAGGCCGTGCTGCGCTTCAACGGGCCTTACATCGTCATCCCCTCGATGGTGATCACGCGCAACGATTTTCCGGGTGTGGCCAGCCTGGAGCGGTTGCGCGGCGAGAAGGTGGCGCTGGTCGCGGGCTACGCCGAAGTCGATCTCATGCGTCGGCAATACCCGGAGATCGAGATCCTGCCGGTGGCCTCGGTCAGCACCGCACTGTCGGCGGTTTCCGCGGGCGAGGCCGCCGCGACCGTGGCGTCGATCGCGACCGCCCACCAGGAGATCCGCCGGCTGGGGCTGGCCAACCTGCGCATCGGCGCCCGCAGCAACCTGCGCGACGTCGAGGTCTGGTTCGCCAGCCGCGCGGACTGGCCGGAACTCCAGCAGATCGTGCGCAAGGCGCTGGACTCCATCACGCCCGCCGACCGCAGACGGATCGAATCCGTCTGGCTGCTCGAGCAGGAGACGGTCAATCTCGAACGGCGTCGCTGGTCAAAGATCTTGATGCAGACGCTGGCCGTGCTCGCGCTGGTCGCAATGTTCTACGGGGTCGTCAGAATCCTGCCGCGCTACGTGTCGCGCCTGCCCGTCATGGCGCTGATCGGATTGCTGGTGCTGGTGCAGGCCTTGCCGCTCGGCGCGCTGGTCTGGGCTGGCCAGGAATTGCAGAAACTCTCCAAGGACCGCGCACAGGCCGATCGCAATTCGCGCGAGGCGCTTCGCTACGTCGCCGAACTGCAGGGCATGTCCTACCAGCTCACCTGGCAGGCGCGCGAATACCTGATCACCCTGGATCCGGACCACCGGCGCAACTACTTCCAGATCCTCGCCATCAGCGAGGGCGACGCGCCGCGCCCGGTCGACTACGACAGCACCTACTGGAACCGTCTGTCCTTGGGCGACGTTGCACGCACCACTGGCCCGCGCGTGTCGCTGCGCACGCTGCTGCAGGGCGCGGGCCTTCACAATGACGAGTTCCAGCGCCTGGATGCCAGCAAGCGCCTGTCCGACGAACTGGCCCAGGTCGAGATCGGCCTGATCCGCAACCTGGATGACCTGCTGGCCGCGCACGGCCGCGCCGTACTCGAGTCCGAGCTGGCGGCGCTGCGCGCACGACTGTTCGATGCCGACTACCAGCGCAAGGCGTCCACCATCCAGAGCGGCGTCCACGAGGTCGCGGAGGCGGTGCAGCGGCGCACGCTGCAGGCCGTCGTGGGACTCAAGGATCAGGAAGTGACCTGGATTCGGGTCCAGTGGGGCGCCACCGGGGTCCTGCTCCTGAGCTTCGTGCTGGCACTGTATTTCGGTCGCAGCGCGGCGGAACAACCCCTGTGCCGGCTGCTCACCGCGGCTCGCGTGTTCGCCGGCGGCAACTACCGCGAACGCATCGAGCCGCAGGGCGCGCTGGAAATCGGCGAGCTCGGCGAGACGTTCAACGACATGGCCGACAACATCTCGGCCGACCTGCAGCGACGCGAGACGCTGCAGGCCGAGTTCGAGCGCATCAAGCTGGAGGCCGAGGCCGACGCGCGCCAGCTCAACGACATCGCCAACACGGTGCCCGGCGTGGTGTTCCAGTACGCGCGCCGCAACGATGGCAGCGCCAGCTTCCCGTTCCTGTCCGGCGGCCTCGAGTTCCTCACGGGCATCTCGATCAGCCAGGCGCAAGCCGACCCTATGCACCTCTTCAGGCACATGGCGGACGCGGATCGCGAGCGCCTGTTCAAGGTCATCGAATCCGCGTACGAACGACGGGTCGCGTGGCACGAGGCGGTGCGCTTCGTGAATCCCGTCAGCGGGCGCGCGATGTGGCTCGACATCCAGGCGCAGCCGCTGCCGCCCGACAGCGCGACGATCACCTGGAACGGCTACTTCCAGGACGAGACCGATGAGCACGAGGCCGCGGACAGGCTGCGCGGCGAAGTCCTGGCACGCGAGGCCGTTGAGGCCGAGCTGCGACGCGCGCAGCAAGAACTGTCGGTCACGCTCGGCCGCACCTCCGGCCAGTTCACGTCCGTTATCAACAACGCGCCCTCGGCGATGTGGGCGAAGGATCGCGAAGGCCGGTACCTGTTCACGAACGCAGCGTTCAAGACGATGTTCAACGTGCCGGCCGATGCGGACATGACCGGCAAATCCGACAGCGACTACTTCCCCAGGGAAGCCGTCGAAGGCTTCCTGGCGAACGATCGCAAGGTGATGGCATCGCGCACCCCAGACCAGTTCGTCGAGCCGATCACGCGCGACGATTACGTTCAGCAGGTGATGTCGGTGAAGTGGCCGCTCATCGATCAGAACGGCGAGGTCTACGCCACCGGCGGCATGAGCCTCGACATCACCGAGCAGGTTCGACTGCAGCAGGAGTTCAGGACGCTCAACGCGACGCTGGAACACCGCGTGGCGGATCGCACCGGCGAAGTCATGGCGCAGGCGCACTTCCAGCAGGCCCTGGTGGACGCCCTGGCGTACCCGGTGTTCTACAAGGGACCCGATGCGCGTTTCCGCGGCTTCAACCGGGCCTACGAGCGTGCATTCGGCGTCGATACCGGAACACTGATCGGCCTGAGCGTGCTGGACCTGGACTACCTGCCGGAAGCGGACCGTCTTCGCTATCAGGAAGAGGATGAGCGTGTCATCCGTGAAAGCAGCGTGATCACGCGCGAGGTCGACATGCCGTTCGCCGACGGCGTGATCCACAACACCCTGTACTCGGTGTCCGGATTTCGCGGGGCCGATGGCAAGCCCGGCGGACTGATCGGCAGTTTCATCGACATCACCGACCGCAAGCAGATCGAGGTGGCGCTCGCCCAGGCGCGCGAAACGGCCGAGGCCGCCGGCCGCCGCGTCATGGAAGTGGCGGACAACGTGCCAGGCGCCGTGTACCGGTTCCGGCGCGATCCGGATGGGAACTACAGCTTCCCGTTCATGAGCGACAACCTGCTCGCCCTCACGGGCGTGGCCCGGGACGATGCACTCAAGGATGCCAGCGCGATGTTCGCCGCGGTGCACCCGGAAGACGTGCAGGGCCTCGTTGACAGCATCGAGGCGTCGTCGAAATCGCTCGACCTATGGCGCCACGACTTTCGCGTGCGCCACGCCGTGAGCGGCGACATCGTCTGGATCAACGGCCAGTCCCGCCCGCGCAACGAGCCGGACGGCAGCATCGTCAACAACGGCTACCTGTCGGACATCACGGCGCAGAAGTCCATGGAAGCCGCACTCGCGCGGGCGAGCGCCGAGGCCGAGGCCGAACGCAAGCTCGTGACCGATCTCACCGACAGCGTCCCGGGCGTGGTCTACCAGTTCATGCGCAAGCCGGACGGCAGCATGACCCTGCCCTTCATGAGCGCGCGCGCCGAGACGATCTTCGGCGCCACGCGCGACGAGATCATGCTCGACGGAACCCGCGCATTCGCCTCGCTGCATCCGGACGACGCCGAGCAGCATCTGGCCACCATCGAGGACTCCGCGCGTAACGGCACCGAGTGGAAGAACATCTGGCGCCACGTGATGAACGACGGCGGGATCAAGTGGGTGCAGGGTCAGGCCGCGATCAAGTACCTGGCCGACGGCTCGATCCTGTGGAGCGGCATGGTGTCGGACATCACCTCGCTCAAGCAGCTCGAGGGCGAACTGGCGCAGGCGCGCGATATCGCCGAGGCCGCGACGCGCGCGAAGGGCGACTTCCTGGCCAACATGAGCCACGAAATCCGCACGCCGATGAACGCGATCATCGGCATGAGCCACCTCGCGCTCTCCACGGAGCTCAGTCCCCGGCAGCGCAACTACGTCGGAAAGATCGACACGGCCGCCAAGTCTCTGCTCGGCATCATCAACGACATCCTCGATTTCTCGAAGATCGAGGCCGGCAAGATGTCGATGGAGACCGTCGATTTCAGCCTGCAGGCCTTGCTCGACAACCTCACGACCCTGATCGGGCAGAAGGTGCAGGACAAGGGACTGGAGCTGCTGTTCAAGCTCGATCCCGAGATCCCGAACGACCTGGTCGGCGATCCGTTGCGCATCGGCCAGGTGCTGACCAACTACTGCAGCAACGCGGTGAAGTTCACCGAGACCGGCGAAATCGTCGTATCGGTGGAACTGCTCTCGCGTGAAGAGGACCGGCTGTTCCTGCGCTTCGCCGTTCGCGACACCGGCATCGGGATGACGCCCGAGCAGACGCAGAAGCTGTTCCAGGCCTTCCAGCAGGCGGACAACTCGACCACGCGCAAGTACGGCGGCACCGGCCTGGGCCTGACCATCGCAAAGCGCCTTGCGGAAATGATGGGCGGCGAAGTGGGCGTGGACAGCGAGGCCGGTAAAAGCAGCTGCTTCTGGTTCACCGCGGAATTGGGGGTGCAGAAGAACGCCAAGCCGCTCGCGCGCGTCACCGCGCAGGACCTCGTCGGCAAGCGCGTGCTGGTCACCGATGACAATGCATCCGCGCGCGAGATCCTGGTCAGCATCGTGCAGTCCCTGGGGCTGCAGGCGACGGCGTGCAGCTCCGGCGCCGAGGCGCTGTCGGCGCTGCAGCAGGCAGGGGACGAATGGCCCTACGACCTCGTGCTGCTGGACTGGAAGATGCCCGTGTTCAGCGGCGTGGAGACGGCGCGCAAGATTCGCAGCGGTGAACTGAAGCTCGCGCAGGACCCGGCGATCCTCATGATCACCGCCTACGGCCGCGATGACGTGAAGGGCGACCTCGACGGACTGAAGATCGACGGGCTGCTGGTCAAGCCCGTGAACGCCTCGACCCTGCTCGACGCGATCATGACGGCCTTCGGGCGCGGCGCGGTGAGCACCGACGGCAGTGCCGCCGAAGCGGTCGAGACCCACGCAGCGCTGCGCGGTACCCGCGTGCTGCTGGTCGAGGACAACGAGATCAATCAGGAGATCGCCTACGAGATCCTGAGCAAGGCCGGGATCGTGGTGACGGTGGCCGACAACGGCCAGGAGGCGCTGGTGCAGATCCGCGCCAATTCCTACGACCTCGTGCTCATGGACATGCAGATGCCGGTGATGGACGGCCTCACCGCGACGGCCGAGGTCCGCAAGGACCCGCGGTTCGAGGACCTGCCGATCGTGGCGATGACCGCGAACGTGATGACGGCGGACATCGAGCGCTGCCGGCAGGCCGGCATGCAGGATCACCTGGGCAAGCCCATCGACGTCAAGGAGATGTTTGCCAAGCTCACGCACTGGATCAAGCCGAAATCCAACGGCGCTCCCGCGCCCGCCCCGGTGCCCGGGACGCCGGAGACATCGTCGGTCAATGCCGCGCTGCCGGACGTGCTCGACGGCATCGACCAGGCCGCGGGACTGCGCAGCATGGACGGCAACCGCAAGCTGTATCGCAGGATGCTGCTGAAGTTCCGCGACACGCAGGCCGATGCGCTGCAGCGCGTGCGCGCCTCGCTGGCCGCGGGCGATTGCGAGGCCGCGACCCGCCATGCGCACACGCTCAAGGGCCTGGCCGGCAACATCGGCGCGCGGGCGCTGTCCGAAGCGGTGGCGCCCCTCGAGGAGGCCTGCAGGCATGCCGGCGCAGATACGGGCGCCCCGATGGCCGCGGTCGAGCCTCAGTTGCGACGTGTCCTGGAGGCGATCGCGCCGCTCGAGGCGCGCCCGACCGAGCAGGATCGGAGCACGGTGGCGCTCGACCTGGTGCAGGTTCGCACCCAGCTCATCGAACTCAAGTCACGCATCGAGGACGACGACGTCACGTCCGCGCGCAACGTGGAATGGCTGATCGCGCAGGCCTTCGGGCCGGAGATGCAAGCCCCGCTGAAGGCACTGGAAGCACGGCTCGCCGATTACGACTTCGACGCAGCACGCGAACTGGTCGTGCAGGTCGCGCGTGATCTCGAGATCGCGCTCGATTGAGCACCGCGCCGGTTCAGCATCCCCTGAACAGAATCGCTCGTCTCCCTTTACCGAGCTGCCCCGATGTCCACGCCCACGCTTCGCTGCGAGATCATTCCCGTCACGCCCTTCCAGCAGAACTGCTCGCTGGTCTGGGACACGTCGACGATGCGCGGCGCGCTGGTCGATGCCGGCGGCGAGATCGAGCGCCTGCTGGCGCGCGTGCAGCACCACGGCGTGATCCTGGAGAAGCTGCTCGTCACGCACGGACACCTCGACCACGCGAGCGCCGTCGCGGAACTCGCCGAGACCTTGAAGCTGCCGATCGAAGGGCCGCACGAGGACGACCAGTTCTGGATCGACCAGATTCCAGGCCAGGCGCAGCGATACGGGTTTCCGCCCGCGCGGACCTTCACGCCTGACCGCTGGCTGCACCACGGCGACGTCGTGAAGCTGGGCTCTCTTCTGTTCGACGTCATCCATTGCCCCGGCCACACGCCCGGACATGTCGTGCTGCATCAGCCGGAAGCGAAGCTCGCCTTCGTCGGTGACGTGCTGTTCCAGGGTTCGATCGGCCGCACGGATTTTCCACGCGGCAACCATGCCGACCTCGTGCGCTCGATCCGCGAGCGGCTGTTCCCGCTGGGCGACGACATCCAGTTCGTGCCGGGGCACGGGCCGATGAGCACGTTTGGAAGCGAGCGGCAGTTCAATCCGTACGTGTCGGATCAAGCGGTGCGGTGAAACCTCACCCGCAGGCGCAACGAAGTCAGGGATCGCAGCCGGGGGCTGCGGGAAAAAGCTCCGGCTTCGTTGCGCCTACGGTGAGAGCGGCGCGAACAGCTCGTCGATCTCCGCCTCGTCGAAGTGCAGGGTGGCCGTCGTGCCGCCCTCCAGCACCGCCTCGGCGAGCGCCGCCTTGTGCGCCTGCAACGCGCGGATCCGCTCCTCGACCGTGCCCGAGCAGATCAGCTTGTAGACGAACACCGGCTTGTCCTGCCCGATGCGGTACGCGCGATCGGTCGCCTGGTCTTCGGCGGCCGGGTTCCACCACGGGTCGTAGTGGATCACGGTGTCGGCGGCGGTGAGGTTCAGGCCCACGCCACCCGCCTTGAGGCTGATCAGGAACACCGGCGCATCGCCTTCCTGGAATTTGGCGACGACCTCGGCGCGATCGCGCGTCTGGCCCGTGAGCATCAAATGGTCGATGCCGCGCTCGGTGAGCGCCATCTGGATCAGGTCCAGCATCGAGGTGAACTGCGAGAACACGAGCACGCGCCGCTTTGCCGCGACCAGGCCGTCGAGCATCTCCAGCAGGCGTTCGAGCTTGGCCGAGTGCGCGGCCGCGATCTCGGCCTCGAGGCCCTCGAGCTTGAGCAGGCGCGGATCGCAGCAGACCTGGCGCAGCCGCAGCAGGGCATCGAGCACCACGATGCCGGACTGCCCCGCGCCCTGCGTCGCCACGGCCTCGCGCACGCGTGCGTGCTGGGCCAGGCGGATGACCTCGTAGAGCTGCGCCTGCGCGGATTCCAGTTCGACCGGCCGCAGGATCTCGGTCTTCGGCGGAAGGTCCTTGAGCACGTCCTCCTTGCGCCGGCGCAGCATGAGCGGCGCGACGCGGCGGTTGAGCTTGGCCAGCACCTCGACGCTGCCCCGCTCCTCGATCGGGTCCCGCCAGAAGCGGTCGAACACCCCTTCTTCGCCCAGCAGGCCCGGCTCGACCGCGTCGAACTGCGCCCATAGCTCGCCAAGGTGGTTTTCCAGCGGCGTGCCCGTCATCGCCAGGCGCCGATCGGCCTTGAGTTCGCGCACGACCTTGGCCGCCTGCGTGCGCGTGTTCTTGATGAACTGCGACTCGTCGAGCACGAGCAGATCGAAGCGGTGCTTCTTCAGCGCTAGGCGGTCGCGCGACAGCAGCGGGTACGTGGTGATGACGAGATCGTGCGCTTCGATGTGCTCGAAGCGGCGCTCCCGATCCGGGCCGTGCAGGACCAGCACGCGCAGCTCGGGCGCGAAGCGGCGCGACTCGTTGCGCCAGTTCGCGACCAGCGTGGTCGGCGCCACGATCAGCACCGGCCGCTTGAGACGGCCCTCGACTTTCTCGGTCCAGATGTGCGCCAGGACCTGCACCGTCTTGCCCAGGCCCATGTCGTCAGCGAGCACCCCGCCCAGCCCGGCCTCCGCCAGGAACCCGAGCCAGGCCAGGCCCTCTTTCTGGTACCCACGCAGGGTCGCCTGGAAGCCTTCAGCCGGTTCGCGCGAGTTATGCGAACGACTGGCGATGCCCTGCAGTCGATCGCGCTCGGCGGCGATGCGCTCGCGCCCGTGCCAGTGCAGGTCGGGAATGGTCTCGAACTCGTCCAGCAGGTCGGCCTGCGAGCGTTTCAGGCGCAGGTGATCGCCCGTGACCTGCGAGGCGATGGTCGATTCGAGCACGCGCAACAGGCTGCGCAGGCGGTCGAGCCGCAGCGGCAGGTGCCGGCGCTCGTCCAGCGGCGCCAGCCAGACCGCCTCGGGCGGCTCGTTGGGCTGCGGCACGCGCGGGAAAGACTTGTCCGCGAGCAGGCGGCGCAGGATCGGCAGCAGCTCGATGCGATGGCCGTCCACTTCCAGGGACAGACCCAGGTCGAACCACTTGCCGTGACCGCGGCTGGCCACGTCCACGCGCCACTGGTCCGGCGCCTTGAGCAGTTCCACCGGAAAGTCCGGCGAGAACTCCAGCCGGAAACCCGAACCCGACAGGCGCGGCAGCAGGTGCAGCCAATGATCGGGCGTTGCCAGCACGCCGCGGCCGCGTTCGAGCACGAAGTCGCCCGAGCGCAGCACCGGGTCGCGGTCGAAGTACACGCCTTCGACCTCGCCCGCGTCGGTCATGTGCAGTTCGGCCAGGCGCTCGAGGGCGTCGAGTTCGGCCGCACCGTTCCGGAACGTCTCCTCGGCGAGGACCGCGCCGCGCCGCGCACGCGAAGGCAGCGGGGCATGACGCTCGCCCGCATAGTCGAAGCTCAGGCGCGCCGCGCCGATCGGCCGGCGGTCGGGCCGACCGCGGAACCAGGTATTGATGCGGTGGGTGAACAGCCGCAGGCAGGGCTGCGGCACGATCCGCTCATGCGACAGCTCCGGCGCCGCCGGGGAAGGCAGCGTCGTTTCCTCGTCGATCGGGTCGTAGGAACCGCCGGTTGGCATGGAACGCGGGCGCAAAACACCAATTTAAGTTGACGAGTGTAGCCGCCCCAAGCGCGGACGGAAGCCCGCGGGCGGACACTGAGTCTCCCGCACCGGAATCGGGCCCCACCGGCCTCCATGCTCCGGCGAAGCAGAAGAGTCCACGGGAGTGATCCGGCCCCTCCGTGGAGCGGTCGTCGTCAGCCGAAACCTTGACCGGGGTTCTCGAGCAGGCGAAAGCGCAGGCCCCGGCTACCGCTCGGCACGCGCCTCACCCAAGCCCGATTCCCCCAGGCGGAAGCGCGGCCGGCTGTCCGGCCCGGGGACGGCCTTCATCCGCAGCCGCTTGGGCTCCTCCCACTCGCGCAGGATCATCGCGCGACCACCGATGCGCTTGACCATCATCGCCAGCCCGTCGGCGCGTTCCAGCAGCTTGCCGAAGTCGGCGCGGGGATCGGGCTTTCGCACCACCAGCACGCCGAGCGAGGCCGAGGTGCCGGCCAGGCCCGCCTCGCCGTCGCCGAAGCGCATCGAGATCTCGCGCGTCGTCTCGTGCAGGCGATCGGCCAGCGCGTAGAGGTCGGTGATGGAGCGCGCCGCCCAGATCACAGCGAACTCGTCGCCGCCCAGGCGCGCCACCGTGTCGGTCGACCTGCGTGCCACCAGGCGCAGGCGCGAGGCCACCTCGCGCAGCACGTCGTCGCCCGCGGCGTGGCCGTAGCGGTCGTTGATGGGCTTGAAGCGGTCCAGGTCCAGCAGCGCGATCGCCACGTGCTTTCCTTCGCGCTTGGCGATGTGCATTGCGCCCTCGAGCCCGCGGTGCAGGCCGCGCCGGTTGGCCAGGCCCGTCAGCGGATCGGTCATCGCCTGCGAGCGCAGCAGCAGCTGGGTTGCGAACTGGGTGCGCTGGTTCTGCTCGATCCACCAGCGGCCGGCGCAGCCGACGGCGTTCATGGCGACGAGCAAGAAAGTGCTGCGCGCGATCGCCTCGCTGCTGGAATTTCCGACCGTGAGGAGCATCGTCGGCAGGGCCAGGCCGATCAGAAGGCCGCCGACCATCGCCGTGCGCTGCGCGAGGCCCGAGAAAAAGTAACAGAACACGATCTGGATCAGCACGAACTCGTAGACATAGGGCGCCGTGTCCGCCGCGCTCGTGTGCACGACGCTGAGCAGCGTCCACATCCAGCCGTTGGCCACGACGATCGCGGCGCGGCCTTCGGGCCTGAGCGAGGGCAGTCGGGCGGCCACGCGCCAACCCAGGAAGGCGATCTGGGCCAGCACGAACAGGCAGGTCGCGGCCACATCGTCGAGGCCGAAGCGGTGGCCGAACGCGAAGTGCTCGCCAGCCAGCGCCGCAAAGAACAGCACGGCGCCGATCAGGTAGGACGTCTGCAGAAGGCGCTGGTGCTCGGACTCGGCGAATTCGTGGAAACGCGGACGTAGGTGGGGCGCCCGATCATCTTCGTCGGCAAAATCCACACCTGCGATTTTCCTCTCCTGCGCCATGTCGCATCTTCGATGTCGAAGGACGCGAGGACGGCTTGCGCGGACGGGAGGTGTGCCCGGTCGGCCCGGAGGTGAGGCCCGAAACGACCCGGGGGAACGTAATCGCCAGCGCGTACCGAGGAGCAATCCCGGTACACCCGGAATCTTCGGGCAGGTCGGGCTTTGGCCCGACCTGCGGTCGGGATGTCGGGCTGAAATCCGGCCTACAGCCGCTCCAGCTCTACCAGGCCCTGCTCGAGGTACTCCAGCATGCGCTGCACATGCGGCACCGAGCGGCGGCAGGCGATCAGTCCAAAGTTGAGCTGGTCGGCGTAGCTCACCAGGGTGATGTTCAGAGCCATGCCGTCCACCGGGATGGACACCGGGTACATGCCCTCCAGTCGCGCGCCATTCCAGTAGAGCGTGTGCTTCGGACCCGGCACGTTGGAGATCACCACGTTGTAGAGCTGCTTCTGAGGCGCGATGCCCGTGGCGAGGTTGAGCCCCGCCGGGCCGGAGATCAGGCCGGTGTAGTTCATGATCTCTTCGGGCGACATCTTCGAGAGCCGCTGCTTGGACGCCGCCACGCTGCGCTTGATCAGCCCGAGACGTTCCGCCGGATCGGCGACGTGCGTGCCCAGGTTGGCCAGCACCATGCCCACCTGGTTGCCCGAGTCGCTGTCATCGCGACGCAGGCTCATCGGCATCATCGTGATCAGAGGCTGCTTGGGCAGCGCGTTCTGCTCGAGCAGGTAACGGCGCAGCGCGGAGGCGCACATCGCCAGCACCGCATCGTTGAGCGTGCCGCCCAGTTTCTTGCCCGCGGCCTTGACGCGCGACAGCGGCCAGGACTGCGCGGCGAAGCGGCGCGCGTTGCCGATGCGGCGGTTGAAGATCGTGGTCGGCGCACGGAAGAGATCACCGAACTCGGTTTCCCTGCGTGCCTGCTTGTAGGTGCTGATCAGCGCCTTGGTCACCGCCGGCCAGGACTTCGCCTGCGCCTTGACCTGGCTCATCACCGTGCTCAGCGCCGAGGTCGGGCCCGGCGCCACGCCCTCCTTCTTGCGCGACGGCCGCCTGGTAGCCCAGGGCGGCGCCATGTCGCGGGCATCGGGGTCGGGCGACATGATCGCGTCGACCAGCCGCATGCTGGCGACGCCGTCGATCATCGCGTGGTGCATCTTGCTGTACAGCGCGAAGCGGCCGTCGGACACGCCCTCGATGAATGTGGTCTCCCACAGCGGGAACTCGCGGTCGAGCAGGCTCGAATGCAGGTTCGACACCATCGCGAGCAGTTCGCGGATGCGGCCAGGCTGCGGCAGCGCGATGTGGCGGAAGTGGTGCGACAGGTCGAACTCGTTGTCCTTGGTCCAGAACGGCAGCCCTAGCTTGCGCGTCAGCCGCTGGTCGAACGGCGGTTCGGCGCGATCGACCGTGGCCATCTGGTCGACGATCGCGCGGATGTCCTGCGCGCTCGTGCCCAGCGGTGGCTGGAAGAGCATCAGGCTGCCCACGTGCATCGGCTGGTTGCGACGTTCCAGCATCAGAAACATCTGGTCTAGCGGACTCAGTGCTTTCATGCCCTTCTCCTTTTCGTGGCCTGTGGCCATCTTCGCGTTGAGAGAAGACTGCTCCGTGCCTCCATCGAAAGCAAAAGCGCGAGACGCCTTGGGGCGACTCGCGCCAGACACGATTGAGCCCGTACTGTTTCGTGCGCCGCCGGACGCTTCCGATTCGCTGAGCCGCAACGGCAGCGTCAGCGCTTCTGCCGCTTCGCGAGCCCCGTGAGGATCCGCTGGTAGCTGCTCGGCAACAAGCGCTGCATCGCGTCGATCACGTACGCGTCCGCCCCGATCAGCACGCGGCGCGAATTCTTCTCGACACCCTTGAGGATGGTCTGCGCCGCTTGCTCGGGCGTCGTGCGGAACATCTTCTCGAAGTTCTTCCTGCTGTCTTCCTGGCTCTGCCCGGTGATGCTCGCGGCGCTCTTGTCGAAGCGCGCCGCGTTGGCGATGTTGGTCTTGATGCCACCCGGATGGACGCTGGTGGCGCTCATCGGCGCGCCCTCGATATCCAGTTCCTGGCGCAGCGCCTCGGTGAAGCCGCGCACCGCGAACTTGGTGGCGTTGTACGTGCCCTGCGTGGGCACGCCGATGATGCCGAACACGCTCGAGATATTGATCACGTGGCCATCGCCCGACGCACGCAGGTGTGGCAGGAAGGCCTTGGTGCCGTACACCACGCCCCAGAAGTTGATGCCCATGATCCACTCGAAATCTTCGTAGGCCGCGGCCTCGATCGTCGAGCCGTGCGCCACCCCGGCGTTGTTGAAGATCAGGTTCACCGAGCCATGGTCGGTGACGACCTTGTCGGCCCAGGCGTGCACGTCCTGCTTGTTCGAGACATCGAGCTTCTGCGACGTGACGTTCACCCTGCCCGCTTCCTGCGCCAGCTTCAGCGTCTCGGCAAGACCGGCCACGTTGACGTCACTGAGCGCAAGGTTGCATCCGCGCCCTGCGAGGTCGACGGCCAGCGCGCGCCCGATGCCCGATGCCGCGCCGGTGATGGCGGCGACCTTGTCCTTGAAATTCTTCATGAGAGATCTCCCTGTTTTTTTGTGCTTCGAATCCTGACGCGCAAGGTCTTCAGCCCGCGCTGCTGACCTTGGCGGTTTCGATCGCGTAGGCCTCGACGTCGAATTGGCGCGTCTGCCGGCGGAACTGCCACGTGGCGGCTGGCCACAGCGTCACATTGCGGCCGTTGCGGTCGAGGTACCAGCTCTGGCAACCACCCGTGTTCCAGACCGCCTTGCCGATGCGCGACTGGAGGCGATCGTTATAGGCACGCAGGGCCTCGGGCTTCACCTCGACCGTGGCCGCACCGCGCTCGTGCATCGTGTGCAGGGCTTCGCTGATGTAGCGCACCTGCGACTCGATCATGAACACCATCGAGCTGTGGCCCAGGCCGGTGTTCGGACCGACGATGAAGAACAGGTTCGGGAAGCCGCTCATGGACGAGCCCTTGTAGGCCTCGGCGCCCTTTTCCCAGGCGTCGAGGATGTCGACGCCGTCGCGTCCACGGATTGTTCCCCGCGCAACCGTATCGGCGGTCTGGAAGCCCGTCCCCCAGATGATCACGTCCACCTCGCGCTCGGTACCGTCGGAGGCCACGACGCTGTTCGCGTGGATCTCGCGCACGCCATCGGCGATGACGTCGACGTTGGCCTGGGCCAGCGCCGGGTAGTAATCGTCCGAGATCAGGATGCGTTTGCAGCCGATGGTGTATTCGGGCGTGAGCTTCTGACGCAGCACCGGATCCTTGACCTGCTTCCGCAGGTGCCCGCGCGCCACCATCTCGAACAGCTTCATGAGCCGCGGATCCACCGTGAAGCCCAGGATGCGCGACTCCAGGGTCCAGTAGATGGCCTTGCGATAGAGGTTCTGCAGCAGCGGAAAGCGCTTGAACAGGCGGCGCTCGAGCATCGAGATCGCGCGGTCCGGCTTGGGCACGATCCACGGCGGCGTGCGCTGATAGAGGTCGACGCGAGCGGCCAGCTTCTGGATCTGCGGCACGAACTGGATCGCCGAGGCGCCGGTGCCGATCACGGCCACGCGCTTGCCCTTCAAGTCCACATCGTGACGCCACTGCGCCGAGTGGAATTGCACCCCCTGGAAATCCGACTTGCCCTTGAGGTCCGGGATGACCGGGTTCGACAGGCCTCCCATGCCGGAGATCAACACGCGCGCCGTGAACCTGCGGCCATCCCGGGTGGAGACACTCCAGCGCTGGCGCGCCTCGTCCCAGCGCGCGTCGCGCACGTCGGCACCGAACCGGATGTGCGGCGCCAGGCCATATTTCTCGGTGCAGGCCCGCAGGTAGGCCCAGATCTCGCCCTGCCTGGCGAACATGCGCGTCCAGTCCGGGTTCTGTTCGAAGGAGAACGAATAGAGATGCGACTGCACGTCGCAGGCACAGCCGGGGTAGTTGTTGTCGCGCCAGGTGCCGCCGACATCGTCGGCGCGTTCGAGGATCGCAAAATCCTCGCGCCCATCCTTTTTGAGCTGGATCGCCATGCCCAGCCCGGCGAAGCCGGTGCCGACGATCAGGGTGTGGAAGTCCGTGCCCGAGCCTGCCCCGCCCGACCGACCCGCGGAATCGAATGCCATCCGGTGTTGCTCCTCGTATTCGCGCCTCGCCGGCGCCTGAAATGGGGTGTGACGCGTTGATAGTGACAAGCCACGTTGTCACTTTATTTCTGACAATGGATCGTGTCAATATGCCCTGGTGAACAAGCGACCTGTCCCGTCGGCCAAGCGCGGCGACGCGCCCAAGCCCAAGGCGCGCCGCTACGGCGGTGTGGACGCTGCTGAGCGGATCGCCGAACGGCGAACCCAATACCTCGCCGCAGGACTCGAGTGCTTCGGCACGCGTGGCTATCACGCCGTCACGGTCAAGGAACTCTGCGCCGAGGCGCAGCTCACGGAGCGCTACTTCTATGAATCCTTCGAGGACCGCGAAGCGCTGTTCGCCGCGGTCTACGAGGACCTGATCGGCCGGCTGCGCGAAGACTTCACCGCGGCTGCGATGCCCAAGGCCCCTGCGCTGGAAGAAATGGCGCGCGCCGGGCTCGGCAGCTTCATCCGCGGCCTGCACAAGGATCCGCGGCTGGGGCGGATCATCATGGTGGAAGTGCTGACCGTGAGCGCCGAAATGGAGCGGCGCGCCATGCGCGCCACCTTTGCGTTCGCCGACCTGATCCGCCAGATGATGGTGGCGGCGCTACCGCGCGGCACGCGAATCCGTGAGGGCGTGGACCTGGACCTCGTCGCCACCGGGCTGATCGGGTCCTGCGTGCACATCGCCATGCGCTGGATCGCAGGCGGTTATCATCAGCCCGCCAGGACCGTGATCGATACCGCCATGACGTTCTTCGAAGCCACCACCCGACAACTCGCCGGCGCCAAAGCGCCGCAGGCGCACTGACGTCCATGCGTTCGTTCTGGCGGTTCCTGATCATCGCCGTGCTGGCGCTCTCGGTGCTGCTCATCGCAGCCTGGTACGAACGTCCGGGCCTGGGCGAATACCACACCAACCTCATCCCGCGGCAGACGCAGGCGCATCCGCTCGCCTTGCGCGCCACCTGGCTGGGCGTGACCGCGCTGCTGCTCACCGACGGCCGCCACGCCGTGATGATCGACCCCTTCTTCACGCGCCCGCCCGGGATCCTGTCGATGGCGTTCAACCGCGAGATCTCGCCCGACGAGACGAAGATCAAGGCCTGGCTGGACCGCCTGGCCGTGACCAAGCTCGACGCGGTGCTGATTTCGCATTCGCACTTCGACCATGCGATGGACGCCGGCGTCGTCGCACGCCTGACCGGGGCTCAGCTCGTAGGCTCCGAGAGCACGCTCAACATCGGACGCGGCGCGGGCCTGGACGAGACGCGGCTGGTGAAGGTCGATCCCGCGACACCGCTGAAGTTCGGCGATTTCGAAGTCAGCTTCATCGAGAGCGCGCATGCGGGCAAGACCGGCGGCAAGCCCACGGGCGACATCACGCAGCCGCTGCGCCCGCCCGCCCATTACCTCGATTACAAGCTGGGCGGAACGTACTCGATCCTGATCACGCATCCGCAGGGCAGCCTGCTGCATCACGGCAGCGCCGGCTTCATCCCGGGCGCGCTCGACGGACATCATGCCGACGTCGCCTTCCTGGGTGTGGCGCTGATCGACGAGCTCGAACCCTACCTGCGCGAAACCGTGGATGCGGTCGGCGCCACGCGCGTGATCCCGATGCACTGGGACGACTTCACAAAGCCCCTCGACGGCGACCTCGTGCCGATTCCCTTCCTCGTGCACCTCGACGAGTTCTTCGCCGGCATGCGCAGCCTGCGCCCCTCGCTGAAGGTGCAGACGATGCTGCCGGACCGCACGGTGACCTTGTTCGAGGCCCGCAACCGCGCCGAGCAGTAGGGAAGAAGGCCGCGCTGCGTTCGACTTTTCTGGCCGATCGTCCGCCTGCGCTCTTGAACTCCCGCTTCGCGGCAGAATCGAAGGACGGACGGTCACACAGGTGGCCGACCACCCTCCGCGCCGACGGCACGCGCTCTGACATCACCGGGCGCCAGCCGCTTCGCGCATCGTCTGCTCATGGAGAAAGAACATGGCCCTGGAATGCGATCTTCCGACTGCCTCGCGCAGCGCACCGCACCACAAATTTCCTGATCCTCCGGAGGACCTGCCCGCGAGCGGGGCCTCGCAAAGCGTCGTGCTCGCCGGCGGCTGCTTCTGGTGTACCGAGGCGGTATACCGCCAGCTCGACGGCGTGACGAACGTGACGTCCGGCTACTCCGGCGACGAGGAGGCGAAGGCCAACTACGAGATCGTCTGCTCAGGCCGGACCGAGCACGCCGAGGCGATCAGGATCGACTACGACCCGTCGCACATCAGCTTTGGCCGGCTGCTCAAGGTCTTCTTCAGCGCCGCGCATAATCCCACCCAGGTCGACCGCCAGGGCAACGACAGCGGCCGCCAGTACCGGTCCGCGATCTTCTACGCCGACGACGAGCAGAAACGCGTCGCCGAGGCCTATATCCGCGCGCTCGACGCGGCGAAGGTGTTCCGGGCGCCCATCGCGACGAAGCTCGAACCGCTCGGCGCGTTCTACAAGGCCGAGGCCTACCACCAGGACTACGCCGCTCGGAACCCCTACCAGCCGTACATCACCGGGGTGTCGATGCCCAAGGTCGAGAAGACACGCCAGTACTTCCCCGACCAGCTCAAGGCCTGAGCGTCCGACGCGTCACCGGCGCTGCCGCAGTGCGCCGACTGACTGCGTCGGTCACCACAGCGGACCGGTGCGCTGCCGCTTCACTTCGAAGTCGGGCACCGGGCTGGCGGCGTTCCCCCATGAACTGCGGGCAAACGTGAGGATGTCGGCGATCTCGATGTCCGTGAGCTGCGCGTAATACGGCGGCATGCCATAGGGCCGGGGGTTGGCGGCGGTGCCCGGCGCGTAACCCCCGTAGAGCACCGCGCGGATCGGGTTCACGGTGGATTCCATCGCGATCGCGCGATTGCCGGCCAGCGCCGGCGCCGAGGCCCCGCCTCCCTCGCCCTGCTTGCCGTGGCACTCGGCGCAATGCTCGGCATAACCGCGCGCGCCGCGTTCCAGTGCCGCCCTGCGTCCGCGCTCCGATGGGAAGTCCACGACGCGGGTCGGCGCGACATGGCGGTCCGGCTGCGCGCGCAGGTAGGTTGCCATCGCACGGAGGTCGTCCACGTCCAGGTGCTGCAGGCTGTCGTATACGACCTCCGCCATCGGCCCCATCGCGGTGGCCTGCGTCGACACGCCGTCGTGCAGCAGCGTCACGACTTCGTCCTCGCTCCAGTTCGACACGCCGGCCTCGGCGCTCGCATCCAGTGACGGTGCATACCAGTTCAGGATCACGCCACCGGCCGGATTGTGCCGGCGGGCCACCGCGCCCAGCGCGTTGCGCGCCTCGTGGCAGGCGCCGCAATGCCCGAGTCCCTGCACGAGGTAGGCGCCGCGATTCCAGCGCTCGTCCTCGGCCGTGTCCATCTCGTACACGCCCGGCTGGAAGAACAGCGCGCGCCACGCGACGAGCAGCCAGCGCTGGTCGTAGGGAAACTTCAGCTCGTGCGGATGATTGGGCCGCGACGCGGGCACGATGCTGCGCAGGTAGGCGTGCAGTGCGTTGGCGTCGGCGCGGGCGAGCTTGGTGTAGTGCGTGTACGGAAACGCGGGGTAGAGCGGCGCACCGCCGGGGCGCTTGCCTTCGTGCAGCGCGTGCCAGAAATCGTCTTCGCTCCAGCGGCCGATGCCGGTTACGTCGTCGGGCGTGATGTTGGGCGAGTGGAAGACCCCGAACGGCGTCGGGATCTCGCGGCCGCCGGCATAGGCGGCGCCGCCGCGCGTCGTGTGGCATCCGCGGCAATTCGCGGCCGTGGCGAGATAGGCGCCGCGTTCGATGGCATCGCCACGCCCGCCCGCAATCTGCGGCACCGGTGGATCGGCGGGACCATGATCGCCGTGCAGGCCGAGCCAGGCCGCGAGCAAAAGGCCGGCGATGCCGGCGAGCAGCAGGCCCAGCAACCACCGCTTCGTGCGGCTCATGAACGCGGCTCCAGGCTACCGCAGCGCAGCGGCAGCGCTCCCAGCGGCTCGTGGCTGGGCGCCGAAGGCACCGGCACCGGCTGCGACGCCAGCCAGGCGGACACGGCATCGACATCCTCGGGCCTCAGTCGCTGCGCGATGACGGCCATGCAGTCCGGCACGCGCGCCTGTCGCAGGTGTTCACGCCAGCTTCCGAGCTGCGCAATCAGGTAATCGTGCGGCAAGCCCAGCAGGCCCGGCACCGCGGGCGCGACGCCCGTGAGACGCTCACCGTGGCAGGCGCTGCAGGCCGGCAGTTCGCGCGTGGCATCGCCCTGCCGCGCCAGCCGTTCGCCGAGCGCGAGCACCGCGGGTTCGCGGTCGCTGCGCACCGGCGCCGGATAAGGCAGCTCCACGCGCGCGAAGTGCTCCGCCATTTCCTGCAGGTAGGCGTCGCCCTGGCGGTCGAGCAGGTAGCTCATCTCGGCGTGCGGGCGACGGCCTTCGCGAAAATTCCGCAGCTGCTCGAAGAGATAACCGCCCGGCTTGCCCGCGATGCGCGGGAAGAAACCATCCGGCGTGGCGCGCCCCTGCTCGCCGTGGCAGGCCACGCAGGGTTGCACGCGCCGATCGAAGTTTTCGCTGTGCGCCGTCGTCACGGCGGCGAGCAGCGCGGTGGCAACCGCGAGCAGTCTCCCCGTGGCGCGCCCGAGGCTCATCCGGCGGTGGCGACCCGGCCCAGGATCAGGTGCACCACGCCGAGCAGGATCAGGGCGAACGTGGCGGTCAGCGCCACGGCCACCACAAAGAACAGGACCGGCGACCCGTGCGAAAAATCGCGCTCGCGGTTGCGCGAGCCCTGCACGCCGAAGAAGGCCGACAGCACGCTGACGATCGTCGCCAGCAGGCCGACGCGCTTTCTGCGGCCGGACGCGGGAACCGAGGCCGCATTGCTTTTCATCGCCGACTCCATCGGGTTGAACACGCTTCATGATAGGGACCGGCCCCGCGGCCCCGGCAGGTACAGATGCCGCAGAATCCGCGCGTAGCAGTTTTCGATCCTCCGCCGCGCCCTCCTTCATGAGCCTGTACGAACAACTCGCCGAGGAAGTGGACCAGATGATCGCGACGGGCGCGCTCAAGCCCGGCGACCGCCTGCCCTCGGTCCGCACCCTGCGCAGCCGGCGCGCCGTGAGCCAGGCCACGGTCCTGCAGGCCTACGCGCTGCTCGAAGCGCGCGGCAGGATCCAGAGCCGCCCCCGCTCCGGCTATTTCGTGTTACCGACGGCGATCGCGACGCCCGCCGCGGCGCGCGACCCCGTGGCGGTGCCGGTGGATGTCTCCGAGCTCGTGTTCCACATCCTGGGCGCTACGCGCGAGCGCCGGCTGCTGCCCTTCGGCTCCGCGTTTCCGAGCCCGCTGCTGTTTCCGTTCGATGCCCTCGCCGCCTCGCTGTCACGCAGCACGCGCGCGCTGGATCCCTGGACCACGGTGACCGACCTGCCGCCGGGCAGCTTCGCGCTGCGAAGCGAGATCGCGCGTCGATACCTGAGTTCGGGCGTGGAAGTCGGCGTCGATGGCATCCTGGTCACCAATGGCGCGATGGAGGCGCTGAACCTGTGTCTGCAGGCCGTGACTCGTCCCGGCGACGTCGTGGCCATCGAATCGCCCGCGTTCTACGGCGCGCTGCAGGCCATCGAACGCCTGGGCCTGCGCGCCGCCGAGGTCCGCACCGATCCGGTCGACGGCATCGACCTCGAATCGCTGCACGAGGTGCTCGACGCCCAGCCCGTGGCCGCCTGCTGGTTCATGAGCAGTTTCCAGAACCCGACCGGCGCCACCGTGCCCGAAGCAAGGCGCCCGCAGGTCGTGGCGCTGCTGGCGGAACGCGGCATTCCGCTGATCGAGGACGACGTCTACGCCGAGCTCTACTACGGCACGCGCGCGCCGCGCCCCTACAAGTGCTTCGACACGCAGGGGCTGGTCCTGCACTGCGGCGGTTTCGCCAAGTGCCTGGCACCCGGCTGGCGCATCGGCTGGGTCGCCGGCGGTCGCTACGCGCAGGCGCTGGAACGCCTGAAGACGACGAGCAGCCTGGCCACGAACATCCCGTCGCAGGAGGGCCTGGCGGATTACCTCGGCGGGGGGCGCCGCTACGAGGCGCACCTGCGTCGCCTGCGACGCCGGCTCGCCTCGCAGCAGGAGGAGATGCTCGCCGCCGTGGCGCGACACTTCCCGGAGGGCACGCGCGCGACGCGCGCCCAGGGCGGCTATTTCACCTGGGTCGAACTGCCCGCGCACGTCGACTCGCTCGAGCTGCATCGCGTGGCGGCGGCCGAAGGCATCGGCCTGTCACCCGGTCCGATGTTCTCGCCGCGTCGCGCTTACGGAAACTGCCTGCGGCTCAACCACGGCCATCCCTGGGACGCGGACCTTCGCGCCGGCATCGCGCGTCTGGGCGCACTCGCGCGTCAGCTGGTCTGAGCAGGCGGCCGGTGAGAGCCGGCCGCCGGATGATCGTGCGGCCAGCGCGGGCCTTCGGGCGACCACTCGGGCGGCCCGAAAATCCAGCCGAGCTTGTTGCGCAATCCCTTCGCGTTCCAGGCCTGGCGAGCCAGGAAGGCCAGCTCGTGGAAGATCACGGTGGGCAGCCGGAAGGTCTTGATGTCGTGCACCAGCCCGTAGCGCACGGGCACGTCTTCGCGCTCGGGCTGGAAGGTGCCGAACATCCGGTCCCAGATGATCAGGATGCCGGCGTAGTTGCGGTCCAGGTAGATGCCGTTGCTGCCGTGGTGGACGCGGTGGTGCGAAGGCGTGTTGATGACCCGCTCCAGCCAGCCGAGCCGCCCCACGGCCTCGGTGTGGATCCAGAACTGGTACAGCAGGTTCAGACCGAACTGCAGCGCGATCGCCGCCGGGTGGAAGCCGACCCAGGCCAGCGGCAGCCAGTAGACAAACAGGAATGCAGGCCCCAGCGTCGACTGCCTGAGCGCGGTGCTGAGGTTGTAGTGCTCGCTCGAATGATGGTTGACGTGCTCGCTCCAGAGCAGCCGGACGCGATGCGCGAAGCGGTGATACCAGTAATAGGTGAAGTCGTCCGCGAAGAACAACAGCACCCAGGTCCACCAGGCCAGCGGCGAAAGCGTGAAGACGCGGTGCTCGTAGACCCATGCGAACAGCGGCACCGTATAGAGGCCACAACCCAGCACTACCAACAGCTTGATGCTGCCGAGCGACAGGCTGGTGGCGCTGTCTCGCCATTCGTAGCCCCTCGCGCCCGCACGCCTGTTGCCGCGCAGAGCCCACACTTCCCAGCCCATGAGCAGCAGGAAGTACGGGATGCCGAGGACGAGCACGTAGCGCGACAGCCATTCCAGTTCTTCCATCGCGGCATTGTGGGGCCAGGCCGCGGACCGGAGAATCGTCCGCAGGGGTGAAAGAACACCAGGAGAGACCCGCCGCATGGATGCTGCCGAGCGCTTCGCCGCGCACTTCGTTGCGGAACTCAAGGCCGAGGGCCGCGACGCGGCGTTCATCGCACGTCACGCCTGGCGGCCCACCCCCCTCTCCTCACTCGCGATCCTGGGCGTCGACCGGGATCGCGACCTGGCCAAGCTGGCGTTTCGCGAAGGCGAGATCGAGACTCTGGCCTCGACGGCGGGCTTTTCGCCGCTGGACGCGGCGTTCTACGCGCGACAGAAGATCGTGCTCGTCGTGGTGCCCGGCTTCACGCACGAGACGCTGCGCAACTACGCGTGGCACGAGCAGATCCAGCGACCCGATTCGCCGCACCACGTCGTGATGCTGCACGCGCCCGAAAGCGGCCAGCCGATGCGCGAACAGGAATTCGCGCTCGGCAATGGCCTCAAGGTCCTGTACCTGCGCTATCCCCGCTCGAACGCCGACTCGCCCCACATCGTGCCGGCGATGTTCTCGATGCTGCGCGACAGCACCACCCTGGCCGGCTGGATCGCCGAAGGCCGCCGCCTGGTCTTCGTCGGATACTCCTATGGCTCGCCGCTGTCGCTCGAACTGCTTGCCGCGATGAACTCGGGCGAGTTGCCCGGCCAGGAGCTGCTGTCGAAGACGCAGGCTTTCGTCGGCATGTGCGGCGCCATCGGCGGTTCGTACCTGGCCGACGACGTGATCGCCGACAAGCCGCGCTTGTTCTCCATGCACCGGCTGATCGCCTTCTGCGCGCGCCACCCCTTCGTGGCGAAACTCGTAGGCCTGGGGACGCCGCAGCTGCTGGGCGACATGGAAGGCGGCGTGCGGGCCCTGGGCCACGAGGTCCGCCAGTCGCGTTTGCGCGAGCTCGCGCCGAAGCTGCCGGCGCAGCTCCACTACTTCTCGATCGCCGCCGTGATGCCGATGGCCGACTACCGGCGTCGCTGGTGGCAGTTCAATCTCGACGACTACACGATGTACCGGCAGGCGCAGATCACCGATGCGATCACGGTCTACCAGGACGGACAGGTCGCGCTGCCGGACAACCTGATTCCCGATGCGCCGCAAATTCCCGCCGAGCGCCGCACGCACCTGGGCGCGGTACGCACGCATCACTGGGGCGTGAGCTACCGGACGTTCAACCTGGGGCGGAACCGGTTTCCGAGGCCGGCGTTCTATCGCGCGCTGATCCGGACGGTCAGCGAGGAACTGACCCCATAGCGCGGGCGGTCCGCACGATGCGGATCAGCGCGCGTTCCTGAACGCCTCGTCGCGCCTGCGATCCCGCTCGGTCCATTCGGGAAAGCGCGGCTTCTGCCGCGCCACGCTGACGACGAGCCACGCCAGCCAGGTCAGGCTCGCGAGCGCGAGTCCCGCGCGAACCCAGAACTCCGCGACCGACTCCGATACCACCCTGGCACCGTCGGGCAGCACCGTGACCGTGACGACCTTCGGCTCGGACAGCAAGGACGGGAACAACACGTAGGCCTTCCAGCCCTCGCGCCCGCCGTCGGGCGTCTTGTCGCGCTGGTTGGACTTGCGCAGGTCGGTCGCGACCAGGCGCGGCGTCTGGTGCTCCTCGTGTTCGTAGGTGGCGAGCGCGGTCTCGTGGACCGGCCACAGCAGGCAGGTTCCGAGCATCAGCAGGTACAGGGGCGGCAACGCCATGAACACGAACAGGAGCGCTCGCATACAGCGCCTCGCCCTGTCCGCAGCCCCGCTTGCTACTCGCGGTACCCGGGATTCCGGCGATCCAGCTTGCGCAGCAACCCCGGCCATGCGAGCAGCCCGAACTGGCCGCGTGTCGCCATGTCCATCTGCTCGTCGATGTTGTCGAGCACGCTCTGCGGCACGGTACCCAGCTCGCCGCCGCCGGCCTGCGCACGGACCTGGATCATGCAGGCCGCCTCCAGGTAATACATGCGCATGAACGCGTCCGCGCAGTTCTTTCCCATCGCCAGCAGTCCGTGGTTGCGCAGCATCATCGACCACTTCGTGCCGAGGTCGGCCACCAGGCGCGGCTTCTCGTCCTCGTAGAGCGCGATGCCCTCGTAGTCGTGGTACGCGAGCGATGCGCCGGCGATCACCGCGGTCTGCGAGAGCGGCAGCAGGCCGTCCTTCTGTGCGGATACCGCCACGCCGTTGATCGAATGCGTGTGCAGGGCGCAGACCACGTCTTCACGCGCGGCGTGGATCGCGGAATGGATTGTGAAACCGGCCGGGTTGATGTCGTACGGCGAGTCCGTCACCTTCCTGCCGTCCAGATCGATCTTCACCAGCGAGGACGCGGTGATCTCCTCGAACATCCAGCCATAGGGATTGATCAGGAAGTGGTGATCGGCGCCGGGCAGGCGCGCTGAGATGTGCGTGAACACCAGGTCGTCCCATCCGAACAGGGCGACCAGGCGGTAAGCGGCGGCGAGATCGACGCGAAGGTCCCACTCTTCCTTCGACACCTGGTCACGCACGCTGGGGGTGCTGGGCTTGAGCACGGCATTCATGTTCTGGGTTTCCTCGACAGGCGCGGCATACGGCGCAGGGTCGTACTGTAATCCATCAAATCGGGCACGGCGGATGCGGCGGCCGTCGCCGGCCGGGGACCACGCCCGCCCCCCGTGGCGCAGCCGACATTGACCCTCTGGGCGCCAGGCCCTGCAATCGCGGCCTCTTGCGCCGGCACGGCGTCCAAAAAACTTTCTCCCCTAGCGCATGCTCAAGACCCGCAACCTGATCACGGTCCCCCGCGATCTCGCCTCCGTCACGCACTACGGCCCGAATGGCGAATGCCGGCCCCAGGACGTCGAACTCGCGCCGGCCGCCGTGAGCAGGATCTGGCAGTCCGTCGAGGCGATGTATCGCACCGGCCTCCACCCGGGCATCCAGCTCGTGATCCGCCGCCGTGGAAAGGTCGTGCTCGATCGCTCCATCGGCCACGCGCGGGGCAACGGGCCCGGCGGGGCCGGCGACGGTCACGAGCCGGCGCCGATGCGCACCGACATCCCGATCTGCCTGTTCTCGGCATCGAAGGCCGTCACCGCGATGCTGGCGCACAAGATGGTCGAACTCGGGAAATTCAAGCTCGACGATCGCGTCGCGGACTACATCCCAGAGTACGCCGCGCACGGCAAGGGCCGCACCACGGTGCGCGAACTGCTGGCGCATCGCGCCGGCATTCCGTCGATCCCGGTCAAGGAAGTCGATGCGGAGCTGCTCACGCGCTGGGACGAGGTGATCCAGCTTCTGTGTGGCGCAAAGCCCAGCGGCGGTGCGGCGCAGCAGCAGTCCTACCACGCGGTGACGGCGGGCTACATCGTGGGCGAGCTCGTGCGCCGCGTCAGCGGCCGCTCGCTGCCGCAGGTGCTGCGCGAGGAATTCGCCGAGCCGCTGGGCTGCCGCCACTTCACCTACGGCCTGCCGCCCGAACAGCGGGACGAGGCGCTGGCGCTGAACTACTCGACCGGCCCGAAGCTGGTCTTCCCGCTCAACCTCGTGGCCAAGCGTGCGCTGGGCGTGAACTTCGAGGACCTCGCTCCGGTGTCGAACACCGACGCGTTCCTGGACTCGGTGGTGCCGGCCGCCAACATCTACTCGACGGCCGACGAGTCGAGCCGCTTCTACGAGATGCTGCTCTGCGGCGGCAGCTTCGAGGGCCGCCGCATCCTCAAACCTGAAACGGTCGCCACCGCGGTCAAGGCGGTCAGCAGGATCCAGATCGATCGAACGCTGCTCGTGCCCATCCGTTTCTCGCCGGGTTTCATCCTGGGCGAGAGCCCGTTCGGCCTCTACGGCGGCACCTGCGCGAAAGCCTACGGCCACCTGGGCTTCATCAACATCGTCTGCTGGGCCGATCCGGAGCGCGACATCTCGGTCGCGCTGCTCAACACCGGAAAGTCGATGGCGCCGATGAGCATCCCCTCGCTCGGACGCGTGCTGTGGTCGATTGGCCATCACTGCAAGCCGGTCGAAGGGCCTCGCCGTGACGTCTGAGCGAATCAGTCCGACCGCGCATTACACGGGCTATACCTGGTTCCACAACAAGATGTCGCATCCGGCGCTGGCCACGCTGCGCGGCCGCGCGATGTACCACGCCTCGCGACCCTTGAACGCGATCTCGCGACGCCTCGGCGCGCCGACGCTCGAAGGCTTCCTGCTCGCACGTCACCGCTCGATCGACACGCAGCTCGAAGACGCGATCGCCTCGGGTGCGGTTTCGCAGGTCATCGAGATCGCGGCCGGACTGTCGCCGCGCGGCTGGGATTTCGCGCAGCGGCACGGCGATCGCATCACGTACATCGAGGCCGATCTGCCGGACATGGCGGCGCACAAGCGCCAGCTCCTGGAGCGCGCGGGCCTGTCGCGCGCGAATCACCGTGTGGTGGCGCTCGACGCGCTCGCCGACGCAGGTCCCGGCTCGCTCGCCGAACTCGCCGATTCGCTGGACTCCGGGCGCGGCGTCGCGATCATCACCGAGGGCCTCGTCAACTATTTCCCCCCCGACGCGGTGCTCGGCATGTGGCGGCGATTCGCCACGACCTTGCAGCGGTTTCCTGTGGGGCTCTACCTGTCGGACCTGCACCTGGCCTCGGACAACCGTGGCATCGGCGTGGCCGCCTTCATGAAGCTGCTCTCGACCTTCGTGCGCGGCCGCGTGTACCTGCACTTCGACTCGCCGCACGCCGCGGCCGACGCGCTGCGCACGGCCGGGTTCGAAACGGCGGTCGCGCGCAATCCGCCGGCGGCGGAATCCGTGGACGGGAGCATCGACCGGCGCGGCGCGGAGATGGTGCGCGTGCTTCGTGCGGAGACTTCGCGCAAGGCCTAGGCCGGACTTCTATTTTCCCACGCCCACTGGCCAGGGCTCTCCCTAAGAGCAGGCGCGATCCCGGACTTCGTCCTCGCTACGGTGCCACTCAGCCCGTTCCCGGCGTCGCATCCTTCGCACGCAGACCGTCGAACATCATGCGGATGAATAGTTCCGCCAGCGCTGCGCTGCTCATCGAGCCTTCGGGCGAATACCAGCGCGGCAGCCAGTTGAGCGCGCCCATCAGGAAGAACTCGGCGATCTTGGGATCGACATCGACGATGCTGCCGTCGGCCACGCCTTCTTCGAGCATCTTCTGCACGAGCGCGTCGACAACGCGCGAGCGCTTGCGCGCCTCGGCCTGCTGAGGCTCGGACAGCACGGAGATGTCTGCGAGCATCCACGAAGAGCCGCCGCGGCCCGCGAGTGTCTCGAACTGCAGGTGCAGGTAGCGCTCCAGCTTCTGCAGCCCGGTGCCACCGCCCTCGTGGGCCTTCTGCGCCATGCGCAGTCCGTCCGCGGCCGATTCGAGCACGCAGTCGCTCGCGAGATCGGTCTTGCTGTCGTAGTAGTGGTACAGCGTGCCCTTCGTGAGACCCACCTCGGTCGCGATCGCTTCCATCGACGTGGCGTGGAAACCGCGCCGGTTGAAGAAGTGGATCGCGATCTGCACGAGGGCCTGGCGGCGTTTCTGGAACTGCTCGTCGCGATCGAACGCCGGGTGCCGCGCCTGCTTGCGCGCCGTCGTCGCGCTCTTTCGCAAACCGCCCGCCCGCTTCTTTCGTTCGGTCGCCATCCCGTTTCTCAGTGGATAGCCGCGAACATGATGCGGTCCTCGCTCGCGTCCGCCGCCGAGAATTCCTCGACGATGCGGCCCTGGCGCGCGACGAGGATGCGGTCCGACACCGCGAGCACCTCGGGCAGGTAGGACGAGATCACGACCACGGCCTTGCCCTCGTCGGCCAGGCGCCGGATGGCCTGGTGGATCTCCGGAATCGCGCCGACGTCCACACCGCGCGTCGGTTCGTCGAAGAAGATCACCGAGGGTTCCTGGATCAGCGACTTTCCGACGACGACCTTCTGCTGGTTGCCGCCCGACAGCTCGATGATCTTCGCGCCCGCCGACACCGCGCGGACCTTGAGCCGCTCGGCCAGCGCGCCCGCGAGTTCGCGGCGCTGCCGGCTGGAGACGAAGCTGCGGAAGCCGCGCTTCGTCGCCAGGCTGCCGAGGTGGATGTTCTCCTCCACGGTCATCGTCTCGAAGAAGCCGTTGAGCTTGCGATCCTCGGTGATGTAGACGATGCCGTCGTCGATGGCCTGCTTGGGCACGTCGTAGCGCACGGGCTTGCCACGCAGGTAAACCGCGCCACCGCCGATGAGATTGCGCTTGAGCGCGCCCGAGACGATCTTCGCCGTCTCGGTGCGTCCCGAGCCGATGAGCCCCGCGATGCCCACGACCTCCCCCGCGTAGAGCGTGAAGGACATGTTCTTGACGATGTTGCCCATCGTCAGGTTCTCGACCACGAGCACCTTCTCGCGCCTTGCCTCGGTAGCCGCACGCGCGGGCTGCGCGTAGTGGGTTGCCTGCACGTCGCGTCCGACCATGTGCCGCACGAGGTCCTCGCGCGTCAGCCTCGCCACCGCCTGCGTGACCACGTGGCGCCCGTCGCGCAGCACGGTGACGCGATCGGCGATCTGCAAGGCCTCTTCCAGCGCGTGGCTGATGAAGACGATGCCCAGGCCCTTCGCGCGCAGGTCCGTCAGAAGCTGGAAGAAGTGCAGCTTTTCCTCGGGTGTCAGGCTCGCGGTGGGCTCGTCGAAGATGATGATGCGGGCGTCGTGGTACGCGGCGCGCGCGATCTCCACCATCTGTCGCTGCGCGGTGCCGAGCGTGGCCACGAGCAGGGTCGGGTCGACGTGGAAGTTCAACGACTGCAGCTGCTGCTGCGCCTTGATGTTCAATGGACGCAGGCGCGTGATCAGGCGCTCGCGTCCGAGTTCCAGGTTCTGCGCGACCGTCATCGACGGCACGAGGCTGGTCTCCTGGTAGACCATGCAGATGCCGGCCTTGAGCGCGTCGCCGGGCCGCTGGAAGTTCACGGGCCTGCCTTCGATGAGCATGCGCCCGCTGGTGAGGCGGATGGCGCCGGCGATCGACTTGCACAGCGTGGACTTGCCGGCGCCGTTCTCGCCGACCAGGGCGTGGATCTCGCCCGCGCGTACGTCGAAGCTGACGTCCTGCAGTGCATGCACGCCCGCGTAGACCTTGCTCGCGGACTCGACCTGGAGGATCAAGTCCATTCCCGTCGTCTGCGCGTTCATGACCCGCGCTCCGCGTTGCAGGCCAGCACGCGCCCGTTGCCGCGCGACAGCACGATCAGCCGATCACCGTCGCGGCGCACCGCCGTGATGCCGTGGTGTCGCCCACCGGAGCGGCTGTGCAGGCTGTCGAGCGCTTCTCCCTGCGCCGACAGTCGCACCACGAGGCCGTAGGAGCGAGCGGGCGCCCAGGGCTTCACGATGCCCAGCTTCTTGATCGCACCGCCCTGCAGCGGTTCGAGATGGTGACCCGTCGTGCCGTAGGCCGGCGCGATCCAGTAGCGCGGATCGACCGTCGCGAGCATTGCCTCGCGGTACTCGCGCTCACGCAGCACGAATTCGATGAGCAGGGTGCGCACCGCAAACACCGCGAGCCAGGTGTCGCCGGAAGCGTCCGGCGACATGCGGCCCGGATAGCCCGGAAGATTGCGCACGACGGTGCGAGCTGCGCCACCCGCCAGCGGCATCGCCTGCACGCGGTGGCGCCAGGCCTCGCTGAACCAGAGCGCATCGCCCTGGATGCGCAGGCCGGCGGGCCACGCGAGCTCCGCGGCCAGGACCGAGGCCTTGGAAAGATCCGGCGAGGCCACGAGGACGCGACCGGTCGCGCGCTGCTCCAGCAGGTCGCGCGTCCAGCCGTCGTTGTCGTTGACGGTGCTGCCTTCGGCGATCGCGATCCGACCGTCGGGCAGCAGCGCGAGCGCCGTGACGCATCGCAGCGGCTTGCCGTCGGCCGTGCCCAGCGTCGCGATGACGCGACCGTCCTCGATACGCACTACGCCCTGCCCGGCAATGCCGGCGTAGATGGTTTTGCCACCCGCTGCCACGAGCGCACCCACGCTGCCCGTGCATTCGCACCACGCGCTTCGCTGCACGAAGTCGGGCGCGGCGAGGCGGTGGATCGTGCGCCCCCCGCTGACCAGCAGCGAGCCGTCGTCGAGTGACACGAGGTCGTCGCAATCGGCCAGCGGCTCACCGATCGGCACCGCGTCCTCGAGCCGCCGGTTGGGCTTGAGCGGGCCGTCCATCATCGGCATCGCGGTCGATTCGCCGCCACCCCTGAACCTTGCGAAGAGTGCGTCGAGCATCAGCGCGCTCCTCCCCAGTACGCGTCATAGCCATTCCAGTTCGGGTCCGCTTTCGGAAGTCGCACCCGGCCGATGCGGTTGTTCTCGAGGCCGCCGATGTAGAGCCAGCCCTTGTGCTCGCGCATTGAGGTGACCGTCGCGTGCTTGGTGCCGCCCGGGTCCCACAGCGATTCGAGCGCGCGGCCCTGCTCGTCGAACTTCACGATGCAGCCGTTGTTGATGCCCGGGTAGATCCACTCGTCCGGGGGGATCTGCTTGATCATGCGCAGACGGAAACCCGGGTGACGCATCGCGAGATCAAACGCCGGAGAACGGATGCCCACCATCGCCAGCCAGTAGCCGCCGTCGGACGCACGGTTGATGTTGTCGGGGTAGCCCGGCAGGTTCTCGACGAAGGGCTCCACCTGCCCCGTCTTCGGGCCCTCGATCCAGTAGCGGTAGATCGCGCACAACCAGCTCGAAGCGAACAGCACCGACCTGCCGTCGTGCGCCACGCAGACGCCGTTCGGAAACACCGCGTTCTTCACGACGGTGCGCGTCTTGCCGGTCCTGGGGTCGTAGCAGATCAGGCGGCCGTTGGCGCGACCTTCGAGACCGTCGACGTGCCAGGAGTGCATCTCGTAGCGGATCGTGGCTTCGCTGAACCAGACCGTGCCGTCCGGCGCGATGTCGCAGTCGTCGGCCAGTCGCAGGCGCGAATCGTCGTTGAGCTTGAGCAGCGTGCGATTGGTCTGGTCGGTGCACTTGAACACGCGGCCGTCGGGCGCCACGCCGTACAGGCCCATGCCGCCGACACAGACGATCAGGTTCTCGTCGCGGTCGAAGGACATCCCCAGCGGCCGGCCGCCGATGCGCGCGAACACCTCGCGATGTTCGAACTTCGCACCCGAGAATCGCAGCACCCAACCCTCGCGCGTGCCGCAGTACAGTCGGTCCTGACGATCGAGGATGACGTCCTCCGGTCCCTGCACCTGGTCGAGCGCGAGTTCCTCGGAGTCCTGCAGCCGGCGGTTCTCCGCGAAGGCGCTGCCGCTGTCCGGCGCGATGGACGGCGCGACGCCCAGCTCCACCATCGTCGGATTCACGTAGATCTTCTGGATCGCCTTGCCGCGGTTCTTCGCCCACTTCACGTCGATGCCGACCGCGAGCAGCAGCACCGCGCCCAGTGCGGTCGAGGACAGCGCGCCGGGAAAGCCCATGCGCACCAGCCCGTTGACAAGCACGAACACGATCACCGCGCCGATCAGCGCACGCGCCACCGTGCCGCGCCCGCCCGACAGGCTCACACCGCCGAGCACCACCGCCGTGAGCGCGCTGATCTCCCAGCCGATGCCCGTGTCCGAACCCGAACTCTGAAGCCGCGCCGCGTAGAACAGCCCGCCGGCCGCGGCCAGCGTTCCGGACAGCACGTAGGTCAGGAACAGCACGCGCTCGACGCGGATGCCGGCGTGGCGGGCGGCCTTGCGGCTCGAACCGATCGCCGTGAGGTGCCAGCCTGGACGCGAGCGGCTCAGCAGGAAATGCCCGACGATCGCGACGATGCCCAGGATCGCGAGGTTCGACGGCAGCTTCGCGATCCAGCCCACGCCGATGACATCCCAGGTCCATGACGTGCGCGAGGCCATCGCCAGCGGCAGTGAGTAGTGCTGGCCAAACAGGTCGACCGTGGCGCGCAGCACGATCAGCGTGACCAGCGTGGTCAGGAAAGGCCGCGTGCGCAGGTAGCCGATCAGCAGGCCGTTGATGGCGCCGATCGCAGCGCCGATCGCGAGCGTGGCCGCGATC
>JBKJPX010000050.1:0-82113 GCA_046594215.1 Panacagrimonas sp.
CGATCGACTACCAGAACATCATCTACTACTCGGCCCCAAAGAGCGTCAAGCCTCTTCAAAGCCTCGATGAAGTCGATCCCGAGCTCCTGAGAGCGTACGAGAAGCTCGGAATCTCACTGAACGAACAGAAGAAGCTCGCCGGCGTCGCGGTAGACGCGATTTTCGACAGCGTCTCGGTCGGCACGACGATGAAGGAAGAACTCTCGAGATACGGAGTTGTTTTCTGCTCCTTCGGTGAAGCCGTCCAGAATCACCCTGAGCTCATCGAGAGATATCTCGGCACGGTGGTCCCGCACAGTGACAACTTCTTCGCCGCGCTGAATGCGGCCGTCTTCAGCGACGGTTCGTTCTGCTATGTGCCGAAGGGCGTGAAATGCCCGATGGAGCTGTCTACCTACTTCAGAATCAACAGCGCCGACACCGGGCAGTTCGAGCGGACGCTGATCATCGCCGATGAAGGCGCATCGGTGAGTTATCTGGAAGGATGCACGGCTCCGCGCCGAGATACGAATCAGCTTCACGCGGCGGTAGTCGAGCTGATTGCGCTCGACAATGCGTCGGTGAAGTACTCGACCGTTCAGAACTGGTACGCGGGCGATAAGGATGGCGTCGGCGGCATCTTCAACTTCGTGACTAAGCGCGGCAAATGCGCCGGTGTTAACTCCAAGATCTCGTGGACGCAGGTCGAGACCGGCTCGGCGATCACGTGGAAGTACCCGAGCTGCATCCTGCGCGGCGACGACTCGGTCGGCGAGTTCTATTCGGTCGCCCTCACGCACCATCGCCAGCAGGCCGATACCGGCACCAAGATGATCCATGTCGGCAGGAACACGCGCTCGACGATCGTGAGCAAGGGCATCGCGGCCGGCCACGGCCAGCAGAGCTATCGCGGCCTCGTGCGCGTGCTGCCCAGCGCCGAGGGCGCCCGCAACCACACGCAGTGCGACTCACTGCTCATCGGCGACCAGTGCGGCGCGCACACGTTCCCGTACACCGAGATCCGCAACCCCTCGGCCATCCTCGAACACGAGGCCACCACGTCGAAGATTGGCGAGGACCAGCTGTTCTACTGCCGCTCGCGCGGCATCCCCGAAGAAGACGCCGTGTCGATGATCGTCAACGGCTTCTGCAAGCAGGTGTTCAAGGAACTGCCAATGGAATTCGCGGTGGAAGCCCAGAAGCTGCTCGCAGTTTCGCTCGAAGGCGCCGTCGGCTGAAGCGCGCCGGAATCACACTCATGCTCGAAATCAAAAACCTGCACGCCCGCGTCGACGACAAGGAAATCCTCAAGGGCGTCACGCTCTCGATCAAGGCCGGCGAAGTCCACGCGATCATGGGGCCGAACGGCTCCGGCAAGTCCACGCTCTCGCACGTGCTCGCCGGCCGCGAGGGCTACGAAGTCACGCAGGGCGGCGCCACGTACAACGGCCAGGACCTGCTCGCGATGGAACCCGAGGCGCGGGCGGCGGCAGGCCTGTTCCTCGGCTTTCAGTACCCGGTCGAGATTCCCGGCGTCACCAATCTGTATTTCCTGAAAGCCGCGCTCAATGCGCAGCGCAAGACGCGCGGAGAAAAAGAGCTCGACGCCGCCGACTTCCTCGCCTATGTGAAGCAGCGCGTCAAGCAGATGCAGATGGACGTGAAGATGCTCCACCGCGGCGTCAACGAGGATTTCTCGGGCGGCGAGAAGAAACGCAACGAGATCCTGCAGATGCTCGTGCTCCAGCCGAAGCTCATGATTCTCGACGAGACTGACTCTGGCCTCGACATCGACGCGCTCAAGGTCGTCTCCGAGGGCATCAACGCGATGCGCTCGAAGGACACCGCGACCCTGCTCGTGACGCATTACCAGCGCCTGCTGGACTACGTGCAGCCGGACCATGTGCACGTGCTGGCTGGCGGCCGCATCGTGAAGTCCGGCGGCCCGGACCTGGCGCGCGAGCTCGAGGAAAAGGGCTACGGCTGGCTGGCGGCCGCCTGATGGGTTCGATGAACGCGCCGCTGCAGAACTACGCCGAAGCCTTCGAGCAACTGCCACCGGCGGCGAAGACCGAGTCTCGCCGCGCGGCACTGCAGCGCCTGCTCGCACTCGGCTTGCCGACGATCGACCAGGAAGAATGGAAGTACACCGACCTCGCCGCGCTGCGGGAGCTGCCGCCGGGTCCCGCCTCATACGAGCGCGTGCCCGAGGGAGGCGACACGCCCGACGCCGATGGCCTCGATGCGCTCAACGCCGCCTTCGCCGTCGGTGGTCTCGATATCGAGATCCCGGCCAGGGCCGATATCACCGAAGCCCTGCGCGCAGAAGGGCCCGGGCATCGGCGTCATCGCATCAGGGTCGGCCGCAACGCGCGTGCGCTGCTGCGGATCCAGGTCGATCGCGACGCCGCGTTCCAGACCGTTTTCCTCGACCTCGACCTTGCCGAAGGCGCGAGCCTGCAGGTGTTGCGCCTCCAGGACGCGGGGCCTGCCGGACACCACGTCACGCGTATCCGCGCACGAGTGGGTCGTGACGCGAAGCTCGACGTCTCCACCGTCGATCTCGGCGGCAAGCTGTCGAGGCACGACCTCAACGTGAATCTCGCCGAACCCGGTGCGGAAGTGAGCCTGCGCGGCCTGTTCGTGGCCAGCGGCACGGGCCTGATCGACAACCACACGCGCTTCGACCACCGCGCACCGCACGGCACCAGCCGCGAACTCGTCAGGGGCTTGGCGCGCGACAGCAGCCGCGGCGTGTTCAACGGCCGCATCGTCGTGCACCCCGGCGCCCAGAAGACCGACTCCGAGCAGCGCATCGCCAATCTGATCCTGTCGCCGAAGGCCGAGATCAACGCCAAGCCGGAGCTGGAGATCTACGCGGACGACGTGAAGTGCGCGCACGGTGCGACCTTCGGCCAGCTCGATCTCGCCGCGCTGTTCTACCTGCGCTCGCGCGGTCTCCCGGAACCCGAGGCCCGCGCGCTGCTGACGCTGGCCTTCGCGATGGAGCCGCTGCGGCAGATCCCGAACGCGGGGTTCCGCATGGAAGCGCTCAAGCTCGTCGCGGCCCACCTGGACTCGGACCTCGACGAAGCGGCGCTCGTCTCGTGAGCGCCACTCCCCCGTTCGATCTCGCGGCCATCCGCGCGCAGTTCCCGATCCTGTCCGAGAAGATCCATGGCAAGCGCCTGGCCTACCTGGACAACGCCGCCACGACGCAGAAGCCGGAATCGGTGCTGCGCGCGCTCGACGATTACTACCGCCATTCCAACAGCAACGTGCACCGCGCCGTGCATGAACTGGCGGCCCGCGCGACCACGCAGTACGAGGCTGCCCGTGACCGCATTGCGGCGTTCCTCAACGTCACGCGCGAGGAATGCGTGTTCACGCGCGGCACGACCGAGGGCATCAACCTCGTCGCGCGCAGCTTCCTGCAGCCGCGCCTGAAGGCCGGCGACGAGGTGCTCCTGAGCGGCATGGAGCATCACTCGAACATCGTTCCCTGGCAGCTGGCAGGCGCGAACACGGTTGCCGCTCGCGTGACCGACACCGGCGAACTCGATCTGAACGACTGGCGCGCCAAGCTCGGACCCCGCACCCGCCTGGTCGCGATCGTCCACGTCTCCAACTCGCTGGGCACCATCAACCCGGTCGCGGAAATGGTCCGCGAGGCGCAGGCGCGCGGCATCCCGGTCCTCGTCGACGGCGCCCAGGCCATCGCGCACGAAGCGCCGGACCTGCGCGCGCTCGGCGCCGATTTCTACGCGATGTCGGCGCACAAGGCCTACGGCCCGACCGGCTTCGGCGTTCTGTTCGCCAAGCGCGAGCACCTCGAAGCCATGCCCCCGTGGCAGGGGGGCGGCGACATGATCCGCACCGTGAGCTTCGAGCAATCGACCTGGAACGAACTTCCCTACAAGTTCGAGGCCGGTACACCCGACATGTCCGGGGCCATCGGTTTTGCGGCCGCCCTGGCCTGGATCGACTCGGTCGGCATGGCCCGCATCCACGCCCATGAGCAGGACGTGCTGGCCTACGGCACCGCCCGGTTGTCCGACGTGCCGGGCCTGCGCCTGATCGGCACCGCCCGGCACAAGGCCGGAGTGCTGTCCTTCGTCATGGAAGGCGCGCACGCCCACGACCTGGGCAGCGTGCTGGATCAGGAGGGCGTCGCGGTCCGCACCGGCCATCACTGCACGATGCCACTCATGGAACGCTTCGGCATCCCGGCCACCGCCCGCGCCTCGCTCGCCGTGTATAACGGCCGCGACGATGTCGACCAGTTGGCAATTGCTCTCCGAAAGGCGCACAAACTCTTCAATTGATCGGCCAAGCCCTTGCGCCGCAAGGGGCTTATGACATGATCCGGCCATGCCCGCGGGTCCAGTGTTTTCGTCGTGAGCCCCAACGCACCCAAGGTTGCGGTGGCGCTGGAAGGGCCGCGCCTGCGCACGGGCCAGGGACTGCAATTCAAGCTCGCGCTGCTGTTCACCATCGTGACCGTCATCCTTGCCGTCACGGCCTGGCAGGTGGGTCGGATCCTGGTGCAGAGCAACCTCGTCGGCGACACCCAGCGATACCAGCGCGAGAGCGGCCTGCGCCTCGTTCACGAAATCGAGAGCCACCTGGAGCAGGCGCACGTCCTCGCGGCCACGCTGGCCGAGTTGAGTGCGCACGGCGGCGACCCGGAGGTGTGGTCCGCTCGCGTGCCGGCGCTCGTCGACGGCAGTGGGCTTGGCGAACTGATCGCCGGCGTCGGCTGGTGGCCCGAACCCGTTGCCGGCGCGCCCCGACGCAGCCGCGTCTGGGTTGCCGACGGCGTGGGTGCGTTGCAGGTGCGCGAGGACTACAACGACGCCCGCACGATCTCGTACTGGGAAGAGCCCTGGTACACGCCGGCACGCTACGCCGCAGCCGGAGAGTGCTACTGGACACTGATGCACGTCGAGCGCCTGAGCCGTCGCAGCGCGGTGGGCTGCAGCTTGCCGCTGCGCGACGCGCACGGCTTCGGCGGCGTGGTGACCGTGCTGCTGCAGGTGGCGGCCCTCGACAAGCTGCTGGCCACGGCCAGCGCCGGCCAGTCCGGTTACACCTTGCTGGTGGATCGTGACAACCGCCTGATTTCCGCGACGGGTCCCGCGGCCGAGAAATTCGGCGCCGAGCGTCCCCGCAACATGGCCGAGCTCGCGCAGCGTATGCCGCCCTTCAACACGCTGGCGCTCGACCTGCACCAGCGCGACGAGAAATTCCTTTCGCACTCCGTGCAATCGCCGCTCTACGACGCCGCGCTGATCTCCAAGCTCAAGGACCGCACGCGCGACTATTCGCGGCAGGAAGCGGAATCCGCGCTCGCCCTGCTGTGGAATTCCTCGGCCGCGACCACGCGCGACGACTCGGCCGCGGTGGCCGAGCTGCGCATCCGCGATGACGCGGTGATCGGCCAGGACGCCTCCGCCACCCTTTTCGAACTGCCGCAGCCGTACTGGAAGCTGGTGCGCGTGACGCCGGAACGCGAAGGCGTCGCCGGCGCGCAGTACTTCTTCCTGCAGACCCTGATCGTGGTCCTCGGCGCGGTGGTGATCACGCTGGTGCTGATATTCGCCGGCCTGCGCATGCTGGTGCTGCGGCCCCTGTCACGCATGGCGCACAAGCTGTCCGACGCGCGCACGCTCGAAGAATCGATGCACATACAGCTGGACGCCGGCTCGCGCAACGAGTTCGGCGTGATCGGGCACTGGTACAACGAACGCGTGCGGCAGCTGCGGGAGACGATGGATCGCGTGATGTCGCAGCAGAGCCAGCTCGTGATCGAGGCCGGCGAGCGCACGCGGGCCGACGAGCAGTCGCTGCGCCTGCGCGAGCGCGCCAGCGCGGTGGCCACGTCGATCGCCGACGCCGTCGTAGTGGTCGACACGCGCGGACTGATCGAGGACATGAACGGCCCGGCCGAGCGCCTCAGCGGCGCGGTGCTGCGCACCGCACGCGGCCGTGCCTGCAGCGAGGTCCTGCACCTGCGCCTGGCCAACCAGGGCGGTGCGGCGCCCGACATCGCGGCGAGCATCGTGGGATCCAGCGCGCGCATCGAGTACGGCGACGGCCTGTTCCTTCACGTCGACGGCCGCGCCGAGCGCGAGATTCAGTTGGTGGGCTCGCCGCTGCGCGGCCCGGGCGGCCGCAGCCTGGGTGCCGTGCTCGTGTTCCGCGCACGCGAGGCGCCGACCGCGGCTCCCAAGCTGGTCATCGACCGCCGCAGCGTGGATCCCGTTACCGGCCTTCCGACGCGCGCGGCCTGTGACCGCCGCCTGCGCGCACTGCTCGAAAGCGCACGCATGTCCAAGCGCACGCATGCACTGGTGGTCTGCGACGTCGATCGCCTGCGCCAGATCAACGACACGCTGGGCCTGCGCGCCGGCGACGAGGTCCTGGTTTGCGTGGCCGAAACGCTGGTGGAAATCGCCCCGATCGCCGACGTGTTCCGCCTGGGCGGCGACTCCTTCGCGCTGGTGCTGGAGAACTGCGAACCCGAGGAAGCGCGCCGAATCGGCCGCTCCGCCTGCGAGACGCTGGCCAAGACCCAGTTCCAGTGGGCCGACCGCAAGCTCGCGATCACCGCGAGCTTCGGGCTGGTGACCTTCGACGGCAGCGTCGAACACCCGATGGACCTGCTGCGCCGTGCGGGCGACGCAGTGGCTGCCGCCAAGGCGGCCGGCCGCAATACGCTGCGCCTGCACGACTCCTCGATGAGCCGGCGCGAGTCGGCGGTCGACGAATCGCTGTGGGTGCGCCGCATGCGCGCGGGCCTCGACGAAGGCCTGCTGCACCTGACCACGCAGTGGATCCAGCCAGCGGATGCGCTGGCCCGCGAGGGCGCTGTTTTCGAGGTCTCGCTGGCGCTCGAGGACGAGGAAGGTTTCTGGGCCGAGACCGCCACCTTCCTGCCGATCGCCGAGCGCACCGGCATGGTCGGCGAGATCGAGCGGTGGGCGCTGCGCCAGACCTTCGAGCATCTCGCGCGTTCGCCCGACGTCGTCGAGCGCCTCGCGTTCTGCTGCCTGCCGCTCTCGCCCCAGACCGTTAGCGAAGGCGCCACGCTCGAACTGCTCGCCACGCTGTTCCAGTCACATCCCGAGCTTCCCGCAGGTCGCATCTGCTTCGTGCTGCGCGATACGGTGCTCACCGAGGCGCCGGGCTCGGCCCAGACCTTCTGCGAGGCGATGCGCTCGCTAGGCTGTCGTGTGGCGGCGGATCATTTCCTCGCGCGCGGCGTGGCGGCGATCGACCTGCTGCGACGCCTGCCGGCGGAGTTCCTGCGCGTCGACGCGCGTCACTTCGTCGACGTCTGCGCGGACAAGGTCGACCAGTCCATCGCCGAGTCCTTCATACGACTGGCGCGAACGCTGCAGCGGCGCGTGATGGTGACCGACCTCGGCGACGAGGCGGCGCGCGAAGCCTGGCGCAAGCTCGGCGCGGACTACTTCCAGGGACTCGCGGTCGCACGGCCCTCGCCGGTCGTCTTTACGGTCAGCACCTGAAGGTCGCGTGCGCACCCCGCGTAGTCTTCGGGGCTCCGAGTTTCTGCTGCGCTCCATGCAAGCGGTCGGCGCAAAGGGCGCGAAGAAAAAGAAAGGGCGCCCGGTGCTGTGAAGGCACGAGCGTCGACCTTCGCGTCGTTATCATTTCCCTTTGCGCCTTTGAGTTGAAGGCCTTTCCAGGCGGGCTCGAGTCGGGGAAACCTGTTGGATCGGCTAAGGCACGGCCTCGAGATGCGTCAGCCGCAATTCCAGGCTCTCGCTTCCCTGCCAGCGATTGATGCTCAGCGCATAGGCCACGCGTATGCGCCCGCTGGCGCACAGCCGCGTCGCACCACCGAAATCCACGGCAACGATTTCCGATCCGCCTGGACGGCGCAGCCGGTAGCGCACATGCGACTGGTCGCGACCGACCGGGCGCGCGGACAATACGTCGAACTCGTCCTCGAACAAGGGCTCTGGCAGCCCCTGCCCCCAGGGTCCGGCGCCCTCCAGCGCCTGCGCGGTCGACAACGCGAATTCCTTTGCGCTCAGCGGTCCGTCGGTTTCGACGACGCGCTCCAGTTGCGCCGGGGTGAGCCGTTCGCGGCAGGCGTCATCGAAGGCGACGCGGAAAGCGGAGAGAGCGGATTCGCGCAGGCTCAGGCCCGCCGCCATCGCGTGGCCGCCGAAACGCAGGATCAGGCCGGGCTGGCGCGCATCGATGTGGGCGAGCACGTCACGCAAGTGCAGTCCGGGCACCGAGCGCGCAGAGCCCTTGAGCACGCTGGCCTCCTGCGCACGCGCGAATGCGCAGGCGGGCCGGTTCGCGTGCTCGCGCAGGCGCGAGGCGACGAGTCCCACCACGCCTTCGTGCCAGTCCGGATCGAACAGGCTCAGGCCGTGAGCCTCGTCGTGCGCGTCATTCACGACGAGCTGGTCGAGCGCCGATTCGTTCATCTGCGTCTGCATCTCGCGCCGCAGGCGGTTGATGCGGTCGAGCTCGCGGGCAAGTTCCAGTGCCTCGTCCGGATCCTCACTCAATAGGCAGCGGATGCCGATGCGGATGTCGTCGAGCCGGCCCGCGGCGTTGATACGTGGGCCGAGCACGAAGCCCAGGTCGGTCGCGGTCAGCTCCGCCTCGGTGCGGCCGGCGACCGACAACAACGCGCGCAGGCCCGGTCGCGCGCGGCCGGCGCGGATGCGCGCGAGCCCCGCCGTCACGAGGATGCGGTTGTTGCGATCGAGCCGCACGAGGTCGGCAACCGTCCCCAGCGCGACGAGGTCCAGCAGCTCGGCGAGATTGGGTTCGGGCTTCGTCGAGAAATCGCCCGCCGCGCGAAGCCGCGCGCGCAGCGACATCAAGAGATAAAACATCACGCCGACGCCCGCGAGGTGCTTCGATGCGAACGCGCATCCCGGCTGGTTGGGATTGAGCAGCGCGTCGGCCTGCGGCAGCTGCAATCCCGGGAGGTGGTGATCGGTGATCAGCACCTGCATGCCGAGTGCGCGCGCCGCCTCCACGCCGGCAAGGCTCGCGATGCCGTTGTCGACCGTGACCAGCAGCTCTGCGCCGATGCCCGCCGCTTCGCGCGCGAGTTCCGGCGACAGGCCGTAACCCATCGTCAGCCGGTTGGGCACCACGTAGTCCACGTACGCGGCGCCCAGGCGCCGCAGGCCGAGCACCGCGAGCGCAACACCCGTGGCCCCGTCGGCGTCGTAATCGCCGGCGATGACGATGCGCCTGCCCTCGCGCACGGCGCGCAGCAGCAGGTCCGTCGCGGCCTCGATCCCGAGCAGGCCCTCGGGCGACAGCAACTCGCGCAACTCGAGCCTGACCTGCTCACTGTCCACGACGCCGCGCGCGGCGAGCACGCGCGCGACGACCGGGTTCAGGCTCGCGGGCAACCGATGCGGCGGCACGCCGCGTCGCCGCAGGCGCGGCGGTTCAGCCTCCACCGATGCGCTGGGCCGCGATGCCGTCTGCCGTCAGCGCCTTGACCGCGGCGTCGGCCTTGTCGCGATCCGCGAAAGGCCCGCAGCGCAGTCCGTAGAGCGTGCCCTTGGGCGTTTCGGTCGGCGAGACAAAGCAGATTACGCCGAGCAACGCGGCCCGCTTGCGCACGCCCTCGGCCTTTTCGAGGAACGAGTAGGCGCCGGCCCGCACAAACACCTTGCCGCCCGGCGACGGCGCGGTCGTGGCGGGCCTGGCCTCGGTCTCGGGCATGGCAGGGGGCGGCAGTACGGCCGGCGGCTTGGTCTCCGGCGCAGGCTGCGGCTCTGGCTTGAGTTCCGGTTTCGGGCCCGGCTTCGGTTCGGACTTCGGCATCGGCTTGGGTGCCGGTCCGGGCTTGGGCAACGCGATGACCTCGACCGGGTCCGCCGGCGGCCTGGGCGGCGCGGGGTCCTGCGCCGCGACAGGCGGAACCGGCGCCGGTGCGACCGACCGTCCGCTGCGCTCCTGCCCGGGCCCCGTCGGCGGCGCGAGCGGCTCATCGGCGACGATCTCGGTCACGGGTGTCGCGACGCCCCGATCGCCTTCTTCGTCCGGCGTCGCCGTGCCCGCTTCCTCCGGCCGCGAATCCGGCTGCGTGAGATCCATCGTCACTACGCGCTCACTCTCGCCGCGCAGGCGCTCCAGGCCAGGTCGCGGCAGCAGCCAGCTCAGCAGGAACGCGGCCAGCGCCAGAGTGATGACGCCGACCACACGACGAACCACGACCTCATCCATGCACGAGTCCTTCCGCCACCGTCAGAAACGAACCTGTCACCAGCACCTGATCCTCCTCGCCTGCCGCTTCGAGCGCCGCGCGCATCGCGCTCGCCACGTCCGCGAATCCATTCGCCGCCAGCCCGGTCGATCGCACGCGCGCGACCAGTGCGTCCGCGGCCAATCCTCGCGGTGCGGGCAGCGTGGCGCAATACACCTGTTGCACGCGAGCCCCGAGCGCGCGGCAGAAGGCCTCCACCGGCTTGTCCGAGAGCATGCCGAGCACCACGTGCAGGCGCCTTCTCGGGGCTTGTTCGTCGAGGCGCTCGGCGAGCACCCGGGCAGCCTCGGCGTTGTGCGCCACGTCGAAGACGCGGCGGCCGTGTTGCTCGAACCGGCCGCGCAGCGCGAGCTTCGGCAGCGCCGCGCGGATCGCCGACTCGGAGACCGGCACGCGGCCCTGCAGCGCGGTGATGGCCGCGATCACGCCGGCTGCGTTGCGCAGTTGCGCGTCGCCACCGATACCGGGCAGCGGCAGCGCCTTCAGGTGTACGCGGCCGCGCGACCAGCTCCAATCCTGCGCACCGCGCACGAACGAAAAGGATTCGCCGAGGACCTCGAGATGCGCACCGACGGCGTCCGCGTGCTCGCGGATCGAGCGCGGCACGTCGATCTCGGCGCATAGGGCGGGTCGACCGCCGCGGTACACGCCCGCCTTCTCGCGCCCGATGCTCTCGCGATCCGGTCCGAGCCAGTCCAGATGATCCAAGCCGATGCTGGTGACCAGTGCGGCATCCGCGTCGACGAGATTCACCGCGTCGAGTCGGCCGCCCAGGCCCACCTCGAGCACCTGTACCTGCACAGGACGTTCGCGGAACAGCCACAGTGCGGCGAGCGTGCCGTATTCGAAATAAGTCAGCGCGATCTCGCCGCGCACCGCCTCGATCGCGACGAAGGCGCGCACGAGCTCCGCGTCGCTGGCGGCCACCCCGTCCATCGCGACGCGCTCGTTGTAGCGCAGCAGGTGTGGCGAGGTGTACAGGCCGGTGCGGTAACCCGCCTCGCGGAAGATCAAGTCCGCGAGCGTGGCGCTCGAACCCTTGCCGTTGGTGCCGGCGACGGTGAGCGTGGGAATGCCGCAGTCGGGAAGGCCCAGGCGATTCGCGACCTTGCCGACGCGATCCAGCCCGAGCTCGATGTTCCGCGGGTGCAGCCGTTCCTGGTACTCCAGCCAATCCGCCAGCGGGGATGTGGCGGATGGCACGGCCATCCGGCTCAATGCTCCGCGGGCGCCCAGTGTGTCAGGAGCGCCAGCAGGCGATGGATCTTCTCGCGCAGCTCGCGGCGGTCCGTGATCATGTCGATGGCGCCATGCTCGAGCAGGAATTCCGAGCGCTGGAAGCCTTCCGGCAGCTTCTGGCGCACGGTCTGCTCGATGACGCGCGGACCGGCGAAGCCCACCAGGGCGCGCGGCTCGGCGATGTGGATGTCGCCGAGCATCGCGAGGCTCGCCGACACGCCGCCCATCGTCGGGTGCGTGATCACCGAGACATACGGCAGGCCGCGCTCACTCAGCTTGGCCAGCGCCGCCGAGGTCTTGGCCATCTGCATCAGCGAGAACAGCGACTCCTGCATGCGCGCACCACCCGACGCCGCGAAACACACCAGAGGCACGCCGAACTCGAGGCAGGCATTGGCGCCGCGCACGAATTTCTCGCCGACGACGCTGCCCATCGAGCCGCCCATGAAGCCGAACTCGAACGCGCAGACCACGAGCGGCAGCCCGATGAGCTGGCCACGCATGACGACCAGCGCGTCCTTCTCTTCGGTCTCGGCCTGGGCTTCCTTGATGCGCTCGGTGTACTTGCGCGAGTCCTTGAACTTGAGCGGATCGATCGGCGAGACGTCGGCGCCGATCTCGTGGCGCGACTCGGCATCCAGGAAGTGGTTCAAGCGCGCGCGCGCGGTGATCGGATGATGCGCACCGCATTTCGGACAGACTTCCAGCGTGCGCTCCAGCTCGGCCCGGTAGAGCACCGACTGGCAGCTGTCGCACTTGGTCCACAGACCCTCGGGCACGTTGCGCTTGCGTACGCCCTTGGTCAGCAACTGCGACCCTGAAATCTTGTCCAGCCAGCTCATGCGAAGTCCTGATTCGAAGCGGGAAAAACAGGGCGTAACAGTACGGAAGGCCGGCGCCCCGGTATCGCGGCGATCATAAGCGATCCATCGCTTCGCGCATGGGGGCCAGCTTCGCCCGCAGCAGGTCCGGCAGGCGCTCGGGCTGCTGCTGGTTGCGCTCGATTTCCGACACCAGCGCGCTTCCGACGATCACGCCGTCCGACACCGCCGCGACCGCCGCGGCCGAAGCCGCGTCACGGATGCCGAAGCCGACCACGACCGGAATGCGCGTGATGCCACGGATCTCGGCGACCTTGGCCGCCACGCTGTCCACGTCGAGATTCGCTGCCCCGGTCACGCCCTTGAGCGACACGTAGTAGAGGTACCCGCTGGCGAGATTCGCCGCGGCCTGGATGCGTGCGGCCGGGCTGGTCGGCGCGATCAGGAAGATGCGATCCAGGCCCACTTTGGCCAGGCTCGGCGAGAACTCCGGGGCTTCCTCCACCGCGAGGTCAACGACCAGCACGCCGTCCACCCCCGCGTCGCTCGCAGCCCTCGCGAAGGTTTCGAGTCCCATCGCCTCGATCGGATTGAGATAGCCCATCAGCACGACCGGCGTCTTGGCATCGCGCTGGCGAAATTCCGCGACCATGGCGATGCACTGGCGCAGCGAGGTGTGATGCACCAGCGCGCGCTCGCAGGCGAGCTGGATCACCGGGCCATCGGCCATCGGGTCCGAGAACGGCACACCGAGTTCGAGCACGTCCGCACCCGCCTCGACCAGCGCGTGCATCAGCCCGACCGTGTGCTTCGGATGCGGATCGCCCGCCGTGATGTACGGGATCAGGGCCTTGCGACCCTTGGACTTCAATGCTTCGAGGACGCCCGAGATTCTGCTCATGTGTTCCGTGTCCGGGCTGCCCTTGCGCGATGCGACAGGTGGCGCCCGGGATTTCCCTTGTTCAGACCTGGTTGAGGACCTGGTAATGCAGCATCACCAGCCCGGTTCCGTAGGTGCGCGAGTCCAGCAGCTTCATGCGCATGTCGCGCAACAGGCCGCGGAACAGCGGCACGCCGCCGCCCAGAGCCAGCGGGTGCACTGCGACCACGCATTCGTCGATCAGGCCTTCCTGCGCGAACTGTCCGCAGACCTCGGCGCCGCCGAACAGCCAAGCGTGCTTCATGCCGTCCTCGACCATGCGCAGGCGCAGGTCGGCGACGTCGCCCGAGAACGGGAACACGTTCTCGCCGTCCGTGCGCATGCCGCGGCGCGACAGCACGTAATAGCGCTTGGCCGGGTCGAGGTGCTCGCCCATCTTGCGCGTCAGCTCGTAGGAGTGGCGCCCCATGATCACCGAGTCCACCGACGCGAAGAACGCGCCCTGCCCATAGTCCTGGTCGGTGAAGCACCAGTCGAAGCCGCCGTCCGGACGGGCGATGTAGCCGTCGAGGCTGATGGCGAGTTGGAGCGTGACTTTCATTTTCGATTCTTCAGTTCCGCTGCGGCCACCAGGGCCGGGACGACCGTCACGTCAGGCTGATGCCTTCGCGCTTGGCGATCGTGAAGATGTCCTTGTCGCCGCGGCCGGACAGATTGACGACGATGTGGCGGTCCGCTGCCATGCCCGGCGCCGCCTTCTTCGCGTAGGCCAGCGCATGCGAGGACTCGAGTGCGGGGAGGATGCCCTCGGCGTGCGCGAGTTCGTGAAAGGCAGCGAGCGCCTCGTCGTCGGTGACCGAGGTGTACTCAACGCGGCCAACGTCCTTGAGCCAGGCGTGCTCGGGACCGACGCCCGGATAATCCAGGCCTGCCGAGACCGAATGCGTGCCGATGATCTGGCCGTCCTCGTCCGCCATCACGTAGCTGCGGTTGCCGTGCAGCACGCCGGGTTTGCCCGCGCTCAGCGGTGCGGCGTGACGCCCGGTCTCGATACCGTCGCCGCCCGCCTCGACGCCGACCATCCGGACTTCCGGATACCCCAGCATGGGGTGGAACAGGCCGATGGCGTTCGAGCCGCCGCCAACGCAGGCCGTGAGCAGGTCCGGCAGGCGACCCATCTGCTCCCTCGACTGGCAGATGACCTCGCGGCCGACGACGCTGTTGAAGTCGCGCACGAGCATCGGGTACGGGTGCGGGCCGGCGACGGTACCGATCACGTAGAACGTGTCGTCGACATTGGTCACCCAGTCGCGCATCGCCTCGTTGAGCGCGTCCTTCAGCGTCCTCGTGCCGCTGGTCACGGGCACGACCTCGGCGCCGAGCAGCTTCATGCGAAAGACGTTCGGCGACTGGCGCTCGACGTCCTCGATGCCCATATAGACCACGCACTTCAGGCCGAGCCGCGCCGCGATCGTCGCGCTGGCCACGCCGTGCTGGCCGGCGCCGGTCTCCGCGATGATGCGGGTCTTGCCCAAGTGCTTTGCGAGCAGCGCCTGGCCCACGGTGTTGTTGATCTTGTGGGCGCCCGTGTGGTTCAGGTCTTCGCGCTTGAGCCAGACCTGCGCACCGCCCCAGGCCTTGGTCAGGCGCTTGGCGTGGTACAGCGGCGATGGGCGTCCGACGTAGTGCTTGAGGTCGTCGTCGAGCTCGGCAACGAAGGCCGGGTCGTGCTTGAGCCGGCCGTACGCCTCTTCGAGCCGGCGCAGCGGCTCCATCAGCGTTTCGGAAACGAAGCGACCGCCGTAAAGGCCGAAGTGGCCCCGGTCGTCGGGGAATGCGGAGTAGTCGGGAGCCTTCATCGTCGCAGTTCGGCGTCCGCCAGCCGTACGGCCTCGACGAACGCCTTCATCTTCTCGAAATTCTTACGGCCGGGTGACGTCTCGATGCCGCTGGACACGTCGACCGCGTAGGGGTTGACCATTCTAACTGCCCGGCCGACGTTCCCCGGCGTCAGGCCGCCGGCGACGATCAGCGGCTTTCCCGCATCCTGCGGAATCCCCTTCCAGTCGACCGTCTTCCCGGTACCCCCCATGCCGTCCGCACCGTGGCTGTCCAGGATCAGCGCGGCTGCGGACGGGTACTGGCGGGCAGCCAGCCGCAGGTCCTCGGGCGACTTCATCGCGACGGCCTTGAAGTAAGGGCGTCCGAAGGAGGCGCAGAAGAAGCCGGTCTCGTCGCCGTGGAACTGCACGAAATCCGGACGCACCATCTCGATAGTCGCGCGCGCGCGCTCCTCGTCGGCGTTGCTCAGCAGCAGCACGGTGGCCACGAACTGCGGCACCGCGGCGCGCAGTTCCGCCGCCTGCGCGGCGGTCAGCTCGCGCTTGCTGCCCGGCACGCAGACCAGCCCGATCGCGTCGGCGCCAATGCGCGCCGCGCCCTCGATGTCCTGCCGGTTGGTGAAACCGCAGAACTTGATTCGGGTGCGGAGCCGCTCGTCGCCGGGTAAGGGAAGACGGGATTCCTGGCGGGTAGACGTATTCAAGGATCAGGGCAGCCAGAACGGGGGAGGGTCTGGTACCTCGAATTCTGCGGGATATTCCACGTTCACGAAATAAAGACCGGCCGCCGGAGCGTTCATTCCGGCCCGTGTGCGCTGGCGGGACGCGAGGATTTCGCCGATCCAGCCCTCGGGCTTACGGCCGCCCCCGACCTCGATCAGGCTCCCCGCGATGTTGCGCACCATGTGGTGCAGGAAGGCGTTCGCGCGGATGTCGAGCACCACGAACAACTTCTGCCGCTGCACCGAGATCGCTTGGATATTGCGCATCGGTGTGCGCGACTGGCACTCCGCGTCCCGGAACGCGCTGAAGTCCCGCTCGCCCTGGAGCGCCTGCGCCGCGCGGTGCATCGCCTCGGCTTCCAGCGGCCAGGGCACCCAGGCAGCACGTCCTTCCAGCAAGGCCGACCGGAAGCGCGCGTTGTGGATGACATAGCGGTAGGCGCGCGCGCGTGCAGAGAAGCGCGCGTGGAAGTCCGCGCGCACGGGCTGCACCCATCGCAGCGCGACGTGCTCGTGCAGGTAGGTGTTGGTGCCCAGCAGCCAGGCGTTCGACGAGCGCGCGGCGCCGGAATCGAAATGGATGACCTGATGGAACCCGTGCACGCCGGCATCGGTGCGGCCTGCGGCCACCGTCTGGACCGGATGATCCGCGACTCGGGACAGCGCGGCCTCGACCTCGGCCTGCACGGAGGGCGCATGCGGCTGCGCCTGCCATCCCGAGAAGGAGCTGCCGAGATACTCGACCCCGGCCGCCCAACGGCTCATCGGCCACGCACCTAGTGCCCTGTCCCGCCCGTACACCGATGAATTCGCCGAAGGACTTTCGGGTCTGGCAACGCGCGACGGCGAGCCATAGCGGCTCTATGGCGAGAAGGAGAAACGCCGCCAGGCGCGAAAAGACTCGGGGACTTCGCGGCAGTACTCGCGGGACAGGACACTCAGCCCAGCAGGCGCTCGCGCAGTTCGCCGGCCTCGCGCTTCTGGTCGTCGGTGCCCGACTTCGCGACTTCCTCGAGCAGGCTGCGCGCCATTTCGGCGTCGCCCATCTCGACATAGGCCCGCGCAAGATCCAGCTTGGTCGAGGCGTCGTTGCCGGCGGGCAGTGGTTCGTCGCCCATCGGATCGTCGATCACCATCGGCTCGACCTCGTCCAGCCGCACGTCGAGGTCGCCCTTGCCCGGGCCGGCGAGGTCGCTGCCGCCGAGGTCGAAATCCTGGAGGTCCAGCATGGCGTGGCTCGGCGACGAGGGCGAAGCACTCTTCTTGGGCTTGTCGCCGCCCAGGTCGAACTCGCCGAGGTCGAATTCCAGTGCCTGGTCGGCCTGCCCCGCGAGCCTGTCAGTCTTGGTCGGCAGCTCGAGTTCCTCGAGGTTGAAGCTGAGGCCCTCGTCCACTTTCACGGGTGAGATCTGCGTGGCGTCGTCGTCGAAGGTCAGGTCGAGCACGATGTCGCTGTTGGAGCCCTCATTGCCGGCGAAGAGGCCGGATGTCGGAGCCAGCTGACGACCCATGATCGCGATCTTGTTCCACTCGTCGCCGCTGATCTCTCCCTTGAGCGTGCCCGCGGTCTGTTCGAACTCGGCTGCCTTGCCCGCCCCGAAATAGGTTTCCGCCAGCTTCACGCGCAGGTCTGTACGGCGCGGCGCGCGGGCCGAGGCCTGCTGCAGCAGCAATGCAGCCTCGTCGTACAGGCCATAAGCCAGGTGGAAGTCGGCCTCCGAGAGCGGGTCGTTGTCCCCGAGCTTGATCTCCTTGGTATTGGCCTGGAACTGCGAGGTCACCGCCAGTTCCGCCTCGTCCATCTTGCGATCGGCCGCCTGCGGACCCGTGTACACCGGAATCTTGCTGGTGATGACCATGCGCGTGCGGTCCGGATCGTCATCCGTCGGCGCGATGCGGGTGGCGTCGTCGTCCATCTGGCGACCCAGTTCCTCGAGTTCTGCGCGCGCCGAGGCGGCTGCGCCTCCCTTGGCTCCGAAGGAGCCGGTGGCCCCCATGCGCGGAGCGGGAATGCCGCCGGTTTCGCGACTCGCCTGGTCGTATTCGCGCTTCGCCTTGCGCTCGCGCGCGCTGCGCCACGTGGCAATGCCGACCAGCACCAGAATCAGCAGGATCAGGAAGGGCAGCAGATTGGTGATCCAGGATCCGACCGATTCCTCCTGCGCGGCAGGCGGTGGCGTGGGCTGCTGCTGGCCGTCGGAGGCTGCGGCGGGCTCAGGCGTCCCCGGCGTGGGGGTCGTCGCCACAGGCGTCGGCGTCGCGGCCTCCGCGGGCGTGGTCCCGGGCGGAGTGACGGGAGTGGTCGCGGTTCCAGAGGTCGACGGGACCGGCGATGTGTCAGGCATCGACGGCGGCGGCACTGACGTGGCCGGCGGCTCGTACGGCTTGGTCGGTGCCGGTAGCGGCTCGGTAGGCGGGAACGAGGACGCTGACGAGATCCTCGCCGAGGACGAAACCGGCGAGGACGCACCCGGTGCCGCAGCACCCTGGCTGCTGAGTTCCAGCACGCGCGCACGCGCGGCGGGATTGCTCATTGCCTGCATCTGCTCGATAGCCGGGATACGCAGCCTGGATCCCTTGCGCAGATAGTCGATATCGTTGCCGGTGAAAGCGTCCGGATTGGCCTCGTAGAGCGCCAACATCGCCTGGTCCAGCCCGACGTCGGCCGGCTTCACGGCCTGCGCGATCATCCACAGTGTTTCGCGCGGACCGACCGGACCGTAGAGACCGTCAGCGCCGATCCGGGAGGCCGACGACACCGACGCGGTTCCGCCGCCGGATGCCGGGGTGGACGCGCGCGGACCCGTTGGCCGCACGCCGCGCGCCTCGTCAGGCGTCTGGAAAAAATCGGAATCGCCGCCGGAAGCCGACTGCGATCCGCTCGGCGATCCCATCGAAGCGGGAGTGACGGCGGGATCGAGCAGGACGGTGTACTCGCGCAGCATGCGCGTGCCCCCCGGCTTGCGGATTTCGATCAGCAGGGTCAGCAGAGGCTCGCGCGCAATCTCGCCGCTGCTTAATTCCACGTGCGGATTGGGACCGTCGGTTACCGCCTCCACCCGGATCGTGGACAAGTACGCGGAGCGGTCGAGCCCTGCCCGCGCGAAATCCTGGTTCTCGGCCAGTCGCGCACGAATATTCGCCGCCTCGTCGGGCGAAAGTGAGGTAAACGGGATGACCGCGGAGAACCGCTGGTTCAGTCCCGATTTGACCTTGATGTCGCCGAGCCCCATGGCGTGCGCCGGCACCACGGCCGCCAACGCACAGAGTGCCGCCGCGACTGCAAGTCTTCGCAACATATCGTCTCCCTCGACGCTCGCCCGGCGCCGCCCCTCGGTGCCTGAACTTACATGAGCTTGGGCGTGTAAGCCCTTTTATACAAGAAAAAATGGGGGCTTGCCCGTCGGCGACGGAAGGATGCCGCTCCTGACGCGAATGTCGCATCAAGGGAGGGGCCGCCACGCCGGCGGTTTTGCGGGAGAGCCCCCTCGACTCGCGCCGGTCGGGCGTGCCGACGCTCAGACCGAGAGCAGGATGCGCAGCATCCGGCGAAGCGGCTCTGCCGCGCCCCAGAGCAGCTGGTCACCGCAGGTGAAGGCGCCGAGATATTGCGGGCCGAAATTGAGCTTGCGCAGGCGACCGACCGGCACTTCGAGCTTTCCCGTGACGGCGGCCGGGCTCAAGCCGTGCATCGAGGCCTCGCGGGTGTTCGGGATCAGCCGGACCCAGTCGTTGGCCCCGCGGATCACGTCTTCCAGGTCCGCCAGCGGCACGTCCCGGGTCAGCTTCACCGTGAGGGCCTGCGAGTGGCAGCGCATGGCGCCCACGCGCACGCAGATGCCGTCGACCGGGACGGGGTCCGACTCCCGGCCTAGGATCTTGTTGGTCTCGGCTTGTCCCTTCCATTCTTCCTTGGACTGACCGTTCTCCAGTTGCCTGTCGATGTAGGGAATCAGCGAACCCGCCAGCGGCGCACCGAAATGCTCCGTCGGGAAACTCGCAGAACGCAGGGTCGCAGCGACCTTGGCGTCGATCTCCAGGATCGGGCTGTTCTCGTCCTTGAGCTGATCGGCGACGGCCGCGTGCGCGACGCCCATCTGCTTGAGGAGCTCGCGCATGTTCTGCGCGCCGGCGCCGGACGCCGCCTGGTAAGTCATCGCGCTCATCCATTCCACGAGACCGGCCTTGAACAGGCTGCCCAGCGACATGAGCATCAGGCTGACGGTGCAGTTGCCGCCGATGTAGTCCTTCACGCCCTTGTGAAGCGCGCTGTCGATGACCCCGCGGTTGACCGGGTCCAGGATGATCACGGCGTCGCTCTTCATGCGCAGCGCCGATGCCGCATCGATCCAGTAGCCCTTCCACCCCGCGGCGCGCAGCTTCGGGTAGACGTCGCTGGTGTAGTCGCCGCCCTGACAGGAAACGATCGTCTCCATGCCCTTGAGCGCATCGATGCTCATCGCATCCGCCAGGGGCGCGACGTCCTTGCCCACGTCCGGCCCCTTGCCGCCCACGTTCGACGTGGTGAAGAAGTGCGGCTCGACGAGCCCGAAATCCTTTTCTTCCCGCATGCGCTGCATGAGCACGGAGCCCACCATGCCGCGCCAACCAACGAATCCGACTCTCATCATGTTTCTTTCCTCAAATATCCATGCGCAGCTTGGGGCGAGCGGCAGCAAGCCCCCTTCCCGCCTTGAGCGTTGGGCTGCCCTCAGCTCACCCCAACCAGTCGGAGCGCCGCTACCACCGCGTCGCCCATCTCCCGCGTCCCGATCACCTTCTCGCCCTTCATCGCGATGTCGCCGGTGCGATGTCCCTGCTGCAGCACCTTCTTCACCGCCGCTTCGATGCGGGCCGAGACATCGGCTCGATCGAAGGTGTACTTGAACATCATCGCCACCGACAGGATCGTCGCCAGCGGATTGGCCTTGCCCTGCCCTGCGATGTCCGGCGCGCTGCCGTGGATTGGCTCGTACAGGCCCTTGTTGTTCGCATCCAGCGAGGCCGAAGGCAGCATGCCGATCGAACCCGCGAGCATCGAGGCTTCGTCCGAAAGAATGTCGCCAAAGATGTTGCCGGTGACGATCACGTCGAACTGCTTCGGGTTCTTCAGCAGCTGCATCGCGCAGTTGTCCACGTACATGTGGCTCAGGGCCACATCCGGGTAGTCCTTGCCGATACGGATCACGACTTCGCGCCAAAGGCGCGAAGTCTCGAGCACGTTCTCCTTGTCCACGCTGCACAGGCGCTTGGCGCGCTTGCGCGCGGACTCGAAGCCGACGCGCGCGATGCGCTCGATCTCCGGCACGCTGTACAGCATCGTGTCGTAACCCTCGTCGTGCCCGTCCGCGTTCTTGCGACGGCCGCGAGGCTGGCCGAAATAGATGTCGCCCGTGAGCTCGCGCAGGATCAGGATGTCGAGCCCCGCGATCACTTCCTTCTTCAGCGACGACGCGTCGGCCAGTTCCTCGTAGGCCATCGCGGGCCGCAGGTTGGCGAACAGGTTCAGGTCCTTGCGGATGCCCAGTATTCCGCGCTCCGGCCGCAGTTCACGCGGCAGCTCGTCGTACTTCGGGCCGCCGACGGCGCCCATCAGGATGGCGTCGGCTTCGCGGGCCGCCTTCTGCGTCGACGGCGGGTACGGGTGCCCCTCGGCGTCGTAGGCCGCACCGCCGAGATGGCCGAACGTCCAGCTCAGCTTTTCGCCGCCGGCTTTCAGCACTTCGAGCACCTTCACGGCCTCGGCCAGGATCTCGGGGCCGATGTAGTCGCCGGGAAGGATCAGGATCTTCTTCATCGTGTCTTCTTCTGTTTTTCCGAAAGAACCGCTATTGATTCGTTGCGAGGAACATCACTTCGGCGGCAACGTGTAGGCCCGCACTTCGCCATTGACCATCATCGGCACCAGCAGCCACTTGCCCGGCGCGATCCCGATGTCCGCGGTGCCTTGTTCGAGCTGCAGCCAGACCTTGCTCGTGCCGTCGGACGCGACGCGGAAGATCTTGCCGGCCATCCAGTCGCTGACCCAGTAGCCGCCCTTTCCGTCGGCCTCGAGGCCGTCGAGGTTGCCCAGCGGCCGCGCGTCGAAGCGATCGGCGACGCCCTCGGCGTCCAGCGCCATGGTCCTGATCCGGCCCGGCTCCGCGATATTGCCTTCGGCGTCCATCGCCCCCCACGACGCGATGCGCAGGTTCTCGCCCTCGACCAGAAGGCCGTTGGGCGTTGCCAAGGCGTCGTCGTGCAAGAGCTCGGCGAACTTGCCATCGCCGAGATACCAGATGCTGTTACCCAGGAAGTCGGAGACATAGACACGCGCAACCTGGTTCCCGAAGTTGCTGCGCGGCTCGAGCGCGACGTCATTGAGCATCTTCGCGCCCGGCGCGGGATAGCGCTTCGAGATTGCCGCGGACTTCACGTCGATCTCGATGAGCTCGTCGATGTCGGCAACGAACAGCTTGCCCTGCGCATAGGCCAGGCCCTTCGGCGCATTCAGACCCGTGAGCCAGTCGAGCTTCACGACCCTGCCGTTGGCGTCGAGGCGCGAGATGAAGCCCTTGCCGTCCTTCGTCGTCGGCCCGCCGTCCAGGTTGCTGACAAAGATCGCCTGCTCGGCCGCCACGTACAGCGCCGACTCGGGCTGCCTGAAACCGGTCGCGGTCCACGCGGGCTTCGGCGCAGCCGCCATCGCGGACGCCGGGAAAACGCCGAGGAAGCACATCAGAAGGAAGCGGCTCATCACGCTTTTCGACACGGAACCGGCTGAAATCAGGCGAACAGCCATGGCGCCTCGATGCGACGGCGCGCTTCGTAGGCCCGGATGTCGTCCGCGCTCTGCAGGGTCAGGCCGATGTCGTCGAGCCCGTTGACCATGCAGTGCTTACGGAAGGCATCGATCTGGAACGCGATGACCTCGCCGGACGGCGTGGTTACGGTCTGCGCGGGCAGGTCGATCGTCAGCGCGTAGCCCGGCGCGGCCGCAACCTCGAGGAACAGGCGTTCGACCACGTCGGCAGGCAGCACCAGCGGCAGGAAACCGCCCTTGAAGCTGTTGTTGAAGAAGATGTCGGCGAAGCTGGGCGCGATCACGCTGCGAAAGCCGGCCTGTTCAAGCGCCCATACCGCGTGCTCGCGCGACGACCCGCAGCCGAAGTTCTCGCGCGACAGCAGGATCTCGGCGTCGGCGTAGCGCGCCTGGTTCATCACGAAGTCCGGGTTGGGACGACGCGAAGCCGGGTCGATGTCGAGGTCGCCTTTATCGAGATAACGCCAGTCGTCGAACGCGAACGGGCCGAAGCCGGTGCGCTTGATCGACTTGAGGTACTGCTTGGGAATGATCGCGTCCGTGTCCACGTTGGGACGGTCCAGCGGGGCGACCTTGGCGCTGACCTTCGTGAAAGCTCTCATGGGACTGTCCTCAGATCGCAAGAAGAAAATGGGCGTTGGCGGCCGCCACGGGCCTGGCCACGTCGTCCTGGTAGGCCACGACCTGCACGTTGGCCACGCGCCTTCCGTGGCGCGTCACCGTGGCGCGCGAGAACGTGTCCACCGCCTGCGCGGAACGCAGGTACTCCACCGTGATGTTCACGGTCTTGGGCACGCGCACGATCTCGGCCAGGGTCAGAAGCTGGCACACCGCTGTCAGCTCCATCAGCGCGCCCAGGGTGCCGCCGTGCAGCGCCTGAATGCGCGTGTTGCCCAGGCGCCTGGGAGAGAAGTCCATGCGACCGATCACGTTGATGCCGTCGCGCATCACGGAGAAGCCAAGAAAGCGCGCGTACGGGATCGTCGCGATCACGGCCTGCATTTCCTCGATCGAGCGCGAAGCCGTCAGCTGGTCGACCAGGCTCACGACTCGGTTCCTTCCATCACGACGTGTTCGCTCGGGTGCGAGCGCGTGTCGTCGCGGAACACCACGAAGGTCCCGACCGCTGTCGCAACGAGGTCCGCCGGATCGCCGTCGTGCGCCGTGGCCCGTGCGAACGCGATGTGCTTGGTCAGCCGGTGACACTCGCCCTCGCAACGCACGGTCTTGCCGGCGCGCGCCGGCCGCAGGTAGTCGATGCGCAGGTCCAGCGTCGCGATGCGGCGCAGCTCGTCGAGCTTGCTCAGCACCGCGCCGCCGAGTACGGCGTCGAACATGCCGCTGATCGCGCCGCCGTGGATCACACCGGTTTCGACATCGCCCACGAGTTGTTCCTGCCAGGGCAGTTCCATCACCAGCCGGCCCACGTCGTTCTCGACGTAGCGCAGCCCGAGCTCGGCGTTGTACGGGATGACGTCGACGAAGTAGTCCTGGCCCTTGCCGGTCGGTGGCTTGTGGAGCGGGTTCACGGGGTTCTCCGGCTCAAAGCGAACGCACGTCGACGAAGTGACCCGCGATGCCGGCCGCCGCCGCCATCGCGGGCGAGACCAGGTGCGTGCGACTACCCTGCCCCTGCCGCCCCTCGAAGTTGCGATTCGAAGTGCTGGCGCAGCGCTCGCCCGGTTCGAGCCGGTCGGCGTTCATGGCCAGGCACATCGAGCAGCCGGGTTCACGCCACTCGAAGCCGGCGTCGAGGAACACCCGGTCCAGGCCTTCAGCCTCGGCCTGGGCCTTCACCAGGCCCGAGCCCGGCACGACCATCGCGAGCTTCACGCTGGCCGCCTTCTGCTTGCCCTTCACGATGACCGCGGCCGCGCGCAGATCCTCGATGCGCGAGTTCGTGCACGAGCCGATGAAAACCTTGTCGATCCGGATCTCCTGGATAGGCGTGTTGGCGGTGAGTCCCATGTAGGCGAGCGCCTTCTCCATGCCGCTGCGCTTCACGGGATCGCCGATCTGCGACGGGTCGGGCACATTGGCCATCACGGGGAGCACCATTTCGGGCGACGTGCCCCAGGTGACCTGCGGCGCGATGCCCGCGGCGTCGATGACGATTTCCTGGTCGAATTTCGCGCCGGCGTCCGATCGCAGCGTCTTCCACCACGCCACGGCCTTGTCCCACTGCTCGGGCCTGGGCGCGAACGGGCGGCCCTTCACGTAGTCGATGGTGGTCTGGTCCACGGCCACGAGGCCCGCGCGGGCACCGCCTTCGATCGCCATGTTGCACACGGTCATGCGGCCTTCCATCGACAGCGCCTCGATGGCCTCGCCCGCGAACTCGATCGTGTAGCCGGTGCCGCCAGCGGTGCCGATACGGCCGATGATCGCGAGCACGATGTCCTTGGCGGTCACGCCCGGGCCGACATGGCCGCGCACGAGCACGCGCAGGTTCTTCGACTTCTTGCTCAGCAGCGTCTGCGTAGCGAGAACGTGCTCGACCTCGCTGGTGCCGATGCCGAAGGCGAGCGCGCCGAAGGCGCCGTGCGTGGACGTGTGCGAGTCGCCGCAGACCACGGTCATGCCGGGGAGCGTAGCGCCCTGTTCCGGCCCGATGACGTGGACGATGCCCTGGCGCTTGTCGTTCATGCGGAACTCGACGATGCCGAATTCCTCGCAGTTGGAATCCAGCGCGTCGACCTGCTTGCGCGAGATCGGATCGCTGATGCCCTTCGAACGATCGGTCGTCGGCACGTTGTGGTCCGCTACCGCGAGGTTCGCGGCGAGCTTCCAGGGCTTGCGCCCGGCCAGGCGAAGGCCATCGAAGGCCTGCGGGCTGGTCACTTCATGGACCAGGTGGCGGTCGATGTAGATCAGCGCGAACCCGTCGCCGCTGTCGCGGACCAGGTGCGCGTCCCAGAGCTTGTCGTACAACGTCTTGGGGATCTTTGAGCTCATCGCCGTTTTCTCTCGAGGGTCGCGCAGGAGTCCGCGCGGCGGTTCTGGATGGTGACCACCGCCATTCTTGCGCCGGTCCATCCATAACTCCAATGAATCGTTTTCATGTCATGGATGCCTATTTGGCATGATGGAGGAAATGGACACCCAAGCCCTCGCCGCCTTCCTCGAAGTGGCCGACGCCGCCTCGTTCACGCGCGCGGCCGAACGCCTGCACCTGTCGCAGCCGGCCATCAGCAAGCGACTGAAGAGTCTGGAGGACGAAATCGGGCAGCGCCTGTTCGACCGGGTCGGCCGCTCGGTACTCCTCACCGACGCCGGCCATTCGCTGCTGCCTTACGCCCGGCGCGCGCTCCAGACCGTTGAGGACGGGCGCCGCGCACTGTCGCAGCTCTCGGCCAAGGTCAGCGGCCGGCTGTCGATCGGCACCAGCCACCACATCGGCCTGCATCGCCTTCCACCGATGCTCAAGCGCTTCGTGCTCGAGTTCCCGGACGTGGACCTCGACCTGCACTTCATGGACTCTGAGGACGCCTGCGAGGCGGTGCTGGCGGGCAAGCTGGAACTGGGCATCGTCACGCTCCCGCTTCAGGCCCTGCCCAATCTCGGCAGCCGGATCGTCTGGCCTGATCCGCTCGCGGTGGTCGTGGCGCCCTCGCACCCGCTTGCGCGGCGCAAGCGTGTGAAGCTCGAAGACCTCGCGAAGCATCCCGCCGTACTGCCGGACGAGGACACGTACACGCACCGGATCATCCGCGCCGAACTCGAAGCGCGCGGCGTGGAGCCGCGCGTGCGCCTCGCGACCAACTATCTCGAGACCCTGAAGATGCTCGCGGCCATCGGCCTGGGCTGGAGCGTGCTGCCGGTGTCGATGATCGACGAGAGCGTGGTGCGGCTTGCGGTGGCCGGCTTCGCGCCCCATCGCGACCTGGGTTGGGTGCGGCACACGGCGCGGGCGGTGTCGGGACCGGCAAGGGCGTTGATGGCGCTGCTCTCTTCAGAGTAGCCCAGGCGAAGTTCGCGGCTTTTTCCACCACATGCCTGCCCAGAGCCGGGGTCCCCGTCCGGGCCACGCCGATCGCATCGGCGACCTCAATCGATCTGGAGCCCTTCCCGCTCGACCACGCGCTTCACCGCCGGCCGCGCCCGCACCGCGTCCATCAGACGCGTGTACTCGGGGAATTCGCTGCGCATCGGCAGGCCGCAGCGATTGCCCCATCGATAGAACACCAGCAGGTAGGCGTCGACCGCGCTGAAGCCGCCGCCCAGCGCGCTGTCGCGCCCGGCGAGCCGCTGCTCGATATCCCCGTACCCGGCGCGAATCGATTCGCGTCCCTTGGCTGCGATGCCCGGCGCACCCGCCGCATCGGTGGTGAAGCGCTCGGGCCGGAACACGGTGCGGACGCCGGCCTGGTGCATCGTCGAGCCCAGCCAGCCCATCCATTCCAGTGCGCGCACGAAGCCTTCGGGATCGGCGGGCAGCAGCACCGGCCGGGTGTGGCGTCGCGCGAGGTACACCATGATCGCCATGGCCTCGGTCAGCACGCGATCGCCGGACTCGTCGCCAATCCACAAGGCCGGCACGCGGCCGCGCGGGTTCACGGCAAGGTACTCGGGCTTGCTGTTCGCGCCCTCGGCGATCACCACGCGCACCGGTTCGTAGGGAACGCCCAGTTCCTCGAGCACGATGTGCGGCGCAAGCGAGCAGGCGCCGGGCGAATAAAAGAGCTTGTAGTTCGGGGTCGGCATGGTGATGGGAGTCAGGTGACGGCGAAGAGGCTGTAGTTCCCGCTGATGCCGCGCAGCTGGTGCGCGCCGCGCTCGGCGAAGTCCAGGCCCGAACCCGCGACCAGTTCACGCACGGTCGCCGACACCCAGACCTCGCCCGGAATCGCGCTCTCCGCCACGCGCGCGCCGATGTGGACGGCGATGCCGGACAGCTGCTTGTCGCTGAGCACGCATTCGCCGGTGTGCAGGCCGCAACGGACGTTCAGGCCCATGTCGACCACGGCATCGCGGATCGACACGGCGCAGCGCACCGCGCGCGAAGGGCGGTCGAAGGCCACCAGAACGCCGTCGCCGATTGCGGTGATCTCTCGACCTCCATAGCGCAGGATCGTCTCGCGCAGCCGCACGAAGTAATGAGCCAGCGTGGAGTGCCACCCGCGGTCGCCTCGCGTGGCGGCCTCGCCGGTGGAATTGACCATGTCGCAGAACAGCACCGTGGCCAGCACGCGGTCGGGTTCGTTTGGCCGCGGGGCGCCGGTCACGAACTCGGCGATCGCGTCGAACGCGTCCTCCCCCTCGGTCGACGAGAACAGCGCCGAATCGCGCCCGGACAGCTCGCGCAGTTCCGCGCCGCGGATGTGCTCGGCCAGGAAGCGGCCGTGCGCGATGCCGGTGAACGCGAAGTCGCGCTTGTGCAGCACCAGGGTCGGTGCGCTGATCGAGCCGAGCACGGCGCGCGCGTCGAACCGAAGCATGTAGTGGAAGTAGGCCGTGGCGGCCTTGGGCGTGCACGCGCCGCGAAGCTGCCGCGCCAGCAGGCGCAGCGCCTCCGGATCGGACGCGATGCTGGGCATGAACACCGAGATCATCTCCTCGGTGCCCCACTTCTGCGAGAACAGCCGCAGGATCTGGTCGAGCACGGTCGCGGGCAGACCGATCGGGTAATCCGGCGCGGCGAGGTAGCGCGCCGAGGTGTTGTAGAGCACCAGCGAGGACGTGCGCTCCGGGTGTGCCGCGGCGAACGTCATCGCCAGCAGGCCGCCGTCGCGGTCGCCACAGATGGCGGCACGCGCCGAGCACGCGGCATCGAGCACGATGCCCATGTCGTCGGCCCAGTCTTCCCACGTCGGGAGTTCACCCAGCGGCAGGCGATCCGACGCGCCGGTGCCGCTGCGGTCGAAGAAGATCACGCGCGAGAACGAGGCCAGGCGTTGCAGCCGTCCGGCGATGAGCGGCATGTCCCAGGCCAGATCGATGTTCGACGACATGCCGTTGCAGATCAGCAGGTCGACCGGCCCCGTCCCGAACACCTGGAAGGCGATCTGGTGGCCGTTTCGTTCTGCATACTGGGTGCGCGGCGGGAACATGCGGGGGTGCGGTCCTCGCTTCAGAATTTCACAGAACGCGGTGCGTAGGGCTTCGGATTGGCCTGCCCTTCACGCGACATGTTGTTCTTTACCGCGATGCGCTGGTTGGCGCGGCCCATCAAGCGCCGCTGCCATTGGCGTTCGAACGACAGCGCGCCGGCCTCGTCGTCGTGCCAGGACTGCTGCAGCAGGAACTTGGCCGCCGCGATGGCATCGGGCGAGCGCGTGGCGATCTCGCGCGCCAGCTTCTCGGCGGCGGCAACCGGGTCGGCGTCCACCCGCGTCACCAGCCCGAGCTGCAGGGCCTCGGCGCCGCTGAACACGCGACCGGTGAAGCACAGCTCCTTGGCGACATCGAGCGGCACGAGCTCGCGTAGCAGCGCCGCGCCGCCCATGTCGGGCACCAGGCCCCATTTGGATTCCATGACCGACAGCCTGGCGTCCGCCGTCGCGATGCGCATGTCGGCGCCCAGCGCGAGCTGAATGCCGGCACCAAAGCAGTTGCCGTGCACCGCCGCGATCACCGGGAATGGCAGCTCGCGCCAGGCCATGCTCCAGGCCTGGAAGTCGTTGCGCGTGGGCTTCCACAGCTTGGCGTAGCCGGCCGCGGCGAGGACCGGTTTGGACAGCACGGTCTTGAAGTCCAGGCCTGCACAGAACGAAGGCCCTTCTCCATACAAGAGCGCCGCGCGGATGCTGCGGTCGCGCTTGAGGCTGCGGCAGGCGTCGATCACGCCTTGCAGCATCGCGAAGTCCATGCCGTTGTGCTTGTCCGCGCGCGCAAGCCGCACGTGGGCGATGCCGTCCTGGAGTTCAGTGGTGACGCGGTCGTGGAAGCTGGGCATGTGATTTCGGCGATGGAATTGATCAGGCGGTGAGCTCGGCCAGGCGTGCGGCGGCAAGGGCCGGCAGCGAGGGCGCCGTGTCCTGGAGCGTGGCGAACATGCCGTGCTCGCGCGCAGAAGCGACCAGCTGCGCGCCGACATTCTCGTCCTTGTGTTGCATCGCAGCCGCCACCAGGCGAGCACGCAGCTTCGGACCGACGCCGGAGAGCAGCACCATCACGGCACCACCCAGTCCCAGCTCCCGACGCCCGGCAACGGCGACGACCTTCTGCAGGCGCTCGTCGCTCATCAGTCCCACCACTTCCTCCAGCCGCTGCGGCGACTCCACGAAGAAGCCGATGCGGAGCATTGCCTCGTCGTCGAGCACGGCCATGCAGGCGCGGATCTGTTCGTCGGTGAGCGTATCGACGAAGCGCGCCATCACGATGAACTCGCTTCGCTTCACCAGGGCCTTGGTGACCGCGACGACCAGGTCCATCGGCATCAGGCGCAACATGGGCGCCGCGCTGCGCGGGTCGAGCAGCAGCGTGGTTTCGACGTTGAAGGCCAGCGGCGTGCGCCTGGCGATATCGACTGCGTCCTTGGGCGGCAACAGGCCCGCGACACGCGAGGCCAGCACCGCACCCATCGCCTTTTCGGCCAGCAGCGCGTTGATCGCACCCGGCAGGATGCGCGCCGCTCCGGCCACGCGCTGGAGACTCGCGCGGTCGCCATCGAACAGCATCGAGGTGCAGGCGCCACGCAACTTTCGCAGTGCCGCGACATCCAGGCCGGCGAGGCCCGCAACCGCCGTTTCGGGGCATCCGAGCAGGCGGGCCAGCTTCAAGTGTTCGGCCTGCAGCGCGAGTGTGCTCATGCGCGCCTCAACCGAACAGGATCTTGCGAACGGCGGGACGCAACAGCGCTGGCACCAGCCTGAGCGAGTGCTCGGCGGAGTCCTCGAGCATCTTGCGCTGGTTGCGCTTGGCGCTGCGCACGGCGGCGGTGAAGGTTTCCAGCGCCGCGTCGGGCACGGTCGAAAGGTCGGGCAGGTTGGCGGCCGCCGGCCCGAGTTCCGCGCGCAGCGTGTCGAGTACCGGTCTGCTCATGCGTGATGCGTTCCTCTTCGGATGCCGGTTTGCGATCTGTCCGCGATTATCGGCGCGCGCCCTGCGAATGCCAAAGCCCGGGCGCCGCGCCGCGAAGGCCTCGCAGGCCGTATCAACGGTAGGTCTCGCGCAGGTAGATCTGCTTGTCGCCCTGGCGAAACTGTCCGAAGGCCGCCTGCGCACTGACAGGTTCGGTGTAGCTGCCGTCGCCGTTGGTATCGGACCGAAGCCACGAAACCCCGTCCAACGTCACCGTCAGCGTGCCGGTGACGCCCGGCACCGCGAGCCGGATCGTGCCCTGCCCCGCCAGCAGTGCGCTGGGCGAACCGACCACCGTGGTGGAGGCCGAGATGCCGGCGCTCAGCGTCACCGCCCCGCCGACGCTGCAGGCGTCCGCGAGGTTGCGACCGAAGCCCGAGGTGGCGCTGGCGTAGTACTCGGTGCCGTAGGCCAGATCCAGCGGCAGGCGTTCCGAGCCGTAGCCGTTGAGCAGGAACAACCGTCCGAAGCGCTGCTGCTTGGCGCCTCCCGTGAACGCGATGCCATTGCCGGCGCCAGCCGCACCGAACTTGAGCGGGGTGGCGACGGGGTCGGCGTAGACGATGCCGTCGGCGTCCTCAATCGCAGGTGCTTCGAGTTCGATCTCGAGATCGAACGGCGCCACGGGCAGCGAACGCAGCGCCGCGATGCCGGCATTGGTGACGTACGTCAGTTCCGCGGTGCCCGCGCCCCGCGATGCCAGGCCGTGGTCCGGGGTCGGCACGAGAATGCTGTCCAAGGTCACGGCCACGCCGGTCGTCGCGTTCACCGCGCGGTAGGTGCCGGCGCCCAGCGTCGACGGCAGCTTGTAAAGCTGGCCCTCGTAGTTGAGCGTGCGCCCGCCCACCGCGTTGACCGCCTCGATCACGGCTTCCGGCGCGGTCGCATAGTCGAAGGACTGCCCCAGGTAGCCGAAGCGTCCGCAGGCCGGCGCGAACACCGGCGTGTTGCGACTGACCAGGGAGAAATGGTCGGGCGTGAAGCGACCCACGCCGACCGTTCCGACGATCTCGCGCTGGGCCAGCGAGGAATCCGCGCTGTCGGCGTCCGCAAACGTCGCGTCGCTGACCCGCAGCGTGAAGGTGCCTGCCTCCGTGTAGCGCGCGGTGTCGGTACGGCGCCGGCCGCTGCCGTCGCCTCTCCAGTTGCCCTCGCTGAGCGTGCCCGGCTGAGTACCCTCGATCGTCGACTGCACGCTGACGCTCGGGTTGGCCGTGTAACTGCCCGCGGTGGCGCCGCCGCTGGTGCGCGCGGTGGCCAGCACCGTGAACGGCTGTCCCGCGCGGTGCGTGGGCGTCCCCGCGACGCCGATGTTGTCGAGCCTCGTGCCGATGCCAGCCGTGACCGAGGTGGCGTGCCAGGCCTCCACGAGGAAGTTGCCGGGACGTATCGCAAAGGTGTCCGCCGAACACCCGCTGATCCCCGTGTCGGGATCGTAGATGCGAATGCGCGCCACCTTCAGGGCGTCGCCATAAGTGAACGAAAGCGTGCGGCGCCCGTTGTCCGCAGCCGCGTAGGTGAGCAAGCCGAGCGACTGCGCCGACGTCCAGCTGCTGCGGCAGCCCCAGGTGTCCGTCGCACCACTGTCGTCACCCGCGTCGAGCAGCTCGACGTTGACGGTGCCGGTGTAGTCGGTCTGCACACCGCTGGCCGACAGGTTGAGCGCATAGGCGTGCAGCGAGATCGGCAAGCCGGCGACCTTGGTCTGGATCACACCCGTGACGGCGTTGCCACCGATGTCGACTGCGTTGAAGCGCCCCGGGATGCCGCCGATGGGGGCGCCGAACCTCAGGATCACGTCGTCCCAGGAAATGCTGTCCCGGTTACCCGAGCCCAGAGACCCCGCAAGAATGCTCAGCGTGTGCGTGCCCGCGGCCAGCGCGATGGCGGTCGGGATCTGCAGCGGATCACCGCTGGACGTGAATTCGCCGATACGCGCGCCGTCGACAAGCACCTGCGCGTGGTCTCCCGCGGCGGTGTTCACACCACGCAGGCGATAGACCTCGACCAGGCTGAGCAGGCGGCTGACGTCGACCGAGAACGTCATGTCCGCGCGCAGGTCGTCGGGCGGCGCGTCGACGTTGTCGGGGTAGTACTGGCCACCGTAGTTGTCGTTCACCCCGTCGTTGTCGTCGCCGATGTGGCGCCGACGGGTCAGTGCGCGGCTGGTCGTCGTCTGCGCGCTGATCAGGGTCAGCGAGCCGAAGCCGAGGTCGTTTCCCGTCGATCCCGGGCAGGCCACCACGGTCAGCGCGCTCAGGCAGCCGGGGTCGGGCGCGATCGTGTGGACACCCGAGGTCAGCGTCACCGGGGAGCCGAACGTGAACACGTTCGTCAGCAGCGAGAAGGAGCCGGTTCGCGCGGCGCCGTCGATCGAGATCCTGGCGACGTTCGCCACCTGGTACACCGCCGAGTCGAAGCGCACGCCCGTGATGGTCGTGCCCTGCGACAGGTGGAAGTGGCTCGGGCTGCTCAGCATCTGCGTGCGCGTGACGGGGTCGGAGGGCGTGAAGCCGTCGCTCTCGTCGTCACCGATGTGCTGCTCTCCGAGCAGCACGACGTCCGCCCGCGCCGCGGCCGAGGCCCACAGGCACATCCCCGCGAGCAGCGCGGCCACGACGCGCATCAGGAGCCGCCGACCTTGGCCTGCAAGCTGCGCGCGACGAAGTCGGGGCTGCCGTAGAGGCCTGACTGCGCACTGACGTCGATGACGTAATACGCCGTGGCCGCGCCCGAAAGGTCATGCACGCTTGCGCTGCAGCGCACCGTCACGGTGAAGCCGCGCAGGGCGGACTCGGTCAACGTGAAACTGGTGTTGGCGCAGGCGCCGGCGCTGGTTGCACGGTTGACGGCCCAGCCCATGGCGCTGCGCGCCGCGTAATCGGCACGCGCGGACTGAACGTGCATCGCCGGCGTGGCGTGCTGCACCGCGACGAGGTTCACCAGGAAGCCGCCCAAAACCGAGAGCACGACGATCAGGAACAAGGCCGACACCAGCGCGAAGCCCGGGCGGTGGCGACGGTTCATGGCGAGTTGTCGACATGGACCTGCCGCTGCAGGCGGACGTCCTCGCCCTGCAGTTCGAGCACGATCTGCAGGCGCACCACGGCGCTGCGCCGAGAATTTGTGCTGTTCGAGTACCGCAGGCTGCAGCCGTCCTCGTCCACGCCCTCGACAATGACCGCGGGTGTCGCCAGAAGATTCAGCGCGTTGGCGGACGTCGGCTGCGAGGACTGCAGCGCGTAGCCCGAGTAACGCAACAGGCGGCCGCCGGAGCACAGATAGCTGACCGGGCCTTCGACGAGGAACACCCGACGGCTCGGCGAATCCTGCGGGAACAGGTGCGGGCTGCCCAGCGTAAGGCGGCTTTCGGTTGCGCTGCCCACGGTCACGCTGCTGCGCGAGATGCTCATGCCCGCCGGGGTCAGCACGGCGGCGCTCCAGGGATCGCTGCCGGCCTCGCCCAGCGGGTAGACCGCCAGCCGCGCGCCGGCCGGGATGCCGTCACTGCCGCCAAGGGGAGCCAGGGTGTTGAAGGCGCTGTCCGCCACGCCCGGGGTGAGCCGGTCGTCCTCACCCCCGGGCGGCTCGACGCGATAGCGCTCGCCGTCCAGGGTGCGCAGCAGTTCGATGGCCTTGCCGTCGGAGGAACTGCGGACGCTGTTGGGCAGGGCGGAACGCAGGTCGCGTGCCATGCGCAGCAGCGCGAGGTCTGCCGCGTCGGTCAGGGCGGACCGGCGCGACTGGTCGATGAAACCCCGGATCGGCGAACTGATGAAGAGGCCAAGTACGGCCGACACGATGCCGATGATGACGATCACCACGACCAGTTCGATCAGCGTGAACCCTGCTCCGTCGACAACGAAACGCGGTCGGTCCTTCCCTGGCGTGGCGCGACGGCGAAGGCTCGCCCGTACTCGTCTCATTTCGAGAATTGCCAAGCAGTTACTCCCCGCCCGATGGATGCCGCCCCGCCGCCGATCTCTATTGTCGGCCCCGCCGCGCTCGCGTAGTTTACGGCTGCGGCGTTGCAGACCGGTCGGCGCAGCACCGGGACGGGGACCATAAGGAATACAGATGGCCGATAGAGCCGCCATCGAGCACGGTGGATTGAACGTGGCCACGGGAGGAAGTCTGATTTCGTTGGCCGGAGCGGGGCGGACCAGCCAGCGCGCCCGGCTGCTCGTGGTCATGGCGCTCCTGATGGTGGTCGGCATCGTGAGCCAGTCCGCACTCATCAACACGTATGTCCTGCGCGATTTCGCCAAGCTCGAGCAGACACAGGTCCAGGCCAGCCTGCGGCTGATCCAGCTGTGGCTGGATCGCTTCCTGCAGCCGATGGAAACGCTCGCTCGCGACCTGGGAAGCTCGCCCCATCCCGACAGGGCCACACCGATCGACGCCCAGGTTCTGCGCGCACGGCTGCAGGCCGCCGCCCAGCTGGATGTCGGCTATGACGCCGCGGCCGTGCTAGACGGCGCCGGCGAGGTGTTGCTGGCGCAGTCATACGATCGCAACACCCGGCTGGAACGCGCGCCCACCAACATCGAGATGTCCCTGCTGCGCCACCACGCCGCCTCGCTGCGCGCGGGCAAGCAGGCAGCCCTGAGCGGCTGGAACGTGGTGCCCGGCGGACTGTTCGCGGTCGCCGGGTTCCGGCTGGACGCCGAACCGGCCGGCCCGGTGGTGGTGATCGGCCGCACCTTCGACGAAAGCGCCATGGCGGCGCTGGACGAGTTATCGGGCACGCGCGTGAACGTGGTCGGCGGCGACGCGCCCCCGCTCGACGAACCCGACCGCCCGATGCAGGCCTGCACGCGGCTCTCGCCGGCAATCAATGCGCAGCCGCAGCACCTGTGCGTGCGACTCCAGGACTCCATTCTCGAGCGCGGTCACCGCAGCAGCGACGACCTTCGCCTGGCGAGCCTCGCGGGTTTCGTCGTGCTGATGTTCGGCACCTGGTGGTTCCTCGACCGCAGCCTTCTGCAACGCCTGGCCAGCCTGACGCAGAAGCTGGACGCGTCCAATCCCGGCGGAACCGAGGCGGTCGAGCGCGCCATGCTCGCTGACGGCAAGCGCGGCGACGAACTCGGCCGCATGTCGCTGGGCCTGGGGCAGCTGCTCGGACGCGTGCGTCAAGCCGAGGCCGACCTGCGCGAGCGCGAACGCAGCTTCCGCGTGCTGGCCGAGTCCTCCGGCGTGGCCATCTTCGTCGTGCGCGACGGCGTCCTCTACAGCAATCCCTTCGCATCGCGCCTGACCGGCTACAACAAGGACGACCTGCGCGGGCGAACGCTGACCGACCTGTTCCACGAAAGCTGGCGCGAGCACTTCGAGCGCGCGATGGCGCGCGGCTCGGTGGACGATACCGAGGGCGAGGAACTGCGCGGCCGTCGCCAGAACGGAACGCTTTACTGGGCGCGGCTGCACATCGCGCGCATCGAGTACCGCGGCGGCGCGGCCCTGCTGGTCACGCTCTTCGACGTCACCGAGCAGCGCCATCTTGAGCAGACACTGGCCGACGAGAAGCAGAACCTTCAGGTGATCCTGAGCTCGATCCACGAGGGCATCGTCGCGATCGACCATGCCGGCGCGGTGCGTTTCATCAACCCCGCCGCTCAGCGCCTCACGGGCATCCCGGTGGCGCTGGCCAACGGCAGCGCGCTCGAGGACGTGGTGGCGCTCAGCGATCCGGAAAGCGAAACCGCACTCGCCTCGCCTTTGCTCGCCACGCTCTCCGCGGCCGGCAACAACGGTACGGTCGCCAACGTGACCACGCCGCAGGGCATCTCGCGCAGTGTCGAGGTGACGGTCTCCCAGAACCAGTCGGACGGCGGCGACAACACCCGGCGTGGCTCGGTGCTGGTGATGCGCGACGTCTCCGATTTGCGCCAGCTGACGAAGATCCTGGCCGAACAGGCCTCGCACGACGATCTCACCAGCCTGATCAACCGCCGCGAGTTCTCGCGCCGACTGCACGAGGCGCTGGCCGATTCGCAGGGCACGCACCGGCGCCACGCGTTGTGCTACGTCGACCTCGACCAGTTCAAGCTGCTCAACGACACCTGCGGTCACCAAGCCGGCGACCTGATGCTGCGCGAGGTGGCCCAGGCGCTGCAAGGCGAGGTGCGGCCCAACGACACCCTCGCCCGCCTCGGCGGAGACGAGTTCGGCGTGCTGCTCGACGACTGCGGACCCGAGAAGGCGGTGGAGTTCGCCAATGCGCTGCGCAACAAGGTCGGTGCCGTGCGTTTCCAGTGGAACGGGCAGGGCTTCAGCGTCGACGCAAGCATCGGCATCGCCATGCTCGAGCACGTGGAGGGCGGCGTCGACGAGGCACTCGCGCTGGCCGATGCCGCCTGCTACATGGCCAAGGACCTGGGCCGCAACCGCGTCCATCTCTACCGCGCCGCCGACGCCGACCTGCAGCAGCAGCTCAAGCACATGCGTTGGGCCACACGTCTGAAGGACGCGGTCGAGAACAGCCAGTTCACGCTCTTCGCGCAGGGCATCGTGCCGGTAGCCGCCGGCGCGCCAGACCTCAACGCCTTCGAGGCGCTGGTGCGCATGAAGCAGCCGGACGGCCGCCTCGTGGCGCCCGACGAATTCCTGCCGGCGGCCGAGCGCTACCAGATGATGAATCGCGTCGACCAGTGGGTCGTTACCGCCGCGCTCGACGTCCTGCAGCGCGAACACGCGATGGGGCGCCCACGAAAGCCCCTGCTGTTCATCAATCTCTCCGGGCAGAGCCTGGGCGATGAAGGCTTCCGCGAATTCCTGCTGGAGAAACTGGACCAGCACGCAAACCTGACGCCGCAGATCGTCTTCGAGGTCACGGAGAGTTCGGTCATCTCCTCGCTGGGTCGCGCCAAGCAGCTCATGGAAGACGTGTACGCGCGAGGCTGCGCCTTCGCGCTCGACGACTTCGGCACCGGCATGTCCTCGTTCGGGTACCTCAAGGAACTGCGTGTCGACTACCTCAAGATCGCCGGCTGCTTCGTCAAGAGCATCGCGCAGCCGCTGGACGCTGCGGTGGTGCGCAGCTTCACCGAGTTCTCCCGCATGATGGGGGTGACCGTGATCGCCGAATGGATCGAGGACGAGGAGACGCTCAAGGTCTGCCGCGACATGGGCGTGGACTACGGCCAGGGCTGGCACTTGGGGCGCCCGCAGCCGATCGAGCAGGTCTTCAAAATCGCGTGAAGCGATCGTTGCTCAGCCTCCTGCGCCGCGAACCGGCCGAAACCGGTTCCATCGGTCTGTGGCTGTCCCCGGAGGGCATCGGGATTGCGCGCGTGGTGCGGGCCAACGGCGTACCGCGCCTGACCGCCTGCGACTACCGCCCTGTGCCGCGAGCGGCGGAACCCGCCTACATCCTGCGCGGCATGATCGCGGGCCTGGGCGCCGACTCCGGCCGCTACAACTGTGTGCTCGGACCCAGCGAATACCAGGTCCTGCTCGTGGACACGCCCGACGTGCCGGCCTCGGAACTGCGCGATGCAGTCCGCTGGCGCATCCACGACCTGATCGACATGCCGCTGGACGAGACCACGATCGACGTCTTCGACATGCCGCAGCAGATCAGTCACGGCGAGGCCAAGCCGCGCACGCTGTGCGTGGTGGCGGCGCGTACGCCGCTGATCGCGCAGAAGGTCGCCCTGCTCGCGCGCGGCGGGTGCGAAGTGTCGGCCGTTGACATCGCCGAGCTGGCGCTACGCAACCTCGCGGCGCTGATGCCCGAGGACAAGGACAGTCTGCTGGTGCTGCACCTGGAGCAGGACTACACGCTGATCGTGGTCACGCGTGGCTCGACCCTCTACCTGTCGAGGCGCATCGCCGTGGGCCAGCAGGCCCTCTCGGGAGCCGTGGCACGTGCCGGTGACGACAACGAACTGGCACACCTGCTCGAGATGCTCACCGAGGAGGTCTACCGCTCGCTCGAGTATTGCGAAAGCCGCTTCCAGTCCCTGGCGCCCTCGTCGATCGTGCTGACGCCCTCGGCGCGCCTCGTGCACGGCTTGCGCGAGGGCCTGTCGGAGAGCACCGGCCTGCCGGTGCGCGGACTGGATCTGAACACGCTGCTGCCGGGCGGTATCACGGTGCCGCCGGAACGTCAGGCCATGTGCCTTCTTGCGGTCGGTGCCGCGCTGCGCACCGAGGCGACCACGCTATGAGAACACGGTCGTGAACCAGCAGATCAACCTGCACCAGCCGATCTTTCGCAAGCAGCGTGCGCTGTTCTCATCGCAGATCGTGCTGCGCATCTGCGCGATCTGGGCGCTGGCGCTGGGCGTGGTCTACGCGTTGACCCTGTGGAACGAGCGCGTGCTGTCGCGCGAGCAAGCCTCGCTGACGACGCGCCGCGATGCGGCCGCGCAGCGCCTGCAGACGCTCACCGTGAGCCAGGCCGAGCCCAATCACAGCCAGCTGCTGAGCGACCAGCTCGAGGCGCTGCGCAACGAGCAGGCAGAGAAGGAAGGCGTGCTGCGCCTGCTGGCACGCGGCGAACTGGGAAGCACCGTCGGCTTCGCGCCACAACTCGACGCGCTGGCGGGCCGGCGGCTCGCGGGTGTCTGGCTGACCCACGTCGGTCTCATGGAAGGCGGACGCGAAATCTCGCTGCTGGGGGAGACCTCCAGCGAGGACCTTCTGCCGCTCTACCTCGAGCGACTGGCCGCCGGCGAGGGCTTCCCGGGCGCCCGCTTCTCCGACGTGCGGCTACAGCGCTCTGAGTCGGACACCCGCGTGCTCAATTTCGAGATGCACACGCGTGCGGGGACGGACCTGCCATGAGCGCCCGCCGACACGGTGACTGCGAGGCGGTGGGGCTTGCGCGACCCGACCGGGGTGCCGGAGCCGGAGGCAGGGCTAAGGGACAGCGACAGCCGCGGCGCATTCGCAGGGTCGCCCGATGAGACTCTGGCTGCACGACCTGCTCGATCGCATCGACGCCTTGTCGCTGCGCGAGCGCGTGCTGATGCTGGCCGCGCTGCTCGGGATCATCGGCGTGCTCTGGGACAGCCTGCTGATGCGTCCGGTCGAGACCTTGCGCAAGCGCCTGGCGCCCGAAGTCGCGGATCTGCGCCAGGAGGTCGACCGTCTGAACCGCACCATCGAGGACCTCGCGACCAAGGGCAAGGCCGACCCGGACACCGCGCTCAAGGACGAGCTGCGGCAGGCGCGCACCGGCATCGCAGACCTCGACAATCAGCTCGGAGGACTGACCAAGGGCCTGATCGCGCCCGAGGAGATGGTGCAGGTCCTCAAGCAGGTTCTCGAACACACCGCCCCGCTCAAGCTCGTGGCCCTGCGTACCCTGCCCGCCGAACCGCTGGCCGCGCTCGTGCCCGGCGAGGTGCTGCCGAGCCAGATCTTTCGCCACGGCGTCGAGATCGAACTCACCGGCAACTATCTCGACGTGGTTGCCTTCCTTCGCAAGGTCGACCAGATGCCCTGGCGCTTCTACTGGCAGACGCTGGAGCTGGATGTGGAACAACACCCGCGCCTGAAAGTGAAGATCACCGCGTACACGCTGGGCGAAGAAGAGGCCTGGATCGGTGCGTAGCCGCCCGCTGCTTTTGCTCGCGCTTTGGCTGGTCGTCGGCACCCCGGCGATGTCCGGGCCGCTCGAGTACGGCGACCCGACGCAGCCGACACCGCTGGGCCGACCGGTCGCCAGGGCCACGGGTGGGCCGGTCATCGCGCGTCCGCGCTGGGAGCTGACGTCGACCCTCGTCTCGGGCGATCGCCGCGTCGCAGTGATCAACGGGCGCAGTGCCTCGCCGGGCGCTACGATTGAGGGAGCGAAATTGCTGGCGGTGGATGCCGGCGGCGCATGGATCGAACACCAGGGGCGCCGGATCCGGCTCGACCTGCCGCGATCGGCAGGCAGGACCATCACGGCCAAGACGCCGTCGGGGAGATGAGCATGGCGGCAAGCGCGAAAGTGCGCGAAGTGCAGGACTCGAAGCGCGGGCGGACCCTGCCCGGGCTGCGGCGCCTGTGCCTCGCAGCGTTCGTCGCCGGCCTCTGCGCCTGCGCGACCCAGCCGGCCCAGGAAACGGCGCCGGTCGTGCCGCCCGAAGTCGCCGCGGCGCTGATCGCCCCGCCCAAGGCGCCCGTGCCGCCCGCCGCCGCGAAGGCCGAAGAACCACGCTTCGACATCAGCGTGCAGTCGGCGCCTGCGCGGGGTTTTTTCATGAGCCTGGTCGATGGCACGCCGTACAACATGGTGTTGCAGTCCGACGTGAAGGGCGAGATCACGCTGGATCTCAAGAACGTGACCGTGCCGCAGGTCATGCAGGCGGTGCAGGAAGCCTATGGCTACGAGTACCGGCAGACGCCCTACGGCTTCGTCGTGCTGGGCTCCGCCAACCTGAGCACGCGCGTCTTCCAGGTCAATTACCTCAACGTGAGCCGCAAGGGCCGCTCCAACACCCGGGTCAGTTCGGGCCAGCTCACCGATTCGAACAACAACAACCGCGGTGGCGGCGGAAACAGTTCCAATGGCGGCAATTCCGATGGCAACAACGATCGCGAGACCGTCATCGCCAGCGGCATCGAAACCCTGACCGTCTCGGACTTCTGGTCGGAGCTGGATCGCACGCTGAAGATCCTCGTGCCGCCGACCGAAGGTCGCCTGATCGCGATCAATCGCGATTCCGGCCTCGTCGTGGCGCGTGCGTTGCCGGGGGAACTTCGCACCATCGCGAGTTACCTGTCCGGCATGCAGGTCAACCTGGAGCGCCAGGTCATCCTCGAAGCGAAGATTCTCGAGGTCACGCTGAACGACTCCTTCCAGGCCGGCATCAACTGGGCCGTCGTGAGCAACAGTGGCGAACTGCAGGGCGGCATCGTCGGCGGGCAGAACGTCTATGCGAGCGGCGCCTCGAGCGCGGCCGGCGTCACGATCCCCTTCAACCCGGCGACCGGCGTCACCCTCAACCCATTCAACGCCACCGGCATCGGCGGCGCCTTCGTGTCGGCATTCGACATCGGCGATTTCAGCGCCGTCATCGAGCTGCTGCGGGCCCAGGGCGACGTCAAGGTCCTGTCCTCGCCGCGCGTGGCCACCGTCAACAACCAGAAGGCCATCATCAAGGTCGGCTCGGACGAATTCTTCGTCACCGGCGTCGAAAGCAACACGACCACGGGCGTGGCCAACAACACCAGCCAGAACGTCGAGCTGACGCCGTTCTTCTCGGGCATCTCGCTGGACGTCACGCCGCAGATCGACGACCAGTCCAACGTGGTGCTGCACGTGCATCCCATCGTGAGCGAAGTCCGGGACCAGACCAAGACGATCATCGTCGGCAGCCAGCAGCAGACATTGCCGCTGGCGCTGTCCAACGTGCGCGAGTCCGACAGTGTCGTGCGCGCGCGCAGCGGGCAGGTCGTGGTGATCGGCGGCCTGATGCAGCAGACCAATCGTGACGAGGATTTCGGGCTGCCGGGCCTCGCGGACATTCCGCTGATCGGCAACCTGTTCAAGCAGCAGCGCAAGAGCCAGCGCAAGAGCGAGCTCGTGATCCTGCTGCGCCCGCTGGCCGTGGATGTGGATACACCGCAATCCTGGGATCCGAACGAGCACATGAGCCCGCCGCCGGCTCCGCTGAACATCCCGTAGGGCCTGCGCCGGACGTGTACCAGCAACACTTCGGCATGCGCACCGCGCCGTTCGGGCTGACGCCGGACACGGACTTCTTCTTCGCGCAGGCCTCGCACCAGGCCGCGCTGAACATGCTGCTGGTGGCTCTGCGATCGGGCGAGGGCTTCCTCAAGATCACGGGCGAGATCGGCCTGGGCAAGACCACGCTGTGCCGCATGCTGCTGCGGTTCCTGACCGAGGACGCGTCGCGCTGGACCACTGCGTACCTGCCCAACCCGTCCGGTTCGCGCGCGGCGCTGATCGTCATGGTCGCCGAGGAACTGGGCTGCCTGCCGCGCGCGGCGCGCGAGCGCGAACCGGAACTCCTGCTCGGAACGATCCAGCAGCGCCTGTTGAAGATCGCGCGGAGCGGCGCGCGCACGGTGCTGGTCGTGGACGAGGCACAGGCGCTGCCGGACGAGGTGCTCGAGGTCGTACGCCTGCTGACCAATCTCGAGACCGAGCGCGACAAGCTGCTGCAGGTGGTGCTGTTCGGCCAGCCCGAGCTCGACCAGCGACTGGCGCTGCCGCAGCTGCGCCAGCTGCGGCAGCGCATCGGCTTCAGCCACCGCCTGCTGCCGCTCGACCGCACGCAGTTCAAGGCCTACGTGCGCCATCGCCTGCAGGTGGCCGGCGCCGTTCCCGAACTGTTTTCGCCCGCGGCGCTGGACCTGCTCTTCCACGCCAGCCGCGGCGTGCCGCGCACCGCCAACATGCTCTGCCACAAGTCCCTGCTCGCGGCCTTCGGGCCGGGCGAGCGCCAGGTGGGTCCCGCGCAGGCGCTGGCCGCGATCGAGGACACCGAGTCGGCACGCCTGCCGCTGTGGGAGTGGCCGCAGGCCCTTCTTCGCGGTCACCCGGGCTGGTGGGCCCTGGCACTGGGTGTGGGCGCGGGGCTGGCCCTGCTGCTGAGGTTCGCCGCATGAGCCTCATCAACCGCATGCTCGACGAGCTCGCGGCACGCCAGGCGCCCGGCGCCGAGTCGCTCATCGGCGTGCGCCTCAGCGATCCGATGGGCGAGGCGCAGGCTTCGCTGAACTCGCGCAAGCGCTGGGTGCTGATCGCCATCGCGCTCGGCGCGGCGACCATCGTCTGGTTGCTGTGGCCCACGCCCGGCCCGATGTCGGTACCGCAGTCTCGCGTCGCGGTCGGCGGAGTCCTTGCTCGCGCCGCGGCACCGGCGGCGATTGCCTCCGCGCAACCCGGCGCGTCGATCGCCCCCCCGGTCATTACCGCCGACGACGCAGCACCCCGCCCGTTCCGGCCCTCACTTCAGCTCGTGTCCTCGCTCGGATCCTCGAGTGGAATGAATTCGCGCGCGCCGCAAGCGGCCCGCATCCAGGACAAGAGTGAGGAGTCGGTGACGATCATCGACGGTGACGCTGGCGCGCCCGAACCCGAGGCGCCTGCGCCGCGATCGGCACGCTCGATCGATAGCGCACCCGGGCCTGTCACGCGCGGCGACGGCCGTAACTCGCGACAGAACCGCAAGGACTCGACCCCGCGGCATCCCGACGCCGGCACCCTCGCCGCCGCCGCCGATGCGCAGGCGCGGGTCGACGCGGACACGACGCGACCCGTCTCGCGCACCGATACGGCGCGAGACGCGCTGTCCCGGGGGGATCCCGCCGCGGCACTCGAGGCCCTGGAACCGGTGGGCTCCGATCGTGACGTCGAGAGCGCCTCGCTGCGGGCCGCCGCGCTGCAGCGCCTGGGCCGGCACCTCGAGGCCGCCGACGCCTATCGCGGCCTGACCCACGGGGACCCGGCCGAGCCCGGCCACTGGGTGGGCCTGGCGATCTCGCTCGAAGGCCAGCAGAAGCGCGAGGAAGCGCGCATCGCGTATCGTCGGGCCTTGCAATCGCCGCAGCTCGCGCCTTCGCTTCGCGCGTTCGCGCTGAGCCGCGTCACCGTGCTGGAGGAGCCTTGAATCCGCGTCGCAAGCTACGTCTCGGAGAGCTGCTGGTCGAACAGAAGCTGCTCACTGCCGAGCAGCTTCAACAGGCCGTCGCCTACCAGAGGCAACGCGGCGGCCAGCTCGGCTGGATCCTGGTCGAACTGGACCTGTTGACCGAGGAACAGATTCTCAAGGCGTTGTCGGAGCAGCTGCTGCTGCCCGTGATCGACTTGCGCCAATACCAGTTCGAGAGCGAGGCCGTGCGCCTGCTCCCCGAATCCCAGGCGCGTCGGCACAAGTCCATCGTGCTGCGCAACGACGGCGACGCGCTGGTCGTGGGCATGGTCGATCCGACCGACATCCTGGCCTATGACAGCTTGCGGTCACTGCTCAACCGGCCGATCAAGCTGGCGCTCGTGCGCGAGTCGGAACTCACGCAGGCGATCGATACCGTCTACCGCCGCACCGACGAGATCATCACGCTGGCCGAGCAGCTCGGCGCCGAGATCTCGCAGGGTCAGTTCGACCTCTCCCTGCTGGGCACGTCCGGCGCCGACGCCTCGACGGCCGACGACGCGCCCGTGGTCCGGCTGCTGTACTCGATGTTCGAGGACGCCACCCAGGTGCACGCCTCGGACATCCACATCGAGCCCGAGGAACATCTGCTGCGCGTGCGCCAGCGCATCGACGGCTTTCTGCACGAACAGATCATCGACGAGACGCGCATCGCCTCGGCGCTGGTCACACGCCTGAAGCTGATGTCGGGCCTGGACATCTCGGAGAAGCGCCTGCCCCAGGACGGTCGCTTCAACATCAAGGTGAAGGGGACGCGCCTGGACGTGCGTCTTTCCACCATGCCCGTGCAGTACGGCGAATCCATCGTGATGCGCCTGCTCGACCAATCGGCCGGCCTGCTGTCGCTCGAAGAGTCCGGCATGCCGCGGGACCTGCTGACGCGCTTCCGCCGCCTGATCCGCCGGCCCAACGGCATGGTGCTGGTCACCGGGCCCACCGGCTCGGGCAAGACGACGACGCTGTACGGCGCGCTCAACGAGATCAACGTCCCCGAACACAAGATCATCACGGTGGAAGATCCAGTCGAATACCGGCTGCCGCGCATCAACCAGGTGCAGATCCACAACAAGATCGAGCTGTCGTTCTCGCGCGTGCTGCGCTCGGCGCTGCGCCAGGATCCGGACATCATCATGGTCGGCGAGATGCGCGACCCCGAGACCGCCGAGATCGGCGTGCGCGCCGCGATGACCGGCCACCTCGTGCTGTCGACCCTGCACACCAACGACGCGATCTCGACGATCAACCGCCTCGTCGACATGGGCGTGGCCGGCTACCTGGTGGCGACCGCGCTCAACGCCGTGCTCGCGCAGCGGCTCGTGCGCCGCATCTGCGACAGCTGCGCGCAGACGTATTCGCCGACACCAGGCGAACGCGTGTGGCTGCAGGTCAATGCGGGCACACGCGTTGCCGACGCCAGGCTGCGCCACGGCGCCGGCTGCCAGTATTGCAACCAGACCGGCTATCGCGGCCGCATCGGCATCTACGAGCTGCTGGAGATCGACCGCGGCCTGGCCGACCTGCTGCGCCGTTCCGACTACCGGGAGTTCGAGCGCGCGGCACTGAAGCAGCCCGGTTTCCGCACGCTGGCGCAGTGCGGCGTCGACTACGTGGTGCAGGGCATCACCACGGTGGCCGAGGTGATCCGCGTGACCGGCATGCCGGACGAGGATCCGACGCCGGTAACGGTCACCGCGAGCGCCGCGGTCGAGTGAGCACGCTCGCGTGATCCTGTACCGCTTCAAGGGTCGCGATCGCCAGGGACGCAACGTCAGCGGCGAGGTGCGCGCCGAGAGCGCCGCAGCCGTCGCCTCGCAGCTGCTCGGCACCGGGGTGACGCCGATCAAGATCGAGGCGGGCGTGGCGTCCGAGGGCGGCATGCTGCCGGCCTTCCTGCGCACCGAGATCTTCTCGCGCGGACCCGGCACCGACGACCTGATGCTGTTCGCGCGGCAGATGTACTCGCTGACCCGGTCCGGCGTGCCGCTGGTGCGCTCGCTGCGCGGCCTGGCCGAGTCCTCGCGCAATCCGACGATGGTGCGCGCGCTCGAGGACGTGGTCGACAGCCTGGGCGCAGGTCGCGACCTCGCCTCGGCTCTCGCGCGACATCCCAAGATTTTCAGCCCGCTGTTCGTCAACGTGGTCAAGGTCGGCGAGAACACCGGCAAGCTCGACGAATCCTTCCTGCGCCTCTACCACTACCTGGCGTTTGACTCGAATACGCGCAAGAAGGTGGCCGCCGCGCTTCGCTACCCCTTGATCGTGCTGCTGGCGGTAGGCGTGGCCATCGGCGTGATCATGACCATGGTGGTGCCCCAGTTCGCCCGCGCGTTCGAATCCTTCCACGCGGAACTGCCGGGTCCGACCAAGGTCATCATCGCGGTGTCGAACTTCACCGTGAACTACTGGTGGTTGCTGATCGCGCTGGTCATTGGGGCGGGATTCGCCGGGCGCACCGCGCTGGCCACGCCAAAGGGCCGCCGCTTCGCGGATCGCATGAAGCTGAAACTGCCGGTGCTCGGCTCGATCGTGCTGCGCGCCACGCTCTCCCGCTTCGCCCGATCGTTCGCGATGATCGTGCGGGCCGGCGTTCCATTGATCGAGGGGCTGGTCCTGGTCGGCCGCGCGGTGCAGAACGAGGTCGTCGCGGACAAGGTGCGCATCGTGCGCGACGCGGTCGAGCGCGGCGAGAGCCTGAGCCGCGCAGCGGCCGCCAGCGGCATGTTCACGCCCCTCGTGCTGCAGATGCTGAGCGTGGGCGAGGAAACAGGTCGCGTCGACGAGATGATGGAGGAGGTCGCCGACTACTACGACCGCGAGGTCTCGGCCGACGTCGACAACCTCGCGGCGCTGATCGAGCCTTTGCTGATCATCACCGTCGGCGGCGTGGTGCTGTTGCTGGCGCTGGGTGTGTTCTTGCCGATGTGGGATCTGGCCGGTGCTGCGCTCAAGCACAACTGATCCCGGCCGCGCGCCTCCTCAGACCGGTCACGCGACTTCGGCGCGGCGCTACCATGCGCCGATGCCGACCATCGATCCGCAATTGCTCGCCGGCCTTCAGCAGGGCCTGTTCGTCAGCCTGTGCGTGGGCTTGGCGTTCTCCGCGGCCTGGGGCGCATGGCTGGTGGTCGCGCCCGCGAAGGCGCAGCGCTTCGCGAAGGCGGCGGATCGCTGGGTGCCGACTGCATCCTGGTTCGAGCGGCTCAACCGGCCGCTGGAGACCACGCGCTGGTTCTACCGCTACCACCGTCAGGCGGGCCTCCTGATCGCAGCCGGTGCCGGCTACGCCCTGTGGCGCTGGTTCACGGCCTACCAGCACGCGGCGACGATGGGACTGCTACCCCGCGGGCTGGTCTCCGCCGGCATGGACTGGGTGGTCCCCGCGCTGGAGTGCATGTTCCTGGCGCTCAACGTGGGGAGCCTCGCCTTCGGGCTGATCGTCGTGTTCCGACCGAGCCTGCTGAAGACGCCGGAGCGATTCGCCAACCGCTGGATCGATGTGCCTGGCGACCAGGCGCTGGACCGCAAATACAATCCGCTGGAAAACGTCGTCCGGGGCAATCCGCGGCTGCTCGGCACCCTGGTCACCAGCATCTGCGGCCTGCTCCTCTGGCGCCTGATTGCCCTGTCCTGATCTGTGGTCGTCACGGCTGCGCGGCGGTGGCTCAGCAGTACGGCGCCGCTCCTTGCGCCGCCCGTCTTCGCGCTGACATATTGCATTTGGCCCGGAAGGTTCGAGGCGCGCCGCGGCACGCCAGAAACCGTCCGGAATATCCACCTGAGTGACGCCGAAGGCCGCGGCCCGAGTCGTCGCAGGAGAATGTCCGTGTTTTGCCCCAAGCCCGTAGTCCCGCGTCACCCCTGTCTCAAGCGCGCGTCCCAGAAGGGTTTCACGCTGATCGAACTGATCGTCGTCCTGGTCATCCTCGGCATCCTCGCGGCGTTCGCGATTCCCCGCTTCGCCAACGTCAATGCCGAAGCCCGCCAAGCCGCCATCCGCGGACTCGCGGGCAGCCTGCGCAGCTCGTCCGCGCTGGTGCACGGACTGGCCATGGCTCGCGGCCTGACGGCAGCGTCCGGCGATACCGTGGATCTCGAGGGGCAAGCCGTGAAGCTCACCTTCGGCTACCCGGAGGCGACCGACGACGGCATCGGCAAGAGCGTGCTCAACCTCGACGGCTTCACGCAGACGGTCGACGCCGGCAAGGTGACCTACGTGACGAGGAACGCGCCGGCCGATCCGACAAAGTGCCGGGTGGTCTATACGCAAGGCGCGGCGGGTGCGTCCGCAACGGTCACGCTGTCGGACGACGACTGCAAGTGATCTAGCAGTTTTCAGCTGCGGGCCACGGCGGTTGCAGAACCGTCGTGGCCCGGCGTCCGTGCGGGATGAGCGAGGCAAGATGCGGCGCACCGCGGGGTTCACACTGATCGAACTGCTGGTCGTGATGGTCGTCATCGGCATCCTGGCGACCATCGCGGTCTCGCGGTTTTCCAGCCGTTCGCCCTTCGACGAGCTCGGTTACACGCAGGAGATCGCCGCGGCCGCGCGCTATGCGCAGAAGCTGGCGATCGCGACGCGCTGCCCGGTGCGTTTCCAGATGCCCGACGCCACCGGATTCCGGCTCGCGAGGCCGGACGGTTTTTCCGCGGGTACCTGCGCGTCGAACTTCGCGGCCACCGTCGCCAGCCCGGCGAACCCCGGCGCGGCCTACGAAGGCAGCACGCCGACCAGTCTCACGGTGACCGCCAGCGGCGGCTTTCCCGCCGCGCGCGTGTTCGACGCCGAGGGCGGCATCACGCCGGACAGCGACCTTTCGATTCAGATTGGCACGCGCACCGTGATCGTCCGGCGCGGCGGCGGACAGGTGGTCGTCCAGTGATCCGGCGCCGCCAACCCGGCTTCACGCTCGTGGAAGTGATCGTGGCCATCGCGATCATCGCCGTGGCCGTGGGCGGCGTGATGCTCGTATTCGTGGTGGCGCTCACGCACAGCGCGGACCCGCAGCGGCAACAGCAGGCCGTGGCGATCGCGGAGGGCTATCTCGACGAGATCCTCGCGCGCGCCTACGACGATCCGGATGGCACCGACGCCGGCGAGACGCGGGGCACCTTCGACGACGTGCTCGATTACGACGGCCTCGACCAGGCGCCACGGGACCAGGATGGCGGCACGCTCGCGGGGCTGGGCGACTACCGCGTGCGCGTCACGGTGGTCGACTCGTCGGCGCTGGGGCCGGTCGGCCAGACCGTGCCCGCGCGACGCATCGACGTCCGCGTCACCTCGCCACCATTGGTCGACACCACGATCAGCGCTTACCGCGTGCAGAACTGAGTTTCAGGCCTCCAGGCTCGAGGATTCCCTGAGCACCGGTTCAGCGCGCCGATCCAGTCTCGGCGCCCGCAGCGCCACCCAGCCGCCGAGCATCGCCACGGCCGTCGCCGACAGGTACACCGCCTGCGCCCCCAGGGTGTCCCAGGCCGCCCCCGTGAGCAGGCTGCCCAGCGCACCGCCCATCCCGAAGCTCACCGCTGCGAGCAGCGCCTGCCCGCGCCCCTGCAGGCGGCCCGGGAACAGCTCGTGGATGTAGTGCACCGTGACCGCGTGGTACACGGCGAAGCTCATGAAGTGCATCAGCTGGCTGAGCACCAGCAGCGGACCGACGTCGACGAACAGCGCCAGCACCGCCCAGCGCACTGCCGAGCACACCAGCGTCGCAACGAGAACAGGGCGCGCGCCGAAGCGCCGGATGATGCGTCCCGTGTAGAAGAACACGACCACCTCGGCGACCACGCCCAGCGCCCACAGCGCGCCGATCGTGCTGTGCGAGTAGGCGTGCTGTTCGAGATAGATCGAGAAGAAGGCGTAGAACGGCGAAAAGGAGAGTTGCGACAGGAAGCAGGTGGCGAGCAGCGCGATCACGGCCGGCCTTCGCGCACGCGCAAGGAATCCTTCGATCGAGCCATCCGGCGGTCTCAGGTCGTGCACGTCGGGAACGCGAAGGGCGATCAACACCATGCCCAGCATTCCCGCAACCACGACCCAGGGCACGGGGCCGACGCCGGTGCGGTCGAGGATAGGTCCGAGCGCCCCCACGGACAGCACGAAGCCGATGCTGCCCCAGAGGCGGATGCGCGCGTAGTCGCGTCCGGTGCGTGCAAGGTGATTGAGCGTGACCACGTCGAAGGCCGGCAGGGCAACGTTCCAGAAGATCGCGTAGACCGCGTGCAGCGCGATCAGCGCCGCGAAGCCGGGCGACCAGGGGACCATGCTGAAGAACACCGCCGACAAGGCCATGCTCCCCGCGATCCAGGGCATGCGCCGTCCGCTGCGATCCATGATCCAGCCCCAGCCGATGGGCACCGCCACGCGCACGAGTCCGGTCGTCCCCAGCGCCATTCCGATCTGCGCCGGCGTATACCCCAGCGAGTGCAGGTACAGCGGCCAGTACGGCACGAACGCGCCGACGGCGACGTAGTAGACGAAGTAGAAGCCTGAGAGCTTCGCGTGGAGTCGGGACGCCGCGTTCAAGAATCTTTACCGCAAAGGCGCAAAGGAAAAAGGAAGATAAAAAAGAGAGGCCGGGGAGAGAGGAAAAATCACGAAGGCCTTGCGACCTTTCTTCTTCCTGCGCGCCTTTGCGGTCAATGCTTTCGTCGTTCGCATCCGTCGCGCTTCCGGATGCGATCGCGCGGACTTACGCAATCGAACCCGGAATCCGCGGCGTGTCGGAGACGACGTCCGCGTTTTGTGCGCGGTGGCGAAGGGCCTGGTCCACCAGCACCAGCGCCACCATCGCCTCGGCGATGGGAACCGCGCGGATGCCCACGCAGGGGTCGTGGCGGCCGGTGGTCCGGATGTCCGCGGCGTGGCCTTCTTCATCGATCGACCGGCCCGGCGTGGTGATGCTCGACGTCGGCTTGATCGCGATCGAGCACACCAAGTCCTGGCCGGTGCTGATGCCGCCGGAGATTCCGCCCGAATGGTTCGACAGGAAGCCCTGCGGGCTCATCTCGTCGCGGTGCTCGGTTCCGCGCAGACCGGCCACGCGCATGCCGTCTCCAATTTCCACGCCCTTCACGGCGTTGATGCTCATCAGCGCATGCGCCAGCTCCGCGTCCAGACGGTCGAACACCGGCTCGCCCAGGCCCACCGGCATGTTCGAGGCGACCACGCTCACGCGCGCACCGACCGAATCGCCCTCTGAACGAAGGCGGTCGATCAGCTGCTCGAGCTCGGGCACGCGCGCCGGGTCGGCACAGAAGAAGGGGTTGGCGTCGACCACGCCCCAGTCCACGAGCGCCAGCTCCAGCGGCCCGATCTGCGCCACGTAACCACGGATCTCGACGCCGAACTTCTGCCGCAGCCACTTCTTGGCGATGCCGCCGGCGGCCACGCGCACCGCGGTCTCGCGCGCCGAGCTACGCCCGCCGCCGCGGTGGTCTCGCACGCCGTACTTCTGCACGTACGCGTAGTCGGCGTGGTTGGGACGGAAGGTCCGCTTGATCTTCTCGTAGTCGTAGCTGCGCTGGTCCTTGTTCTCGATCAGCAGCGCGATCGGCGTGCCGGTGGTGCGGCCTTCGAACACGCCGGACAGGATGCGCACCGCGTCGTCTTCCTTGCGCTGCGTGACGTACTTCGAGGTGCCGGGCTTGCGCCGGTCCAGGTCAGGCTGCAGGTCCGCCTCGCAGAGCTCCAGGCCCGGAGGACAGCCGTCGACCACGCAGCCGATGGCCACGCCGTGGCTCTCGCCGAAGCTGGTGACGCAGAAGGAACGGCCGAAAGTGTTGCCTGACATGGAACTCGGGATCGCTACGCGGGAAAGACAGCTGCGAGACGCCGGGCGCCCCGCACGGGTCCGCTATTGTCGCTTATCCGCCGCGCAATCCGCGCTGACCTCGCAGTCCTCACGCTCGACCTGAACCGTGACGTGGCCGATCCGGTGGGTGTCGCGCAACCAGTCGCGGATGCGTCCCAGAGTCTGGTCGGCGTCAGCGCTCGGCGCCAGCACCGCGTGCAAGGTCATCAGGTTGTCGCCCGGTGTGATGGACCAGGCGTGCACGTGGTGCACGCTCGTGATCCCGGCCACGGCGCGCGGAAGTTCGCGGGCGACGCTGGGCAGGTTCATGTCGGGTGGCGCGGCTTCGAGCAGCACGTGCGCGGACTCGCGCGTCACCTTGACCCCGGTGCGCAGGATCAGCAGGGCTGCGAACAGCGACAGCAGCGGGTCGGCACGCATCCAGCCGGTCTGCCAGATGATCAGGCCGGCGAGCAGCGCAGCGGCCGATCCGAGCAGGTCGGAGAGCACGTGGGCCAGCGCACCACGACGGTTCAGGTCGTGCTCGTGCCCGCCGTGCAGCAGCAGGTAGGAGACGAGGTTGGCGACGAAGCCGATCAGCGCGACACCCGCCAGGGCCAGGCCCTCCACCGGCTGGGGCGAAATCAGGCGATGCACGGCCTCGAACGCGATCCAGGCGCTGACCAGCAACAGCAGCAAGCCGTTCGAGAACGCAGCCAGGACCGGGAAGCGACCGTGGCCATAGCTGTGCCCCGCTTCGGCGGGCTTGGCGGCCTGCGCGAGCGCGAGCACCGCCAGCAGCAGGCTGCCCGCGTCGGCCAGCATGTGGCCGGCGTCCGCGAGCAGGGCCAGCGAGTTGGTCCACCAGCCGCCCAGCGCCTCGATCAGCATGATCGTGGCGGTGATCACCAGCGCCAGCTTCAGGCGGCCCGCGCCCTGGTCCGCATGCGAGTGACGATCATCGTGCCCCGCGCCGTGGCCATGACCGCGGTGGCCGTGATCGTTGTCATGTCCATGGTCATGCCCATGGTCATGCCCATGGTCGGGACCATGATCGTGGTCGTGGTCGTGGTCCTGGTGGGCTCCGCTCACAGGCTGCCCCGCGCCCTCTGCAGGTCGTCCCGACCGACGCTGAACACCCCGTCGCCGCCACGCTGGAAGTTTATCCAAGTGACCTGCAGGCGCGGCCAGCGCGCTTCGAATTCCTCGACGCTGCCGCCCACCTCGCAGATCAGCAGTCCATCGCGTTCGAGGTGTTCCGACGCCTCGCGCAGGATGCGGGCGACCACGTCCATGCCGTCGCTGCCCGCGTCGAGCGCCAGCCGCGGTTCCCGCCGGTACTCGGGCGCCAGCGCTTCCCACTCCGCGGTAGGCACGTAGGGCGGGTTGCTGACGATCAGGTCGTAGCGCTTGCCTCGCAGGCCGGCGAACAGGTCGCCCTGCGCCGCGTGCACGCGATCGGCCACGCCGTGGCGCGCGATGTTGCTGGCGCTGACCTCGAGCGCGCCGGCATCGATCTCGCCGAGCGTGACCTCGCACTCGAAGTGCAGCGCGCAGGCGATGCCGATGCAACCGGAGCCGGCACAGAGGTCGAGCACGGTCTTGGGCGGCTCTTCGAGCCATGGCGCGAAGCCCCGCTCGATGAGTTCGGCGATGGGCGAGCGGGGCACCAGGACTCGCTCGTCGACGTAGAACGGGTAGCCGGCAAACTCGATCTCGCCGATCAGGTAGGCGGCCGGCTGGCGCGTGTCGAGCCGGCGTCGCAGCAGGGCGTGCACGGCGGCGCGCTCCGCCTCCGCGAGGTGGGTCTCCAGGTAGGTGCCCGGCAGGTCGTAGGGCAGGTGCAGGGCATGCAGGACCAGGTGGAACGCCTCGTCCAGTGCGTTGTCCGTTCCGTGACCGAACGTGAGCCCGGCTTCGCGAAACCGGCTCGCACCCCAGCGCACCCAGTCCCTCAGGGTGGCCAGGGAAGACAGCTCGGACGGCAGTTCGCAGGAGGACACGGACGGTAGAGGCATCGACATGAGAAAATGCGCGGACGGCAAATTATGCCTATCCGCTCCCCTCCCCCGCTTGCCGTCGAGCCCCGGAGGGCCGCGGCGACCCGACCGGTACCCTCCCTTTCGAATGTCCAGCTCCGTCAAAGCCCTCACCCTCGGCATCGTCGCTGCTGTCGCGGCCATCGCCGGCCTGGTCGTGGCCAACTTCGTGTTCAAGCCAGACCAGCCCGCGGGCGTCCATCAGCTGGCTTCGGGCACCCTGCTGCCCTCGCCGCGCGCGATCCCCGAGTTCGCGCTTGCGGGTGCCGACGGCCAGCCCTTCACCAAGGCCCAGCTGAACGGACACTGGAGCCTGATCTTCGTGGGTTTCACGCACTGCCCGGACGTCTGCCCGAACACGCTGGCCAAGCTCAAGCTAGTGCACGCGAAGCTGGAAGCCGAGAAGAAGGCCCTCAACGTTGTGTTCCTGTCGGTGGACCCGGGGCGCGATACGCCGCCGATCATCGGCAGCTACGTCACGCACTTCGACCCCTCCTTCCAGGGCGCAACCGGCCCGAACCCGGAGCTGGACAAGCTCGGCTCGGCGATGGGCTTCATCTACATGAAAGCGCCGGGCGCGACGCCCGAAAGCTATTCGATAGACCATTCTTCGGCGCTGATCCTGGTCAACCCTCAGGCCCAGGTCGCGGGCTACTTCACGCAGCCGCTGGACGTCGACGCGCTGGTTGCCGACCTCGGCACACTGATCGAGGGATCGCTGTGATGGCCGCTTCTTCGGCGAGGTTTGGTGATCGCGCCTTCACGCTGCTTCAGCTCTGCCTGCCGACGCGCCTGATCTCCTGGCTCGTGTTCAAGCTCACGCGCATCGAGGCGACCGGCTTCAAGAACGCCTTCATCCGCCGCTTCATGGAGGTGTTCGAGATCAGCCTGGACGAGGCCGAGTTCGACCGTCCGGAGGCCTATCGGCACTTCAATGCCTTCTTCACGCGCGCACTCAAGGCCGGTGCGCGGCCGCTGGACGCGGATCCAGGGGCCTTGATCTCGCCGGTCGACGGCACGATCAGCCAGCTCGGCACGATCGACGGCGAGCGCATCTTCCAGGCCAAGGGCCAGAGTTTCACGGCCACCGAACTGCTGGGCGACCACGAGCTGGCGCGGCCCTTCATCGGCGGCAGCTTCTGCACGATCTACCTCGCGCCCTACAACTATCACCGCATCCACATGCCGCTGGCCGGGCTGCTCAAGGAATGGCTGCTGGTGCCGGGCCGGCTGTTCAGTGTGAACCCCGCAACCGCGCGCGCGATGCCGCGCCTGTTCGCGCGCAACGAGCGCGTGGTGACGATGTTCGACACCGCCTCCGGCCCCTTCGCGCTGGTGCTGGTGGGCGCGCTCAACGTCGGCAGCATGGAAACGGTGTGGGCCGGACAGATCACGCCGCCGCACATCCGTAGCGGTCTGGGACGATGGTCGCCGTCGCGGCGCGTGCAACTGGAGCGCGGCGAGGAAATGGGACGTTTCAACATGGGGTCGACCGTCGTGCTGCTGCTGCCGCCGGGCAGGGTTGCGTGGGGCGAGACTTTCGCACCGGGCGTCACGGTCCGCATGGGACAGGGCCTCGCGAGGCTCGCATAGCCGCCCAGGGCACCTCGATCGGATCGGGTCAGGGAGAACAGGAATGGATGCGAGCAGCGTCGGCTTCGTGGTGATCCTCATGCTCTACGCCTCGGTCGGCCTGATGGCCACCATCGGCTCGGTCGTGGTCTAGCAAAAGATGTTCGGCCCTCGCGGCGAGCAGGTGTTCTACGCGGGTTTCTTCGTCGCGATCGCCGCCTTCTATCTCGCGTTCACCGCCTATTTCCGCGTCGATACGGCATGGCCGATGGAGACCTGGGCGGTGTTGGGCTTCACGGGCCTGGCCGTGATCGGTGCGCGCGTGCCGATGGCCCTGATCATCGGTTATCCGCTGCACGGGATCTGGGACGGTCTCCACGAACTGCAGGCGCACGGCGCGCTGAGCCTTTTCGAACCGGGTCGATCGACCGAGGTGCCGCTGGCCTATGGCATGTTCTGCGCGACGTTCGACTTCTGCATCGCGGGATATTTCTGGACGCGTCGCACCGCTTGGTCCGCCGCCTGGGCCGGCCCGGGCCTCGCAGGGGCGTAGCCCGCACCAAGCACGGGCTACGGTGTTGCCCTAGCCCCGACCTTCCGCAGAAGCCATCGGGTCGTAACCCTCGGCCTTGAACTTGCGGTGCAACTGGCGGCGGCGCACGCCCATGTTGCCGCCGTCGTAGAGCGGGAAGCACAGCGCGTCCTGCATCAGGCCGGCCAGCGGCGTCAGCTCGGTGTAGCTGTCCACGCCGACAAGCCGCATCGCGTCGTACACGACCTGCACGCACAGCTCCGACGAGTACACCTTGGTCATGATCGCCAGCTCGTCGCTGCGACGGTCGGTGACGTCGAGCTGGTGGCAGGCTTTCCACGTGAGGTAGCGAGCCGCCTCGATACGCATCTTGAGGTCGGCGAGCATGTAGCCGGCGTTCTGGTGTTCGATGATCGGCACATTGCCCGAGCGCTTGTCGGTCTTGGTGAACTTGAACGCGATGTCGAACGCGGCGCGCATCACGCCGGTGCAGGCTGCGCCGATCAGCGCAGCAGTCCAGGAAAACGAGGCCTGACAGATCTTCATGCCGTCGCCAGGCTTGCCGAGGATGTTGCCGGCGGGCACGCGCACGTTGTTGAAGTGGATGATCGGCGAGTTCACGGCGCGATGCCCGGAGGTGTCGAGGAAGCCGACGTGCTCGACGCCCTTGGCGAAGCCGGGCACCACGATCACCGCCAGCGACTCGGCCGGCGGCTTGGCCGGATCCGTGCGGCACACGACCGTCAGGATCTGCGCGCCCTTGCCATCGAAACCACTGCCATTGGTCGTGTAGTGCTTCTTGCCGTTGATGACCCACTCGTCGCCTTCCAGCCGCGCGAAGGTCTGTACGCCGGCCGTGGGATCCGGGCAGTCGAAGTTGGACCCGCCGGAGACGTCGGTGAACGCGAACGCAGCCAGCCGCTCGCCCGGCTTTTCGAGGATCTCGCCGATCCACTTCTTCTTCTGCTCGTGGGTACCGAAGCCCAGGATCGCCTCCATGCCGAGGCCCACGCCCAGCAGGGTCGTCGGCACGTTGATGTCGACTGCGGCGAGTTCCTCCGCCGCCAGCGCGAAATCGAGCGTGGACACGCCCCCGCCGCCGTATTCCTTGGGGAACAGCGCGTGCACGAAACCGGCCTCGGCCATCTTGGCGTAGAAGGGCGCCGTGGCGAAGAAGCGGTCCTCGGGCTTGGCGATCGGCGTGATCGTACCGAGAACCTTGCTCAGGACCTCGCGGCCAAAGGTCCGCGCGCCGGCCTGCAGGGCCTTCTGTTCGGGGCTGAGGGTGAAGTCGATGGCCATGGCGGGCTCCTGTCGTGCGGTGGTATGCAGTGTGCTTAAACTTACGCCAGTCACAGCCTAACGCCGCATACGGACGCTCACTCGTCCAATCGCGCACGGCAAATCGACTTTTTGCGCAGCACGGCCGCGTTCGCGGAGGCAGCATGAAGACTTGGGACACGCACCACCTGTCGGCGAACCACCGCTTCGGCTACTGGCGGGATGTGCTGTGCGAGGCCTTTACGGCGCTGGATTCGACGCCGGAAGACCGCACCGACTTCGGTAGCACGGTGACCTTGCACGAGCTCGCCGACGTCAACGCCGCCGAGCTGTCGTCGTTCTCCCAGCTCGTGACGCGCGGCCGCGAGCAGATCCGGCGACGCGCCGACGAGTTCTACTTCGCCAACCTCCAGGTTACGGGCGATTGCGAGGTCGAGCAGGACGGACGGCGCATCTGCGCCAAACCCGGCAGCTTCTATCTCGTGGACACGACGCGTCCCTACTCGCTGCGCTTCGTCGAGAACTTCCGGACCGTCTCCTTCCGCATTCCGCATCACCAGCTCACGCCACTGATCGCCGATCCACGAAGGGCGACCGCGCGGCTGGTGCATTCTTGCGACCCGCTCGGCCATCTTGCGACCACGCACATGGCCGGGCTCCTGCAGTGCGCGCCGACGGCCACGCCCGCGATTGCCGAGACTCTCGCCAATACGCTGGCCAGCCTGATCTCTGTGTCCGTGCTCGGCGCCGCTCAGGCCACCGAGGGAGCGAAACAGCAAGCGCGACGCGCGTTCCGGGAGTCGATCGTGCGTCATGTGCGGACGAACAGCGCCGACCTGGCGCTCTGCGTGAATGCGGTCGCAGCGCGTTTTCGCGTGTCGCCGCGCTACGTGCACGACGTCTTCTGCGAACAGGCCTCGTCGTTCGCGCAAACCGTGCTCGAAACCCGGCTCGAAGCCGCCGTCCGGATGCTGTCCAATCCCGCGATGCGCGTGACCGATGCGGCGCTGTGCAGCGGCTTCGGAGACCTTTCCTATTTCGGCCGTGTGTTCCGGCGCCGATACGGCTGCTCACCGCGCGAGTGGCAACGCGGGGCCGCTGGCGCGACGCTCGACTGAAGAAACGCCGCCCGGATCAGTCGACCTTGGTCAGGGTGAAAGCCTCGGGCGGGAAGTGCACGATCACGGTGCCGGCGCGCGCATCCTCTCGCCGGATCGCGAGCTCGAACGCGTTGGCGATCACGAGCTCGCCTTCGACCCCGTCCGGCGCGTAATCGCTCGCGCCGATCTTCACGCGATCTCCCAGCTTGGCCTGCGGCAGCGATAGCGCCATACCGGGCAAGGGCGGCTGCGAAGTCTTCGTCGCCCGACACAGCTCGACCGCCTGCGCACCCTCCATCTCGGTACGCGGGCCGTCGCCAAAGGCCAGGATGCGGGCGACCCAGGCCCGGAGCTTCGGAAAGCCCTCGAGCTCGGATGCGATGCCCTTGTTCGCGTAGATGAACCAGATCGGGTTGTAGACCGCGAAGTCGATCTGCGTCGGCGCATCACCGCCGAGGAAAGATTTCGCCCCGAGCTGTGCCTCGATGCTGCCGAAGATCGCGGGCAGCTCCGCGCGTGCCGTGTCGAGCTTGGGTCCCGGCAGCGTGCCGCCCTGCGCGAACATCGCCCCACGATCCTTCAGGAAGCCGTCGATGCCCAGGCTCGGCGGCAGGCCTTCGCCGAAGGCAGCCAAGCCCTGCGGCTGGAAGAACACCGCCACGACCGCGAAAAACAGCGTCTGGTCGACCCAGCGCTCGATCATCAGGGTCGCGGCCTCAGAACCTGGCGGAATCAGCGGACGTTCGGGCTTCAGGCGGTCGATGACCCGGCTGATGAGCTTGGTGTCGCAATAAACGTCGTGGCCGACCTGCAGGATTGGCGCTTTGCGATAGCCGCCCGAGAGCGCGATCTGGTCCGGCTTGGGCATTACCGGCGGCGCCACCACCGAAGTCCACGCGAGCTGCTTGTACCCGAATATCTTGCGCACCTTCTCCGAGAACGGAGAAAGGGGGTAGTGATGAAGGATGGGCGTGTTCGCGCTCATGCTCTACTCCGGTGTCTGGCGTGGACCCGAAGCATAGCCGCCTGCCCTCGTGACATGACTCCGGTCTACCCAGCGAGCGCGGCCTTCTCCGGCGGCTCTTCGGCGCGGTGCACGCGGTGCGCAGGGAAATGGCAGATGAACGTGCTGCCCTTCCCCAGCTGGCTCTGGATCTCCAGGCGGCCCTCGTGACGCTGCAGCGCGTGCTTGACGATCGACAGGCCCAGGCCCGTCCCGCCGCTGGCGCGCGAACGACCGACGTCGACACGGTAGAAGCGCTCCGTGAGCCGCGGGATGTCGTCGTCGGAGATGCCGATGCCGCTATCGGTCACGCTGAAGTGCGCACCTTCCGCGTCACCCGACCAGCGCACCTCGATACGGCCCTGCGGCGGCGTGTAGCGCACCGCGTTGATGACGAGATTCGAAAAGATGCTCTGCGCTTCCGTCTCGCGCCCGAACAGGAACAGTTCGTCGTCGACGCTTGCCTCGATCGTGTGCGCGCCCATCGACATCGCACGCGCCTCCTCGACCACGCGACCCAGCACCGCCGGCACGTCGAGCACCTCCTGCTTGGCGTCGACGTCCGACTCGAGCTTGGCGACCTTGAGCATGTCGCTGATCAGCAACTCCATGCGCGTGGACTGGGTGCGCATCTCGTTGAGCGGCATGCGCCAGGGCGCGAGCGGCCCGGGTCCGCGCGACTCGGGCTCGATCATGTCGAGGTAGCCGCGCAACACCGTCAGCGGCGTGCGCAGCTCGTGCGAGGCATTGGCGACGAAGTCGCGCCGCGCGGTTTCGAGCCGGCGCAGTTCGGAGACGTCGCGCACGATCATCAGGCGCTGGTTGTTGCCGTAGGGAATGATCTTCAGCGCAATGCGCACACCGCGGTTGATCGGCGAAGCGACTTCCACCTCGCCGAGGTACTCGTTGTCGGTGAAGTACTCGGCGAACTCGGGATTGCGAAGCAGGTTGGGAATGCGAATGCCCACGTCCTGCTGGCCACGCAGGCCGAGCATCGCCTGCGCTGACTTGTTGAACCATGCGATCTCGCCGCGCTCGCCCAGCACCACGGCGCCGTCGGGCAGCGCGGCGGTGGAAGCCTGGAACTCTGAAACGATGGCCGCGAGCTTCTTCTTGCGCTTGCGGTTGCGTTTCTGGAGCTCCAGGAGTTTCTCGAACACGTCGCCCCAGATGCCGCCGGGTTCGTGCAGCTCGACGTACTTCGGCGCCTCGAGCCACTGCCGCAGCGCGCGCAGATGGCGAAGCTGGATGCCAAGGTAGAGCGTGACCGCGACCGCGTAGCCGAGCAGCGCGTGCTCGAAGATCCAGCCGACGAACGCGCCGGCCAGGCAGATGCCGATGATCTTGGAGACTTCGCGCCGCAGAGCGAGCTGCACCGCCTTGAAGACCGGCACCCGCTCCTTTTCTTCCGGCGTCGCCGCCGGTGGCGCTGCCGGCCCGTCGCTCAGAACTTCTCCGAGAAGCGATAACCCGTTCCGCGCACGGTCTGGATCATGTTGTCGAAGCCGAAAGGCTGCAGCGCCTTGCGCAGCCGGCGGATATGTACGTCGACCGTGCGTTCTTCGACGTAGATGTTCTGGCCCCACACGCGGTCGAGGACCTGTTCGCGCGTATACACACGCTCGGGGTGGCTGATGAAGAAATGGAGCAGGCGGTATTCGGTGGGCCCCAGACGGATCGGCTGCCCCTTGGCGCTGACGCGCTGGCTGGCGTGATCCACCTCCAGGCCCGCCACCGCGAGCTTCTCGTCTTCGCCCCCCGGGGTCGCGCGGCGCAGCACGGCGTGGATGCGCGCGATCAGTTCGGGAAAGGAGAACGGCTTGGATACGTAGTCATCACAACCGCTGTTCAGGCCGCGCACCTTGTCTTCTTCCTCGGCGCGCGCCGTCAACATGATGATCGGGATGTCCTTGGACGTCGCGCTGCCCTTGAGCTCGCGCGCCAGTTCGATTCCCGAGACCCCGGGCATCATCCAGTCCATGAGGATCAGGTCCGGACGTTCGTCCGCGACGCACATACGCGCATCTGCGGCGTTGGCCGCGGTGGAGACCCGGAAGCTGGCTCGCTCGAGCGCGAACTTCACCATTTCCCGGATCGACCCTTCATCCTCGACTACGAGGACCAACTTGTCTTGCATGCCCATGACAGAACTTTAGGTCTGGAACATTTCGACCATGTTACAGCGCGCACCAAAGATGGCCCGAATCAAGTGGCGTGGCGTGTCACGCGACGGCAATGCGGCGGCAATGCGAAGACAGCGGTCCGCAGCTCAGGTCGGCGGCTCGACCACGGCCTGCCCGGGCGCGATCTGCGGTGCCCATCGACGCAGCAGGGTCATGCCGAAAAAGCTCGAAAGCAGGCCACAGACCGCGATGATCGTCATCATCGGCAGGTCCGAATGGCCCGACCAGAGACTGACCCCCAGGCCGGACAGCGTGCCGACCGCGAACGCAAGCGCGCCCAGCATTGCCGACGCCGCGCCCGCGACGCTGCCCTGTTCCGCCATCGCCATGGCACCCGTGTTGGGGCTGATCATGCCCATGCAGCCCACGTAAGCGAACAGACCCGCCATGACCATGCCCAGCGGCGCACCGCCATGGATGCCCATCGCGAGCAGCGCAATGCCGGCCGCGCCGGGCATCCAGAAAGTCGAGCGCAAAACCTCGTTGGGTCGTCGGCTGCGGAGCAGCCAGCCGTTGAGCTGCGAAGCGGCGATCAGGCCGAACGCGTTCAGCCCAAACGCCATCGCGTAATCCTGCTCGCTCAGGCCATGTAGCCCCATCAACACGAACGGCGACCCGGCGATGTACGCGAACATGCCGCCCATGCCGAAGGCTCCGGCCATCACGGGAAGCACGAACCGGGAATCCGTGAGGAGGCCTCGGTAGGTACTGAGGGTGCTGCCGATGCGTAGCGGTCGAATCGCGTCCTGCCGCAGCGATTCCGACATGCCGAACCAGACGGCGACGACGCAGCCAAAGGCGAATACCGCTTGGAACGCGAAGATCCCGCGCCAGCTCGCAACGACCAGCATCCAGCCGCCCAGCATGGGCGCCAGGATCGGCGCGGCGCCCATGACCAGCATCAGCGTCGACAGTGCGCGGGCGGATGCCTGCGGATCCAGGCGATCGCGGATGACGGCGCGCGAGACGACCATGCCGACGCCACCACCAAGCGCCTGCACCAGCCGCCACACGGTGAGCTGGTCGATGCTGCCTGCGAAGGCGCAGCCTATGGTCCCGACGATGTAGATGCCCAGCCCGGCTAGCAGGGGCGCGCGACGGCCGAAGCGATCGCTCAGTGGTCCGTAGGCCAGCTGTCCGAGTGCAAGGCCCACCAGGAACATCGGCAAGGTGCGTTCGACTGCGCCGCGCGGCGTGCCGAGGTCGTCGGCGATGGCGAGAAATGCGGGCAGGTACATGTCGATCGACAGCGGACCGATCGCGGTCATCGCGCCGAGCAGCACCAGCCATCCGGGAAAGTGCCGCCTCATGTCGAGGGGCGCGACTCCAGGGCCTTGCCCACCTTCTCCGCCATGTCGCGCGACGGACCTGCCTGCGCGAGCTGCTCGAGCGCGGCACGCATCAAATCGCCGAGCGGCGCGACCATCCGGCGCCAGTTCAACAGGCCCTCGACCAGCCTGGCCGCCAATTGCGGATTGCCGGCGTCGATCTTCGCAAGCTGCGTGGCGAGCAATCGATACCCGCTGCCGTCGGCGGCGTGGAACGCCCGCAGGTTTTCGCGCATGAAGGTGCCCAGCACCGCGCGCGTTCGATTCGGGTTGGGCTTGAAGTCGGGGTGGGACAGCAGCGCGTTTGCGCGCTCGACGCCGCCTGCGCGCGCGGAGCCCGCCTCCATCGCGAACCACTTGTCGAGCACGAGTGGCTCGTCGCGGAAACGAAGGTGGAACGCGTCCATCGCCTCCTCGCGTTCCGACGAATCGGAATCGCGCAGCGCGGCCAGGCCGCCGACGGCAAGCGTCATGTTCGGAGAGGCGGCGCGTTCCAGCGCGAGCTTTCGAATGCGCGCGGAATTCAGGGTCCCGAGGTACCAGAGCGCGAGATTCGACAGGCTGCGACGCGCGCGGTTATCGGACGACATCTCGATCGGGACCCAGGCCGCCCACACCGACAGCGGTCCCGTGAGCGCCGTCGCGATGGCGTACCGCAGGCTGTCGCGCGCGCGGGTCACGCGCTGCGGGTCCAGCGGTTCGATCTGCGCCGCGAGCTCGCTCTCGGCCGGCAAACGCAGCAGTTCGGCCAGCAGCGCCTTGTCGCCGGGCGGATCCGCCGCGAGCCGCTGCAAGGTGCTCAGCAGCACCTTCGCGCAAGGGCCATGGGTTTCGCGTGGTTCCATCGATTCGAGCAGCGCGTCCATCATGAGCCGCTGCGCCGCTTCCCATCGCAGGAATCCGTCTTCTTCCTCGAGCACCAGGGTCGAAAGCGCTTCGGGCGCGTAGGCGTAGTGCAGCTTCACGGGCGCCGAAAAGCCGTGCAGGAAGGCCGGCGTCGGCGCCGACTCGATGTCCTCGAACACCAGTTCGGCGTCCGCGCTCTCCAGCAGGATCAGGTCTGCGCGCGGCATCAACGGCGGCTGCGGGGTTGGCTGTAGAAGCCGGCCTCCGCCATCGCGCAGGCTGAAGCGCAGCGGGATGGGCAACGGCGTTTTCCGATGCTGGTCGTGCGTCGGCGCCGTGTGCTGCCGCAGCCGCAGGCGATAGCGTCGAGCGGCCGCATCATATTCGTCCGTGATCTCCACGTTCGGCGTTCCGGATTGCGAATACCAGCGCCGGAACCCGTCGAGCTTCTGTCCGCTCACCGCTTCCAGGGACTCGAGCAGGTCCTCGACCGTCGCGGCGGTGCCGTCGTGCGCGCGCAGGTAGTGGCCGATGCCGGCGACGAATCTGTCCTCGCCAATCACGCCGGCAAGCATGCGCAGGATCTCCGCACCTTTCTCGTACACCGTCGCCGTATAGAGATTGTTCACCTCGGCATACGCATCGGGGCGCACGGGGTGGGCCGTCGGTCCCGCGTCTTCCGGGAATTGGAGCGCGCGCAGCATGCGCACGTGCTCGATACGCGTGACGTCGCGCGAGCCCAGGTCGGCCGAGAAACATTGGTCGCGGTAGACCGTCAGGCCTTCCTTGAGCGAAAGCTGGAACCAGTCGCGGCAAGTCACCCGATTGCCGGTCCAGTTGTGGAAATACTCGTGTGCGATCACCGACTCGACGCCGTCGTAGTCGATGTCGGTCGCGGTCTGTGGCGAGGCCAGCACGAAGCGCGCATTGAACAGGTTGAGCCCCTTGTTCTCCATCGCGCCCATGTTGAAGTCGCGCGCCGCCACGACCATGTAGATGTCGAGGTCGTACTCGAGCCCATACACGGACTCGTCCCACTGCATCGCCTTGCGCAGCGATTCCATCGCGTGATCTACACGGTTCTCGTTGCCGCGATCCACGTAGAAGCGCAGCGCGACGTCCCGCCCGGAGGGGGTGCGGTGCCGCCCCTCCACGCAGGCCAGGTCGCCGGCAACCATCGCGAACAGGTAGCAGGGTTTCGGGTGCGGGTCCTCCCATACGGCGAAATGGCGATCCGGACCCACGGCGCCGGATTCCACGGGGTTGCCGTTTGCCAGCAGCACCGGATACCGCGCGGTCTCGGCTTCGAGCCGTACGCGAAACCGGCTCAGCACGTCCGGCCTGTCGAGCGAATAAGTGATGCGCGAGAAGCCCTGCGCCTCGCATTGCGTGCATAGCATCGGCCCGGAGCGATACCAGCCCTCCAGCGCGGTGTTCTTCTCCGGGTCGTTGCGGGTGCGGGTGTGCAATACGAAGGCGTCGGGGACCGAGGGCAGCACCAGCCGATCCGGCTCCACGCGGTAATGCGAGGAGGGCAAGGGCCGCCCATCCATCTCGATGGTCAGCAACTCGATCTCGCGGCCGTCGAGGACCAGTTCGGCCCCCGCGTCCGCGCCGGGGCGGCGACGCAGGTGCAACCAGGCATCGACCGTCGTCAGCGCCTCGATGCTGACGTGCATCTCGATGCGGTCGACGAGGAAATCGGACGCTTTGTAATCGCTGCGCTGGATCACGCGGACAGGTCGGAATTAGGCGGATTGGAACGCTGGCTTACCGGCCAACGCAGCGGTTGCATTGTAGGTTGTCAGTAGAGGGTCTGCCCGCTAGCATCCGGCGGTCCCGAATTCCCATTACCCCCACCCGTATTCACCCGGAGCCCCCATGACCGCTGCCGCCGAGATGATCCGCAACCTGCCCAAGGCCTTCGACGCCTCCGCCGCCCAGGGCACGGATTGCACGATCCAGTTCAACTGCTCCACGCCGATGCACGTCATCATCAAGAACGGTACCTGCACCACCGGGGACGGCGCCGCCGCGAGCTCCGACCTTGCCATCACGATGGAAGACGACGATCTGGTCGCGCTGATGAAGGGCGAGCTCAACGGCATGCAGGCCTTCATGACCGGCAAGCTGCAGGTTGAGGGCGACATGATGCTGGCACAACGCATGGCCAGCTTCTTCGATTCGTCGAAGGTCTGAGCAAGATCGCGAAGCCGATGCAGAACGCGACCCCGGGCGGCGACGCCCGGGGTTTTTCTTTGGAGCCGTTCCAGGACGGCGTGGCGTTGCGCGCCTCCCACCGTCCGGACTGGAAGCCTCTGCAGATCGACTGGACCTCGGCCGAACAGCGCAGCCGGATCCGGGCCGGCCGCCGGCAGCTGCTGGCTCGCGCAGCGGGCCTGCACCTCAAATGCGACGCCCGCGTGCTGGACGCAACGGGCGGCCTGGGCCGGGACGCCTTCACTCTCGCCGCACTCGGCGCCGAAGTCGTGCTGGCCGAGCGCCAGCCCCTGGTCGTCGAACTGCTGCGCGACGCCCAACGCCGGGCCCGCCTGCACCCCGACGCCGCCGTCAGGCACGCGGCCGATCGCCTTCGCATCGTCGGTTCGGACGCCCTGCACATGGGTGCCGGCCAGGGCCCTTTCGACGCCGTGTACCTCGATCCGATGTATCCGGACGACGGCAAGAGCGCCCTGCCCCAGAAAGAGATGCAGATGTTGCGCGACCTCGCCGGCGACGACCTGGACGCCGATGCCCTGCTGGCGCACGCCCTGACCCTGGCGCCGCGGGTGGCCGTGAAGCGTCCCCTGAAGGCTCCGCCCCTCGCCGGCCCCAGGCCCAACGCCGTGCTCGAAGGGACCCAGGCCCGTTTCGACCTTTACCTTTCCCCCCGGGCCTGATCAGACTGCGACATGTTGCGACTCACGCTCGTCCGCCACGCAAAGTCGTCCTGGACCGATCCGGGCATGGGTGACTTCGAGCGTCCACTCAACAAGCGGGGTGCTCGCGACGCGCCCGTGATGGCGGTGCGCGTGGGCGAACTGCGGCGGCTGCCGGACCTGCTGGTGTCGAGCCCCGCGCTGCGGGCTTACACGACGGCCGGCGTGTTCGCGGAGCGCCTGGGTTTCTCGGCCGACGCGATCCAGCTCGAGCAGCGGATCTACGACGCCAGTCGCGAGACGCTGATCGAGGTCGTGCGTGAACTTGATCCGAAGGCCCGCCACGCGATGCTGTTCGGTCACAACCCCGGCTTTTCCGATCTTGCGCACTGGCTCGCCACCTGTTCGTTCACCGAGATGCCGACCTGCGCGATCGCCAGCATCGAACTGCAGGTCAGCGACTGGCGCGAGCTCGGTCCCGGTTGCGGCAAGCTCGCCCGCTACCTGTATCCCAAGGACGGCACCGACTAGCCGCGTCGCATCCGAGGCCTCAGCCAGGCATCCGCTGCGGCCCCGAGGGCGGATCCGCATCGCGCACGCGAGGTGTGATCAGCCCAACCAGGAATGCCGCGATGCGCAGCGCGAGCGCATCGATGCCGGCCAGTGGACGCCGCAGCAGCCACTGCACCAGCAGGTGCGCCGCGATGAGCGCGATGCCGACGAGTGCATACGTCGCCGGGTTCAGCCACGACCAGTCGACCCGGGCGATGTACGGCGGCAGGAAGGTCGCGACGAACCCGTTGATGACGAACAGGTCCAGGCTCTTGCGCCCCATGTGCGCGAACACGTCCGAAGCCTTGAACTTCGACAGGCCGCGACTCAGGCAGATGACACCCAGCGCTCCCACGAGCGAGGTCAGGAAGAACAGCGGCAGAAAGCCGTAGTTGCCGCCGAACATGCGCACGCCGAACGGACCGGCCCAGCGCGAGCAGGCCTCGTGCATCGTGTAGGCGCAGCCACTGTTCAGCGGCGCCAGGAAATACACGGCGAGGAACAGCGGCACGAATAGCCACACCGGCCATCTCAGCTGCCACTGCGCCAAGAGGTAGCCCAGCGCGAAAAACGAAAGCCCGGGCATCCAGGTGCGGAACAGGAACTGGTTGGGCGCGTCCAAGTACACGACCACGGCCGTGCCGACCACGCCGATCAGCACTACGGTCCACGCGGGAAGCTGTCGCAGCAGCACGCAGGCGAACAGCTGCACGAAGCACAGCGCGGTCAGGAACCACAGCACACCCACCGACCACAGGAAGCCCTGCAGGATGGGGTTGAAGATCGCCACCGCCGCGTTCCACGGCGAACTCACCGCGTCCGGCGAAAGACCCAGCGCGAAGATCACGACCATGCCCAGCAGGTGCACCACCCAGGCCAGCGCGAGCAGGCGCAGCGAACCCCGCACCACGTCGGGCCAGGCCTTCTTCGGCAGCTTGAGATTCACCGCGCCGGAGACCAGGAAGAACAGCATCATGTGGAACGAGTAGATCCACTGCCACTGCGTGAACGCGGAGGTCAGGAAGGCCTTTCCCGCGTCCGGCTGCGCGGGGTAGATCGGCTCGAGGAAGTGCCCGTAGATGACCAGCGACATGCCGATGCCGCGCGCGATGTCCCAGGTCGAATCGCGCGCCGTAGCCTGGGCCTCGCTCATGTTCTGGCTCGCATGAAGTTCGACGGCGGCCGGCCGATCAGGCGGACTTGAGCGAAGTCAGATAGCGCTTCGCGTTCTCGCGATAGAACTGCGCGTTGAGCTGCAGGTTCTGGATCTCCTGCGCAGAGAGCTCGCGCACCACCTTGCCCGGCGTACCCATGATCAGCACGCCATCGGGATAGGTCTTGCGTTCCGGGATCAGCGTTCCTGCGCCAACCAGGCTGTTCCTGCCGATCTTGGAGCCGTTGAGGATCACGGCCTTGATGCCCACCAGCGAGCCTTCCCCGATTTCGCAGCCGTGCAGCATCACCATGTGCCCGATCGTGCAGTTGGCGCCGACGCGCAGCTGAAAGCCGACGTCGGTGTGCAGCACCGAGCCGTCCTGCACGTTCGTGCCCTCGCCCACGATGATCTCATCGCAGTCGCCGCGCAGCACGCAGTTGAACCAGACGCTGGCCTGGGCTTCCAAGGTGACGCGGCCGATCAGCGTTGCGTTCGGCGCCACGAAATTGTCGCCCTTGAACAGCGGCGTGCGATTCTCCAGGGTATGGATCATGTCGTCGTCAGCGCATCGAAGAAGATGAAGGAAAGCCGGACTATGGCCGTGCCCCTGAGACGCCCGCAAGCGTGGGTGCCCGGGTGGCTGCTGCTGGTCGCCCTGCTGCTGGTCGCCTGCGGCGGCAAGGGTGACGCGCCGAAGCTGGCGCGACTCGACAGCGACGCGCGCATCCTGGCCTTCGGCGACAGCCTGACCTACGGCACGGGCGCCGACGCGCCGCAGAGCTACCCGGCGGTGCTGGCGACGCTGGTCGGCCACGACGTTGTCAACGCCGGCATTCCGGGCGAGACAACCGCGGAAGGACTGGAACGTCTGCCCGGTGTACTCGACAGGACGCAGCCCGCGCTCGTGATCCTGTGCCTGGGCGGCAACGACATGCTGCGCAAGCAGGACCGCGCCGCGATGAAGCACAACCTCGCCGCCATGATCGAACTGGTCGGCGCGCGCGGTATGCCGGTCGTGTTGCTCGGCGTGCCTGAACCCAGGCTATTCGGGCTGAGCACGGAGCCGACCTACCTCGAGCTTGCGAAGCAATACCAGCTGCCGCTCGAGGCGCGCGCAATCCCTGACATCCTCGGAGACAACAAGCGCAAGTCCGACCAGATTCATCCGAACGCGGCGGGATATGCCGATCTCGCGAAGACGGTGGCGAAGCTGTTGCGGGATGCGGGCGCGGTCTAGCAGCCACCTTCGAGAAACCACCTCCGCTCGCGCCGAGTAGCGGCGCGTATCGCGGGGGACCGCCCGCGCGCTCCAGTCCCGAAGCCCCCCAGCGCGCTCTCGGTACGCCGCATTCGCGGCTATTCGGGATGAAGTGAGTAAAAATAAACGCGCCGCCGCCCTACCAGAACTTCCCCGCCAGGCGCGTCAGCGACCGTTGCAGGTTGGCGCGCGCCTGAGCCTCACGCCGCGTCCGGAACCACTCGGTGAAATAGATCTGCTCCCGCTCGAGGAACTGCGCGAGGATCTTCCGGCGGCCGTTGCGAAACTGCTGCTTCGGCACGTGCTGATATTCCTGCCTCACCTGCCGCTCGTACTCGTCGAAGCGTTTCATTCCCGCGCCGAGAATCGAGAGGTCGATGTCGGACACCAGTTCTTCGTCCGGCGTCTGCGGAGCGCCGTCGTGGCAGGTGACCATGATCATCGACACGATCTGGTCCTGCAGGGCCACCGGGGCGCCGGCGCGCTTGAGTTCGCGCTGCGCCCATTGCGCGCTGCGCAGTTCGTTGTCGGTCTTGCGCGGATCGTAGATGGCGTCGTGGAACCAGATCGCGAGTTCGATCGAGGCGCTGCTTTGCACCAGGCCCTGGACCTGCTGCAGCAGGTCCAGGCATTCCGAGATGTGGTGCAGCGTGTGATACGCGCGATGCGGCTCGGAATAACGCTTGCGCAGTTCGGCGTGCAATTCCATGCGCGCCACCAGCCCGAGCTCAGCCCAAGGCTGTTTCCAGCGCGCGAGGCTCGCCGTCATGACTGGCTCGCGAGCGCCTGCAGGCGCGGCAGCACGGTGGCCGCGCGCTCCGGGATGCGCACGCGCACCACCGACGAGACTTCCGATTCGCCCGGGTTGATCTCGATGGTGGGGACGCCCATCCGCGCGGCATGCGTCACCGGGCCCGAGATGTACGGGAAGACGCTGGTGGTGCCGATGCTCATGACAAGGTCCACGCCTTCCCGCAGCGCCGCTTCGAGGCGCTCGACTGCCAGCGGCGGCAAGGCCTCGCCGAACAGCACCACGCGCGGACGCACCGGTCCCCGACAGTCCTCGCAGCGCGGCGGCGTCTGCAGGTGCGCGTAGTCCTTTACCCACCATTGGCGTCCGCACTCGGTGCAGAACAGTTCGTGAACATTGCCGTGGATCTCGATCAGCTTCTCCTGCCCGGCGTCGCGGTGAAAGCCATCGATGTTCTGCGTCAGCACGGTGAATTTCCGGAATCCGTTGGCCATGCGCGCCAAGGCTGTGTGGCCGGCGTTGGGCCGGGCGCCACGGCAGCAGGACTCGACCTGCATCAGGTATTTCCACGTCACCGCGGGATTGCTGCGCAGCATCTGCCCCGACAGCGCGACCTCGATAGGCATCGCGTCCGCGGTGACGTCGGACTCGTAGAGGCCGCCGATGCCGCGATAGGTCGGAAGGCCAGAGTCCGCGGAGATGCCTGCGCCGGTGATCACGAGCACGCGACGCGCCCGGCGCAGCATCGCGCCCGCCTCCTGGACCAGTGCTTCGACGCTCACCACCACCGACGCCCTCTTGGTTGCATGCGCGACCCTTGCACGAACCGCATAATCTCCACCTTAACCATCCGTCCCGCCTCATGGCTCGCAAGCCCGCGCACGAGCAGTTCGACACGCTCAAGGCCATCCAGGATCGGGCCTTCCACCTGTTCGGTCGCCACGGCTACGAAGGCGTCTCCATCGGAGATATCGCCCAGGCCGCGAACCTCAGCAAGGGCGCGCTCTACTGGCACTTCAGCGGCAAGGCGGAATTGTATCTGCACTGCCTCGGGCGGCTGCACGGTTTGTTCCGCCAGTACATCTTCGACCCGATGGCTAATAGCAAGGACCCGGTTACGGGCGTCCTGCACATGTTCCGCGGGCTCGAGCAGGTCCTGCGCGACCCTACGCTCGAACACGGCGTGGCCGGCTACTGGCTCATCCCCTGCGCGCCCGAGACCCAGGCGATGCTGCACGCTCAAGCCGAGTTCGAGAGCGCCTCGCAGGCCGTCATCGAGCAGGTGTTGCGACGCGGCGTGGAACAAGGCCGCTTCGATCTCGGCGGCGATCTCGAGGACATCTCGCGGGCGATGATCTCGCTCATGGAGGCCGTGGTGCTGCCGCTGCGCCACAAGTCACCGGAGGAGGTGCACCGCATGATGGCGGTGCTGGCGCGAACCCTGTTCCGGGCGTACGCGAAGGGCGATGAAGTGCTGAAGCTGGCGAAAATGTTCTGAAAATTGCCCCCGGCTTTTTCGCTTGGCCTAATTCGACGTCAACGCGCGGAGGCGAGTACCGCAAGAGCTCGCTCGAATAAAAACGGGCGGGTCAGAAGACCCAGTCCCCTCACCGATCCCCTCAGCGCTCAGTGCGGCGACGTGGAGCCCGGGATCAGGAGGATCCTGCGGCTCACCTTGAGCTTGCCAAAGACGTGATGCAGGTGAGTCTTGACGGTCGCACCGCTGATACCGAGGTGCTTCGCGATCTCCTTGTTGCTCATGCCGCTCGTCACGCAGCGGATGACGTCGCGTTCGCGCTCGGTGATCGGTTCGGCACCCCCTCTCGCTTCCGGGGCCGGCTCACGATCGGCGCGACGCCGGTCGAGAGCTTTCGCAAGCGCCTGCGCAAGCAGTTTTCGTGGCATCGCCACGTCCTCGCGCAGCACCACCTGGATGGCGTTACTCCATTGAAGTGCCGTCGATTCTGCCGGCATACATCCGTGCACGCCGTACGCAATCGCCTCGCCGATGACAGATACGTCCACTACATCTGAGTACACGAGGACGCGGGTCGTGGGGCTGGGCGCGGAGATTCGAACCAGGCGGCGTGCAGATGCGTCTCTCCACAATCCTCGATCAAGCAACATCAATCGAGGCCGCTCACGCTCCAGGCTTTCGAGGAGCAGCGGCCACGCCCTCAAGGTACCTAACACCCGCAGCTCTTCAAGACGCGACAGCGCTTGCTTCAGTCCCTCTGGCAGGGTCGCCGCTGCACTCCCGATCAATACGGTCACTTCAGACATTGCCAGCCCCCGGACCCCACCCCGACAGTTCGATGACATGGCTTCCTGGGGAAGCTCTTCGCGGATGTTGCAGATGCACATTACCCCCGATTGCCGGTTCTCGCCCGCGCAACCGCCCCTGTGAATCTACAGATTATGTGAGCCACTGCTCTCATATCAATCCTTCGGGCGATACCGCTCCGCATTTACTTGGCCTACGTTCTCCCAATGACGGTCCCGAACGAGTGTTTCGTCCGGTGCAGGAGGTCGGGGTTCGATGCGCTATCCACACCGGGCCATCAAACCAGTGTTGCCGGGAGTGATTTGCATGAAAGCCATGATCTCAAGGGTTTGAAATACCTATTTGGACTTCCCAACGGAGATAGGGCGCCACGTTTCGGATGGTTGGAAGTCTTCACCAAAATGACAGGGAGCGTTTATGAGTATCAAACCAGAGGTACTTTTCGCGGCCGCGGCCGCGCTCATCTTGACGATGACAATGCAGACCGCCAATGCGGTGGACGGGCCAACCGTCCAGGGCGACATCTGTATGCAGAAGGTGTTCGGCTATCCCGTCACCAACGCCAATAAACTCAACTGCACGGCGGGTGACATCAGTCTCGCCAAGGCCACTGACGTTTCCCCGAAGACCTGTACGAAAGGACAGTACTTCGACCTGACGGCGACGTTTCAAGTCAACGTCACGGCCAACAGCCGATACGATGGTGGCTTCTTCTTCAGAACCGATGGTGGCGCCAATGCCCGCGGTGGCATTAGCCCCGGTGAGCAATGCACGCTGAGCGCGCTGACGCCGAAACCACCTCCGGGCCCTGGACTCAATCTCGACGGAGACACCGCCGGCGATCTGAATTCTGGAACGTACTTGGTCCAATTCGAGCTCAAGCACGTCTACTGCGACTCCAAGGCGGCTGCCGGACTACCGCAGAGACTCAGTCTTCCCAATTGCACCAGCTGGCATAGCAACCAGGGCACGCCCGGAAAAATCAGCAACCCGTTCAACACGACTGACGCGCTGACCTTCAATCCGGACACCAAGTCCAAGTGCAAGTGCGATGACGATTTCACAGTCGACGTCATCGTCGAGGCGCCCCAGATTGCGGTTCAGAAAGATGCCTCCCCGGCGACCGTGGCAGAAACCGGCGGCGTGGTTCAGTTCTCTGCTGCGGTGACAAACAGCTCAGCGGCCAACTCCGTCTTCATCAATTCGGTCAACGATGACAAGTACGGCAACTTGGCCGGACTCAGCGCATGTGCCACCGGCGCTCCGAGCAAGACTCAACCCGGTGCGTGCACCCCTTCTGGATCTCAGAGCTGCCCCGGCCTGATCGGCCAGGAAGTCGGCCCGACGTTGACGAAGACGTGTTATTTCAGTGCCTGGGTGAGCGGAAACTATGCGAACGGCACGGGCCAGCATGAAGACACCGTGACCTATTGCGCCACCGGCGATGCCAACACGACGGGTACAAAGGTCTGCAAGACTGACAATGCAATCGTCAAGTTCACCAATGTTCCTACGCCTCCTTCCCTGACCAAGACGCCGCACGTGGATAGCTGCAACGTTCGGGTGAATTACGACGTCGTCGTGGCGAATCAGTCGACGGTCGATACCTTGTACGTCACGGCTTTGAAAGACGACCAGTTCGGCGACATCACTGCCACACATCCTGCGTCGAGCGGCGTGGAAGAAGAAGTCGCCCTCACCAATTGCGGCAGCAAGCTGCAGGGGATTGCGAGCTCCGGACTGGCCCCGGGTGGATCCGTCATGTGCACGTTCACGGGTGTCATCACCGCGTGCAATGTCGATCACAAGAACATCGTGACGGGCACGACGGTCGACGACGACGGCGATGCGTATTCTCCGAAGGGCGCAGCGCTCGTGACCGTCAAGACGAGCGGTGCGCAGGCGGCACCGTGACCTAGAACGGATATCGATTCACGCAGTCTGCATGTAGGGCCCCGACTTCTGGTCGGGGCCTTTTTTGCGTTTGGAATCCAGTTGCCGTCGGGCAGGTAGGAATCGATGACCTTAGCGGGTGCTTTCAATAATCGCTGTATGTATTCGCGGCTATTGCACGTCCAGCGTCATCCCTCTTTTTGATCTCGCTCCGTCTCGACCTTCCGCGACTTCCCGTATCCGCCCTCGACGGCGCCGACAAGCACATGGTGGTTGTCAACCGGCACGGGTCCAAACGCTGGCTGATCAAGGGTAACGCCGACATCCAAGGGAGCCGGGTTGTCACGTTCTGGCCCGGCTCGCGCCGGCCTTCTTCTGTTGTTCGCATCCTTCGCGCTCGCCACAGAGGCCAGTTTGGCCCTCTACGATCGCAACTCCCGCCTCAAGATCTTCCCCGTCACGGTCTTCGGCAGTTCCGGCAGGAACTGCACCACGCGCGGGTATTTGTACGCGGCCATGCGCGCCTTGCAGAACTCCGTGATCTCCTCGGCCGTGGCGCTCATGCCGGGCTTGAGACTCACCACCGCCTTCACGCTCTCGCCGCGGTACTCGTCCGGAATCCCGACGACGGCCGCCTCGCGCACCGCCGGATGCGTGTACAGCACGTCCTCGACCTCGCGCGGCCAGACCTTGTAGCCGGCGGCGTTGATCATGTCTTTCTTGCGATCGACCAGATACAGCCAGCCCGCGGCATCGAGCACGCCGATGTCGCCCGTGTGCAGCCAGCCATCACGCACCGCTTCGGCCGTTTCCTTCGGCTTGTTCCAGTAACCGCTGACCACCTGCGGACCGCGGATCACGATCTCGCCCGACTCGCCGGCCTTCACCGGCAGCGCGGTCTCCACGCCGACGATGCGGATCTCGGTGTTGAACGTGGGTGTACCGACCGACAACGCGCCGAAATCCGGGTCCACCGGGCCGCGCAGGTGCCGGGGCGTGAGCGTGCTCGGCGACGTCGTCTCCGTGAGCCCGTAGGCGTTACGGATGTAGAGGCCGAATTTCTTCTCGAACTGCTCGATCACGGCGGGCGCTATAGGCGCGCCGCCTGAATAGATCTCCTTGAGGCTCGACAGGCTTTCCGCCGTCGCGGACGGATGGTTCATCAGGGCGATCAGCGCTGTGATCGCGCCGATCGTGAAATAAGGACGGTGCTCGGCGATGGCGTCGAGCACCACGCCCGCTTCAAAGCGGTAGGCCAGGGTCAGCGGACCCGCGAGCAGGAAGGACAGCGCGATGTGGCCGATCAGGCCCGTGATGTGGAACAGCGGCGCGATGCCGAGAACGCCCGCCTGTTCCGGCAATTCCATCCAGTCCCGGTAGACCTGCGCGGTGAACGCGATGTTGCCGTGCGAAATCATCGCGCCCTTGGGTAGCCCCGTGGTGCCCGACGTGTAGACCAGCATCGCCACGTCTTCCGGATTGAAGTCGACCCCAGGCGGCTTCTCGCCGCGATGCCGGTCGGTGCACTCCATGAAATCGATCGTCGTGACCGGGCGGTGGTGCGCGCTGGACGCGAACAGGCGCGGGTCCTGCCGGCTCTGGAATTCCAGTTCCGAGGTGGTGATCACCAGCGGAACCGGGTGCTCCTGAAGCACCTTGCTCAGCGTGTCGTGGAATGCGGACTCGTGCGCGAGGATCGCGGCCGGCTTGCAGTCGCCCAGCAGCAGCCCCAGCTCGCGCTCGCGGTTCATCGGGTTGATCGACACCGCGATGGCGCCGGCCTTCCACGCAGCGACCAGCCCGATAACGAACTGCGGTACGTTCTGCAGGTAAAGCGCCACGCGATCGGCGCGGCGCACACCGCCCTCGATGAGCGCCATGGCAAGCGCGTCGCTGAGCGCGTCGACCTCGCCGTAGCTCAGCGTGGCGTCGAAATACTGGAGCGCCGGCTGTTCAGCTGCCCGCGCGACCGCGGCGCGAAACAGCGACAGCCCGTGGCGGTGCCCGACGACGATGTCGGCGGCATGTCCGCGCGCATACAACGTGGTCCAGGGACGAGCAGTGGTGATGGCCATGAAGTCTGGGCTCAGCCGTGGATCCAGTCCGCGGATTCGAAGTGCGGTGTCTTCGGCTTGCCGTCGTCCGGCTTTGCGTCGTCGTCATCGCCGTTGTCGTCGCCGGCGGGCGGCTCGGGCAGGCGGATCATCGTCACGGGCAGCCAGTCGGCGTTGACGCGCACCACGAGCACGAAACCCTCGCGCTCGCTGCCAGGCGTCGTCTTCAGGAAGTGGCAGAACGCGTACTGTTCGTTCTGCACGCACTCGGGCTTGATGTCACCGGGCGGCGGCCCGCCGAAGAAATCGACGAGGTCCTCGCCCGTCGACTCGCGGTGTTCGCAACCGCCGTGGCAGCTCACGTCCAGCCAGGACCCGTCGGGCTGGCGATCCTCGAACTTCCAGCCGATCGGCGTCTGCGACACGCGCAGGATCTTCTCCGTCGGCTGGCCGCCGTCGTCGATGGCGACGAAAGTGCCGGTCACTTTCGAGGACATCGCGCTCGCCGCGCCGCCCAGGGTCGCCGCGCATACGAGCAGGCCTGCGAGGATCGGACGCATGGCTATTTGATGACGACCGGGTTCACCGGCGCGCCGGAGCCGTTGACCACCTTCAAGGGCGCGGCCACGTACAAGAACGACCACTGCCCGTCCTTCGCGCAATCCTCCGACAGCGGGTCGAGCTGCGCGATCTCGGTGAACGTCACGCCCAGGTTGCTCATGAGGGCGATATGCAGCGGCAGGGCCGTGCCCGACACGGGGTCGATCGTGACCTCGTTGGCGATCGTGTCAGTAACGAGGTTCGGAATCTCCATCTTGTGGAACCAGTCCACGAGCTCCGGCGTATAGGTCAGGCCCGGCTCGACGAAGTTCTTGTAGAACTCGACGCGATCCTTTTCGTAGAACGCGCTGATCCAGCCCGTGCGGACCACGAGGATGTCGTGCTTCTCGATCGTCACGCCCTGCTTCTCGGCGGCCGCGAGCAGGTCGAGGTGCGTGAAGGTCTCGCCCGGGTCCAGCGACTTCTTGCCACGGAAGCGCGCCATGTCGATCAGCACGCCGCGACCGACGATGCCGCGCTCGGCCAGCGGCAGCACGCTGACCTTGGACATGCCGCCGATCGTGGTCTGCGCGTCGTAGCCGTTGTAGAGCTTGCCGTCGCACCAGACATGTCCAAGTGCGTCGTACTGCGTCGAACCCTGCAGGTACATGAACATGACGTCGTCGGCGTAATGCAGGCCGCCCGGAAAGGCAGGGCCCTTGCCGCACAGGAAGTGACCTTCGTCAAGCACGTTCATGCGCTTGGACGGGTCGCGCCCCGGCCAGACCGGATCGCCTTTCGGGTTACCCATCTGCACCTGCAGGGTGAACGTCTTGCCTTGCTTGACGTGTGCAACACCGCGCAGGACTTCTGCGGGTGTCAGGAAGTTGAGCGAACCGACCTCGTCCTCGGCGCCCCAGCGACCCCAGTTCTTGGGCGCATCCTTGAGCAGGGTTCCTACACCCGCGACTTGCTTGTCCATGTGTCGTTTCTCCAGCCTCGCGTGGCGCGACCTTCGTGAACCGGGTCGCTGTCCCCGACCCTAACCCCGCGCTCGCCGGGGCATCAAGTGGTACGCCCCCGCAGCCATCCGCGTGCCAGGCGCAGTTCCTCGTAGCCGTACGCGCCGCCCAGCGCCTCCCACGCCTGCTTGAGCCGCGTGGTGCCGTGCAATTGGAGCGCGCCCACCATCGCTTGCAGGCGATCCGCCGGCAGCACCGCGTCCAGGTCCAGCGGCACGCCGGCGGCCAGCAACGCCTCCAGGTGGGCGGCGACCGTGTTCATCGAGATGCCGCGATCGCTCGCGATCTGATCCAGGCCGCGACCGGACTCGAACAGGCTGCGCGTCTTGCGCACCGTCTCGCTGTCCAGGGCGTCGGTGGAGCTGGCTTCACCGCGCTCGGCCTCGAAGCTGGCGGTGGCGGGGCCGCCCGCCGGCAGGTTCAATTCCTCGCGGAAGGCACGGATGCTGGCGACGAAGGCCGGCCCGTACTGCGCGAGCTTGCGGCTGCCGACCCCCGACACCTGCCCGAATGCCTCGGCGCCGCAGGGCTGGCGTTCCGACATCTCGCGCAGGCTGGCGTCGCTGAACACGACATAGGGCGGCAGGTTCTGCGCGTCCGCGATTTCCTTGCGCAGGCTGCGCAGGCGCATGAACAAGGCCTCCGACTGCGGCTGTGCCTCCACCCGTTCGGACGCGGCAACTTTCGCACCCCGCTTGCCGCGCGCGACCTTCGCCTTCGGCGGCGGCGTCGCGACATCGACCCGGCGCTCGCCCTTGAGCACAGGCCGGCTGGCCTCGACCAGGCTCAGCACCGGGTATCCGTCATTGGATTCGCCGAGCAGTCCCTGGTGCTTCAGCGCCCGCACGAGGTGTTGCCACTCGTCCTGCGAACGCTGCTTGCCGATCCCGTAGGTGCTCAGGCTCTGGTGGCCGCGGTCGATGAGCTTCTGGTTCTCGACCCCGCGCAGGATCTCGATCACGGCGGTCGCGCCGAAACGCTGACCTCTCTGCGCGAGCCGCGCCACGCAGGACAACAGCTGCTGCGCCTCCAGGGTCCAGTCCTGCGTGTCGCGCGGCTGCGTGCAGTTGTCGCAGGCACCGCAGTTGCCGGCGAATTCCTCGCCGAAATAACGCAGCTGGATCGTGCGCCGGCAGGCCGTGGACTCGGCGTAGTCGATGATCTGCCGCAGCTGCTGGCGGGCGATGCGCTGCTCGGCCACCAGCGGCTCCTGCGTGTTGGGGTCCACCTTCCGCGCAATCAGGAACTCGGTGGTGCGGATGTCGCCAGGACCGAAATACAGCGTACACGCGGCCGGCTCGCCGTCGCGTCCCGCGCGGCCCGCTTCCTGGTAGTAGCCCTCGATCGTCCGCGGCAGGTCGTGGTGGATCACCCAGCGCACGTCCGGTTTGTTTATGCCCATGCCGAAGGCCACGGTCGCCACCATCACCTGCGCGTCGTCGCGGATGAACCGTTCCTGGTTCACGCGTCGCGTCTCGGCATCCAGGCCCGCGTGATACGGCAATGCACGAATGCCTTGCTCGCTCAGCTGCGCGGCGAGTTCGTCGACCCGCTTGCGCGACAGGCAGTAGACGATGCCCGACCCGCCCTTGCGCGCCTGCGCCAGCAGTTCGGGCCAGGCGAACTTGGCCTTCGGGCGCACCGCGTAGAACAGGTTCGGGCGATTGAAGCTGGCAACATGCAGACAGGCCTTGCGCAGGCGCAGCTGCGCAACGATGTCGGCACGCACGCGCTCGGTGGCGGTCGCGGTGAACGCGAATACCGGCACGTCGGGAAAGCGATCCCGCAGGCTGCCGAGCTGGCGATACTCGGGACGAAAATCGTGTCCCCACTCCGATACGCAGTGCGCCTCGTCGATCGTGATGGCCGACAGGCCCACCGACTCGACAATGCTCGCGAGCGGTCCCTGCAGGAAGTCCGGCATCAGCAGGCGCTCGGGCGCCAGGTACAGCAGCCGGTACGTGCCGTCGAGCGTCGCGGCGATGACATCGGAGGATTCGCGCGCGCTCAGGCTCGAATTCAGAAAGCCCGCCGGGATGCCCATCGCGCGCAGCTGCCGCACCTGGTCCTGCATCAGCGCGATCAGCGGCGACACCACGATCATCACACCCGGTCGCAGCAGCGCCGGCAGCTGGAAGCACAGCGACTTGCCACCGCCGGTGGGCATGATCGCCAGCAGGTCACGGCCTGCCAGCGCATCGCCGACCACCGCCTCCTGGCCAGGTCGAAAACCATCGAAGCCGAACCAGCGCTTGAGCGCGACGGCGAGTTCGCCGGATGCGGGAGGCGGCGCTTCGGCAACCGCCGGCGGCGAGGATGACGACATGGAACGCGGACGCCGAAAGGACCTCGGCAGACTATCAAACGGCAGACGCGGCGAGTTCGTAGGCAAATGCGCGGTTCACGATGGGATCCACGTCAATAGCCGTAGCCCACACCGGGCCCGGCGCTTCCTGCTTCACCTGAACGAGCGCCCGATCTCGAAGCGTCTCGACAACCGTCTCAGAGCAACCGGAACGCAAGCGCCGCGACGAAGGTCGGTGGCAGCGCCGCCGCCAGCAGACCCAGGGACCCGACGGTCTGGTCCTCGAAGCGCACCTTCAGGATGGAAAATCCTGCGGGGTTCGGCGCGTTGGCGATCACTGTCAGCCCCCCTCCCGTGACGGCACCCGCAACCAGCATGTACTTGAACTCATCACTCAGGCCTTCCACCAGCGAGCCCAGGTAGGTCAGCGCCGCGTTATCGGTCATCGCCGTCAGACCCGTCGCGCCGAAGAACACGGCATCGGGGCTCATCGAGAGCAGCAGCGGTTGCAACCACCACTGCTGCAAGCCGCCCAGTACGACCAGGCCTGCAAGGAAAAAGGCCACCAGCAAGGCCTCGCGGATGATCAGCCGCCCCTGGTGCTGCTGGTAGGCCGTGGCGAATCCCAGGAAGAACAGCAGCAGCCCGAGAAACATCGGGGGATGGTGAGCGAACACGACGATGCCGAGCAGGGTCACCGAATTCACGACCATGATCGGCAGGGGCACGGCCGCGCGCCCGGGGTCCTTCGGCGCAGCCATGCCCGCCAGCTGACGGCGGAAGATCAGCGTCACCGCCACCGCATTGATCGCTACCGCGATCGCGGCCTTCCATCCGAACGTGGTGAGCATGAACGTGATGTCCCAGCCCCACTTTGCGGCCACCATCAGCACGGGCGGCGCAGCAAAAGGCGTCAGCACGCCGCCAATGGAGATGTTGACGAACAGCACGCCGACGGTCGCGTATTTGAAGCGTGTGTCCAGACCCTCGTGGTCGAGGAAGCGGTCCCGGAGCATCAGGGCGCCCAGCGTCATGGCCGCCGGCTCGGTGATGAACGAGCCCAGGATCGGGACGATCGAAAGGATGGTCAGGTAGGTCGCGGCACTGTCGCGCATCGGCAGCAGCCGCGCGAAGCCTTTCACCAGATGACCTCCCAGATCGAGGATCGGCCGGCTGCCCGCCACGATCATGACGGCGAACACGAACAGCGGCTCGGTGAAATTGCGCGAGTCCACGTAGGCGACCGCGCTCTGCCTGCCCTCCAGACTGAAAAGCAGGATCACCAGCACCATCGCCCAGAAGCCGAACACCACTTCCACTTCGCCCAGCAAGTGGAAGATTCCCTGGTGCGCTGGATGACGGCGAGCGAGACCTTCGAAGAATCGCGTCGAAAACGTGTGGATCAGCGCGATGCCAAAAATGATCGCCGCCAGCGATTGGATCAGGGTGGGACTCATGAGACAGCACGTTCAGGGTCGCGGCTTTGCGACCGTACCATATCGATCTGCGAGGGCCGGTCGCCGATGGGCAGGCTG
>JBKJPX010000073.1:0-7142 GCA_046594215.1 Panacagrimonas sp.
TCCTCCTCTCCAGTGCCGGGTCAGCGGTCTGCGCCTGCCGCGGCTCGCCACAAGGAAGCTGTTTCTTTCAGACCGGTTCGGCGACGATCTTGTTCTCGATCGCGCCGATGCCCTCGATCTCGACGCGGACGACGTCGCCCACCGCGAGGTAGCGCGGTGGCTTCGCCACGGCGCCCACGCCGGCGGGAGTGCCGGTGAGGATCAGGTCGCCGGGTTCGAGCGTCATCGCCTGCGAGAGGTGCTCGATCATCTCGTAGACGCTGAACACCATCTCGCGCGTGTTCGAGTCCTGCCGCGTCTGGCCGTTGACGGTGCAGCTGATGCGCAGCGCCTGCGGATCGGGGATCTCGTCGGCGGTCACGATCCAGGGCCCGAAAGGGCAGTGCGTGTCGAAGGACTTTCCGACCACGAACTGCGAGGTGCGCAGCTGCCAGTCGCGCACGCTGACGTCGTTGGCGCAGCAGAAGCCGGCGATGTAATGGCGTGCCTCGTCGCGCGCGACGTGCTTCGCGCGCGTGCCGATCACGATCGCGAGTTCGGCCTCGTAGTCGAGCTTGGTCGAGACCTTCGGGAGGTTCACGGGGTCGTACGGGCCGTTGGTCGACGTGGTCATCTTCGAAAACCAGGTCTGGACCTCGGGCAGCGTCATGCCGGCTTCTGCGGCGTGGTCCTTGTAGTTCAGGCCCAGTGCGAGGATCTTGCCCGGCCGCGGGATCGGCGCGTGGAGGTTCACGTCCTTGAGCGCCAGATCGCCAGGACCGGCGGCGAGCTTTTCCAGTGATTCGCGAAGCGCGTCGAGGCCTTCGAGGATGCCGATCATGTTGGTCGGCGCATCCGGAAGGTGCCTGCCGATGTCGTGCACCCGATCCTTCGTCACCAGCATGGGACGCGGCGCCGCACTTCCTAGGCTCACCATGGCCAAGCGCATAACCACTCCTCCTGACGTTCTATTGCGTCCCCGATGTCCGGGCCCGGAGTCGCGACGGAAATCGCCGACGCTCCGATGAACTTGACCATATGGTAAACATGTGGAGAATGCAACCCGGAGCAGGACCGGGCACGACCGGTCCGCCGAGCGAGAAGAGAACGCATGAACGCAGCCGCAGCGGTTCCGCATTCCACGGCGTCCGGCGCGAGCGCCGAGATCGTTCCCGTGAAGCTGGCGCACTACGTCATCCGCGCCAAGAACTTCCAGCTCATGCTCGCCTGGTATCGCAAGGTCTTTCACCTCAAGACCTCGTTCGAGGCCCCGGTGATCGCGTTCCTCACCTATGACGAGGAACATCACCGCATCGCGTTCCTGAACACGGAGCACCTGCCTTCGCCCGACACGATGCGCACGGGCATCGACCACGTCGCGTTCACGTACGGGAACCTCGCGGACCTGCTGAACACCTGGGAACGGCTGAAGGCCGATGGCATCACGCCCTTCTGGTGCATCAACCACGGCATGAGCTCGTCGATGTACTACCGCGACCCGGACGGAAACGAGATCGAACTGCAGACCGACAACTTCCCGACGATGGAAGCGTGCAAGGCCTGGTTCGCGTCCGAGGCCTTCGCTGCCAACCCGATCGGCGTGCAGTTCGATCCCGAGGTATTGCTGGCAAGGATGCGCAGGGGCGATCCCGAGCGCGAATTGCTGAAGCAGGGCGCGGCGCCCGTTCCCAGGGAGAAGGAGTACGTGTTCACCACCCTGCCGCCGCCGCCGTCTGCGTGAGAGCCGCCGGACTTCGTCCAGCCTGCCAAGGCTTCTGAACCCAGCCAACGAAGCTTCCGTCATGTCACGGCAGCTCGCCCAGCGAGGAGCAACGACGATGTACGACAAGGCCTTCTCACCGATCCAAATCGGTGGCGTCACCATTCCCAACCGCGTCTTCCGTCCTGCGCACACCGCGAACAACACGCCGGGTGGCCGGGTCAGCGAGCGCTTCCTGGCCGCGCACGAGGAAGCGGCGCGCGGTGGCGTGGGCCTGACGATCACGGGCGGCGCCGCGATCCACTGGTCCTCGATGCTGCATCCCAATGGCCTCGCGGTCTGGGACGACGAATCGGTGCCCGGTCTCGAACAGTTCGCCCAGCGAATGGGCCGCTATCCGATGCGCACCTTCGTGCAGCTCTGGCATGGCGGGCACAACGCCTTCACCGCCGACGGCTCGCCGCCGTGGTCGGCATCGGCGACGCCCGGCGTGATGGTGGGCGTCACGGCAGTCTCGATGAGCCGCGCGCAGATCGCGGAGATCGTGGAGAGCTACCGATTGAGCGCGATGCGCGTGGCGCGCGCCGGCCTGCAGGGATGCGAGGTCCATGCAGGCCACGGATATCTCCTGCGGCAGTTCCTCGCCAGCGCCATCAACCGGCGTGGTGACGAGTACGGCGGTTCGCTCGAGAACCGCTCGCGCTTCCTGCTCGAAGTCCTGCGCGCGGTGCGCAAGTCCGTGCCCGCGGGCTTCGTCGTCGGCGTGCGCATGGGACCGGAGACGCGACCCGGCCTGCTCGAGATCGACGAGATGATGCAGGTCGTGAAGATGATCGAGGCCGAGGGCCTCGTCGATTACCTGAACCTCACGCTCGGCGAGTACAGCGCACCCGACCAGATGGCCGCCGCGCTCAACGAGCCGACGGGCTACCAGATGAAGTTCAACGGGGAGGTGAAGCAGCACACCCAGCTGCCCGTGCTCGTCACCGGCCGTTTTCGCACCGTCGAGGAAGTCGACCAGGCCGTCCGGCTCGGGCAGGCCGATCTCGTCGGAATGGTGCGGGCGCACCTCGCCGACCCGCACATCGTGCGCAAGACGCGCGAGAACAAGGTCGACCAGATCCGTCCCTGCATCGGCTGCAACCAGCGCTGCATCGGCGGGCTGTTCCTGCCGCCCGGCGAGCCGTTCTGCGCGGTGAATCCGCGCGCCAATCTCGAATCGACGGTGCCCGACGTCACGTCGAAGGCTGTCGTCTCGCGCAAGCTCATGGTGATCGGCGGTGGCGTTGCCGGCATGGAGGCGGCGCGCGTCGCAGCCGAGCGCGGCCACAAGGTGCGGCTGTTCGAGGCGCGTCCGCGCCTGGGCGGCACGGTGCGCTTCGTCGCGGCGCACGCACCCAAGATGCTCTCGTTCGGCGATATCGCGCACTGGCAGGAATCCGAGCTGCGACGTCTCGGGGTCGAAGTGATGACCGATGCCTTCGTCGACGCCGACGACATCCGCCGTGAAGCGCCGGACGTCCTGGTGATCGCCACCGGCTCGCGTCCGCGTACGGATGGCTGGCAGCGCAATCGCCCGGGCCTTGCCATCGAGGGCGTCGATCGCCCGCACGTGATGTCGGCGGAAGACGCGCTTTTGCAGCCTCGAGAAAAGCTGGGCAACGCGGCCGTCGTCCTCGACGACGTCGGCCACTACGAGGGCATCGCTGCCGCCGAGCACCTGCTCAACCAGGGTCTCGAGGTGCACTTCGTGACGCGCCACGCTGCGTTCGCGCCGCTGATGGACAACTGCTTCCGCGCCGAGCCCGCGTACGCGCGCATGCGCCGCACGGGTCGCTTCACGGTGCACAACCGCGCGACCCTGACGCGCATCGGCGCCGAGTCCGCGACAATCTTCGATCCGGCGCAGGATCGGGAACCCACAGTGGTTCCGGCGACGACGGTGGTGCTGGTCGGATTCAACGAGCCGAACAACGAACTGCGTGATGAACTGGGTGACTACAAGGGCGCGGTGCATTTGATCGGCGACGCGCTGAGTCCACGTTTCATCGAGGCGGCGATCTCGGGCGGCTACATGGCTGGCCTCGCCATCTGATCCTCACATTCAACGCTATATACCGGACGAACCCGCGATGACCTCGACGACCGACCCCCGCCTAGCCTGCGAAGCCCTCTGCAAGGCGTACGGCCCGCACGCCGACGCGGGTGAGGCCGACGCGCTCGCCAATCTCTACACGCCGGATGGCGCGTTCGATCGCCTGGGCCAGCTCATCGTCGGCCGTGCGGCGATCCGCGAACTGATCGCGGGCCGACCGCCCGGCGTGTGGACCAAGCACCAGTGCAGCAACGTACGCATCGCGGTTGCCGCTGACGGCCGCAGCGGGACCGGCCGCACAGACCTCGAAATGCAGCGCGGCACCGCGGGCGTGGAGAAGGTCGACTATGTGCGCGCCGCGTACACCGACCTGTTCGTGCTCACGGACGAGGGCTGGCGCTTCAAGTCGCGCAAGGTCGTACTGGTTCCGAAGAGCGCCTGATGCACGCCATGAACGCCAACATTCCCGATCGCGCACACGCGCCCGATGGCCGCCTGGTGGATGCCGACCCCACCGAGACGCGCGAGTGGCTCGACTCGCTCGACGCGGTGTTGCAGAACACCGGCAGCGAGCGCGCGCAGTTCCTGCTGCAGCAGCTCGAGGAACGCCTGCGCAACAGCGACAACGTCGTGCTCGCGCAGCCCTACTCGGCGTATCGCAACACGGTCGCGCTGGAGCGCCAGGGTGCCTATCCGGGGGACCTCGCCATCGAGGAGCGCATCACCGCGATCCTGCGATGGAACGCGCTGGCGATGGTGATGCGCGCGAACGCCGCCTACGGAGACCTCGGCGGTCACGTGGCGAGCTATGCATCGGCCGCGGAGATCTTCGAAGCCGGCTTCCAGCATTTCTTCCGCGCGCGCAGCGACGAGCACGGCGGCGACCTCGTGTACTTCCAGCCGCACTCGGCGCCCGGCGTCTACGCGCGCGCCTTCCTCGAAGGCCGCATGAGCGAGGACCAGCTCGGGCGCTATCGTCAGGAACTCAAGGGCGGCGGCTTGTGCAGCTACCCGCACCCCTGGCTCATGCCGGATTTCTGGCAGGTGCCGACGGGCTCGATGGGCCTCGGCCCGATCAGCGCGGTCTACCAGGCGCGCTTCTTCCGCTACCTGCGCGATCGCAAGCTCGCGCAGACCGACGGCCGCCACGTCTGGGGCGTGTTCGGCGACGGCGAGATGGACGAGCCCGAGTCCATTGCGGGCCTGACGCTCGCGGCGCGCGAGAAGCTGGACAACCTCACGTTCATCATCAACTGCAACCTGCAGCGGCTCGACGGGCCGGTGCGCGGCAATGGCCAGATCATCCAGGAGCTCGAAGCGCTGTTCACCGGCGCCGGCTGGAACGTGATCAAGGTGCTGTGGGGTTCGGACTGGGACGCGCTGTTCGCACGCGACACCGAGCACACCCTGCTGCGTTTCTTCGCGCAGACACCCGACGGCGAGTATCAGACGCTCGGCGCGAAGGACGGCGCCTACAACCTCGCGAATTTCTTCCAGCAGGATCCCGCGCTCGCCAGGCTCGTGGCGCACATGTCGGACGCGGAGATCGATGCGCTCAAGCGCGGCGGACATGACCTGCGCAAGCTGCATGCAGCCTTCGCTGCGGCCAAGGCGCACAAGGGCCGGCCCAGCGTGATCCTCGCCAAGACCAAGAAGGGTTACGGCATGGGCAGCGCGGGCGAGTCGCGCATGACGGCGCACCAGTCCAAGAAGCTGGACGTGGACGGGCTCAAGGCGTTCCGCGATCGCTTCCGCTTGCCCTTGTCGGACGAGGATGTCGCAGCTCTCAAGTTCTACCGGCCCGCCGAGGACAGCGTCGAAGGACGTTACCTGCACGCGCGGCGTGCCGCGCTCGGCGGGTATCTTCCGTCGCGTCAGCGCGACGCCGAGCCCGTCGCCGTGCCCCCGATCGGGAAGCACGCGGAGTTCGCGCTGCGCGCCGAGGGCAAGGAGATGTCCACCACGATGGCCGCGGTGCGCATCCTGGGGAACCTGCTCAAGGACAAGGCGCTGGGCCCGCGCCTGGTGCCGATCGTCGCCGACGAGGCGCGCACCTTCGGCATGGCCAACCTGTTCCGGCAGGTCGGCATCTACTCGCCGGTTGGGCAGTTGTACGAACCCGAGGACGCGGGCTCGATGCTCTCGTACCGCGAGGCGGTGGACGGACAGCTGCTGGAGGAGGGCATTACCGAAGCGGGCGCGATGGCCTCATGGACCGCGGCGGCGACGTCGTACAGCGTCAACGGTCTGGCGATGCTGCCGTTCTACATCTACTACTCGATGTTCGGGTTCCAGCGCGTCGGTGACCTGATCTGGGCCGCGGCGGACCAGCGTGCGCGGGGCTTCCTGCTGGGCGCGACCGCCGGGCGCACGACGCTGGGTGGCGAGGGCCTCCAGCACCAGGACGGCAGCAGCCATCTCGTGGCGGCGACGATTCCCAACTGCCGCGCCTACGACCCCGCGTTCGCGGGCGAACTCGCGGTGATCCTGGACCACGGCGCACGCGACATGATGGAGCGGCAGGTCGACGCGTTCTATTACGTCACGGTGATGAACGAGAACTACGCCCAGCCTTCGCTGCCGGCGGGCGTGGAGTCCGAGGTCATCAAGGGCCTGTACCGTTTCGGCGGGCACGAGCTGAAGAAGGCGAGGGCGAGCCTGCGCCTGCTGGGCTCCGGCACGATCCTGCGCGAGGTGATCGCCGCGGCCGAGTTGCTCGCGAAGGACTGGAACATCGCTTCCGACATCTTCAGCGCGACCAGCTTCAGCGAACTCGCGCGCGACGCGGCGGAAACGCAGCGGTGGAACCGGCTGCATCCAGAGCAGGATCGGCGAACGAGCCATCTGCAGCAGAAACTGCCGGGTGCTGCGCTCACGGTCGTCGCGACGGATTACGTGCGCGCCTATCCGCAGCTGATTGCGCCATATGTCGAGGGTCGCTTCGTGGCGCTCGGCACGGACGGTTTCGGGCGCAGCGACACGCGCGCGGCGCTGCGGCGCTTCTTCGAGGTGGACCGGCACAGCATCGTGGTGACGGCGCTCGATGCGCTGGCGCAGGATGGAAAAGTGGAGCGTGCGCTCGTCGCGGAGGCGATCAGGCGTTACGAGATCGGAGCAGACGCCGCGGCGCCGTGGACCGTGTAGTCCGGACCTTGGATATCGCGAAGCCAGAGCGCGGGGTTTTTAACGCCTGAGAGCACGCCCCGGACTTCGAGGCTGTGAATAAATCTGCTGCGCTCGGCATTTCGCGCCGCTGCGCTGCTCGAAATCCTCACGTACTGCTGTGTACGCTGCGGTTTCTGCGCTGCTCGCGACGCGAACTGCCTTCGCTCGCTACGATTTCTTCAC
>JBKJPX010000026.1:0-45154 GCA_046594215.1 Panacagrimonas sp.
GGCAGCGCCGACGTCAACCAGTTTCAGGCTGCCGGCGGTACCGGGCTGGTGATACGCGAGTTGCTGGACGCTGGCTTCATGCATGCCGATGTGCTGACGGTGCGCGCTGGCGGCATCAGGGAGTTCACGCGCGAGCCGTACCTTGACAGTGACGTTGAAGGCGCTTCGCTCAAGTGGCTTGATGCCGGGGACTCCAAAGACGAAACCATTGTGCGCAGCGTGGCAAACCCCTTCAGCGCCACAGGCGGGCTCAAGTTGCTGCAAGGTAATTTGGGTCGCAGCGTGATCAAGGTGTCCAGCGTGCCAAACGATCGCCATGTGATTGAAGCACCCGCGCGGGTTTTTGATTCGCAGTTGGCTTTGTTAGATGCCTTCAATGCGGGTGAGCTTGAACACGACGTGATTTGCGTGGTGCGCTGGCAAGGCCCTAAAGCCAACGGCATGCCCGAACTGCACAAGCTCACGCCGCCGCTGGGTGTGCTGCAGGACCAGGGTTTCCGCGTGGCGCTGGTCACGGACGGTCGCATGTCGGGCGCTTCCGGCAAGGTGCCGGCCGCCATCCACGTCACGCCGGAGTGTCTCGCCGGCGGCGAACTCGCGAAGGTCCGCGACGGCGACATCATCCGCGTGGACGCCGAGGCCGGCGTGCTCGAGGTTCGTGTCGACGCCGCCGAATGGGCGCGGCGCGTACCCGCGACACCCGATCTCGCCGCCAGCCACTTCGGCATGGGCCGCGAACTCTTCTTCGGCGCACGCGCGCTCGTCGGCGGGGCGGAGCAGGGCGCGATGATCTTCGGATCGGCCGGCCCCGTGCCCGCGCTGCCAGCCCAGCTGCCCAGTACGCAGAACATTGCGGCCGAGTAGGCCCGCCACCATGAGCCGACAAGGAGTTCCCAACTTGGCCATCAGCAAGATCATGAAAGCCAGCCCGGTGATGCCGGTGATCGTCCTGCACGACGTCGCGCAGGCCGTCCCGCTCGCGCGTGCGCTGCTGACGGGCGGCATTCGCGTGCTCGAGGTGACGATGCGCACGCCGCAGGCCCTGGATTGCGTGCGCGCGATCCTCGCTGAGCTGCCGGACGCGATCGTGGGTGTGGGCACCGTGACCTGCGTCGCCGACCTGCAGGCTGCGATGAAGGCCGGCGCGCATTTCGGCGTCAGCCCCGGATCGTCGTCGGAATTGCTCGAGGCCGTCCGCGATTCGGGGCTGCCGTTCCTGCCGGGGACGATGACGCCTTCGGACGTGCTGCGCACGCGCGAGGCCGGCTTTCGCTCGATGAAATTGTTCCCCGCGCAGCAGGCCGGTGGCATCGGCATGCTCAAGGCGCTGGGCTCGGTGTTCGCGGACGTGATGTTCTGCCCCACCGGCGGGATCGACGCGGCCGCCGCGCCGGGCTATCTGGCGCTGCCGAATGTCGCCTGCGTGGGCGGATCGTGGCTGGCGCCCGCGGGGCTGGTGGCGGCGAAGGATTGGGCCGCGATCACCAGGCTGGCTATCGAGGCCAGCGCGCTGCGCAAAGCGTCGGGCGCGTGAACACGGCCATCGTCCGGTTTCAGACGGGCCGCTTCGACATCGCGAAGGAGCGGCCCAACGACGTCAATCCCGTCCGCGGCGAATCCCTGCTGATCTGGCTGGCCGATCAGCTGAAAGGGACGATGCAGGTCCCGACGGCCCGGGCGGTGGAATGGGGCTGGTCCACCGAAGTCGCCTGGAAAGGCCGCCCCTACCGGCTAGGCGCCTGGGCTTCGGACGAGGAATACGGCAAGCACGATTGGGTGCTGCTGATCGAGAAACACAGGACGCTCAAAGAGCGCCTGTTGGGCCGGCAGAAGATGCGGGCGGCAGACGAATGCGTGGCGCTCATTCTCCAGCTGCTGCGCGGGCAGCGGGATTTTTCGGAGCTGACGGTCGAATAGGCGCGCTTCGAACGGTGCGCTGCTACGAGATCAGCTCCGGCCGCACATCCTCTTCGGAGATCATCGGCACGGCGACCGGGTTCACCTTCCAGATGTCGCGGCAGTACTCGGTGATCGTGCGGTCCGACGAGAACATCCCGGAGCGCGCGGTGTTGAGGATCGACATGCGCGTCCACTGCTCGGGATCGGCGTAGGCCGCGCCGACACGCTCGTGCGCGTCGGAATAACCCTGGTAGTCGGCCAGCAGGCAATAAGGGTCGTGATGCGTGATGTTTTCCACCAGCGGCCGGAACATCTCGCCGTCGCCGCGCGAGAAGTAGCCGTTGCGGATCAGCGCGATGACCTCGCGCAGCTCGGCGTTGCCGTCGAGCCATTCCTGTGGGCGATAGCCGTTGCGGCGAAGGTCGGTGACCTCCTGCGCGGTGAGTCCGAACAGGAAGAAGTTTTCCGCGCCCACCTGCTCGCGGATCTCGATGTTGGCGCCGTCCATCGTGCCGATCGTGAGTGCGCCGTTCATCGCGAACTTCATGTTGCCGGTGCCGGAGGCTTCCTTGCCGGCGGTGGAGATCTGCTCCGACAGGTCGGCGGCCGGGTAGATGCGCTGGCCGTTGGTGACGCTGAAGTTGGGCAGGAAGGCCACGCGCAGCCGGTCCCGCACGGCCGGATCGCGGTTCACGACCTCGGCGATCCCGTTGATGAGCCGGATGATGAGCTTGGCCATCCAGTATCCGGGCGCCGCCTTGCCACCGAAGATGAAGGTGCGCGGCGTCATCTCCAGGTTCGGGTTGGACTTCAGCCGGTGGTACAGCCCGATGATGTGCAGCGCGCTCAGGTGCTGGCGCTTGTACTCGTGGATGCGCTTGACCTGCACGTCGAACATCGAGGCCGGGTCGACGTGGACCTTGCAACGCTTGCTGATCAGGTCGGCGAGGTCGCGCTTGTTGGCGCGCTTGATCTCGCGCCAGCCCACGCGGAACTCCGGGTCCTCGGCCAGCGGCTCGAGCTGGCGCAGCTCGTCGAGATTCTTGATCCACCCGCTGCCGATGCCGTGCGAGATCAGGCGTGTCAGCCGCGGGTTGGCCAGCGCGATCCAGCGGCGCGGCGTGACGCCGTTTGTCTTGTTTCCGAAGCGCTCGGGCCAGAGTTCGTAGAAGTCCTTCAGCACGTCCTGCTTGAGCAGTTCGGAGTGCAGCGCAGCGACGCCGTTGATGGCGTGGCTGCCTACGCAGGCCAGGTGCGCCATGCGCACGTAGCGCTCGCCGCTTTCGTCGATCAGCGACAGGCGCGCCACGCGCGCGTCGTCGCCGAAGTAGCGCTGGCGCACGCCCTCGAGGAACCAGGCGTTGATCTCGTAGATGATCTCGAGGTGTCGCGGCAGGATCCGCTTGAACAGCTCCAGCGGCCAGCGTTCCAAGGCCTCGGGCAGCAACGTGTGGTTGGTGTAGCCGAAGGTCTTGCGCGTGATATCCCAGGCCTGCGGCCAGGGCAGGCCGTTCTCGTCGATGAGCAGGCGCATCAGCTCGGCCACACCGATGGCCGGGTGCGTGTCGTTGAGCTGCACCGCGAACTTCTCGTGGAAGTGATCCAGCGGCAGCTTCTGCGTCCGCATGATCCGCATCATGTCCTGCAGCGAGCAGGACACGAAGAAGTACTGCTGCGCCAATCGAAGCTCCTTGCCCTCGACGTGCTCGTCGTTGGGGTAGAGCACCTTGCTCAGGTTCTCCGACACGATCTTCTGGTTGACCGCGCCGTGGTAGTCGCCGCGATTGAAGACGTCGAAGTCGAAGGCTTCGGGCGCCTCGGCCTTCCACAGGCGCAGCGTGTTCGCCGTGTTGGTGTTGTAGCCGAGGATCGGGGTGTCGTAGGGCACGCCGTTGACGGTGCGGTTGGGCACCCAGCGAACATGCAGCCGGCCCTGGTCGTCGCGCAGGCTCTCGGTGTGGCCGCCGAGCTTGACCGAGGCCGCCCACTCCGGCCGCGCCAGTTCCCAGGGATTGCCGTAGCGCAGCCACTTGTCCGTCTTCTCCACCTGCCAGCCGTCGACGAAGGTCTGGTGGAAGATGCCGAACTCGTAGCGGATGCCGTAGCCGACCGCGGGGATCTCCAGCGTTGCCAGGGAGTCGATGAAGCAGGCGGCGAGGCGTCCGAGACCGCCGTTGCCCAGGCCCGGCTCTTCTTCCTGGTAGAGCAGGTCGTCCAGATTCAGACCCAGCTCGCTCATGGCCTTTCGCGCCTCGTCGAACAGCCCGAGGTTGATCAGGTTGTTGCCCAGGTGCGGGCCCATCAGGAACTCGGCCGACAGGTAGGCGACGGTTCGCGAACCCTTGCGCGTGTACTCGTTGGCGGTCGAGATCCACCGCTGCAGCAGGCGGTCGCGCACCGTGTACGCGAGCGCGAGGTAATAGTCGGTCTTCGTCGCCAGCGCCGGAAACTTGCCCTGCGTGTAGAACAGGTGGTGCAGGAACGAGTGCCGCAGGCGGCCGTGCGGGGCCTCTGGCTCATCGTCGGCGGAAGAACCCGGAGCACTCGGCACGACGACCTGGGGTCGATTCACTCTCTGGGCTCCGTTCGGTTGAGTTCGCAGGTCTGGCGAAGGCTGCTGCAAATATCGTGCAGTCTGACGCCCCTTGTTGGTGCGCAGCCAGCCGACAGCGCCAAAAGGCGCCGGGTTTAGCCCGATTGCGAGCGAACGGAGCGGGCGGGCGCCGGCTCAGATCGCCATGTGTTTCGACGAATCGATGCACAGGTCTTCCATGATCTTCATCGCCGTCGCGCGCCCGCCGCCGGTGATCGCCCCACCCGGGTGCATGAACGGGCCCGTGAGGTAGAGCCCGTCCGCGCCCGGCACGGCGTACTGCGCCAGCCGCGGCGTCGGCCGGCGGCCCATGAGCTGGTGCTGGAACATGCCGATGCCCATGAAGTCTCCTTCGGCGAAGGAGGGCGACCACTCGTTCTGTTCGAGCGGCGACTCCGACATGCCCGCGATGATGTTCTCGGGCCCCATGTTGGTCGTGTACTTGCGGTACTCGCCCATCATCCACTCGCGCACGCGCTCCGAGGTGTCGTGATTCCAGGCGCCTTCGCGCGGCACGCGCGGCGCGAAGTTGAAGAAGTAGAGCGTGTGCTTGCCGGCCGGCGCACGTGAAGGATCGTGCACGGTCAGGTGCGCCAGGATCGCGGCGAGCCGTTTGGGCATGCGACCGGCGCCCACGTCGTCGAAGACCTGCTTGAGGTCGGCCAGCTTCGAGGGAATGGCCTGCACGAGCAGGGCGTCGTTGACCTCGGGGCACTTGTACTTCGGCGCCTCGTGCAGCGCCCAGTGCGTCATGACGCCGCTGTGGCTGGACAGCTCGCAGCGCTTCGCCTCGGCCACCATGTCCGGATCGAGCCCGGCGACCATGTCGCCCAGCTGGTGCGGATGGATGGAACCGATGACGGCCTTCCTGGCCAGGATCTGTTCGCCGTCCGCCAGCTCCACGCCCTTGGCCTTGCCACCAGACACCAGAATCTTCTTCACGAAGGTGTTCGTGCGAATCGTGCCGCCGTGGTGTTCGATGCACTTTCCCAGCGCGTCGGCGAAGGCCTGCACCCCGCCGTAGACGCCCGATTCCTCCTGCGTGTGCGCAACGGCGGTGGCGGTGTAGAACATCAGGCCGGTGCCGCGCTCGTCCGGGTGCAGCAGGAAGATGCCCATCCACTTCATGAAGTGGGCCTTGACCTTCTCGCTCTCGAACAGCTCGTCGAAGATGGCCGAGCAGCTCATCATCATTCCGCGCAGCAGTTCCTGCCCCAGCGGGCTCTGGTCGAGCATCATCGCGAACTGGCCGTACGGGATTGGCGGCTTGAACATCGCCGACTTCAGCAGCGGCGCCATCGTCACCACGCGGGTCACGAAGGCGCGGTAGCTTTCGGCGTCCTTGTGCGAGAACTTGGCGATCGCCTCGCAGGTTTCGTCGAGCGAGACGCAGGTGCTCATCCAGGTCTCGTCGTCGAAGACCGTGGCGATGGTCTTCTTGGGCGTGAAGAAGCGCAGTCCGAACTTCGATTTCAAGCCCAGCTCGTCTTCCTTGATCATCGGATTGGCCATCACGATGATCAGACCCGTGGCATGCGGTTCGTGTTTGAAGCCGGGCACCGTGAGCTCGCGGTTGACCAGCCCGCCGCCGATCACGGGGTTCTTGTCGAGCACGCACACGCTCATGCCGGCTTTCGCCAGGTAGGCCGCGGCCGACAGCGAATTGGAACCGCCGCCGGCGCAGACCACGTCGTATTGCTTGCTCATCTCGACTCTCCTCGAATGCGGGTCTCTTCTAGGGGGTGCAGCGGCGGGTCATCCTCAGCTCGTCTTGCGAAACAGGAACGTGAGCAGGAACCACCAGAGCTGCCAGGGGCGGATCAGCCGGATGACGCTGCGGGCTTCGGTCGGCGTGAGCCGGCCTTTCACCGGCATCGCGCCCATCACGGTGCCGCGGAATTCGATGTTGTTGCCATTGCGCTCCAGCGCTTTGACTTCCATCAGGATCGAGCCGTCGGTGTTGAAGATTTTCATGCCCTGTCCCGTGGTCCGGTGGCGCGCGCGGCGCCGCTGCTGTACCAACATGCTGACATGTTAGCATCGTCGCGCCTCGCCGGAACGCATCGCCCGACGGCGAAAAAGAACGATAGAACCAGGAGTCCCGGATGATCCCGCGCACGCTGTATTCCGCCGAGCACGAGACGTTCCGCGATACCGTCCGGCGCTTCTTCCTCGATGAGGTCATGCCCTACCAGGAGGCCTGGGAAGAACGCGGTCACGTGGATCGCAGTCTGTGGAACCGGGCCGGCGAGATGGGCCTGCTGTGCATGCATATTCCCGAGGAATACGGCGGCCACGGCGCTGACCGCCGCTTCGGCGTGGTGCTCATGGAAGAGAAGGCCTACCTCGGCGCCAGCTCCACGGGATTCGAGATCCACTCGGACGTCATCGCCAACTACATCTTCCATTTCGGCACCGAGGAGCAGAAGCGGCAATGGCTGCCGAAGATGGCGAGCGGCGATGCCGTGGGCGCGGTGGCGATGACCGAGCCCGGTGGCGGCTCCGACCTGCAGGCCATCAGGACGCGCGCCGTGCTGGACGGCGACGACTACGTGCTCAATGGCTCCAAGATCTTCATCACCAACGCCTGGCTCGGCGACATCTTCGTGGTCGTGGCCAAGACCGGCGACACCGGCGAGGGCAAGCGCGACATCTCGCTGATCCTCGTCGAGAAGGCTCGGGCCGGCTTCACCGTCGGCAAGCCGCTCAGGAAGATCGGCATGAAGGGGCAGGACACCTGCGAACTGTTCTTCGAGAACGTTCGCGTGCCGCGCTCGAACCTGCTCGGCGGCGTCGAAGGCAAGGGTTTCATGCAGCTGATGCAGGAGCTGGCCTGGGAGCGCCTCACGATCGCGGTGGCGTCGATCGCAGGTGCCCGTCGCGCGCTGGACCTGACGCTCGAATACACGCGCAACCGCAAGGTTTTCGGCAAGACCGTGGAGTCCTACCAGAACTCGCGCTTCAAGCTGGCCGAGATGAAGGCCGAGATCGCGATCGGGCAGGTGTTCGTGGATCGCTGCGTCGAGCTGGCGCTGGAGAAGAAGCTGGCGCCGGAGGCTTCGGCGACGGCGAAGTACTGGACGTCCGAGTTGCAGTGCAAGGTCGTCGATCAGTGCCTCCAGCTGCATGGCGGCTACGGCTACATGATGGAGTACCCGATCGCGCACTCGTTCATCGATACGCGCGCGAGCCGGATCTACCTGGGCACCAACGAGATCATGCGGGAAATCATCGGGCGTTCGCTCTAGCCGCGAGACGGCTCATGCCGATCTCCAGAATCGAAGCCCCGATGCCAGACCCGACTGCCGTTGCGGAGTGGTTCCGCCGTCGCCGCCTGCGGGAGGCCGAGCGTCCTGCGCTGAGCTTCGGCGACTCGACGCTGAGCTATGGCGAGCTGTACCTCGACGTGGAGCGGATGTCCGCGATGCTCGCCGCCAGCGGCGTCGGCCGCGGTGACCGCGTCGGCTACGTGGGATTCAACGATCCCGTCGTCGTGATCCTGCTGTTCGCGTCTGCGCGACTGGGCGCGATCTTCGTGCCGCTGAGCTTCCGGCTGTCCCCGCCGGAACTCGTGGCCATCATCGGCGACGCGGGCATCCACACGCTCGTCGTCGACGAGGCGAGCGCGTCGTCGGTGGACCTCGCGCGACCGGCGCTTCACTGCACGCGTTACGTGCTCAAGGGCGCGGCGCGGCCAGGGTGGGACTCGCTGCACTCGCTGATCGATGCGGCGCCCGTCGTCCCCGCGCAGGTCACGATGCAAGCCGACGACGTGGTGGTGCTGATGTACACCTCGGGCACCACCGGCCAGCCCAAGGGCGTGACGATCAGCAACCGCAACATCTGGGCGGCCAACCTCAACAGCCTGCTGTTCACCGGACTGAACGCCGACGACGTGACCCTGGTCTGCGCGCCGCTGTTCCACGCCGCCGCCTTGTACGTGCTGCTGGTTCCGAGCCTGATGGTCGGCGCGCATGTGGTCCTGCAGAAGGGCTTCGAGGCCGCAGGATTGCTGGACGCGCTGGAGCGGCAGCGCGTGACGATGACGGTGCTGGTGCCGGCGATGATGCTGTTCGCGAGCCAGCACGAACGTTTCGCCAGCGCCGACCTCTCGGCCATGCGCTTGATCATCTCGGGCGGCGCACCCGCGCCGCAGCCGCTGCTAAAGACCTGGGAAGCGCGCGGCATCCCGGTGAGCCAGTGCTATGGCATGACCGAGTCGACGGCGCTGGCGACGGTTCTCGAGATGCGCCATGCGATCACGCGGCTCGGCTCCTGCGGCCGGGCGGCGCCCTTGACCGACCTGCGCGTGGTCGACGTCCAGGGGCGCGACATCGTCGAAGCCGGCCTGCGCGGCGAAGTCTGGCTCCGCGGCGATCACATGACGCGCGGCTACTGGAACCGGCCGGCGGAGACGGCTGCGGCGTTTCACGAGGGCTGGTATCGCAGCGGCGACGCGGCGTACCGCGATGCCGACGGCTTCGTCTACATCTGCGATCGACTCAAGGACATGATCATCAGCGGCGGCGAGAACATCTACCCGGCCGAGGTCGAAAGCGTGCTGTACGCGCACCCCGCCATTGCGGAAGTCGCAGTGATCGGCGCGCCGGACGATCGCTGGGGCGAGCACGTGGTCGCGGTCGCGGTGCTCAAGGCCGGCGCCAGCCTGGATCTCGAGGCCCTGCGCGTCTTCGCGGGCACGCGGCTGGCGCGCTACAAGCTGCCCTCGGAACTGCTGACGATCGACGTGCTGCCCCGCAACTCGGCGGGCAAGCTGCTCAAGACCGAGTTGCGCCGACGCTTCGGCCAGCCGGCCACCGAGGAACCGACCGTTGGAGTGGGCCATAAGGCACCCTCGAAACCCGTATAACCCGGCGTGATTGTAGGCAACATGCTGACATGTTAGCTTGCAGGCAGCGCTCGAAAAGGCGGGGTCGACAGAGTGCGTACGGGCCCGCAGGGCGGTATTGAACGTCCAGCCCCGGGCCGAGACATCACGACGGAGGAGCAATGGTCAGAGTCACCGAGCTCGGGTACGTAGGTCTGCAGGTTTCCGACATGCAGGCGTGGCGCAAGTACGCCACCGAGTGCGTCGGCTTCGAGTGGCTGGACGAAGGCGAGGGCGACCGCGCCTACCTGCGCATGGACACCTGGCATCACCGCTTCACCCTTCATCAGGACAAGGGCGATGACCTGGCGTATCTCGGCTGGCGCGTTCCCGACGCCGAGTCGCTGGAGAAGATGGAACGTCAGCTCACCGAGGCGCGCATCGCGTATCGCGTGGCGTCGGCGGCAGAGACCGCGGAGCGTCGCGTGCTCGGCCTGCTCAAGCTGGAAGACCCGTCGGGCATCGCCACCGAGATCTTCTACGCGCCCCAGGTCGACATGCACCTGCCGCTTTATCCGGGTCGTCGCATGCACGGCCGCTTCATCACCGGCGACCAGGGCCTGGGCCACGTGCTGGTGCAGGCCGTCGATCCGATCGCGAGCTATCGCTTCTACTCGCAGCTAGGCCTCACGGGCGCCGTCGAGTACCACCTGCAGACCCCGGTGGGCGTGGCCAAGCCCATCTTCATGCGCTGCAACGATCGCCAGCACTCGATCGCGTTCGGCATCCCGAGCGAGAAGAAGCTCAACCACATGATGCTCGAGTACACCGACCTCAACGACCTGGGCATGTCGCACGACACGATCCGTCGTCGCAACATCCCGGTCGCGCTGCAGCTGGGCAAGCACTCGAACGACAAGGCCTTCACCTTCTACTCCGCGTCGCCTTCGGGCTGGCTCATGGAACTGGGCTGGGGCGCCTCCAAATCCACCGGCCAGCAGGAGTACCACGTGCTCGACATGTTCGGGCATGGACCGGAAGCGACGGGCATGGGGCTCGACCTGAAGCTGTAGCACGGAAAAGAGAGGCGCCGGTGCTGCGTCGTCAGCACGCGCCAGGACGGATGCAAAGGAGTGTTTCGATGTTCGACTACTTGCGGTACTACCTCTCGCCGGCCACGCTGATCTGGGGCGTCGTGGGCTTATACCTGGGCGGCCCCTGGGTGTGGATGGGCCTGGCCACCTTGCCGATCCTGGGCATCGGCGACGCCGTGCTGCCGCGTGACCTGTCCGAGCGGCACATGAAGAACGAGACGCTCGCCTTCATCCCCGTGCTGATGTCCTGCGCGATCAACTTCGTCTGCTTCGCGCTGCTGGCCTACCAGGTGGGCAGCGGCACGCTGAGCCCGATCAACGTCATCGGCGCGGTCGCGTCGACCGGCTGGATCGGCACCATCGTGGGCATCCCGGCTTTCCACGAACTGTTTCATCGCCGCACCGCTTACCTGCGTCGCCTGGGCCTGTGCCTGCAGGTGATGTACGGCGATCCGACGCGCGAGATCGCGCACCTCGTCGGTCACCACATCGATGTTGGCACGCGCAAGGACACGGACACCGCGTGGCGCGGCGAGACGCTGTACACCTTCGCGTTCCGCGCGGCCAAGGGCAGCTTCATGACCGGACTCGAGAAGGAGTGCGAATCCCTGGAGAAGCGGGGCCTGCCGCGCTGGAGCATCCGCCATCGCATCTGGACCGCGCTGGCCGGCTACGCCGCATTCCTCGGGATCATGGCCTGGCTCGGCGGCTGGCAGGGCGCGCTCGCGGCGTTTTTCGCCACGATGATCGCGCGCTTCCTGCTGGAGAGCTTCAACTACTTCCAGCACTACGGGCAGGTGCGTGTGGAGGGCTCGCCGATCCTCAAGCACCACGTCTGGAACCACTTCGGCATGCTGAGCCGCGCAATGACCTTCGAGATCACGAATCACTCGGGTCATCACCTGAATTCCTACGCGCCGTACTACGATCTCAAGCCGGACCGCGACTCCGTGATGCTGCCGAGCGTGTTCGTCTGCTTCATGGCCGCGCTCGTTCCGCCGTTGTGGCGTCGGCTGATCATCATGCCGGCGCTCAAGGAGTGGGACCTCAAGTACGCGAATTCCAGGGAACGCGAACTGGCGCGCGAGCAGAATCTCGCGGCGGGATGGCCGGACTGGTTCGAGAGCAAGAAGGACGCGCGCGGCGGCGTTGTCGGCGCGGCGGTTTAACCTGGCCCGGGCAGAGTTCGAGGCTTGTCCCTCCCGATAAAGCAGGGACCTCGGACTTCATCCGAGCTACGCGAGCGCTATTTCTGCTGCGACAGGAACTCGATCAGGTCACGTCGCTCGGCGTCGTCGGGGACGCCGTCGAACTTCATCTTCCCGCCGGGCACCGCCTTCTTGGGCGCCGCGATGTAGGCATCGAGATGCCCGGTGTCCCAGGCGTAGCCGGCGGCCTTCATCGCATCCGAATACTCGTAGTCGCCGATCGACGCCGACTTGCGGCCGACGATGCCGAACAGGGTCGGGCCTTTCTTGTTCTTGAGCTTGGGCGAGACACTGTGACATTCGGCGCAGTTCGAATCGAAGGAATCGGCGCCCTTTTCCGCGTCGGCGATCGCGGCTGGGACGACGCAGATCAGCGCCGCTGTCGCCGCGATCGTTCGCAGCCTTCTCAAAATGCGAACCACAGGAATCCCATGAGTGTGTTGTTGTCGGAGGCGTCGCGGCCCGCACCGTCGTAGTTGTTCATCGAGCCGTTGAACTTGTCGTAGGCCATGTACTGGAGGCCCAGGCGCAGGTTGGCCCAGGGCGCCATCCAGGAGTCCTCCTTGCCGAACGGCGTCCAGTCGATCTGGAAGATCTCGCCGCGGCTGTCGGGCTTGCCGGTGCGGCTGCCGTCCAGGTCTTCGGGTGCGTACAGCGTGTTGTCGCGCTTGCCACTGGTGCCGAACAGGCCCAGCGTGAAGCCGACCGTGTTCTGCCAGTAGTAGGAGCCGTTGAGGTTGTATTCGTTGACGTGCTGCTTGGCGCTGTCGGCGCCGCCGCCCTCGAAGGTGGCATGGAGCGTCTGCTTCTCATGGATGTAGCGCGCGTTGACCGCGAACATGTTGCGGCGCGTGCCGAGGTACTGCCAGCTCGCGTCCACTCCGAAGTCGCGGTACTTGTCCTTGGATCCCAGCGTCGGGTCGGGCCGGATGTCGGAGTCGAGCATCACCAGGCCCACGGACGCGGACTGGTGGTTGAATTCCTTCGTCGCGGCCACGCGGAAATAGGGCGAGAGGCCCGAGGTGTCCACGCGGTCGTCGGGCGCCACGCCAAGCCGGTGCAGGAACTGCTTGCCGAGGTCGTGATAGGCGCCAGCCTCCGCGTACAGCCAGTTGTCGAAGAAGCCGTAGGCGGTCAGGCCTGCGCTGACCTGGCCCAGCCCGCCTGCCAGCAACGGTTCGCCGTCGAAGCCGGGTGTGAGATCGGACGACACGTACGGAAAGTTCCAGGCCGGGAGCGTGTTGAACGGATCCTGCGTGGTCGGGCTGTTGTTGAGCGACAGGCCCAGGATCGTGTCCTTGCCGCCGAGCTGCAGCGTGCGGGCGTAACGCAGGTCGACATTGTCCCAGGACCACAAGTGATCGACGCCGGAGTAGGTCTCCTGCACGAAGCCGCCGAAGTCGCCGTAGTAGCGGCCCGCCAGGAACAGCGAGCCTTCCTGGAAGGCGAGGTTGTCGTTCTTGTTGAAGGTGTCGGCGGCGTCTTCCGGCTGCTTCTTGTCGGTGTGCGTGAAGGTGACGATGCCCTGACCAGAGAACGGCACCCAGTACTGATCCTTGGCGTTGCCGTCGGTGTAGCCGCCCATCTTGAACTTCTGGCCATGCGGGGTGAGCTGCGGGCCGATGCCACCCACGTGGCAGGCCACGCATTCCTCGCCGGTCTGGCGCGCGAAACTGGGCAGCGCGTGTGCGGCGCCGGATCCCAGCGTCAACAGCAGCCCGACGAAGGTCGACAGCATGCGGAGGTGTTGCCGAAGTCTGAATGAGCGTTGCATCTAGTCGTCCCCGTGATTCGAAGTTTTGGCGGTGAAATCAGGTCCGGGTGGAGACGGCGCGCTCCCGGCGCCGGTGTCCCGTGGGCAACATCGCGCGCAGGACATCGTCCCGCAGCAGAAAGTGATGCCAGAGCGCGGCGGCGATGTGCGCCGCCACCAATGCGAGCAATGCCCAGGCGAGTCCTTCGTGCAGGTCGTGCAGGGAATCGGCGAGGTCGCGGTCGCGCGCGCTCAGGTCCGGTAGCGGAATCACGCCGAAGAGCGAGAGGTGCTGGCCACGGGCCGAACTCAGGACCCAACCCGCCAGCGGCTGCGCTACCAGCAGACCGTAGATGCCGGTATGGGCCAGCCGTGCCGCCCATCGTGCGAGCGGACCCGCGGCGACGGCGGCCGATCGCAGCCAGGGCGCGGCAAGCAGGCGCGGCAGGGCCAACGCGAGGATGAGCAGGCCGCAATTGCGGTGGACCTGCATCAGCGTCTCCCGCAAGGCGCGATCGTCGACCGCGCCGCGCAGCAGGATGGCGGCCAACCCGACCGCGATCAGCGCGAAGCTCGACCAATGCAGCGCCATGCGCCACCCCGGATGCGGGAGTGCGGCTTTCATCGCTTGTGCGGGTAGAGGTTGTCGACGCGGGGCATGCCAGCATTCCCGCAAGCGCGAGGCCATGCCGTCGGCGCCGGGCCCTGGGCGTGCAAGTGGTTGTCTGCGCTCGATTCGATTCGCGACGTCGCTAGGCGACTGCTGCGCCATGAACCTGCCGAACCCGCGATCACCGCAAGAATTGTCGACCTTTATTGCAGCGGCAGGGGCAGGGGCTCGCGCTCGCTCCCCGCACCTGGCGTGATGCGTCGCCGGCCAGAACATGTGCCAGCGGCATTCGTTGGCAGCGCCTGGGATTTGGGCATGGCGAACCCAAGCGCGTCGTAGCCCGGACCAAGTCCGGGCCCGTTTGATCAGCGAGGAGGCGCCGCGGACTTCGTCCGCGCAACGGGTCAGCGCTTCGCCAGCGCAGCGAAACTGTCGAGATCCCGCACCTGCGCGGCACTTCGCTCGATCCACAGCTTCCACATCTGGTCCCCACGGGGCGTGCGCCTGACCGCCCCGAGCCCGAACACGCCCACCTGCAGTCCGTGGATGGCCTGCACGCGGTAGTCGTCCCAGCAGCGCTCGGCGCTGTAGTCCTTCACGCCGTGACCGACCAGCGCCGCGTGGTAATGCGTCACGAGTTCGCGCTCGTGCAGGCGCCGGTCCTCCACGCGCATGCTCGTGCCCATCCAGTACGCCACGTCGATGGTGCCGCAGCCGAAGCCGACTCCCTGCCAGTCGAGCACGACCACGGGCCGCGTGCCGTTCTGGGCATCGAAGAGCACGTTGTCCGCGCGCAGGTCGCTGTGCCACAAGCAGCGCGGGTCGCTGAAGACTCGCTTCCAGGCGTCCGCGTGCGGGATCAGCTTGGCCGCCTCGGCGAGATCCGCGTCGGGCACGAGATCGGCACACAGGTCCGGGAAGGACTTCACGACACCGGCGAAGTCGTCGGTGACCTGCGTGAAGATGCCGACCGGCCCCCTCAGCCAGTCGAGCGCGGCGAGGCGCGCGTCGTGCCAGGTCGCGGCGTGCAGGCTTGCGGCCTGCTCGAGCACGCGCGCGGACTCGTCCGCGTTGCAGCCGATGAGCTGGTCCACCTGGCGCGCCGGGGCCAGGTCGTCCATCAGCAACACGAAGTCGGTGTGGTTGTCTGCCAACGCGGCATGCAGGGCGGTGGGGATGGACATCGACAGCTGCGGCGCGATGTCGGTGTAGAAGCCGATCTCACTGCGGTAGTAGCCCGAGCGCGTACCGAACTCGCGGCTGGTCGCCTCCTTGGACGCGAACTTGCCGACCAGGGTCGCCGGCCCCACAGACCCGGAAGCGTAATCGAGGGTGAAGCGATAGGAGTCGGCGAGCTGGCCCGGTCCGCAGCGCTCGTATCGCAGGCCGACGACTTTCGCGCCCTTCGCCAGTTGCCCGCTGTCACCCAGCACGCGCGTCAGCCACTCGGGCGTGATGTCCTCGGGAGGCACGACGGGTTGAAAGGAGGACATGGGCGCACGCACCTGCAAAGAGACCGAAGGGACGCCCGGCCTCGGGCTCGTCGACGAGCCCTCGCGGGACGGCCCGGAAATTACCACGGTGCGACGGGCGGCTTTTGTGCCGGTTCGCTGGGCGACATGCGAGGGCGGTGGCGCGCCGCGATGATCCGTCGGATCGAGTTTCTCAGCGCACCGCTGTGTTTTGCGGACGCGCCGCTATTCGTGCACGAGGCCCGCCAGTCGCGGCTTGCTGCTGATGTGGGATTCGACGAGTTCGGCCGCGCGCGCCGCGTCCCGCGCGACGATCGCCTTGGCGATCGCCGTACGCTCGCGGCTCAGTTGCCGGGCGGCAGCGGGGGCGAGCGTAGGCAGGCCTTGCCATAGGTAGAAGTTCGACAAGCGACGGATGCCGCCGATCTTGCCTTCGAGCAGTGGCGCACGCGCCATCTTCCAGATCTGGTCGTGGAAGCGGTCGATGTAGCTGACGTAAGCGCGCCGCTTGTCCTGGCCGTCGAGCGAAGTGAAGTCCGCGGGTGGCGTGATGGCCAGCAGTTCCTCGCCCTCGTCGCCCTCGTAACGCGCCGCGGCCATCGCCACGACCGCGCTCTCGATCTTGCCGGAGATCAGGAAGAAATCCTCGACTTCGCGAGAGGTCGGCACCATGACGCGGCAGCCGACGTGGGGGATGACTTCGACGTAGCCGGCGGCGCGCAGATGCAGGATCGCGGTGCTGACCGGCTGGCGGCTGATGCCGAATTCTTCGGCGAGCATGTTGAAGGACAGCATCTCGCCCGGCGGGTAGTAACCCAGGGTGAGCCGCTGCTCCATCACCGCGACGATCTGGCCAGCCTTGCCGGTGGGATCCGGCATCTTGCTGCGCGAGCCACCGATCAGCGGGGTGCTGAGGCTGCCAGCGACTCTAAGCTTGTGGCGGGATCTCTCTGCGGCGGGCATTCGCGAAACTCCGATGGGCGGGGGCGCGTGCGGCAAGGCACCCCGGATAATCACACGCAAGAAGCGCTGGCAGACAACCGGCTGCCTACGCGTCCATGGCCTGAAGAACGGCATGGAAAGCGGTTGAAGCGACGGCGGATGCAATCTAACATGTTGGCATGCCACGGCGGGAACAGCCGCTTAGACCGGACGCAGTCCGGGACGCTTCCTCGTCGTGCGATAAAAAGCCCCGGACCCCGTTCGGGCTACGTCGTCGTCGCTCACCGCGCAGGAGTCTCACCCATGGCCGACAGCCCTTCGCATTTCGCGGAACATCCGGTCTCGTGGCCGGCCAGTGGCGCCGCCGGTCGCGGCCTGTTCTCGCGTGCCGCGCTCCAACGCCTGAAGACCGAACTCGTCGGGCAGGCGCTGGTGCGCCGCGACGGCGATGTGCATCTGGGTGCGCGCAACATCTACACCGATCCGGAACTGTTCGAGCTCGAACTCAAGCACCTGTTCGAAGGCGGCTGGGTGTTCGCCGCGCACGAAAGCCAGATGCCGAAGGTTCACGACTTCATGACGATGACCATCGGCCGTCAGCCGGTGTTGCTCTCGCGTGACAGCGAAGGAAGGGTGCGCGGCTTCTTCAACGCCTGCATGCACCGCGGGGCGCGCGTGTGCCGCGAGAAGGTCGGCAACCGAAAGGTGCACATGTGCCGCTTCCATGGCTGGTGCTACGACGCCAAGGGCGCGCTGATCAAGGTCACGGGCGAGACGGACGGCGCGTATCCGCCGGGGTTCGATCGCAAGGACTTCGGTCTCGTGCCGTTGCCGCGGGTCGAGAGCCACCGCGGCTTCATCTTCGTGTCGCTCAGCGATGCGGTTCCGACCCTGAAGGAATTCCTCGGCGATGCGGGGCGCTTCATCGACCTGCTGGTCGACCAGTCGCCGACCGCGGAGCTCGAAGTGATCCAGGGCGAGACCTCGTACACCTACTCGGGCAACTGGAAGATCGCGGCCGAGAACGGCGTGGACGGCTACCACGTGCCGACCGTGCACCAGAACTACCTGATGACGGTGGCCGAGCGCGCCAAGTCGACTGCGACGACGGGCGCGCCGACCAAGACCTTCGACATCTCGAAGTGGGGGCAGGGCGAGGCCGGATTCTTCGGCTTTCGCAACGGGCACGCGCTGCTGTACGGCCCGTACTTCAATTACGAAGATCGGCCGAGCTACCCGCTGTACGACCATTACGTAAAAGCGCTGAGCGGCGAACACGCCGACTGGATCGTGAAGCGCTTCCGCAACCTGCTGCTGATGCCCAACGTGCTGCTCATGGACCAGATGAGCTCGCAGATCCGACTGATCCGCCCGATCTCTGTGGACCTCACCGAAGTCGTGACCTGGTGCATCGCGCCCAAGGGCGAGCCGGCGGATGCACGCGAGCGGCGCATCCGCCAGTACGAGGACTTCTTCAACGCCAGCGGCATGGCGACGCCCGACGACATGGCCGAGTTCCGCAACTGCCAGATGGGCTACGCCGCGTCCGCGGTGCCGTTCAGCGACCTGTCGCGTGGCCAGCAGCGCTGGGTGCAGGGCGCCAACGAGACCGCGCGCCGTTTCGATCTCGACCCCGTGCTGAGCAGTTCGCAGACCGCGGACGAGGGCGTCTACGTGGCCATCCTCGACCAGTGGCGCGAGCGCATGATGCGTGCGGTCGACGCGGAAATCGGGAAGACGCCGGCATGAAGGCTTCCGCTGAAGACTGGCGTTCGGTCGTCGAGTTCCTGGGCGTCGAAGCCAACGCGCTCGACGATCAGGACTGGGATCGCTGGCTGTCGCTCTACACGCCCGACTGCGTCTACTGGCTGCCCGCGTGGCGTAGCGATGGCGACCTGGTCGAAAACCCGAAGACCGAGCTCTCGCTGATCTACTACAGCAGCCGCGTCGGTCTCGAAGGCCGCGTGTTCCGCATCCGCACCAATCGCGCGGCCTCGGCCCAGGTGCTGCCGCGCACCACGCACCTGCTGGTGCCGACCTCGCTGGAACGCGGCGGAGAACGGGGACTGCGCCTGCGCACGAACTGGTCGGTGCACTCGGCCTACGAGGGTCGCGTGGCGACCTGCTTCGGGCACGCCATCTACGAACTCGAACCGGCACAGGACGACGACGCAGGCTGGCGCATCCGTTCGAAGAAGACGGTGCTGCTCAACGATCGGGTCCACGAAGTGCTCGACTTCTACAACGTATGAACGGCTCTACTCTCAATAGCGCGCAGCGGCGCCCCACGATCGGCATCGTGCCGGGCGACCCGAACGGCATCGGTCCCGAGATCCTCGTGAAGACCTGGGCCTCGCGCGCCCTGCATCCGCACTGCCGCCCGCTCGTGGTGGGCGCCTCTTCCGTGATCGAACACGCGATCCGCCTCACGGGTCTGGACCTGGCCGTTCGCAGCATCGCGGAGCTCGATGATCTGCCGGCGGACTACGGCAACGACGAACACTGCATCGACGTGCTCGAATCCGCCGCATTCCCGGACGACCAGATCCGCCACGGCCACGACACGGCGCCTGCGGGCGCGGTCAGCGGCGCCTGGCTGGACCACGCGGACCGGCTCGCGCGCAAGCGCGTGCTCGACGGCACCGTGATGGGACCGATCAGCGCCAAGGCCATGGAGAAGGCGGGCGTGCTGTCGTCGATCGCGAGCCACAAACCGGGGCAGGAGGCGTACCTGCTCCTGCGCTCGGGTCATCTGGTGATCGCGCATCTCACGGATCACGTGCCGCTGCGCGACGTGTCGACCGCCATCACGCAGGCCGCGGTGTTCCGTTTGATCACCCAGCTGGCGCGAGCCATGGCCGCCTGGGGACTCGGCGGCGGCCGCATCGGTGTGGCGGGCTTCAACCCGCATGCGACTGGCGACGAAGAGAAGCAGGAGATTTCGCCCGCGATCGAGCAGGCCCGCGCCGAGGGCATCAACGTGGAAGGCCCGGTCAGCCCGGACTCGATTTTCCGCCAGTGCATCGAGGGTCGCTATGCAGCGGTCATCGCGATGTACCACGACCAGGGCCACATCGCGATCAAGACTTCGGCTTTCGCGGGCAACAACGTGGTGTTCCTGGGGCCGCCCTACGTGCACACGACGGTGGCGCATGGCGTCGCTTACGATCTGGCGGGGACCGGGCGCGCGGATCACTCGATGATCCAGAACGCGATCCTCAACGCGGCGTCGCTGGCGGCGGGGCGGGGGTTTCACTAGCAGTCGCTGTTCGTCGCGACCACGAGCGGCGTCTGGTTCGCCGCCGTGTTCCGGCGCTTCGGCAAGGCGTATTTACCGCTTGGCCCGAGTTTGGGCCGGCGCCTCAGATCCTTCCCGGCGTCGAGCAGGCCAGGAGACTTCGCGATGAGTACATCCCTTCCGCCCGGCCAGTTTTCGTTGAAGCAATTCCCGCGCTTCGGCCTGGGACTTTTCGCGCGCCGCTTCCCTGCGCAGCCCGATCGAATCCAGTTCGAGATCGGCGGCGATGTCGAAACGCACGTGCCCATTACGCAGGAGCAGTGGCAGCAACTGCCGCGCGCGGAGCAGTGCGCCGATTTTCACTGCGTGACCACCTGGTCGGTGCAGGACCTCACGTGGAGCGGCGTGCGCTTCGCGGATTTCTACGAGCGCGTCGTGGTGCCGCAGGCCAGGCCGATGAGCGGCGCCGAGCTGGTGGTGCTGCGTGGCGAGGACGGCTACGCGTCCAGCCTGCCGCTGGCGGACCTGCTCGCGTCCGATGCGATGCTGGCCGACCGGCTCAACGGCGCGAGCCTGGGCGTCGAGCACGGTGCGCCGCTGCGCCTCGTGGCGCCCGCGCATTACGGCTACAAGAACGTGAAGCATCTGGCCAGGATCGAGTTCTGGCGTGACCGGCGCGCGTACCGCTTTCCGTTCCCGTACCCGGCATTCATGGACCACCCGCGCGGACGCGTGGCCTTCGAGGAGCGGGGACGCTGGATTCCGTCGATCGTCCTGCGGCATCTGTACCGGCTGCTGATCCCGTTCACGATCCGTAATTTTCGCCAGGCCTTCGAGAAGTACCGCGCACGCACGAGCCAGTCCTGACGTGCTCTCTGCGGATCCGGTCCGGCCTTCCACGATGTCGGAGATGGCCTGCTCCGGGTGACCGGCGTCTTCGTCTTTGCTCACGCTCGCGCCTTGGTTTTGCTGTCGGGCGTCGTGTTCATCGTTGGGCACTCGACGGGTGGGTCTCTGGCAAGACGACTGCCGATTGCGGCGCGCGCTCCGGTCGAAATGCCAGACGGTACAGCGCGGGGAGCACCAGCAGGCTGAGCAGCGTGGCGCTGAGGATGCCCCCGATCACCACCGTTGCCAGCGGACGTTGGACCTCTGCGCCGGTGCCGGTGTTGAGGGCCATGGGCAGGAACCCAAGCGATGCAACCAGCGCGACCATCAGGATCGGCCTCAGACGCAGCATCGCGCCCTCGACGATGGCGTCGTGCAGCGATCGTCGCTGGTCCAGCTCATCGCGAAACGCGGCCACCATCATCACGCCGGTCAGAACCGCGACACCCGACAGCGTGATGAAGCCGACACCGGCGGAGATCGACAGCGGGATGTCGCAGAGCCACAACGCGAGCACGCCGCCGGTGAGCGCTAGGGGAACGCCGCTGAACACCAGGGCGGCATCCTTGATCGAGTTGAAGGTCATGAACAGCAGGCCGAAGATGAGCAGCAGGGACAGCGGTACGACCGCCTGCAGCCGGTTCACGGCCGAGGTGAGCTGCTCGAAGGTGCCGCCCCAGGTGAGGTAATACCCGGCTGGCGTTTCCAGCCGTGCGCCGACAACTTTCTGTGCCTCGGAAACGAACCCGCCGAGATCGCGGCCGCGGACGTTGGCCGTGACGACGATGCTGCGCTTGCCGTTCTCGCGGCTGATCTGGTTCGGACCGAGCGTGCGCTCGAGCTTCGCGACCTCGCCCAGCGGTAACCAGGACTTGGCGTCGCCCGGCAACATCAGTGGCAGCCGCTCCAACGCGTCGGGATCGGCGCGCAGTGCCTCGGGCAACTGCACCACGACGTCGAAGCGCGCGTCGCCCTCGTAGATCGATCCCGCGGTGCGTCCGCCAATGGCAGTTGCCACGGCTTCCTGCACGTCGGCCACGTTGAGACCGTAGCGCATCAGAAGGGAGCGGTCCGGCATCACGCCGAGCACGGGCAGGCCGTCGGCGAGCTCGACCTTCACATCCGCGGCGCCGGGGACTTTCTCCAGCATCGCTGCGATGCGATCGGCCAGCTTGACCAGTTGATCGAGATCGTCCCCGAACACCTTGACCGCCACGTCGGAGCGCACGCCCGATAGCAGTTCGTTGAACCGCATCTGGATCGGCTGGGAGAATCCATAGGCTGCACCCGGCGCCTGCTTGGCCGCAGCCTCGATGTCCGCAATCAGCTGGGCCTTGGGCTTGTGCGGATCGGGCCAATCCTTGCGCGACTTGACCATCACGAAGGTGTCGGTCTCCGAAGGCGACATCGGGTCGGTGGCGGAATCGTTGGTGCCGGTGCGCGAGAACACGCGCTGGATCTCCGGCAGTTTCGCCAGCGCGGCGTTGACGCGCTTCTGCTGCGTCTGCGCCTCGTCCAGGCCCACGCCCGGGGGCCGGCCCACGAACACGATCACGTCGCCTTCATCGAGATTGGGAATGAACTCTGTGCCCAAGGTCGTCGCCAGCCAGCCGCAGGCGACGACCAGCAGCAGCGCGCCGGCCACGACCGCGACGCGCGCGCGCAACGCCCAGGTCAACACCGGCTGGTAGATGCGCTTGGCCGCACGGATCAAGGCATTTTCGTGCTCGGCCACCTTGCCGCGCATCGCCAGCGCGACCATGGCCGGGACGAAGGTCACCGACAGCAACAGCGCTGCGACCAGGGCCGCGATGACGGTGAAGGCCATCGGGTGGAACATTTTTCCTTCGACGCCAGTGAGCGCGAAGATCGGCAGGTTCACCAGGATCACGACCAGCACGCTGACCAGGCTGGGCCGGAATACTTCCTCGGTCGCACCGCGGACCACGGAGAGTCGATGCTGCAAGGGCAGCAGGCTGCCGAATTTCTGTTGCTCCTGGCCGAGCCGCAACAGGCAGTTCTCGACGATGATGACTGAGCCGTCGACGATCAGGCCGAAGTCGAGCGCACCAAGGCTCATCAGATTGCCGCTGACCTTCGACGCCACCATGCCGGTGAAGGTCATGAGCAGGGACAGCGGGATCACCAGCGCCGTCAGCAGGGCGGCGCGCAGGTTCCCCAGCAAGGCGAACAGCACCACGATCACCAGCAGCGCGCCTTCGAGCAGGTTCTTGCGCACCGTCGCCACCGTCTCCTCGACCAGCAGCGTGCGGTTGTAGACCGGAAGCGCGTGGACGCCTCGAGGCAGCGTCTTCTGGATTGCTTCGAGCTTCGCCGCCACGCGCCGGGAAACCTCGCGGCTGTTCTCGCCGATCAGCATGAAGGCCGTCGACAGCACGGTTTCCTCCTCGCTCAGCACCGCTGCGCCGGTGCGCAGCGGACTGCCGATGCGCACGTCGGCGACATCGCCGACGGTGACGGGAATGCCGTCCTGCGCGCTGATCACGACCTGCTTCAGATCCTCGATCCCGCTCAACTGGCCCGGCGTGCGTACCAGCAACTGCTCGCCGTTGCGCTCGAAGTAGCCCGCGCCGACGTTGCCGTTGTTGCGCTCCAGCGCCCTGGCCACGTCGTCGAAGCTCAGACCGCGTGCCAGCAGGGCCGCGGGATTGGGCAGCACGTGATACTGCTTGACCCGGCCGCCGATGGAATCCACCTCGGTGACGCCCCGTACCTGTCGCAGTTGTGGGCGGATGATCCAGTCCTGCACCGTGCGCAGCGCGATGGCGTCGTAGGGCGTGCCGTCGGGTTGACGGGCATCGTCATCGGCGGTGACGGCATACATGAAGATTTCGCCCAGACCGGTGGCGACCGGACCCAGTTCCGGCTCAATGCCTTCGGGCAGGCTGCCGCGCACACCTTGGAGCCGCTCGTTGAGCAGCTGCCGCGCGAAATAGATGTCGGTGCCGTCGTCGAACACCGCCGTGACCTGTCCGAGCCCGTATTTGGAAATGGACCGCGTTTCCTTGAGGTGGGCGAGTCCGCCGAGGGCCGTCTCGATGGGAATGGTGATGCGGCGCTCCACTTCCAGCGGCGAATAGCCCGGTGCCTTGGTGGATATTTGCACCTGGACGTTGGTGATGTCGGGGACGGCGTCCACCGACAACCGCTGATAGGCGGCAACGCCGACCAGCACGACGAGCAGCGTGACGGCGAGGACCAGCCAGCGGCGTGCAATGACGCGCGCAAGGAATCGATCGACCATGGCTTATTCCTCCGGCTCGGGCTTGGCCAGCTCGGATGCGAGCAGGTAGGTGTTGCGATGCGCCACCATCTCACCCGCCGTGATGCCCTCGAGCACTTCGACACGCTCGGCGTCGCGACGGCCCAGCTTGAGTTCCCGCGGCACGAAGCCCTCCGGGGTCTGCACGAAGGCGGTCTCGCGGTTCTCGACGAATTGCAGCGCAGAGCGTGGAATCGTCACCGCCGCGGCGCTCTGGTCCACCACCACATCGGCCACGATGTACAGCCCCGGCGTCCAGCGCGAGCCGGTGTTGTCGAGCGCCGCTCGCGCCGTCACCGCTTGATTGGAGCCGCCCACGAGGTCGAGGTGCGCCAGCTTCGCTTCGGCCTCGAGCCCGCCATCTGCCGCGCGGACGCGCACCACCTGTCCGGGCCTGATGCGCGCGCGATCCCGCGGGAACACCGACAGCTCTGCCCAGAGGCTGGAGATGTCCGTGATCACGAACAGCGCCTCCTCTCCGCCGCGCTCGCCGATGTTGGCGTGGCGCATCGTGATGACGCCGCCGATCGGGGCCGTCAGCGGATAGGTCTGCAGGCTCTCGTCGCTCTCGATGGTGGCGAGCACCGCCCCGGGCTTGACCACGTCACCTTGCGCCTTGGTCACACTGCGCACGATGCCGGGAAAGCGTGCGCGTACTGCACTCACACGCTCGGCGTTGGTGGCCACGCGTCCATACAGCGTCAGGGTTTGCCGGATATCGGCAGGGCCGGCTTCCGCGGTCTGGATGTCGGAATTCTTCATGACATCCAGCGGAATCAGCGCGGAGGTCTCGGCACCTGGCGTGGTGGCCGGTGCGAGGGCCGCTTCGGCGGGCGGCGTGGGCTCGTTGCGTCCGCAGGCGTGGAGCAGCGGCAGGGTCAGCAGCAGGACTGCGAGAATATTGGGGTGGGTCATGGGAATGCTCTTCAAGGAGAGACGACCAGCGGCGCGCCGGTGAGTCGTTCGATTTCGACAAACAGGGTCTGCGCTTTGGCGGCGGTGTCGATCAGGATTGCCTGCAGGTCGAGGTATTCGCGCTGCGCGTCGACCAGTTCCAGGTAGCTGTAGCGGCCGCGCTCGTAGGCGTACTCGGTTTCCTTGAGCGCCTCCTGCGTGCGCGGCACGATGTCGCGGCGCAGGACGTCGACTTCCGACACGGTGCGACTCAGCTCGTGATGCAACTCGTAGAGCGTGGCCTCGGCCTTGACCCGGGCGCTGCCTTGGTCCGCGTCGATGCGATCCCGGTTCGCCTGTGCCTCGGCAACGAAGCTCTCGGCCCGCTTCCCGGCGAACAGGGGCAGCGAAACCGAGGCGACCAAGGCTTCATCGTGTCCCGCCTGGAGACGACGAAGGCCCGCGCTCAGGCTGAGGTCCGGTCGGCGCTGCGTCGCTGCAAGCCTCAGCTCGGCGTCGCGCAGGCGGGTCTGGCTCGCGAAGCGCAGGAAATCCGGCGCCGCGTCCAGGCGCTTGAACAGCGCATCGAAATCACCCGGCACCGGCAGCGCGAACAGATCGGCCTGCACCTCGCCGACGACCCGCCCATCGATGATCGGCTGCGATGCGCCCCAGGTCGCGGCGAGTTGCTTGCGGGCGCTGTCGAGTTCGGAGACGACGCGGCGTTCGTCCAGCTTTGAACGGTCGAGCGCGATGCGCGCGCGATCCAGCTCGGCATGCGGCGACTTGGCGGCGTTCACCCGACGCTCGGCTCCAGACACGGTTTGCTCCGCCAGGCTGAGTGCACGACGGGCCAGGGCGCGTTGTTCCTGGACTCGCGCCACGACGATGTAGCGTCGCGTGACTTCGGCGAGAACATCGAGTTGGCGCGACTGACGTTCGATATCGAGCGCACCGTGGCCCGCCTGCGCCGCTGCGACGCGTGCGTCACGCTTGCCCCCCAGTTCGATCACCTGTGACAGGGCGAAGGTGAATTCCGCGGAGTCGGCGCCTCGGAATTCGCCCGTGCCCAACGCGTTTTCGATATCGAGCGAGAGTTCGGGCGCAGGGCTCAGCCGCGCTTGCTCGACGCGGGCACCCTGCGCGACGAAGTCGAACGCGAAGGCGTGCAGCTCAGGATTGCCCGCCAGCGCGGCGTCGATCGCATCGCGCAGCGTCAGCGGTGTGGGCGGACCCGCCTCGACCGTGGACGCGACCAGCGCCAGACACAACAGGGACGCGCGCCAGGCGCGTACGAACAGCCGATTCATGGAAACCTCCATCGGGCGGGGCATCGAAGCGCCGCCGGGATGAATCCGCCGCACCCTTCCGGTGCAGGCGGAACGAAGCTCAGGACATCAGAGGGCGTTCGTTCGGAGGAGGGCCACGCAGAGGGGGAAACGTAAAGCGACGAGGGGAGGTGGTGAAACGACCTCGATCACGGAGCGGTGACTCCGCTCGATTTCCAGCAAAAAAATCCCACAGAAGGAGTGCGACGCCCAAGAGGGCTGCAAGGTCCAGCGCCAGCTTGCCGTGCTTGCTCAACAACTCGCCGACCAGGCTGACGTCCACATCCTGGTGTTGCAGGAGCATCCCGGGCTCGGAGTGATGCACTCCACTGTCCGCCAGATGCACGCTTGCCGGCGCCTCGCTGCCGTCGAAGCATAAATGGAGGTGTGCGCCGGCCAGGCGCACGGTCAGCATCACGATGCAGAGAAGCGCCATCGATGCCGAACGGAAAAGCGGGGTGCGCCACATGGGGGGGAGTGTAGCAAGCGAATCGCACGGGTCGGGCGGGCCCGCCGACTCCACCGGAGTTCCCGGAATCTGGGAACCGATCCCGCGTGAGCGACCCGACACGCGCTCTTCAGTTCATCGTGCGCTTGCTGCGCGACTCAGATCGGGTTCATGGGGGTCGTTTTGCTCCGGGCCTGCGACGACCCCACGTAGCCGTCGCCGACGCGCTTCATCGCCTTCTCGAGGCGCTGCGGATGTTCGCGCAGAACCTGCGCCGATCCGCCCTTGGCGCAGAAGTCGTGCCTTTGCATGGGTGGATCGTGTCGGGCAGCACGCGCCTGACGGTGTTGCCGTCGGAGATCCTCTTCAACGCCCCGCTGATCCGGGTGCAGGTGTTTGCGATCGACTCAGCAGCCCGCGGTCGACGCCTTGCCCACCTTCTCGCCCGCCTCGCCGATCCAGTCCGGCCAGCCGGCACGACGGTTCTGCTCGCGCGCCAGCGCGCGCTCTTCGGCCGTCGCGTATTCGAGATCCCAGCGCTTGAGCGCCGGCATGATGATCCTGCGGTGCCAGAGCGGTGGGATCAGCGCAACGAAGAAGCAGGTGAAGAGGCTCGGCATCGGAATGGCTTCCTTGTGCGGCACGAGCTTGTTGTAGGGCATGTAGGAATCCTGGTGATGCCCCGCATGGTTGGTGATCTCGAACGACACGATGCGCGACAGCTCGCTCATGTGGTTCCACACGTGGCGGTTGCCGATCTTCGCTCCCGGCACGCGCATCAGGCCGTAGTGCTGGAAGTAGTTGAACGATTCGACCCACAACCGCGCGGCCAGCATGCCCGCGACGGTGAGCGCCACGGCGGGCCAGCCACCGACGAGCCAGATCAGGCCCTGGAAGATCACCTGCACGCCGAACCACAGCCAGGTGCGGTTGCGCCAGTTCCAGAACGTCAGGCCGCGCTTCTTGAGGGACTGGTTCTCGAGGCTGAACCCGATGCTGAAGCTCACGTACAGCTCGTGGAGCGCGAACCAGTACAGGTTCTGGCCACGCGGCGCGGTGTCGCCGTCGTCGGGCGTGCAGACCTCGATGTGGTGGCCGGCGATGTGGCCGATGTCGCGGATGCCGTCGAACATGCAGATCTGCGAGATGCGGCCCATCCAGCGCGACGGCGCGTGCCGACGGTGCCATAGCTCGTGCGCGGCGGGTCCACCGGGTACCACCGAGATCCACATCAGCGAGGCGAAGCTGCCGACGATCTGCAGCGTGGTGAGTTCCGAGACGGAGATGCGCCACGCAGCGATGAAATAGATCAGCAGCGACCCGATCGCGCTGAGCCAGACGGGCAGGGTCGCAAGAAACGCGTTGCCCATCCGCCGCGCTTGCATGTTGCGGGGCAGGAGCGAGTCGACCACCGCGAGGATCGGGAACGTCGAGATGCCGAGCCAGACCCAGTTGCCGCCCAGCACGAAGCCCATGCAGCCAGCCACGACGATGCCCACGGGGAGGAAAAAGAATTTCAGGTAGTCGCTCATGACGCTCTCCTCTTTATGTCCTGCTTTCCTGAACAACTTGTGGCGTAGGCGGATGAAGCCTGCCCGCGCGACGTCGATACCTCAGATCGGCGGATGCGCCTGCACCTGCGCGTACTTCTCGTAACCCTTGCCGACACCGTACTCCATGATTCCGTAGCCCAGCTCGTCGCCGTCGCGCACTTCGATGACGTGATCGGCGAGGGTGCGGGCGATCTTCCGGATCGCGGGATCTTCCAGGTTCCAGCGCTCGTGCTCGATGTGCAGCAGCTTTCCCTTGTCGTCGCCCTGGAACCATCCGTTCAGGCCGCCGTACAGGCCCGCCTTCAGGAAGTAGCGCGCGGGCAGGGTGCGGATCTCGAGCTTGCGGCTGCTGCCGTCGTCGAGCTTCACGTCGAACGTGGCCGAGGCCACGGTCTGGCCATGCGGGTCGTTCGCCCACTGCACCTCGTGGCTGACGCCGCTCATACGTTTGCCGGTCTGCGGCTTGGTGCCGAGAACGCCCACTTCCTCGCCCGACATGTAGATGACGTCACCGGGCGCGCGCTCCTTGAAGAACACGTGCAGCCCGCGGTTCGCGAACTGCACCGTGGTCCAGGCGTAGAAGAACGGCGGGTAGAACGTGACGGGCGGATGCGCTTCGTCGGTACGCATCTCGGCGCGGATGCCCCAGGAGTGATCGCGCTGGCCGAGCCAGCCCTGCGGCTCGATCGTATGCCGCTTGCCGTCCACTTCGAGCCAACCGCGATAGGCGCCCAGCTGCTGGCCTCGCGCCATGTGTTCGGTCACGCGACCGTTGCGGCGGCGGAAGTGCGGCTCTTCCTCGTGCGCGTTCATCGTGCCGAGGAAGTCGATTTCGAAGCTCAGGCCGGAGTCGTTCGGTGCGAGCGTCAGGCAATGACGCTTCAGGCCTTCGAGCACTTCGATCTTCAGCGGCCCCACCGTCGTCTCCAGCGGGTTCGGCCGCAGGCGGCGCGAGGCGCGGAAGTTGTGCTGCATCGTGCCGAGGGTCACGCCGGCGAAGGCATCCATCACGTTGCGGTTCGGGTGGTAGCCCAGGCCGACGTCGAAGATCACGTCGCCCGCCTTCGGGTGGCCGGTGTACCAGAGGCGCTCCATCCACGACGGATCGCTGTTGCCGACGTGGTCGAAGGTCGTCGGCAACTGGTGTCCGATCAGGTCGTCGTGTGCGGTCAGCATTTCGTCTGGTCCTTCCCTATTCCGATCCGCTCGACATCTCGGCAAACATCGGCTTGGCCGAGGTCTGCAGCTCCTGCTTGAGTTGGCGATCCATGTGCTGGCGCAGCTGGGCCTCGATCGCACCCGCGCGTTCCTGGCCCAGTTGAATGCCCTTCGTATCGACCCATTCGATCAGCGCGCAGATGCGACCGTCGTTGTCGTCGCGTACCGCTTCGAGCGCCTTGCCGACCAGGCCCGCGGTGGCCTTCTGCGGCAGCGCGGGTGCATCGAATCCTTCGAGGAGCGGCGTGAGCGCATCGGCGAGCGCGAGCTGCGCGGCGAGTTGTTCGGCGATGAAGGCGGGCGACCAGCCTGCCCGCAGCGCGATGCTGTTGAGCATGTAGATCAAGCCGAAGGCCTGGCCGCGCGCGAACTCTGTCGACAGGTTGGGGATGATTTCCTGCCGCAGGGTCGCGGCCATGCCTTCGAGCATCCGCTCGAGCGAGTTATTCATGGCAGGAGCTTCGAGATCTGGCGCAGCACGGGGGCGATCTGCGTGCCCATCGCGGGCATGCGCATGTCGTTGAAACGGCCTTCCTCGTAGCAGCGCACCGCGGCGATGTGCGTCAGTGCGAGCTTCACGAGCGAGAAGACGAGATAGAAGTGCAGGGACGCCGGCTGCACATGGAAGCCGGCTTCGCGCTCGTACTGGGCGATGAACTCTTCCTTGCCCAGCAGGCGGCAGACGAGGCCCGAGCCGCCGGTGTACTGCGGCAGAAAGGCCCAGCCCAGGTCCTCGTGCGGATCGCCGAGATGCGCGAGCTCCCAGTCCAGGATGGCGGTGATGCGCCCGTCCTGCTCGAGGAAATTGCCGAGACGGTAGTCGCCGTGCACGAGACTCACACACGGTGCGATCGGCAGATTGCGTCGCAGCCAGCGCAGCGCCCAGGTCAGCATCGGGTAGGGCTTCAGGGCCCAGCGCTGGCGGTTGCGTTCCCATGCCTCGACCTGGCGGATGGCGGCATTGTCGACCGTGATGCCGTCATCCGGGAAACCGTCATTGCCGCGCCATTCGCAGCGGTGCAGGCCGGCGAGGGCGGACACGAACTGGCCGCCGATGTTGCGGCGATACTCGGCCGCGAAGCCCGAGGTGTTCGCGCCGACCCAGGGTACCGGCGCCGAGCCGGCCACGCGCTCGCAGACGAAGAAGGGCGCGCCGAGGATGGCCGCGTCATCGCTCCACCAGTACACACGCGGCACGGGCACCTTCGTGCCCTCCAGAATCTTCAGTGAGGCGAACTGCGGCAGCGCGCTGTACGGTGCGAACAGGCCGTACTGCGGTCCGAGCCGCAGGATCAAGCCCTGCGCCTGTGTCGAACCTTCCTCGCGCGCGTCGAATCCGTAGGTGATCCAGGAGAAGCCCACCGCGTAGCGCGTGAACGGGCCGAGCGTCCAGGTCTTGCCGGTCTGCGCGCGCAGGTAGGCGGCGAGCCGCTCACGGATGCGCGCCTCGTCCGACAGCGCCGCGTCCGTCGACATCCCGACCTGGGGCGGAGCAGCGCTCACTTCTTGCTGGCGCGGCTGGAGTGCTGCTTGGGACCTTCGACCAGCACCTTCGGCGGCGCTTCCAGGTGGAAGCCGTCGAACGCTTCCGAGTTGCACTCCTGGCGCAACGGCCCCCAGCAGACGCGCGCATTGGGCGAGCCGCCATCGACGCGGATGCACGCCCCGGTGATGTAGGCGGCGCCCGGCGACAGCAGGTACACGATGGCACTCGAAATCTCGGACGCGTTGCCCCAGCGCTGCAGCGGGATCGTCTTCGGAATGTCGCGGAAGAACTGCTGCGCTTCCGGTTCGTAGGTGTCCAGGCCGCTGCTGGCGATGCAGCCGGGCGCGACGGCGTTGACGCGCACGCCGTAGCTTCCCCATTCGGACGAAACGCTTTCGGTGAGCGTCCACATGCCGCCACGCGCCGAGGCCGAGTGCGCGTAGTTGGGCCAGCCGTTCCAGATGTCGGCGATCATGTTCACGATCGAGCCGCCGTTGGCCTTCATCCAGCGCTTGAACGTCTCACGCATGACGATGAAGCCACCGGTGAGATTGTTTCGCACCACGGCCTCGAAACCCTTGGTGCTGATGTCTTCCGCCGGCATCCGGTACTGCCCGCCCGCGTTGTTCACGAGCCCGTCGATTCTGCCGTGGGCGGCGAGGATCGCATCGATGGTCTCGCCGACCTGGGCTTCCTCGCGGATGTCGCAGACGTGCGTGGAACAGAGCCCGCCGACGGCCTCGATCTCGGCCTTCACAAGCTCGAGCTTCTCGATCTTGCGACCGACGATGGCGACTTGGGCGCCCAGCGCCGCCAGCTCGTGCGCGGTGCATCGGCCGATGCCGCTGCCGCCGCCCGTGACGATGATGACCTGGCCCTTGAAGAGGTCGGACCGGTAGATGGAGTTGTAGCCCATGATCGTGTGCCTGTGCGGTTCAGAGTGCGCTGGCGGTTTCGCCGGCGCGGCCGCGATCGTTCTTGTCGAAGAACTGCTGCGAGCGTTCCATCACGGTCTGGTTGCCGCCGCAGAGCGCGTAGCCCCACATCGCCTCGACCCTGAGCTGGTCGTGAAGCGGACGGCCGATGACCTCGAGCAGGGTTTCCTTGGCCGACTCTGTCGCGGCGCGATCGCAGCGCAAGATGCGCGCCACCATGTCCTCGGTGGCGGCCATGAGTTCGTCGTGCGGCACGACCTTGTTGACCATGTTGTGCATCAAGGCGCGCTGCGCCGAGAACGGCTCGCCGGTGAGGATCATTTCCATCGTGATGCCCACGCCGCAGGCATTGAGCATCCGCACGATGCCGCCGTCGGCCGAGTGCATGCCGCGACGCACTTCGAAAGTGCCGAACTGCGCGCGGTCGGAAGCCACGCGGATGTCGCAGGCCATGGAGAGCTCGATGCCATGACCGAGGCACCAGCCGTTGATCGCCGCGACGATCGGCTTGGTGATGCGCGACAGCGGGCCGCGCGTGATGCCGGAGAGACCGTCTTCCATGCGTTCGCGGCCCACCATCGGCCCGACCTTCTGCCACTCGGGGGCGTGCGTCTTGAGGTCCGCGCCTGCGGTGAACGCATCCCCCGCGCCGGTCAGAATCGCGACGCGCAGCTTGGGGTCGTCGCGGAAGTCCTTCCAGGCGTCGCAGAGCAGCAGGTGGGTCTCGTAGTCCACCGCGTTCTTGCACTCGGGCCGGTTGAGCGTGACGTAGGCGACTTCACCCTTCTTCTCGTACAGGACTTTCTTCGACATGTTTGTTCTCCCCCGGGGTGAGGCCTCGCGTCCGGCGTGGGACGGATCGGTTTGTTTTCAGGCCGCGGCGCGCAACCTGCGCGGACTCTTGTCCAGCGACACGATGAGCTTGCGCATCACGCGGTCGAGGACCTTGAATTCCTGTTCGCTCAAACCCGCGAACGCATCCTCGATCGGCTCGCGCAACTGCGGCGCGGCCTCGAGCGCCTTGGCGCGACCGGCGGGCGTGATCGAGATGACGTGGCGGCGTCCGTCACGCGGATCGATGGTCCTGGCCACGTAGCCATCACCGATCAGTTCCTCCAGGAGCCGGGTCATGTTGGCGCGGCTGGTGCCGACCATTTCGCTGAGTTCACCCGGCGACGCGGAGCCGCTTTCTTCGGCCAGCAGCAGGCACAGCACGTGGAAGGTGTTTTCCGTGAGCCCGATCGTCCTGAACACCGGCTCGAAGAAGTTGGCGAGTCCGAAACTCATGATGCGCAGCAGGCGGACCATCACCGTGCCCGACATCAGCAGGTCGGGCATCGCCCGTTGCATGCGCGGGGTGCTGGCGGCCAGTTGGGTGAGTCGCTCGCTTCCTTTCATGATCGTTACGCATGTCGTTTACATGTGAACGATATGGAAGCATAGGGCCTGGATGCGTGCAATTGCCGTTCGTCTGGCAGGGCGCGGCGACGGAACCGCTTCGCGAGGAGACAGCCTCGTAGATAGCGGACGACGTCCGGGCGACGGATTCAGAACGTCCCGGACAATCGACGCGTCTCGAACTTCGTGATCTCGAACCCCTGCGGCACGCTGACCTGCCCGAAGTTCTCCACCACCAGGGCCGCCTCCGCGTACGACAGCAGCACCAGAAGCAGGGTGCGCGAGGGCGCGGGCAGCTTGTCGAGCGGGTAGTCCTTCAGATGATCCAGCGCCGCCGGCAGCAAGGGCAGCACCGCGTCGTACAGGCCGCGCATGTCCGCGAAGCTGCTGGCCGAGCGACGCGCGGAACGCTCGACCTCTGTCTCCAGCGCCCAACCCAGGAAAGGCTCGAGCTTGCTGAAACCTTGGGGGAGCGCGTCGTTCATGCCGCCTCCCGGATCATCCGATCGATCACGTCCAGCGTGTGCACGATCGCCAGTTCGTGCTGCTGCATGTAGCAGTGCGCCTTCACGCCCGAGGCGATGCCGGCGTGGTTCTGCTCGGCGACCTTGCAGTCCTCGAGCAGGATGTCGCGCAGCAGCACCTTCTGGTACTCCTGCACCCAGCGCTGCGCCGCGTTTTCCGGCTCGGGGAAGTAGATGCGGATCTCGTAGCGCGTGCGATCCACCGCCAGCGGCCAGAAGTTGTACGAGTAGTACGCGCCCAGCAGTTTTCCTTCCGACGGGTCGATGAAGAAGTTCGGAAAGAAGACGTCGATGTCCTGGATCCAGAGCGGCGAGCGCTGCGGGTTCACGCCGCGCGGCAGCTCGCCCGCGGGACGGGGAAAGTGCGGGATGGTGGCCAGCGCAGTCGGCGTCAGCGGGGCCTGCGGATTGGCCGGAAGGCTCAGCCGGATGTGATCGCCGTCGATGGCCACGCTCAGCGGTCGACCGAAGGGATTGTCCGGCCAGTTCGACACCTGGCTCAGCGTGCGCCGATGCACCGTGCCGACGTGGTAGATCTCCTGGAACGCGTCCTTGAGCAGCTTCCAGTTCGCACGCACCTCGGTGGTCCAGGTGTAGCAGTTGGCCGAGAAGCGCGCGAAGGGATAGCCGACCATCGAGGCGCCGAAGTCGCCGAGGAAATCCTTCAGCGTCTGCTTGGGCTGCGGGTTGAGGTTGACGAAGATGAAGCCTTCCCACTGGTCGACCGCGAGGCGCGACAGCGCCACGGCCTTTCGATCCAGGCCCGGAAACGATTCCTCGTCGGGGATGTGGCGCACCGCGCCGTCGAGGTCGTAGCGCCAGGCGTGGTAGGGACAGGCCAGCGAGTCGCCGCAGTTGCCCGTCTTGTCCCAGAGCAGCTTCTGCCCGCGGTGCGAGCAGACGTTGTGCACCGCGTTGAGCTTTCCGCTCTCGTCGCGGGTGATGACCACCGAGGCCGCTATGCCCGGCAGTTCCTTGACCACGTAGGAACCGGCCTCCGGCAGCTCCTCGATGCGGCCCACATTGAGCCAGCACTTTCGGAAGACGTGGTCGATCTCGGCTCTGAATCGCTCCTGCGACAGGTAGACCTGTGAGTCGATGCGGAACGAACGACCTTCGATGCTCGGGAGTAAAGGCGCATCCATCGGCATGGCAACTGTCTCCTCTTCCTGTCGTCCTGACGCTGATCGAGTCTAGCCCCGGCCGGGAGGGAGAAGCGCTGTCCCGGACGAGGGATATCCCGCTAGAGCGAACTCTCAGGGGGCGAGCGCGACGACGACGGGCCGCGACGCTGAAACTGCCGGCGCGGTGCCGGCCGTCATTCGCAGTAAGTGCCGCGAGGCCGTGATCACGGACGATGCGCGGCGGATCTTGTTTCAGCAGAAGGTGTAGCGGCAGGCGCGATGCCGCCGCTCCGTGGCCAGGACGAGGTCCGCGGCTCTTGCGCTCCGGAAAGGGCCGACCCCGGGCTTCCTCCGGGCGACGGAGGGCGGGTGCCCTCGAAGGCGATCTCGGCGCAAGCGGCCGCACGAACCTCTCCGTAGAGCGTGCTCCGTTGCCGCAAAGGCCGCCCGGTCGAAGCCAGCGCGCCTGCCATCGCCGAAGCGTCCAGCTCCTGGCCGAAGCTCGCGCCGGCCGCGCGCGTGATGCTCTCGTCCATGAGCACGCCGCCGAAATCGTTCGCGCCCGCCTGCAGGCAGGCCGCTGCGCCCTTGGGGCCCAGCTTCACCCACGAGGCCTGGATGTTCGGGATCAGCGGGTGCAGGACGAGGCGCGCCACGGCGTGCATGGCCAGCGCTTCGCGCCAGGTCGGTCCCGGCCGCGCGCGTCCGCGGCGATAGATCGGGGCCTCCTGCGCGACGAAGGCCAGCGGCACGAACTCCGTGAATCCGCCCGAGCGCTGCTGCTGCGCGCGGATCGCGAGCAGGTGGCGCGCCCAGTGCACGGGCTGCTCGACGTGGCCGAACAGGATCGTCGCCGTGGTGCGAAGGCCGGCGCGGTGCGCTGCGTCCATGACGCCCAGCCATTGCGCGGTGTCGATCTTGTCCGGGCAGATGATCGCGCGTACGTCGTCGTCGAGGATCTCGGCGGCGGTACCCGGAAGCGAGCCCAGGCCCGCGTCGCGCAGGCGACGCAGGTAGTCGGGAAGGGCCAGGCCCAGCGTGTTCGCGCCGTGCGTCACTTCGAGCGGCGAGAACGCGTGCACGTGCATGCCCGGATCGGCGTCCTTCACCGCGCGCAGGATCGCGAGGTAGGTGTCGCCCGTGTACGCGGGATGGATGCCGCCCTGCAGGCAGACCTCGGTGGCGCCACGCGCGCGGGCTTCACGTACGCGTCGACCGATCTCGTCGAGCGACAGGTCGTAGGCCGGGCCGCGCAGGTCCGCACTCGACCGGCCTTTCGAAAACGCGCAGAACGTGCAGCGGTAGGTGCAGATGTTCGTGTAGTTGATGTTGCGGTTCACGACGTAGGTCACCGCGTCGCCGACCGCGCTGCGGCGCAGCTCGTCGGCGGCGGTGCAGAGATCGGTGAACGCCGCGTCGCGCAGAGCGAACAGCGACTCGACCTGTGACGGTTCCAGCGTCCCGCCCGAGAGCGCGCGAGAGAGGATCGCGTCGAGGCGGGAGCTGCGCGCCACGAATGCCGCTGGGCCGGCACTGGACGGGATCACGGAACGCACGTCGCCGGCGCGCCACGCGTCCTCGCGCGCCTGGCCGAGCGCGTTGCTGTGCTCGAGCAGCTTTGGCAGTACCTGCGCATCGACCCAGGTCTGTGCGCGACGCACGTAGGTGGGATAGGTCGGCAGGCGCGCGACCAGCTGCTTGCCGGCACGCGCGGTGGCGGCGGCGAGTCGCTCGACCGCGGGCCAGGGTCGCTCCGGGTTCACGTGGTCGGGCGTCACGGGCGACACGCCGCCCCAGTCGTTGATGCCCGCATGGACCAGCCGTTCGAGCTGGCCGGGCGCGAGATTGGGCGGCGCCTGCAGGTTCATCGCCGGCCCGAGCACGAGGCGCGCGACCGCGATCGTCCACAGCAATTCGTCCTCGCTCGCATCGTCGGCCTTCGCCATCGCGGTGGCGGGCTTGGCGCGGAAGTTCTGAATGATCACTTCCTGGATGTGGCCGTGGCGCTCGTGCAGCGCGCGAATCTTCAGCAGCGCGTCGATGCGCTCGGCGCGCGTCTCGCCGATGCCGATCAGCAGGCCGGTGGTCATCGGCACGCGTGCGCGACCGGCCGCCTCCAGGGTTGCGAGCCGCACGTCCGGATGCTTGTCGGGTGAGCCGAAGTGCGGGCCGCCGCGCTCGCACAGGCGTGCGGCGCTGGACTCGAGCATCAGGCCCATCGAGGCCGAGACCGTTCGCAGGCGCGCGATGTCCTCGGCCTGCATCACGCCGGGATTCAGATGCGGCAGCAGGCCCGTCTCGCGCAGCACGGCGCCAGCGACTTCCTGGAGATAATCGAGCGTGCGCGTATGACCCAGAACGGCCAGGGCCTCGCGCGCGGCGCGGTAGCGCAGCTCCGGCTGGTCCCCCAGGGTGAACAGCGCCTCGGTGCAGCCCGCCTCGACGCCCTGGCGCGCGATCGCCAGTACGGCCTCGCGGTCGAGGTAGGCCGGCGTCCCGGCGCGCGGCGGTTTGGCGAAGGTGCAGTAGTGGCAGACGTCGCGACACAGGTGCGTCAGCGGGATGAAGACTTTTCGCGAATAGCTGACGACGTCCGGGTGCCCGAGATCGCGGCAGGCGGCCGCCGCCGACATCAGCGCGGGCAGCGTGCCCGTGTCCGCGAGCGCGAGCGACGCGGTCTCGTCGAGGCGTTCACCTTGGGCGGCGGCTAGCAGCCAGGAGCGCGCGCTCATGCGGGCACGACAACGGGGTCGGGCAGCCGGAGGGCATCGGCTTGGTCCAGGCGCCGCAGGTCTTCGGGCAGGTCGATGTCGTGGTCAAACGAGCGCAGGCCGATCAGCCGCGCCGGCTGCCCGACCTGCATCGCCGCGGCGTGGTGACGCGCGGCGCTGTCGTGGCCGAAGCACAACGCGAACGGCAGCGGCAGTGGCAGCAGCAGGGCGTTGGTGCCGCCGTCCCGCATCGCGCGTACGACGGTTACAAGAGTCGGCGCCGGGTCCGTCATCAGCATCGCGAGATCGGCGGCCTCGATGTGCGGCAGGTCGGCGGGCACCACGAGCAGGCGGGTGGCCCCGAGCTCGTGCAGGACGCGCGCGCCGGTCGAAAGCGCGTCGTTCAGGCCCGAACCCGGCTCATCGATCGCCAGCGCGCCCCGCGCCGCCGCCCAGTGCCGTACCGATGCGTCGGCACTCACCACGGCGACACCGGCGATGCGCGCCTGCGCGAGCAGGGCGGCGATGACGCTCGCCGCCATGCCCTGGACCAGCGCCGCGCGCTGCTCGCTGTCGAGGTGTCCGTCGAGCCGCTGCTTCGAGCGGGCGAAGGCCTTCAGCGGAACCAGGGCCCAGGTCGTCATCGTGACGGGCGCCGAACGCCCGATCTCATTTGCGCGTGAGGACGACCACCGGGATCTCGCGCTCGGTTCGCGACTGGTAGTCGGGGTAGGGCGGATAGACCTCGACCATCATCTTCCACAGCCGTGTGCGTTCGTCACCCTTGGCGATACGGGCCACCGCCGAGAATTTGTCGGCGACGACCTGCACCTCGACGTTCGGATCGGCCTCGAGGTTGAGCAGCCAGGCCGGGTGCTCCGCCGCGCCGCCCTTGGAGCCGATGATCACGTGATTCGAGCCGTCCTTTCCGTAGATCAGGGGCAGGGTCAGGATCCGGCCGGTCTTGCGCCCGCGCGTCGTGAGCAGCAGCGTCGGGGTCTTCGCATAGCCGCCGAACGGCGTTCCGTCCCACAGGTGCGCCTTCACCGGATCGCGGGCGTATTCGGCGAGGTGCTGGACGATCCAGTCGGGCAGCACGTGCTGCTGCGTCATTTTTTCATGGAAGTCCTTCAGGACCGGAAGCTCTTCCTTAGGCTGATTGCTCATGGGCTTCTCCTCGTGATGGCCGAACGGCGCGAGTCCATCTTACGGCGCGCCTTTGCCGGCCGGGCTGGTCTAGCGGGATTGTCGATGTCGAAGGTAGTCCAGTCCTGAGCCGCCGGCGAGGCGGCTGCCCAACCCGATCAGCCAAGACCCGCCGCCCGCAGCACCGACTGCGCTAGCGCACGCCGCGACGCGGCGTCGTGCATCACGGTCGCCGTGACGTGCGCCGTGCAGCCGAGCGCGGCGATCGCGTGCTGCTGCGCGGCATCGGCCTCGTCGATGAGCCAGCAGTCGACCAGGCCGCCGTAGTGCTCCGCGACGGACAGGACGTCGGACGCCATCCCGAGCTCGCGCATGATCTTGTCGGCGGGCCCGCGCAGCGCGCGTCCGCCTACGATCGGGGACACCGCCACCAGCGGCACGCGTCGCGCGTCCAGTGCGGCGCGCAGCGCGGGCATCGCGAGCATCGGTCCGATGCTGAGCCAGGGATTGGAGGGGCAGATCAGGATGCACTCGAGCTTCGGATCGCGGAGCGCGCCCAGCAGTTCCTCCTGCGGCGCCGCGAACGCAGCGCCCTCGTACTCGACGACCCGCACCGCCGGCCCGCACTGGCGGCGCACGAAGTAGTCCTGGAACGGCAGCCGTCCCTCGTCCGTGACGATAAAGGTCCGCACCCTGTCCTCGCTCATCGGCACCAGACGCGCCGTGATGCCCAGCGCCGTCGCCAGTTCCGAGGTGACCTGCGAAAGCGTGGCGCCCTGGCAGAGGCGCAGGGTGCGCTGCACATGCGTCGCGAGGTCACGATCTCCAAGGCGGAACCAGGTCTCGCCGCCGATGCCGGCGAGCGACTGCATGAAGTTCCAGGTCTCGTCGCGCCGGCCCCAGCCGCGCGCTTCGTCGTTGAGCCCCGCGAGCGCATAGAGGTTGGAGTCGAGATCCGCGCACACCATGAGTCCGAGGTGCTCGAAGTCGTCTCCCGTGTTCGCCGCGATCAGCAGCTCACCGGGCGACAGCACGTCCGCGAGGCCCGCCGCGAGCTTGGCCCCGCCCACGCCGCCGGACAGTGCGACGACGCGCGTCACCGGAACAGGTCCTGCGAGGGAGGACGCATCAGATCGCGTCCAGAACCGTTCGCCGATCCCGGCCGAAGCCCGCGCACGATCACCACAGGACGTCCTTCGCCAGCCTGTCCCTGCAGCAGCGATGCGGCGGCCGCCAGTTCGTCTGCATGCGCGATCAGCGTGCCGCGCAGGATGCGGCCGTGACGGTCCTGCGTGCCGCGCGCATCGATCAGCGACGGCCAGCCGGCGACACCGAGCGCCGTGCCGACCACGCCCTGCCGCCAGGGTCGACCGAAGCTGTCGTTGACGATCACGCCGACGCGCAGGCCCAGGCTTTCGAGCAGCGACTCGCGCAGACGCGCCGCCGAGCGATCCGGATCCTCCGGCAGCAGCAGCGCGGCGTCGTCGCCTTCGTTGCCCGGCAGGTTGGACTGGTCGACGCCCGCGTTGGCCATCACCCAGCCATGCCGATGCACGACGATCAGCGCGCCGGGCATCACGCGCAGCACCTCGGTGCTCTGCGACAGGATCATTTCCACCAGGCGAGGGTCCTTCGCGCACTGCGGCGCCAGTTCGAGCGCCCTCGCACCGGGCTCGATCGTGCGCAGGTCGACGCCACGGCCCTCGGCCTTGGACACGATCTTCTGCGCCACGACGAGCACGTCATCGTCCTGCAGGGCAAGGCCCTCGGCGTCGAGTGCCTTGACGATCAGCACGGCCAGATCGTCTCCCGCGGCGACCTCGGGCAGGCCCGCCGGTGCGATCAGCTCGATGCGCGCGGCGGCTGGCCTGGAATGCACCGAGGGCCCCGTGCTCAGGCGGCGGTGTCGGGTCCGCAGATGCGGATGCCGGCGCCGTCGATGCCGTAACGCTTGTTGATGAAGATCAGCGCGGAAGTCAGCGCCTCGGCGATCACCGCGTTGTCGAGCGGCCCGGCCTGCCAGGCCGTCAATCCGATCGCGCGGGCCAGGCCCACGACGAGTTCGCGCGCGTCGGCATCGTCGCCGGTGACCAGCACATCGCCGCGCGGGAGGTGCGCAAGGTCGCGCAGGTGCGCGGCCGCGATGTTCTGGAACGCGGACACGACGCGCACCTGCGGCCCGAGCAGGTTCTGTGCGCGTCGCGCGGCCGAGCCTTCCGCCGGGAGCTGCACGCGCATCACCTTGGGCGGTACCAGCGGCACCGTGGTGTCCACGACGATCTTGCCGGCCGCGGCGGTCACGATCTGCTGCAGCGTCTCGGCCTGCGCCGCGAACGGCACGCAGACCACGGCGACGTCGGCCAGCGCGACGACTTCCGCGTTCGCACCGCCGCTCACCGCGACGCCGGCCTGCGCGCTGCACTCGCGCGCCGCCTCCTGGGCACGAGCGGCGTCGCGCGACCCGATGCTGACGCTGAAGCCGGCGCGCGCCCAGCGCAGCGCGAGCCCGAAGCCCAGCGCGCCGCCGCCACCGACGACGGCAATGCGCGTGCTCGCCGCGGCCACTTCGGTCATGGGAATGCTGCTCATAGGCCGGGGTTCGCGCTGCGGCCGTCGAAGCGACCGGCCGGCCGGTGCTTCGGCCACTCGGCGAGCAGCGAGGCCAGGTGACGGGGCGTGCTGCCGTGCAGCAGGACGCCGTCGGCGCCGGCGTCGAAGCGCTCCCGCACCTTGGCCGCGCAGGCTTGCGCCGAGCCCACTGCGCAGCCCTCCTCGATCCACTGCCGGGGATAGACCTCGTAGCTGCGCCGGATGTCGTCGAGCCTGCGGCTCATGTGTTCGTCGCCGAGCGTACTGCCATCCCTGGGCCGGCCGTCGATCTCGGCCTGCAGCGCGCGGACCTTCTCGAGCGCCCCCTTGTCCCAGCCGTTGGCCTCGCAGATCACGTCCCACATGCCCTTGAACGCGAGGTAGGTGTTCATGCGGCGCACCACCATGGGCAGCATGTCCTCCTCGGGCAGCTCGCAGGCGGTGATGCAGATGGCCCACACGCGCACGCGGTCCGGATCGCGACCCGCGTCGCGTGCGCCCTGGCGCACGAGCCGGGTCGAATGCTCGATCGCGCGCGGACTCCACAGCGAGTTGTAGATCACCCCGTCGCAGTGCTGGCCGGCCCAGTAGCTGGTCTTGTCTCCCATGACGGCCATCAGGATCGGCGGCGCCACGTCCAGCTTCATGCCCAGCGACAGGTTCCTGAAGTTTCCGAGCACGCCCGAGTAGGTCACCGCTTCGCCCTTCCAGAGCTGGCGCAGGATGCGGATGGAATCCTCGAGCACCTGGAAGTTCACGCGCGGCACGCCGGCCGCATCGGACAGCGCGTCCTGCCCCCGGCCCATGCCCAGCGAGAAGCGATTGTTCGTGAGCAGCGCCATCGTGGAGGCATACGACGCGGTGACCAGCGGGTTGCGCAAGGGGAGGTTCGAGATCAGGCCTGAGGAGATGCCCATCTTCGTGGTGTGTGCGGCTGCAAGGCCCGACAGGACCTCCACGTTCTTGGTGTTCAGGCGCTCGGAGATGAAGACCGAGCCCAGGCCCAGCGCTTCGCCCTGGCGCACGTCATCGACGAGCTCGCCGGGATGGGCCACGTGGCCGGGCAGGGCGTAGTAGGCGAGTTCGGGAAAGAAGGCGGGGGTCATCGAAAGGCTCCGGACGCGGGAGATTCAACTCGAACGATACGGCGAGTACGCGGATGATGGGCGTGCTCGGTGCCGGATGTACGCCTGCTTTTGTTCGGTGCGGAATGCTGGCATGTTAGCACCGCAACCAGAATCGTCAGAACGACCAGAACGAGGAGATTCCATGTCGCAACGCGACTGGCGACGCCATCCCACTGCCGGGGACATCGCGGCGATGCGTGCGCGCTACCCGGTGGAGCGCAGCGTCGATGCCACGCTCGTCTCCAAGATGGAACGGCGTGCGAGCGGACCGGGACCGCGCGTCGACATGGCCAATGTCGGCGATCGCCTGCACGCCTTCCTCAAGAAGCGCGTGGACGGCGACGTCGCGATTCACAAGCTGGCGCCGCTCACGGGCGGCGCCTCGAAGGAACAGTTCGCGTTCGAACTCGACTGGACCTGCGAGGGCGAGCGCCGACAGGGTGAGCGCATGGTGCTGCGCCGCGAGCCCTCCGAATCGGTTGTCGAGACCAACCGCGAACGCGAATTCCAGCTCATCCGCGCCGCGTCGCGGGCGATCCCGGTGCCCAATGCCTACTGGCTGGACGCCACGGGCGAGGAGCTCGGACGCCCGGCCATCATCTACAGCTTCATCGACGGCGTGCAGAAGCCCTCGGCCGGCGCCTCGAAGACGACCGGCGTAGGCATCTGCTTCGACGCCGCGCAGCGCGCGGTGATCGGGCCGCAGTTCGTCGACACGCTCGCGCGCATCCATACCCTGGACATCCGGGGGGCCGACCTCTCGGCCTTCGACATTCCCAGGGTCGGCACGACCCAGGACATCGACTGGCAGCTCAACTGGTGGACGCGCGTCTGGCACGAGGACCAGCTCGAGGCCATCCCGCTGCTGACCCTGGCCGAGCAGTGGCTGCGCGCCCACCGAAAGCCGCTCGACCACTGCTCGCTGGTGCACTCGGACTTTCGCACCGGCAACTACCTGTTCGACGAGCGCACGCTGAAGATCACGGCGATGCTCGACTGGGAGCTGGGCTACTTCGGCGACCGCCACCTCGACCTGGCCTGGATCCTGATGCCGGCCTTCGAGACCCAGGCCGAGGACGGCAGCCGCCTGTCCTCGTCGCTGTTCGCGCGAGAAGAGTTTCTCGCGGCCTACGAAAAGGCCAGCGGTCTGCCCGTGGATCCCGAGCGCCTGCGCTACTACACGGTGCTGGCGTTCTGGCGCGGCGCGCTGATGACCGTGGGGACGGCGCTGCGTGCCGCCGACGGCGCCAAGTCTCACCAGGACGTGCTGCTCGCCTGGTTCGGCGAACTCGGCTACACCTTGCTCGAATCGCTGCGCCGCGCACTCGAAGAGGCGATGGCCTGAGCCGTCGTCCCCGTCGACACCCACCTCGGAGTCACCCATGCAAGCCGGTATCGATCTACGCCTGCGCACGATGATGAAGGCCCTGTCCGAGGTGGTGATGCCCGCCATCGATCCTGCCAACCGCCTCGCGGTCGAGCAGGCGCAGGTGATCCTGGGCTCGATGAGCCTGCTGCGCGAGCAGGTCGACCACGCGCACTGGTACGAAGTCACGGACCTGCGCTCGCTGTGCGGGCTGGCCAAGCGGCTGGGCAAGCTCGATGGCAACGAGCCCCGGCCACAACTCGCGGAGAGCTGCGCGAACGGTGAGGCGCTGGCGGCACGGTGGGACGTCAGGCTGGAGCAGCTTCGCGCGGCCAGCGCGGAGCTGCGCGAGGAGATCAGCTTGGCGGTGGAGGCGGCGTACGCGCTCCCGCTCGGAACGGCCGTGCAGCGCCTCGTGCTGGATCACAGCCAGGAACAGCTGGGACGCGAACGCGCCTACGTGGCCGGCACGAAGTGGGACGGGTTTCCGGACACGCTGCAGACCATCGAGGCTTCGCTGCGCGCGTCGCCGTCGGCGCCGTAGCGGAAGGGGCTCGGGCGGAACGGCGCGCGCGGGTCCTGACTCGCGACGATCGCGCGCATCCAGAACGGATAGATTCCCCGCGGAGATGACGCGCTGGACACAGACGGTCGAAGCCAATGCCGTGGGGCGGGACTTCGTCGTGGGCGACCTGCACGGTCACATGGCGATGCTCGACGCCGTTCTCGCCGCGGTGGAATTCGATGCCGCAAAGGACCGGCTCTTCTCGGTCGGCGACCTCATCGATCGTGGCCCGCACAGCGAGGCCTTGCTGCGGCGTTTCGTGCGCGAGCCCTCGTTCCACGCCGTGCGCGGAAATCACGAGGCGATGCTCAGCGAGTCGATGCGCACGAGCTTCGGCTTTCGAATCTGGCAGTGCAACGGGGGCTCGTGGGCAGCAGGGATGTCGCGCGAGGACCGGGCCGTTCTGGCCGGGCTCGTCGATCAGCTTCCGCTGACGATCAGCCTGCGCCTTGCCGACGGTCGCACCGCGGGCCTGATCCACGCCGAGTTGCCTTGCGGCTGCTCCTGGCAGGAAGTCACGGCGGCCGAGCTGCGCGACGAGGATTTGCTGGCCGACGAATGCGAGACCCTGGCGGCCAGCGCTCTCTGGGGCCGGCGTCGCTACACGGCGCTGTGCGCGCGCATGGGCAACCCCGAGGGCAAGTCGACGACGAAGGAACGCCTGGTCGACATCGAGCGCCTGCTGACGCCGACCCCGGGCGCAGACCTCGTGATCGCGGGCCACAGCATCCTGCCCGTGCGCCGGCCCGTGCTCAACCACAACACCCTGTTCATCGATACCGGCGCCTACCAGCGTCGCGGACGACTCACCCTGGTCGAACCGCTGACGGGCCTGTACTGGCAGAGCCAGGGCCATCGCAAGGCCACGATCGTGCGCGGCAGCCCCAGGAAGATCGACGCATGGGGCGCCACCCAGCCGGCCTGATCAGCCCGG
>JBKJPX010000048.1:0-76664 GCA_046594215.1 Panacagrimonas sp.
TGGCAAAGCCCGAACGCGCGAGCAGGCGCGTGACGTCGAAGAGCACGTGCAGGTGCGGACCCTGCCTCATGCGCGGCCGCTCCACTGCGAGCGCAGCCAGCCCAGGCAGAGGCGCGCAGTGCGACGCAGCACGGAAGGATCGGCGCGACCCGGGTCGGGGCCCAGCTCGACCAGGCGTGCGACCAGCTGCTCGACCTCGCAAGGCTGGTGCGTCAGCGGGTCGACGTAGAGCGGGTAGCGGATCAGCGCCGCGGCGACGAGTTCGTCCAGCGTGCGCCGCCGCGTGCGCCGGGGGTTGAACAGGCGATCGGTGGTGAGGCCCCATCCGGAATAGAAGGGCTGGCCCCAGGTCGTCACCGGTACGTCGCGCAGCAGGGCCTCGAAGCCGACGAGCGAGGTCATGGTGTGGACTTCGTCTACCTGCGGCAGCAGCCCCGTCACGGAGACGCCGCGGATCACCTCGTCGGCGACCTCCATCGCCGCCGGATCCGGGATGGCGCCCGCGCGCGTGCCGGCCTCGGTATCCGGATGCGGCTTGTAGACGATCCAGGCCGCGGGATGCGCGGCGCGTACCGCACGCAGGAGCGCAAGATTGGTCCGGACGCGCGGCGCGCCCAGGCGTACGGAGGCGTCGTCCTCGACTTGGCCCGGGACCAGCAGCCTCATCTGCCCGGGCGCACCCCCGAGGGGAGCCGGCGCCCGCGAGCCAACGTTGTACTTGGTGATCCGGCCCTCGATGAGCAGACGCCGCAACGCGGCGGCGCGTTCGAGCAACGGCGGTTCGAATTCGCCGGTCTCCAACATCTGCTCGAGTGAGGAAGGCCGACGCGGGTCGAAGTAAATGCCCAGCTCGTCGATGACCAGCGAGGCGCCGCCGACGTGGTTGGAGCCCAGGCCCACCGAGCGAACGAACCCGTCCTCGATGCGCACCACGCGCGCGCCCTGTGCGCGCGCCACTTCGTCGAAGCCGACCGGCTCGCGCGACGCCCACACCACGATCGCGCCGCCTTCGTGCTTCTGTCGTCGCAGCGCCTGCTCTGGCGTGGCGCAGTAGCGGAGCGAGGCGTGGCGCGAGCGCAGGAAGCGATCGATCTGCCAGCGCTTCCACGGCTTGATGCCGACCACCAGCGCGTGGTCGTCCGCTCCGGAGCGCGGGCCGGTGCGCAGCAGGGGCGGGGATTCGGAACCGGTCATTCGTGCAACGGATCGGATCGGGAGCGTTCGATGTCACGCACCGCCGGTTGGGCGACGAGCGGCATTGGGTTGTGGAGTCCGCATACTTTATCCTCCGCGCCCTGCGAGCCGGCGACCCACGCCGACACGTTCGGCACAGAGCGATTCAAACCCTGCAATGAGCTTCACCGCCAAAGCCATCGTCGCCGTACTGCTGGTCGTCGTTACCGACGCGCCGTAGGGGACGCTGCACGATCAAACCAAACCCCGCCGGCGCAACATCCGGCGGGGTTTTTTGTTGCGGCAGTTGCAGGATCCGCCGGATGTTTCGCCCAAGGGGTTCCCACCTGGAACCTCCTTCATGAACATCACCGGTGCACAACTCATCACCCGCTTCCTGGAACGGCGCGGCACGCCCTTCGTCAGCGGCGTGCCGGGTGGTGCGGTCCTGCCGTTGTACCGCGCGCTGGACGACTCGCAGCTCACGCACGTGCTCGCGCGCAACGAGCAGGGCGCGGCTTTCATCGCGCAGGGCTACGCGCGCGTCACGGGTCGCGCCGGCGTCTGTATCGCGACGTCAGGCCCCGGCGTCACCAACACCGTCACCGCACTGGCGGACGCCAGGTCCGACTCGGTGCCGCTGGTGCTGCTGGCCGGGCAGGTGCCGCGCGCGCTGAAGGGTACCGATGCCTTCCAGGAAGCGCCGACGGGCTTCATCGTCGACCGCATCACCAAGGCGCACTTCGATATCGGCTCGGTGGCGGAACTCGCCGTGGTGCTGCCTGAAGCGTTTCGCATCGCGGAAAGCGGCCGGCCGGGCCCGGTGCTGCTCGACATCCCCAAGGACGTGCAGACGGAGCGCATCGAACTCGAGACCTTGCCGGACCCGGTGAACCCGACGCTGGCGCCGGTGCCCCACCCGGGCGAGATCGCGCGCGCCGCGAGCCTGATCGAACGCTCGCAGCGGCCGATCCTGTATCTCGGCGGAGGCGTGCGCATCGCGCGCGCTTTCGCCGCTGCGCAGCGGATCGCCGAGACCGCGAGCCTGCCGACCGTGACCACGCTGATGGCGCTCGGCGCACTGCCGCCGCACCATCCGCTCGCGATGGGCATGCTCGGCATGCACGGCGCGCAGCACGCGAACCGCGCGATCGACGAGTGCGACCTGCTGATCGCGATCGGCGCCCGCTTCGACGATCGCGCCACGGGCAAGCTCGCCGCGTTCGCGCCCCATGCGCGCGTCATCCACATCGACGCCGATCCGCGCGAGCTCGGCAAGCTGCGCCGCGTCGATCTCGCGATCCATGCCGATGCGGGTGCGGCCTTGCGCGCACTGTGCGCGGTGCTGAAGCCGACGCTTCGCACCGCGTGGCTCGCGCGCATGGGCGAACTGCGGCGTGCGTACCCGCCGCGCAGCTTCGATCCGCAGTCGCTCGCACGGCCGCAAGGCCTGATCGCGCAGATCGCGCGGCTGGCCGGCCGGGATCGCGTGGTGACGACGGACGTGGGCCAGCACCAGATGTGGATGGCGCAGGAATATCCGATCCACGATCCCGTGCGCTGGCTGACCTCGGGCGGCCTCGGCACGATGGGCTTCGGCATTCCCGCGGCGATCGGCGCCGCGCTGGCTTCGCCGGAATCCGGCGCGCTCTGCGTCACCGGCGACGGCAGCCTGCTCATGAACGTGCAGGAACTTGCGACGCTCGCGGACCTGCAGCTCGACGTGAAGATCGTCGTGCTCGACAACGGCGGCCTGGGCATGGTGCGCCAGCAGCAGGGGCTCTTCTACGAGAAGCGGTTCACCGCGTCCGGCTACCCGCGAGTCACGCAGATTTGCGCGATAGCCGCGGCCTTCGGGATACCGGCGATCGATCTGGGCAAGGCGCGCGATGCGCGCGCCGCACTGCGATGCGCCTTCGCGCGGCCGGGGCCGGTCCTGGTGCGCGCTCCCATTTCCGCTGATGAACAGGTGCTGCCGATGGTGGCGCCCGGCAAGTCCAACCTCGAGGTAATCGCATGAGCACCCCACAAACTAAAAAGCTACTTCGCAGGGACCCCGCATGAACGCCAATACCCGTTTCGAACTTGCACGCCGCCCCGCGGACTGGCCCGCTCCCGAACAGCTCGGTTTCGGCCAGCGGCTCGCGCCCTGGGTGATCTGCGCCGAACATCGCGACGGCGAGGGATGGTCCTCGCTGCACGCGGTGCCGCTGGCCGAGGCGCACAGTCCGCTCGCCAGCGGAGGCCTGCAGTACGGCCTTTCCGTGTTCGAAGGACTCAAGACCTATCGCGACCCCGATGGCGACGCGCACCTGTTCCGGCCGCGCGAGCACGCCGAGCGTCTTGCGCGCAGCGCACGACGGCTGGGCATGCCGGTCGTGCCGGAGAACCTGTTCGTTGAGGCCTGCGTGCTGGCCAGCCGCCTGCACGATGATTTCCTGCCGCCGCACGCGCGCGGGTCGCTGTACCTGCGGCCCACGATCCTCGCGGACGAAGAGGGCCTCGGTTTTCGCGTGGCGCGCACGCATCGCCTCGCGGTGATCGTGACGCCCTGCAGCGATCCGCCGCCGAAGACCGTGAACCTGTGGGCGGAAGCCGAACTGACGCGCGCCGCGATCGGGGGCACGGGCGCGGCCAAGACCGCGGGCAACTACGCGGCCGGTCTGCTCGGCCTTCAGCGTGCCCGCGAGCGCGGCTGCGACGACGTGGCCTGGCTCGACGGCGCCACGCACACCCGGCTGTCGGAGGCCGGCACGATGAACCTGTTCGTTCAGATCGACGATACGTGGTGCACGCCGCCGCTGGACGGAACGATCCTGGCCGGCATCACGCGCGACAGCCTGATGACCCTCATGCGCTGGAACGGCATCGCGGTGCAGGAGCGCAGCCTGGACCTGAGCGAACTCTCGGCACTCGCGCGCATGGGCCGGCTCGGCGACGCGCTGGGGTGCGGAACGGCCGCGCGGATCGTGCGCATCGCGTCGATCCGTGGCGACGGCATGACCCTGCGATTCGACGACGGTGCCCAAGTGGACCGTCTGCGCGACCTGCTCAAGCGCTGCCAGGAAGGCGTCGACGCGTACTGCGGGCCATGGAGGCGCGCGGTGTGAGGCCGGGGGCTACCGCGCCGTCGCGGTTTCTTCCCGCAGGCGGGAAGGGGCGGGCGCGGGCCGGCCTAGCCGCTGCTCGTACGTTCGCACGCCTTGCTCGAGCTGCTCATTCGTTTCGAAGGGCGCGAGCTTGGCGCCGCGCCGCGCGATATCGGGAGTGCTGGTGCGGCGCCTCGGAGGAGCGCGACAATCGCTCGTCACAGTGCGCGGAGCCGGACATGGAACCCGATGAGGACGCGGAGCCCGCGATCATCTACGAGCGTCCGCCGACCGTGGTCGAAGTCGACGGCAACGAATCCGCACCAGACGCCGCGACGCTCGCGCAGATGAGCTGGCTGCTGCGTCGCTACACCTCGCTGGCCTATGCAAGCCGCGCGCGGGACCTGTTCGCAGGCCTGACCGCCGCGTTTCTCGAGTGGGACGAGGCCGACCGCTACCTCACGCCGAAGATCGCCAAGGACTGGGCGCTGGCGCTGCACGAGCACCTTGAGGCTTTCAAGCGCGCCACCGACCTGTTGCAGAAGGGCGGCGAAGCCGTGGCGGCGTACACGGCGCTGGCCCAGGCGGTCGGGGGGCTCGAGCCGCTCGATCCGCGCGACGACCTGCACTTCTCGCTGACCCAGGTCGCGGACGCGATCGGTTCGAAGGCACGTGCCTGGGGCGATCGCGCCGGGGCGATGGCCGATCGCATCGCGCGCACGCTCGACGGGCACTGGGCCTGCGACACGATCCTCGCGGATCGCCTGTCGTTGCGCATGCGGCCCAGGAGCTTTCCGCCGAACCTGCCCGCGATGCCCGTGCCGGATCGCAAGGCGCCGACGATCAAGACCGGGAAGAAGGTCCCGACCACCGGGATCTGGATCCCGAGCACGATCCGCAACGCCTGTCCGAACTTTCTCGTCGAAGGCCAGCGCGCGCCCGACCTGCGCCGCGCCTGCGAGCGGCTCGACTACGAGGCGACGCCGGCCGCGGGCGGCGAGCCGGCAAGCGCAGCGTGGAGCGATTTCGAGTGGGTCGACGAGTCGACCGTCTGGAAACTGGTCTGGGCGGACACGCGTTATCGCGACGAAGGGCTCGAAGACGAGTCCGCCATGCTCGACGCGGACAACGCGCTCCCAGGCTCGTCCGAGTGAGAGCGGCATACCTGCGCCGCGCGTAGATACCGGACTTCGTCCCAGCTACGCGGCACTCCGGCCTACTGCGGTGGCATCACCCACCCGCCGAACTCTTTCTCCAGCGCCCGGGCCACGGCGATGGTCTGCGCGTCGCGCCCCGGCGCGCCGACCACCTGGACACCCAGTGGCAGGCCCTGCGCATTGAGGCCCAGTGGCACCTGCGTCACCGGAAAGCCCAGCACGTTGAAGATGCCGCAGTAGGCGAAGTCGAAGGGTGTAAACAACGGATGGTTGTGCTTGGGCGCCACGCGTGTGTACGGCGGGTAGAGCAGCACGCCGTCGTCGCCCAGCGTGTGCATGAGTTCGGCGCGCAGCGCCCTGCCCATCTCGACGTAGCGACGCGTCGGCAATGGCAGCGTCTCGAGGAGCGCGAGGATCAGCGCCGGCAGCGTGTGCGGGGTCATTCCCAGCGGCCACTTCACGAGTTCACGGAAGGTCGAGATGCGCCGGCCGTCGCCGAGCTGCACCGCAAAGGGCTCGGGTTCGGCGGCGTGCATGAGTGCGGCCCAGATGTCGAAGGCGTTGCGCAGGGCCCGGGGCTGCAGCCACGTCACGCTCCCTTTGGTTTGCGAGCCTAGCCATTCCGCAGCCTTCGCCTGCGACGCGGACAGGTCTTCCGCGACCCTGCGCCTGCCGTCGTCGCGGGCCGCGAAGATACGCAGCTTGTCGAGTTTCACGCGCCGCGGATCGCCCGTCAGTGCGCCGGCCGTGCAGACTGGGTCGACGCCGTCGGGCCCGGCCAGGATCTTGAGCAGCGGCCACAGGTCTTCGGCCCGTCGCGCGATGGGACCCGTCACACAGTTGCGATTCATGTCGCCTGTGGGCAGCGGGTACTGGCCGGTGTTGGGCACGATCCCCGGCGTCGGCTTGTGGCCGAACACGCCGTTGAAGAATGCGGGGAAGCGGATCGATCCGCCGACATCGGCGCCCAGGCCGAAAGGCGAGGCGCCGGCGCCGACCAGCGCGCCTTCGCCCCCGCTCGACCCGCCCGCGATGCGGCGGGAGTCGTAGGGGTTGCCGGTGCGGCCGTACACGCGGTTGGCCGTCTCCATCCACATGCACAGTTCGGGCGTGTTGGAGAAGCCGAGCACGATTGCGCCGGCGGCGCGCAGGCGCGTGATCGTCGGCGCCTCCTGGGTGGCGATGGCATTCCGGCGTGACACCATTCCAGAGACCTGCGGAAAGCCCGGGAATGCGAAATTCTCTTTGATCGTGCAGGGCACGCCGAGAAACGGGGGCAGGGTGTCGCGTTCCTCGTCGCTGCCCAGGCGCAGGTCGGCAGCGTCGGCCTCGAGCCTCGCCTCGTCGAAGCGGAACTGGACCATCGCGTTGATCCGCAGGTTCACCGCCACGACACGCGCGATGTGCGCATCGACCAGTTCACGGGACGAAAGGGTGCGCGCGCGCAGCGCGGCGGCCATCTCCGTGGCGGAGGCGGTCAGCGGATTCATTGGAAAGGTCCAGCCCAGGTAGTGAACGCCGGTAGATTCTCCGCCATCGCCCACCGTCGCGCCGCGAAGCTCGAGTCTCCCAGGCCCGTGGCGTTCTGCAAGAATCGCCCGATGGAGAAGGGGCTGACCCCCCACAACGAGAGACGCCGGATGGCAAGCGCCGACAACAAGCAGACCCTGCTGGACTGGTTCCACCACTGGGAGCTGACGCAGCCCCATGCGGTGTACCTGACGCAGCCCGACGGCCACAACGTGACCGACTACACCTGGGCCGAGGTCGGCGACCAGGCGCGGCGCATGGCAGCGCACCTCAAATCCTTGAAGCTACCGGCCCGCAGCAACATCGGCCTGCTCTCCAAAAACTGCGCGCACTGGATCATCGCGGACCTCGCGATCTGGATGGCCGGCCACGTCAGCGTTCCGCTGTATCCCACGCTCAACACCGAGACCGCGTCCTTCATCCTCGAACACGCCCAGATCCGGTTGCTGTTCCTGGGCAAGCTCGAGAAGTCGGACTGGAACTCGGTGCGTTCGGCGCTTCCCGCCGATCTGCCTTGCGTGACGCTGCCGCTGGCGCCGCCCAGCGACTACCCGCGCTGGGAGGACCTGACGGTGAAGGCGCGGCCGGCCAAGACCGCCGCTCGACGCAAGCCCGGGGAGATGGCCACGATCATCTACACCTCGGGCAGCACCGGGCGGCCCAAGGGCGTGATGATCAGCTTCGGCACGATGCTTCGGTGCGCGGATGGCGCCCGCAACATCATCGAGCCCACGCCCGAAGACCGCATGATTTCCTACCTGCCGCTGGCGCATGCCGCAGAGCGCGCGGTGCTGGAGTCGCCTTCGCTACGCAGCGGTTGCCGCGTGTACTTCGCGGATTCCCTGAGCACCTTTCTCGACGACATGCGGCGCGCGCGCCCGACCTTGTTCCTGTCGGTGCCGAGGTTGTGGACCAAGTTCTACCAAGGCATCCAGCAGAAGCTCCCGCTCAAGCGTCAGAAGGTCCTGTTCCGCATGCCGGTGGTCGGCGGCATCGTGAAGCGCAAGCTGCTTCACGAACTCGGGCTCGACTACACGCGCTACGCACTCACGGGTGCCGCGCCGCTGCCGCCGCACATCCTGGAGTGGTACCGCGAGATCGGCCTGGAGCTGATCGAAGGCTATGGCATGTCGGAGAACTTCGCGTATTCGCATGCCAATCGCACCGGACAGGTGAGGGCGGGCTACGTCGGGCAGACCATGCCGGGCGTGCAATGTCGCATCGCGCCCGACGGCGAGATCCTGATCAAGAGCCCCTGCAACATGATGGGCTACTACCGCGACGAGGCCCGCACGAAGGAAGCCATCGACGCCGAGGGCTTCCTGCACACCGGTGATCGCGGTGACATCGACGACAAGGGGCGCCTGCGCATCACCGGTCGCGTGAAGGAGCTGTTCAAGACCAGCAAGGGCAAGTACGTGGCGCCGTCACCCATCGAGAACCGCCTGATGAGGCATCCGAAGATCGAGGCCGTGTGCGTGGCGGGCTCGGGACGCCCGCAGCCCTACGCGCTGGCGATGCTCAGTCTCGATGCGCAGGCGCAGTTGTCCGACGCGGCGCAGCGCAGCACGATCGAGCACGAACTCTCCGAACTGCTCGACGAGGTGAACAGCGAACTCGAGCCGCATGAGGTGCTGGATTTTGTCGCCGTCGTGAAGGAGCAGTGGACCATCGAGAACGCGTTTCTCACGCCGACGATGAAGATCAGGCGCGACGTCATCGAGAATCGCTACGAGCCCGAAATCGAAGCCTGGGCCTCGCGTCGTCGCAAGATCGTCTGGGGCTGAGGAAGGGAGAACGGGATGGGCATCGTCAACCAGTTGCTGGAACAGGCGCTCGCGATCAATCACCGCGTGGTGGAAGTCGCCAACAACGCCTTCGACCGCATCTTCCTGCCGGGCACGATGGTGCGCTCGGAGCAGACGCAGCACGAGATCATCCACACCTACGGCATCACCTCGGTACGCTACTACCCGCCGCTCGAGGAGGACGAGATCGAGCTTGCGGGCGGCGCGAAGATGACGGTGATAGGCGAGACGCACGGCGTACCGCTGGTGTTTGTGCCGCCGCTCGCGGCGCGGCCCACCATCTTCGACCTGATGCCCAACCGCAGCCTCGTGAAGTATTTCGTGGCGCGCGGCTACCGCGTGTATCTCATCGACTGGGGCGAGCCCGGTCGCGAGCAGGCGAATTACGGACTCGGGGACTACGTCGACGACTTGATGCCCGAAGCGCTCAAGCGCATCCGCGAGCACGCGCAGGTGGACGATCTCAGCCTGTTCGGCTGGTGCCTGGGCGGACTGTTCTGCCTGATGTACGCCGGCCTGTCGCACGATGCGCACCTGCGCAACATCGTCACGGTCGCCAGCCCCATCGACATGCGGGAAGGCAGCATCATGGGCCAGATGACAGCCGCCTTGATGAAGCCCGCGGAGATCGTGCGCAAGCTCACTTCGTTTCGCCTGCACAATCTTGCGCCCGAGAGGATGAGCATCCCGGGGTGGATGAATTCGCTGGCGTTCAAGCTGACCAATCCCATCGGCAGCATCACGACCTACTGGGATCTCGTGCTCCGCCTGTGGGACCGCGAGTACGTGGAGAGCCACACCACCACGTCGAGCTTCCTGAACAACATGCTCGCGTACCCCGGACGGCTGATCCAGGACATGTTCGTGAAGTTCGCCATCGACAACGATCTGTCGACCGGCAGCTTCGAGCTCGACGGCAAGTCCGTGAAGTTCGACCGCATCTCCTCCTCGGTGCTGGTATTCGCGGGCGAGACGGACAATCTCGTGACCCCGGACGCGGCCAAGAAGAGCCTGGAACTCGTGGCTTCCGCAGACAAGCAGTACCTCGTCGCGCCGGGTGGGCACATGGGCGTGCTCTCGGGTTCGAAGGCCCAGGCGGCGGTGTGGGAGGTGGCGGCCGACTGGCTGGTGTCGCGGTCCACGATCGAGATCGCGCGGGCGCCCGCTGCCGTCGAGACGGAACGCAAGATTCGCCGGCGCAAGCGGCTTTCGGACGATCCGGGTTATTGAGGCAACGGTTCCACCCGATCGATTTGACCCGGCGGGCCCTACGGTCGATTGATCGACGGCATCGCCCGCGTCGGCCGATGTCTTGGGCTCAGCGACGAAGAGCGCTCCTTAGACGAAGAGCGCTCCTCAATCGCTGCGACGAACAGCGCTCCTTAGACGAAGAGCGCTCCTCAATCGCTCCAAGCCCCCCAATTGACGGTGGGTGGTGAGGGGGCGAGCCAGGCGCGCGGGTATTTCTGCATCCCCTTGTAGAGCCGGCTCCAGATCGCGGCGACCGCGATCAGGCACAGGGCACCTGCCAGCACCGGCTGCAGCAGCGCCGACCAGCCCGCGTGGCACTGGATCATGATGATTGGGTTGGCGCCCGCGGGCGGGTGAACCGTCCGCGTCGTGAGCATGTAGGCGACGGCGATCACCTCGGCGGCGCCGTAGACCCAGAGCGCGTCCCCGAACAGCTGGTAGCAGAAGATGCCGATCAGCGCGCCGCCCGCGTGTCCGCCGATCAGCGCGCGCGGCTGCGCCGCATCGGCACGGGTAAGCCCGAACAGGAACAGCGTGGTGCCGCCAAGAGACGCGAGCAGGAACGGCGAGTGAGGTGGCGACACCACCAGCAGGACGACGGCGATGCCCGCGGCGACCCCCACCAGGCACCAGGCAAGGCGTGCAATGACGGTGGCCAGACCCGGGCGGGGCGAGGGCTCGAAGCTCATGACAACGGTGCGGGACCGGCCGCGATCACGGCGTCTGGCCGGCGGGCGCGTGGTCGCCGCGAGCGCGCGCCGCGGTCAGTGCGTCCACCAGCAGCGGCGTGGGAACCGCCCCGCGGAACGTCTGACCGCCGATACGGAATTCGGGTACGCCGGACACGCCCTCCAAACGCACCTCGTCCTGTTCGCGCGTGACCTCGTCGGTGTGCGCAGCGCCAGAGAGGGTTTCCATCACCGCTTGAACCGCCAGCCCGCTGCGGACGCAGACGTCGGCGATCTGCGACGGATCGCTCAGGTCGACGCCCTCGGCGAAATAGGCCGAGAACAGATGCCGCGCCAGAATCGTTTCGTGCCGACTCCCCGTGGCCAGGCGCATGAGCCGGTGCAGGTCGAAGGTGTTGGGAGTTCTCGTGATGCGGGTGAAATCGATCGACAGCCCGTCCGCGGCGGCCGCTTTCGCAACCTGCGCGTCCATCTGCAGCGAGCGTTCCCAGCTGCCGAATTTGTGAACGCGATAGTCGCGCCGGCTCATGCCCTCAGGCGGAACCCAGGCGTTGAGCTGGAAGGGCATCCAGTGGATCCGCACGGAGACGTCGGAAAGCTGTTCGATCGCCCGCGCGAGGCGATGTTCGCCGATGTAGCACCAAGGGCAGACGAAATCGGAAACGACGGTAACAACGATCTCGGTCACAGATCTGGCGACTCGCAAACAAGACGGCGCAGCCATCGCACTCCCACGTGACCGCCCGTCGCGCATGGCCGTGGATCAGGCATGCCAGATCAGTGAGCCGCGAACTCGTCGGACGTGGAAATGGCGCCCAGGAATTCGAGGAACGCCAGGGACGCGTTGTGCATCTCGTCGTTGAGCGTCGCACAGCAATCCTTCAGCACGACCACCTGGAATCCTTCGTCGGCCGCCTGCCGTGCGGTGCCTTCGACAACGAAGTTGGTCGCCACGCCGGCGAGGACCAGCGTGCTGACGCCCGCGAGCCGCAACAGGTTGGCCAGGTCGGTCCCGGACAGTCCGCTGACCGCCCGCTTGTACACGATGAGTTCGCCGTCGATCGGCTTCAGCGTCTCGTCGAACTGCGTGCCCCATGAGCCTTCCGTGAATGCCTTGGCGTCCTTGAGGTGATGAAAGATCGGCGGCACCCCGTTGATGTCGGGGTGGCCCTTGCGGAACGACATGCCCACGTGAATCACCGGGATGCCGGATGCGCGGGCCTTGTCGAGTGCCTTGCGGGTGTTGCGGACGACGTTCTTCTCGGCCGCCTGTGCGGCCATGCCCATGCCACCAACGAAGCCCTTGGAGCTCAGCACCTCGTTCTGCAGGTCCATCAGGATCAACGCTCGCGAGGACGGCCTGGAATCGTTCATGGATTGCTCCTGGTGGGGTGTCGGTACCGATGAAGGCGCGCAGCGGAGCGTCGCGCGGCTAGCTGGTACGGGCGAGGTTCTGTCCCGCGGCGGTCGGGGCATCCGCAACTTGCGTCGTGTCCGAAATGCGGCTGTCGGATCCGAGAAGGTCCTCGATCAGCGTGCTCACGCGTTCGAGGAACTGCGCCGTGACGGCCTCGGCGGTCTGCGAGTCCCGATCGACGATGGCCTTGTACACGCGCTCATGCCGCGCAATGCAGGACTTCATCACGCCGGGAAATACCATGACCTGCGTCACCGCGTCCTTGAGGGCCTGCGAAAACGAGCGGTAGAGATCGATCAGGACGACGTTCTTGGTGCTGGCGGCGAGGGCGGCGTACAGCTCGATGTCGGTTTCGCGAAAGGCTTCCTTCGAGCCCTGGCGAAAGTTTTCGTGAAGCGTGTCGATCAGCTTGCGCAGCTTCACCAGATCTTCGTCGTCGCGGGTCAGCGCGGCGGCTCGAACGACCTCGACCTCGAGTGCGCGGCGAACCTGGTAGACCTCGCGGACCCTCGCGTCGCGCAGCTTGGACGCGAGGCTGCCGCCGCCCGGCTCACCGCCGATGCCCTGCATGGAAGTCGATCGCACGAAGGTTCCGCGCCCTTGCAGGATCTCGACCTGCCCCGAGGCAGCGAGCACGCGCGTGGCCTCGCGGATGGTCGTACGCCCCACGCAGAACTGCTTCATGAGCTGCGGTTCGGATGGCAGCCGCGAACCGACCGCGAACAGGCCGGATGCGATGCCCTTGCGCAGCTCTCGCAGCACCTGGTCGGCCAGCTGGTGGCGTTTCACGGGACTCACGGTGCGGGCTTCCATCGATGGTCTGCTCGGAATTGGAAGACACGAGCGTACACCAGATCATCAGATGACTCAATGAAAATGGGCGATATTCCCCCATGATTCAGCCGCGTAGAGATTTCGGTTGACAGGCGAAAAACCTGGGGTCAGCATGTCATCAGATGAGTAGACGGGCTCTAGCGCAGGTGCCCGTCGGTTTTTCCATAGCGCACAACTCAGCGAGAGGAGAAGACCCGTGACCGCAACTTCGGCCGCGAACGTGGAGCGCCACGTCGCCCAGGTAAATGGCATCCGCATCCACTACGCCAAGGCAGGCAAGGGCGATCCGGTGGTCCTGCTGCACGGCTTCGCGCAGACCGGTCACAAGTGGCTGCGCCGCGTCCTGCCGGCGCTGGCCGAGAACTACACGGTGATCGCGCCCGACCTGCGTGGGTCCGGCGACTCCGACAAGCCTGATAGCGGCTATGACAAGAAGACGATGGCCGAGGACATCTACCAGCTCGTCCAGCACCTGGGGTACAAATCGATCTACCTGGTGGGACACGACTTCGGCGCAAGCACGGCGTACGCGTACGCGGCGGCGCATCAGAAGGAAGTGCGGCGCCTGGTGTTTCTCGAGACGCTGCTCGGAGGCTTCGGCTACGAGCAGGCTCTGCAGCATCCGTTCGCCAAGGACGGCCTGGGTCGCGAGGTCTGGCACATCGGGTTTCTGGACTCGCCGTCCGGCCTTCCGGAAGCGCTGATCGCGGGACGCGAGCGACTGCTATTGAGCTGGTTTCACCGGCACTTCGCGCACAACCCCGGCGCGGTCTGCGAAGAGGATCTCGACGAGTACACGCGCTGCATGCAGTCGCCCGGCGGACTGCGGTCGCTCAAGTACTACTCGAGCCACTACCAGGACGCCATCGACAACGCGGAGAACGCGAAAACGCCGCTGCAGATGCCGGTGCTCGCCTACGGCGGCGCCTCGTTCCTGGGCGAAGGGCCAAAGATGTGGATGGAAAAGTTGGCGACGAACGTGCGCGGCGGCGTCATCCCGAACTGCGGGCACTGGATCGCCGAGGAGCAGCCGGACTTCCTGATCGCCGAACTGAAGAAGTTCTTCGCCGAGGACAAGCGCTGATTCGCAGTTTGCGCGAACGCCACACAGATCATTCCCCCCGATGAACGAATCTGCCACGACGCGGCAGCGGGCAACGTCCGCCGAAGGAAGTGTTGGAACGACGAGGAGAGAAGAGTCGATGCACCCCGTCTGGTCCCGAGTAGCACAGGTGGCGAACGTGCCCGGCCTCTGGCCGATGTCGCCCGAGGAATGGGAGCGTCGCGCCTGCGAAAAACTGCCGCCCGGACCGCTGGGCTTCATCCAGGGCGGCGCGGGCTGCCTGGACACCGTGGCCGAGAATCGCGCGGCGCTCGAGCGCTGGCGCCTGGTGCCGCGGATGCTCGGTTCAGCCGTCGATCGCGACCTGAGCGTGCGCATCTGCGGGAGGACGTTTCCCACTCCCATCTTCCTTGCGCCCATCGGTGCCGAGACCATCGCGCACGCCGACGGCGAACTCGCCGTGGCGCGCGCGGGCGATGCCTGCGGCGTAAGTTTCATGACGGCTACGCCGACCACGTACACGCTTGAGCAGATCGCTGCAGCGGCGCCGAACACCGACAACTGGTTCCAGCTGTACTTCGTCAACGACCGCGACATCGTGCAGAGCTTCGTGCGGCGCGCCGAAGCCAGTGGCTACACCACCATCACGGTGACGGTCGACACGCCGATGCTGGGCTGGCGCGAGCGTGACCTCAACAATCAGCGCTACCTGCCGTTCCGCGATGGCACCGGCCTGGGTACGTTCCTGTCGGACCCCTTCTTCCGCGCACGCCTCGGCTGCGATCCGCGAGAGAACATGGATCGCGCGGTCGCGCTGTTCCTCGACCTGTTCAACTCGGAAAAGAATTTCGCGCTGGGCTGGGACGACATGCGCTGGCTGCGCGGGATCACGCGGCTGCCGCTGTTCATCAAGGGCGTGCTGTGCGAGAGCGACGCGCGCCACGCGTTCGAGCTCGGCTTCGACGGCGTCATCGTCTCCAACCACGGCGGGCGCCAGGTCGATGGCTCGATCGGCGCGCTCGACGCCCTGGTCAACATCCGCAAGGCGCTGGGCCCCGATCCGCTGCTGATGGTGGATGGCGGCATCCGCCGCGGCAGCGACGTGATCAAGGCCATCGCGCTGGGCGCGAACGCGGTCCTGCTCGGCCGGCCGTACATGCATGGCTTGGCGCTGGGCGGACAGGAGGGCGTGGAGGCGGTGCTGCTGAACCTGCTGGCCGACACTCACCGGACCTTGGGCTTGTGCGGGCGCAAGTCGCTGGCCGAAATCGACGCCAGCGCGGTCACGCGGCGGCCATGAAAAAACATCCGTGAGTTTCCGTCCCGCTCGGGACAGCAATAGTGATCAAGACAAGGCACAGAAAATGAAAATCGCGATCGTGGGAACGGGCGGCGTCGGCGGTTACTTCGGATCGCGCCTCGCGCTGGCGGGACACGAGGTCCACTTCATCGCGCGCGGCGCGCACCTTGCGGCGATGAACCGCGACGGGCTGCGGGTCAACAGTGCGCTGGGCGACATGCTGGTGAAACCCGTGAAGGCGACGTCCGATCCCAAGACGGTCGGCCCGGTCGATGTCGTGCTGGTCGCCGTGAAGCTGTGGGACACCGAGGCGGCGGCCGAATCGGTCAAACCGCTGGTGGGGCCGGACACCGCGGTGATCTCGCTGCAGAACGGTGTGGAGAAGGACGAAGTACTCGCGCGCTTCATCGACAAGCGCAATCACCTGGGCGGCGTGTGCTACATCGCGGCCGCCATCGGCGAGCCGGGTGTCATCGAGCATTCCGGAAAGATGGCGCGCATCACCTTCGGCGAGATGGATGGCAAGGCATCACCGCGCGCGCTGGCGTTCCAGAAGGCGCTCACCGATGCGCAGGTCATGGTCGAACTCAGCACCGACATCCAGCGCGAGATCTGGGAGAAGTTCGTCTTTCTCGTCGGCCTGAGTTCGACGACCACGCTCGTGCGCCAGCCCATCGGTCCGATCCGCGCTGATGCGGACCTGCGCGCGATGCTGCTAGAGACCATGCGCGAAACCGTGAATGTCGGCATCGCCAAGGGCGTGCGGCTGGATCCCGGTTATGCACAGAAGCGCCTGGAATTCTGCGACACCATTCCGGCGACGATGATGTCGTCGATGCAGGTGGACCTGAGCCGCGGAAACCGCCTTGAACTCGATTGGCTGTGCGGCGCCGTGGTGCGCTTCGGACGCGATCTCAAGGTCCCCACGCCGGTCAATGGCGTCACCTACGCCGCGCTCAAGCTCTACGCAGGAGGCCGGGCGGCGGTCGAGGCTCCGAAATGAAATCCGCGGTCACGTCGACGGCAGGCACGGCGCCCCGGATTCGCAACATCCGGACGCGCGCCGTCAGCTCGCCGATGCGAAGGCCGCTGCGCACCAGCGTGGGCGCGGTCATCGCCGCACCGCTGGTGCTGATCGACCTGGAGACCGAAGAGGGCATCACCGGCCACGCCTATATCTTCTCGTACGTGGCTTCCATCTCGCGCCACCTGCGCGGCCTGGTCGCCGACATCGCGGAACAGATCAAGGGCGATCGCGTGGTCCCGTTCGAGATCGGGCGAAAGGCGGCGCGGCCTTACCAGCTGCTCGGGGTGCCTGGGCTCGTGAGTGTTGCGCTTGCGGGAATCGACGTGGCCTGCTGGGACGTGGTGGCGAAGGCGGCCAAGCTGCCATTGGCTTGCATGCTCGGCGGCGACCTGACACCCATCAAGGCCTACAACAGCAATGGCCTGGGCATCATGCCGGCGGCCGAGGCCGCGGACGAGGCCGAGCAGCTGCTCGAAGGATTCACCGCAATCAAGGTGCGTCTCGGCAATCCGACCTTGGAGCGTGATCTCGAGACCGTGCGCGCTATCCGCAAGCGAATCCCCTCGGGCGCGATCCTGATGAGCGACTACAACCACTGCCTGACGGTGACCGAGGCCATCCGTCGCGGAAGGGCGCTCGATTCCGAGGGGCTGTACTGGATCGAGGAGCCGACCACGCACGACGATTTCGCAGGCAACGCGCGCGTGACGCAGGCGCTCACGACACCGGTGCAGCTGGGCGAGAACTTCATCGGTGTACCGCAGATGGCGACGGCCGTGGCCGCGGGAGCGAGCGACTACGTGATGCCCGACCTGCAACGCATTGGCGGGGTCAGCGGCTGGCTCAGCGCAGCGGGTGTGGCGGAAGGGCGCGGCATCGAAATGTCCTCGCACCTGTTCGCCGAGGTCAGCGCGCATCTGCTGGCGGTCACGCCCACTCGGCACTGGATCGAGTACGTCGACTGGGCGGACGCGATCCTGCAGGAGCCGCTGATGGTGAAGGACGGCTGCATCGCGCCGTCCGATCGTCCAGGCGTTGGCCTGGCCTGGAACGAGGACGCGGTGCGCCGGCACCAGGTCGACTGAATCCACGAAAGGCCCTGGCTCGCGATCGATCGATCGAAACAAATCAAAGCAAGACCTGCGGACCCTACCGCACCCTGACCTGGCGACCTGGAGAGAAACAAATGATGAAAACCTACGGCAATTTTATCGATGGACGTTTCACCGAGGGTTCCCGGCAGGAATCCATCGCCGTCCTCAATCCGGCGACCGAGGCGCAGGTCTCCACCGTGCCGAACAGCGGCGAAGCCGAGGTGCGCGAGGCCATCGGCGCCGCGAGCAAGGCGCAGGCCGCGTGGGCGCGCAAGCCGGCCATCGAGCGGGCGGGTTACCTGCACAAGATCGCGAATCTTCTGCGCGCCAACATCGAGCCGCTCGCGCGCGTGATCACCGAGGAGCAGGGCAAGCCTCTGGGGCTGGCTCGCGTCGAGGTCGGGTTTGCCGCCGAGTACCTCGATTACACCGCGCAGTGGGCGCGCCGCATCGAGGGCGAGATCATCACCAGCGATCGCGCGAACGAAAACATCTTCCTGTTCCGCAAGCCGATCGGCGTCATCGCCGGAATCCTTCCGTGGAATTTTCCGTTCTTCCTGGTTGCGCGGAAGATGGCGCCGGCCTTGATCACGGGCAGCACGGTCGTCATCAAGCCGAGCGAGGAGACGCCGAACAACGCGCTGGAGTTCGCGAGGATAGTGGCCGAAAGCGGGCTGCCTGCGGGCGTTTTCAACGTCGTGACCGGCACCGGTGCCGCGGGCAAGGCCCTGAGCTCTGATCCTCGCGTGGGCATGATCACCTTCACCGGCAGCGTCGAGACCGGCTCGCGCATCATGGCCGCGGCCGCCGCCAACATCACGAAGGTGAACCTGGAACTGGGCGGCAAGGCCCCGGCCATCGTGCTGCACGATGCCGACATGGACCTTGCCGTGGAGGCGGTGAAGAACTCGCGTGTCGTCAACAGCGGGCAGGTGTGCAACTGCGCCGAGCGCGTCTACGTCGATCGCCGCGTCGCCGACGAATTCACCACCAAGCTGTCCGCCGCGATGAGCAAGCTGAGCTTTGGCAATCCGCTCGAGAACGAGGCGGTCGACATGGGCCCGCTGATCAACCGCCAGGGCTTCGAGAAAGTCTCGAACCTGGTCGAGAGCGCCAAGCGCGCCGGCGCGACCGCCGTCACTGGCGGCAAGCGCGGCCAGAGCAAGGCCGGCTACTACTACGAGCCCACCGTGATGGCCGACTGCAAGCACGAGATGGAGATCGTGACCAAGGAGATCTTCGGACCGGTCGTGCCGGTCGTGGTCATCGACGGACTCGAGCAGGGCATCGCGTACGCCAACGATTCCGAGCTGGGCCTGACCTCGTCGATCTACACCCGCAACATCAACTCGGCGATGCATGCGTGCAGCGAACTGAAGTTCGGCGAGACCTACATCAACCGCGAGAACTTCGAAGCGCTGCAAGGGTTCCACGCGGGCTGGCGCAAGTCCGGTATCGGCGGGACCGACGGCAAGCACGGCTTGTACGAGTTCATGCAGACGCAGGTCGTGTACCTGCAGCACGCGATCACGCCGGGAAGCTGAAAGACCTTGCATTCACCCGAGCGCGCGGAGGCCATGCAGCTCCTCGCGCCGTATTCCAACGGCATCAGCCGACCAGCAGGAGGACCTCCCCATGTACTACGCACTCAATCTCTTCGACTTCCGCGAGCAGGAAACCTATCGCCAGTACATGCGGGTCGCAGGCCCCATCGTTGAGGGCGAGCTGGGCGGAAAGCTCGTCTGCATGGGCAAGCGCATCGACTCGCCCCAGGACTTCCCGGGCTCCACCATCGGAGGTGGCCAGCAGTGGATGGTGATCGCGATGTATCCCACGGAGGACGGCCCCAAGCGCCTCTACGACCATCCCAAATACCAGGCGGTAAAGGAACTGCGCGACCGCGGCACAAAGAATTACGTCTGGGCTTATTACAAGAAGGCGGACGTGCTCACCGAGTAGCAGACGGGCGCCTGTCGAGGCGCCGCACGATTTGTCGCGCCACCTTCTTGTCGGAGAAGTCCCATGGGTGCAAGAACGATCGTTGCCAACGGTCTGAACCATCACGTCCTGGACGTAGGCGAGGGCCCGCCGGTGCTGCTGCTGCACGGCTTTCCCGACTCGTCGGAGATCTGGCGCCACCAGGTTCCCGCGCTGGTCGCGGCCGGATTTCGCGCGGTCGTTCCCGATCTGCGCGGGTTCGGGAAGACGGACATCCCGGACGGGCTTTCCGGCTACGCGCTGCCCCGCGTCCTGGAAGACCTCGTCGCCATCCTCGATCAGCTCGACATCGCGCGACCGCATCTGGTCTGCCATGACTGGGGCGCGATCGTCGGCTGGACCTTTGCCTCGACGATGTCCGCGCGGGTCGATCGCTTTGCCGCGCTCTGCGTGGGCCATCCCAACGCCTTCTTCAAGGGCGGCATCGAACAACTCAAGCACTTCTGGTACATCCTGCTTTTTCATCACGAGGGTCTTGCCGAAGAAGCGCTCACGCGAGACGACTGGGCGCTTTTCCGGCAGTGGTGTCAGGGACATCCGGACACCGACCTGTTCATCGCCGACCTCGCGCGACCCGGCCGTCTCACCGCGGCACTGAACTGGTATCGCGTCAACCTGCCGGCCGAGGTGCTGTTCCGTCCGTTTGCGCCGCTGCCGAAGGTGCGTGCGCCGACGCTCGCGATCTGGTCAACCGGCGACGATTACCTCGTCGAAGGTCCCTTGCTCAATTCCGGCGAGTACGTCGAAGGGTCCTGGCGCTATGAACGGATCGAGGCGGCGAGCCATTTCGTGCAGGTCGACGAACCCGCCGCCGTGAACCGGCTGATCCTCGAACACCTGCGCGGGACGGACTGAACTGGCCTCGCCGACCTCAATTCCACCCGGAAACCACCATGCCCCAGCTCACATTGGCTGAATACGCGCGCGGCCTGCACAACGTCGAACTGTCTCGCGACGACGGCGTTCTCGAACTGCGCCTGCATACCGAGGGTGCGGACTTCACGTGGAGCGCTGGCGCGCTGCAGGAGCTGTCGTGCCTGTTCTCGCAGATCTCACAGGATCGAGAGAATCGCTGCCTGATCATCACCGGCACGGGCGACTCGTTCTGTGCCGACATGGATCGCCGCGGTGGGCCCGGCGGCGTGAAGGTTTCCGGCACCGCCGAGCCGCCCGCTGCACCTGTGGGCATTCCGCCGCCGGTGTGGGACATGATCTATTCGCATGCCAAGCAGCTGCATACGAACCTCCTGAACATCGAGGTGCCCGTGATCGCAGCGGTCAATGGCCCTGCCTTGATCCGCGCCGACATCGCGCTGCTCAGCGACATCGTGCTGGCGTCCGAAAACGCGGAATTCCAGGACGCGCCGCACTTCGCCAACGGCGTGGTGCCGGGCGACGGCGTGCACCTGCTATGGCCGCTGCTGCTCGGCCCCAATCGCGGCCGCTACTTCCTGCTTACCGGCCAGCGCTTGTCCGCGGCGCAGGCGCTCGAGTGGGGCGTCGTGTCGGAAGTCCTGCCGCGAGAGCAACTGATGGCGCGCGCGCGTGAACTTGCCCGCGGGATCGCCGCGCAGCCGGTGCTCACCACCCGATACGCGCGCGTTGCCCTGACGCAAAGCCTGCGGGTTCTGATGGCGCAGCAGCTCGGTCACGGTCTCGCGCTGGAAGGCCTGGCCGCGGGAGCCTTCTGGCCGGGAGCCCGATGAATGCATGAACCTCAGGCGCGGTCGCTGGCGCGCGCCTGAGGAGAGCGGTTTTCTTTTTCCAAGCATCACCCGAGGAGAACGACATGAGACTCGACGGAAAGGTCACGCTGATCACCGGTGTATCCGAATACATGGGACCTGCCTTCACCAGGGTCTTCACCCAGGCCGGCGCCATCGTCTGCGTGCAGGACAAGGATGCCGGCGCGGCGGAACCACACGCCAAGATCGCCTCGAGGAACAAGGGTGGTGGCGAGGTCCTGATCGCGGATCTCACCGATCCGCGCGCGGTGGCCGCGATGTTCCAGCGCATCGACGCGACGTTCGGCCGCCTCGACATCCTGGTCAATAATCACAGCATCGTGAAGTCCATCCCTTTCGACGACATCGACGATGCCGCGGTGGACGAAATGTTCGCCGAGAACTTCTTCTCGTTCAGCCGGGTGACCCGCGAGGCCGTCAAGCGCATGAAGCGCCAGGGTGGCGGCAAGATCGTGTCGATCACCTCGCTCGTGGGCATCACCGGCGCCGCCACCATGCTGACGCCCGTTGTCGATGCGCTACCACCGGCCTACCTGTCGGTGTACGGCGCCTCGCGAGGGGCGCAGAACAGCTGGACCAAGGCGATCGGCCTGGAGTTGGCGCCGTTCAACATCAACGTGAACGCCATCGCGCAGGAGAACGTCGACAACAACCTCATGCGCGCCGCCGCTGGCAACACCGAGGCCGGATGGGCCAAGCTGATCAGCCGAATGCCGGGACTCAAGATCGTCAAGGGCGAGGAGTCGGCCCAGCTGGGCGTGTTCCTGTGCTCGGACCTCTCCGAATCCTTCTATGGCCAGGTCATCCCGCTGTCGGGAGGCGTCTATCGCTGAATGAGGAACAGGGACGGTCGTAAGCCGGCTTCTTTTTTAGACATCAGACCACTGATGACCCGCTCGATGACGGGGACGGTTCAGGCGGGCGAATGGCAATCGATCCCGGCTCTCGCCGGGACGCTCGGAGGCAAGGGACATGAAGAAAGCACTCGTTGTGGCTGCATGCATCGGTCTGCCGATGGCCGCCTGGGCGGCGCCCGCGCCCTCGACCTCGGACCTCGAGGCAGACCCCGGAACGCCGGGGGACATCGTCACCTACGGCGGCTACGACCTGCAGCGGCACAGTTCGCTGACGCAGATCAACCGGCAGACCGTCCGCAGGCTGGTTCCCGTCTGGAACCTCAGCCTGTCGAACAACTTCCCCCAGGAGACCCAGCCGCTGCTGGTGGACGGCGTGATGTACGCCACCACCACCGATGCCACGGTGGCGATCGACGCCATCAGCGGAAAGCAGATCTGGCGTGCGCCGGTAACGCTGCCGCAGGACGTCTACGCGGTGACCTGCTGTGGCTCGCACAACCGGGGCGCCGCGGCGTACCAGGGCATGCTGTTCCGCGGCACCCTGGATGCCCACGTCATCGCGCTGGACATGAAGACCGGGCGGCAGCTGTGGCGCGCCGAGGTGGCCGACTACAAGCAAGGCTATTCGGTGACCGGTGCACCGCTGGTGGCCAACGGCGTGGTGATCACCGGCATGTCCGGCGGCGAGTACGGCACGCGGGGATTCCTCGACGGTTGGGACCCCAAGACCGGCAAGCGCTTGTGGCGGCGCTACACCACGGCCGGTCCCGATGAGGCCGGCGGGGATACCTGGTACCAGGAGACCTACCTGCACGGCGGCGGCCCGACCTGGCTGACCGGCTCCTACGATCCGGAGCTGGACCTCGTCTACTGGGGCGTGGGCAACGGCGGGCCTTGGAATCCGAGCGCGCGCAATCCCGACGGCAAGCCTCGTGACAATCTCTACATCGGCTCGGTGATCGCGATGCGGCCGCGCACGGGAGAGATCGTCTGGCACTACCAGTTCTCGCCCAACGATCCCTACGACTACGACGGCGTCAACGAGCTGGTGCTGGCGGAGCTGAACATCGAAGGCGCGCCGCGCAAGGTGGTGATGCAGGCCAACCGCAACGGCTTCTTCTACGTGCTGGATCGCAAGACCGGGAGGTTGCTGGCGGCCAATCCCTTCGTCGACCGCATCAACTGGGCGAAGGGCATCGACCTCAAGACCGGCCGGCCGATCGACAGCGAAGTCACCACCTTGATCCGCGGATCGCTCGAGATGAAGACGGCGGTGGAGATCTCGCCCTCGTGCCTGGGCGGCAAGAACTGGTCCCCGATGTCGTATTCGCAGAAGGAAGGCCTGGTGTTCGCCAACACCCTGGACATCAGCTTTCCGTATCGGACCGAAGCGCCCAAGCTAAAACCCGGCTCCTTCTACCTGGGCATGGACCTGACCGTGTTCCATCTTCCCGAGAACAAGAACGGCGGGTACCTCAAGGCCATCGATCCGCTCACTGGCGTGTCGAAATGGCAGGTGCCGCTCGGCGTGCCCAACCTCGGCGGGGTGCTGAGCAGTGACGGCGGCCTGGTGTTCACCGGGGCGATGACCGGCGAGTTCATGGCTTACGACAGCAGCAACGGTCGCAAGCTCTGGCAGTTCCAGGCCGGTTCCGGTGTCATCGGTATCCCGGTGACCTGGGAGCGCGGGGGCCGTCAGTACGTCACCGTGGCCAGCGGCATCGGCGGGGTGTACGCGCTCTACGGTGCGGACGAGCGGCTCAACAACGTGCCCGCAGGCGGATCGCTGTGGACGTTCGCCCTGTACGAGGAGCCCGCAGCGCCGGCGGAAGAAAAAGCAGGGGCGGCGGCATCGCTCGACGGCGCGCGGGCGGGGAACCCCTGATGATCCTGCGGTCCGCGACCGCCGTCGCTGTCCTTCTGCTGGTCGCCCAGGGCGCGATGGCCGCGCCCTCGGGCGAGGAGAGCGATGCGGTCGCGGCGGGTGACGACGTTTACCGTCACAACTGCGCGCGCTGCCACGGTTTTCGCATGACGAACCCGGCCAGCGGCGTGTTCGACCTGCGCACATTCCCACGCGACGACCCGGCGCGGTTCACCGGTTCGGTGCGAGACGGCAAGGGCGCGATGCCGGCTTGGGGGGCAACCCTCAGCGCCGCCGAGATCGAATCGGTGTGGCGCTACGTCTCTGCGGAGCCTGCAACCCAGCCCTGAGTGAGGGGACGCTGCACCGCAGTGCCCGCTGCTTACTTGCGCAGCTTGAACACCAGCACCGTGCCGCCCGCCGGCACCACGGTCTTGTGATCCAGCACGGCGTCGAAAGCCCCCTGCATGCGTTGGGCGTCCACGCCCCATCCCGACTGCACGGCGACGTACTGCTCGCCGCCGACCTCGAAACTCGAGGGCACGCCCGTCACGCCCGAAGGCGCCGGGAATTCCCACAGCAGCTTGCCGGTGGTGGCATCGAACGCGTGGAACTTGCGATCGTTTGTGCCGCCGGCGAACAGCAGGTTGCCGCCGGTCGCGAGGATCGGTCCCCAGTTCATCTCGGGGTACTCGTGTGTCCAGGCCTGCTTGCGAGTGGAAAGATTCCAGGCCTGCACTTCGCCTATGTGCTGCTTGGACTCTGGTGTCATGCGGATGTTGGTCAGGATGTTTTCAAGTGCGACGCCCGTGAACAGCTCGCCCTTGCGGTACGTGGCAGGGACGGGCGTGAGTTCCGAACACAGGTTGTTGTTGGCGGGCACGTAGTAAAGGCCGGTCTTCGGGCTGTAGGCCTCGGGCGGCCAGTCCTTGCCGCCCCACAGCGACGGGCAGAAGCTCGCGGCCTTGTCACCGTGCATCACGCGCGCGGGGTCGTACTCCGGGCGACCGGTCTTCGGATCGATCGACGTGAACACGTTCTGCTTCACGAAAGGCCAGGCGTCGACGAAATTCACCGCCGAGTCCGTGCGTTCGAGCATCCAGATGTAGCCGTTGCGGCCGGCATGGACCAGCGAGGAAATCTTCTTGCCGTTGCGTTTGACGTCGATCAGCAGCGGCGCCGAAACCTCGTCCCAGTCCCAGGCGTCGTTCCAGTGGTACTGGTGATAGCCGCGCAGGGTTCCGGTGTCGACATCGAGCGCGAGCACGGAGTTGGTGTACAGGTTGTCGCCCTTGCGCACATCGGGTGTCCAGGGCGCGGGGTTGCCGACGCCCCAGAACGTCAGCCGTGTCGCGGGATCGTAGGTTCCGGTGATCCAGACCGGCCCGCCGCCGTGCTCGGCGGCACCGGCAGGCCAGCTGTCGGCACCCGGCTCGCCGGCGCCGGGAATCGTGTACGTGCGCCACATTTCCTTGCCGGTGTCGGCGTCCAGCGCCGCGATGAATCCGCGCACGCCGAGTTCGCCGCCGGAGACGCCAACGATGATCCTGCCCTCGACCGCCAGCGGCGCAAGGGTCATGTAGTAGCCCGACTTCCAATCGCCGACGGCCTTGGCCCAGCGCAGCTTGCCGGTGACAGCGTCGAGCGAAACCAGGTGGGCATCGGTGGTCGCCAGGAACACCGCGTCGCCGTAAAGGGCCACGCCGCGATTGGTCGGATGCAGCTGGAGCAGCTCGTCGGGAATGGCCTTGCGATAGCGCCACAATTCACGCCCGCTGCTGGCGTCGAAGGCGATCAGCTGATTGTTGGGCATGCTCACGAACATGCGTCCGTCGTTGACGATCGGCGGCGCCTGGTGGCCCTCGTTGATGCCGGTGGCGTAGGACCACGCGAGTTCGAGCCGGCCGACGTTCTTCGAACTGATCTTCGCCAGCGGGCTGTATCCCCAGCCCGCGTAGTTGCCGCGATACATCAGCCAGTTTCCGGGCTCCGGGTCGAGCAGGCGCGCTGCGGTCACGGTCTTGTAGGGACGCGACGCGACGTCTTCGGCGGTGCAGGTCATCGCGCTGACCAGCAGCAGGGTTGCGACCAGGACTCGACTCATCGGACCTCTTCTCCTCGTGCGGCAGCCCGTAGGCATCGCCGTTCTTGTGTGCTGCGGTTTGAAGCGGTACTGCGATTCACTCAGGTGCTGCGTCGCACCCCTGGCGCGGAACTGAAGCCGCCGTCGACCACCAGCTTGTCCCCTTCGAGCCGCAAGGGCAGTCGCGGCAAGCCGCGCGGAGCCGGACCGTCGGCCACGGCACCGCCGGTACGAACGTCGAACTTGGAGAAGTGACAAACGCACAGCAGGCACTGCTCGGCCTGTACCCACTCGCTGACCGCGCAACCCTCGTGCGTGCAGATGGCGGAGAACGCCATCACGCCGCCGGTGGCGCGGGCGTCGGACTGCTCTTCGAGGGTTTCGGGGGCAAGACGGACCAGGAGCACGCGGTTGAGCTTGGAGCCGTCCCGAACCGTTCCGGAGGCAGCGTCGCGGGGCAGGGCGAAGATGGGCTTGGCGTCCACCGGTACGTCCGTCACCCGCAGCGGTTCGTGCTTGGCCGCATCATCGGCGGGGACGAGTTCATCCCCGGCGGTCGGCCGCTGCTCGGCGGCATCCTGCGCGAGGAGGGTCGAAGGCTTCACCCCAAGACCGAGGCCTGCACCCGCCGCCATCAGGAGGAACTCGCGGCGGGCGACTCCACTACGGACCACGCCGCCTTCACACGACCGGTCGTCTCGGGGCTCTTCGGCCTTCATCCATTCCCTCGCAGCGTTGCGAAGGCCAGCCGGCACGGCGAGGCCTCGTGATTTCGAGACTAGCTCATCAGACGTCAGATGGCTATGATGCCGCGGTGCTTCGCGGGACAGGAGAGATCGATGCAAACCAATGGCCTGTCGCAGGGTTCGGTCGAGGCCAACGGCCTGCGATTCCACTATCTCGAAGCCGGTACGGGCCCGTTGGCGCTGTGCGTGCACGGGTTTCCCGACTCCGCCTGGACTTATCGGCACCTGTTGCCTGAACTCGCTGCGGCGGGTTATCGCGCCGTCGCCGTGTTCATGCGCGGCTACGCGCCGACGCAGGCCCCGGCGGATGTGCGCGTCAGCACCCGGACCCTTGCGCAGGACCTTCACGCGCTGCACGCAGCGCTCGGCGGCGACGAACGAGCGGTGCTGATCTCGCACGACTGGGGTTCCATCGCGGCGTACGGGGCCGCGGCCCTCGGACCGGATCGCTGGCGCCGCTGCGTGATCCTGAACGTGCCGCCGTTCCGCGTCTTCGGCGAGATCGCCTTCCGCTATCCGCAGATCAAGAGTTCCTTCTATTTCTGGTTCTTCCAGATGGCGGTGGCCGAAACGGTGGTGGCCTCCGACGACTTCGCCTTCATCGACGGTCTGTGGTCCGACTGGTCGCCCGGGTTCGCCGCCGGCGAGGAACTGCGTCGGGCCAAGGATTGCCTGCGCGATCCGGCGCACCTGCGCGCGGCGATGGGCTACTACAAGACCTTGTTCGATCCGGCTACCTACGGCACCCCCGCTTTCCTCGAGGAGCAGCTGTCGACCTGGGGCGGCGCAATCACCCAGAGGACGCTCTACCTGCACGGAGCGCAGGACGGCTGCCTGCTGGTGGACCCGCCGACCTTGCGCAAGATCGCCGATTACTTCGGACCGGATTCCGAGTGCCACCTGCTGCCCGGCCTGGGTCACTTCATGCTGGTCGAGAATCCTCGCGAGGTAAACCGTCGCATCGTCGATTTCCTCGCGCGACCCTGAGAATTTTCTTCGAAGTTCTTTCGCGCCCCGGGCGATCGCCGACGGATTGCCGCTGGCCCTGCGCGTTCTTCTGCCCCGACACCTTCTCTTCCGGAAACCTCCGACATGCCCAAGCTGAAACTCGCCGATTATCAGGACCGCTACGACAACGTCCGCATGGAGCGCCGCGACGGCATCCTGCTGGTCACCTTGCACACGCACGGCGGCGCCCTGCAGTGGGGCCTCAACGCGCACGAGGAACTCTCGTACGTCTTCGGCGACATCGCGCGCGACTCCGAGAATCTTTGCGTGATCCTCACCGGAACGGGCGAGGAGTTCTGCGCGGCCATGAACACGGGCGGCGGTCCGGGTGGATTGCAGGTTTCAGCGGCACCCGCGCCGGCACCCGTCGATGCACCGCCCGCAACCGTGCCACCGACCAAATGGGACTCGATCTACTCGGACGCCAAGTACCTGCTGACCAATCATCTGAACATCGAGGTGCCGATCATCGCGGCGGTCAACGGTCCGGCGCTGATCCACGCGGAGCTCGCGGTGCTGTGCGACATCGTGCTGGCGTCGGACACGGCGGTGTTCCAGGACGCGCCGCATTTTCCGAACGGCGTGGTGCCCGGCGACGGCGTCCACGTGATCTGGCCACTGATCCTGGGCCCCAACCGCGGCCGCTATTTCCTGCTGACGGGGCAGAAGATCGAGGCCGACGAAGCGTTGCGGCTGGGCATTGTCAGCGAGGTCATGCCGCGCGAACGATTGCTCGACCGGGCCTGGGAGCTGGCGCGAAAGATCGTGACCCAGCCGCCGTTGACGGTCCGCTATGCGCGCGTGGCGATCACACAGCAGCTCAAGCAGATGATGCTCGGCAACCTCGGCTACGGACTGGCGCTGGAAGGGCTGGGCGCCGCGGCGTTCTGGCCGGTGAAGCGCTGAGAAATTTCGCGACTGAGGCGAGGGACGCCACTGGAGGGGCGCGAGCATCGTGCCTTTCAGGCCTGAAGCGCTCACGTAGCTGTCGATCATCACCGACGATCACACATCCGGGTTGACTCGAAATCGGCGATCGCCGACCTGAGCGTCGGCGGCACATCGGCGTTGCGGGCGAGTCGTCCGGGCTACAAGCGGGCGTTCAGACGCCGCCGAGGATGTCGGCGACGCGATCTGCGGCGGACAGGAACGGCGAGTGACCGGTCTCCAGCGTGTAGACCTTCGCGCATCCCTTTCGTCCGGTCATGTTCCGCTGCGAGGTGATCGACACCGCCATGTCCTTCGTGCACTCGACATAGCTGCGGGGTACGCGGCCGAAGTGGGTATCGGAGATGCGCAGCGTTGCGCCGAGCGGGGCAGGCGACTGCGGGACCAGCAGCGCCTGCGCCAGCGCGAAGTCTTCATCGGGGCAATCGGCGTAGAAGCTTTCGCGGATCGTTTCGGGTTTCAGCGTGATGCTCTTGCGATCCGCCGAGAAAACCATGGTCTTGCCCAGGCGGTCGTCCGCATCTGCGCGCGCGATCTGCATCACGGACTCGCCGTCGCCGGGCGCGAAGGCCGCGATGTATACGAGATGACGAACGCGATCGGGCCGATCCTCAGTAGCCTGTGTCACCACCGCGCCGCCCATGCTGTGACCGACCAGCACGACCGGCTCGGACGCAGCGTCGAGGGCCTGCGTGATGCGTTCGACGTAGGCCGCGAAAGTGACCTCCGAAGTCGGCATGCGGTCGAGGCCATGACCCGGAAGGTCCGGGCAGATCACGACATGACCCGCGGCCCGCAGGCGTGCGGCCAGCTTGTACCAGCACCAGGCGCCGTGCCAAGCACCGTGAACGAGGACGAATGTTTTCATGGGCTATCGTGGCCCCGCGTGCGGGTCGGGGTCCAGCACCAAACAAGATACCCAAGAAAAAGGCCTGCCCGCTTTCGCGAGACAGGCCTTTCGTGAAGTCGCCGGAGCCTCAGTCCTGGTAGGTCTTACCGGCCTTGGCCATCTCGACCAGCGACTTGGGCGGTGCGAAGCGGGCGCCGTACTTCGCCGCGAGCTGCTCGCAGCGCGACACGAACTTGTTCGGGCCGTAGGCGTTGATGAACTGCAGCGCGCCGCCCTGGTGCGGCGCGAAGCCCCAGCCGAAGATCGAGCCTATGTTGGTGTCGGCGACCGTTGTCACCACGCGCTCCTCGAAGCAGCGCGCCGCGTCGACGGCCTGCACGAACATCATGCGATCGATGAGTTCCTGCTGCGGCGGCTGCGTCTTGGCGAGCGGGAACTGCTCGCCCAGGCCCTTCCACAAAGTCTTCTCGCCCTTCGCGCCTTCGGCTGGGTAGTCATAGAAGCCCTTGCCGGCCTTCTTGCCGGGCCGACCCAGCGTGCGCGCCATCTTCTCGATCACGCCGTCCGCCGCGCGCGCCTCCAGCACCTTTCCCTCGGCCTCGTAGTCCTTGCGGGTCTGCTCGAGAATGTGGAGCGCAAGGCCGATCGATACCTCGTCGCTGAGCGCCAGCGGGCCCACCGGCATGCCGGCCTGCACGCCTGCGACCTCGATGCTGCGTGGGTGCACCCCTTCCGACACCATCGCCATGCCCTCGGTGATGTACGTGCCGAATACGCGGGAGGTGTAGAAGCCGCGCGAGTCGTTGACCACGATCGGCGTCTTGCGGATCTGCTGCACGTAGTCGAAGCCCTTCGCGAGCGTCTCTTTCGAGGTCTTCTCGCCCACGATGATTTCGACCAGGGGCATCTTGTCGACGGGCGAGAAGAAGTGCAGGCCGATGAAGTTCTCCGCCCTGCTGTGCGCCTTGGCCAGGCCGGTGATCGGCAGGGTCGAGGTGTTCGAGGCGAAGACCTTGTCGGCGCCGATGACCTTCTCGGCCTTCTTCGTCACGTCGGCCTTGATCGCGCGGTCTTCGAACACCGCCTCGATGACGAGGTCGCAGCCGGCAAGATCCTCGTACTGCGTCGTCGCCTTGATGCGGGCGAGGAGTGCCTCCTTGTCCGAGGGCAGCAGCTTGCCCTTCTTCACGTCCTTGTCGAGCAGACCGCTGGAATAGGCTTTGCCCTTGTCTGCGGCTTCCTGCGCGGTATCGAGCAGAACGACCTCGATGCCGACCTTGGCGGACACGTAGGCGATGCCCGCGCCCATCATGCCTGCGCCCAGCACGCCGAGCTTCTTGACGCTCGACTTCTCGATTCCCTGCGGACGCGACTTCCCCTTGTTGATTCCGTTGAGCTGGAACCACAGCGTACCGATCATGTTCTTCGACACTTGCGACACCACGAGCTCGGCGAAATAGCGCGACTCGGTGCGGCAGCCCGTGTCGAAGTCGACGATGCCGCCCTCGTATATCGAGGACAGGATGTTCGTCGCGGCGGGGTAGTTTCCCTGCGTCTTGGCGTTGGCCATCGACGGCGCGATCGCCAGCATCTGCACGACCGCGGGGCTCCGCGAGTCACCACCGGGGAACCTGAACTTCTTGTCGTCCCAGGGCTGAACGGGCTTGGGATTGGCCAGGCACCAGGACCTGGCCTTGGCCAGCATCTCGGTGCGATCCTTTGCCAGCTCGTTGACGATGCCCTGCTGCTTGGCGGCCGCGGCGTTGAGTTCCCTGCCTTCGAGCATCAGCGGCGCGGCGGCCTGGATGCCGATCAGGCGCGGCAGGCGCTGCGTACCGCCGCCACCGGGCAGCAGACCCAGCTTCACCTCGGGCAGGCCGAACTTGGCTTTCGGGTCGTCGACGGCGATGCGGTAGTGGCAGGCGAGCGCGAGTTCCAGCCCGCCGCCGAGCGCGGTGCCGTTCAGCGCCGCGACGACCGGGCGACCGCACTTCTCGAGACGACGGAGCTGGACCTTGAGCGCTTCTGCGAGATCGAACGCGATCTTCGGGTCGGTGATCTTGAACACCATCTCGATGTCGGCCCCGGCGAGAAACTCCTTCTTGCCGGACGTCAGGATCACGCCTTTCACGCCCGCATCCGCCTCGATCCTGCCGATGGCAGCGAAGAAAGGCTCGAGCAGTTCCTGGTTCAGCACGTTCATGGAACGGCCGGGCATGTCCATCGTGAGCGTGACGATGCCGTCTGCATCCTGTTCGTACTGCACGGCCGAGGTCTGGGAGGTCATGAGCGTTCTCGCGTTCAGAAAAATAATGGGAAGGAGATGGTGGAGCGGGCGGCGATCCGTCAATGCAGGACCGCGGTGCCGCGAAGCAGCGCGGCAAATTCGGCCGGCCGCTCGAGGTTGGGAAAATGTCCGCAGCCGTCGAAACGGTGCACGCGCGCCTGCGGGACCAGCGACAGCAGCGAGTCCGGCGGCGTGTGCCTGTGCGATCGATCCGCGTCGCCCCAGGCGAGCGTGACGGGCGTGGTCACGCCATCGAGCAGCGAGGCATCCGACGCGCGGAGCCCCTGGCACACGCCGGCGAGACAGAAGCAGGCACCGTCGTGCAAGGCCGCTTCGGTCAGGCGCTTGAGCGGCGCAGGATCGGCGCCGCGCGGCACGGCCACGTCGAACCAAGCTGCGGCGGTCTTGTGAACGCGCGCGCGCACCAGGGCCTGGCCCACGACCGGCAGCAGGACCGGGCGAGGGATCACGCGCTTCACCCAGCGCTGCATCGCCTCGAGCGAAGGCGTCTGCGCAAGCACGAGGCGATCGAAGCGGGCGGGAGCCTGCTTCGCCGCCGCGAGTGCGTAGAAGCCGTTGGCGCAGGACAGCGACAGCGAGGCGCGCTGGATATGCAGGGCGTCCATGACCGCAAAAAGCGCTTCCGCGCCCTGTTCGAGCCGATGTCCGTAACCGAATCGCGGATACGAATAGCCGAAACCGGGTTGATCGAAGCATACGACGCGGAAATCCGGCCGCAGCGCGTCGATCAACGCCGCGTGGTGCTCGATCAGGCAGGGTCCGTCCGGCGTCATGAGCAGCGCCGGCCTGTCGCCGCCGGTGTCGCGCACGCGCATGCGGCCGGCCGAGGTGTCGAGCAGGCGCGTATCCGCGCTCCAGCGTCCGGCGTCGGGACGACGCAGTGCGTGCAGCGCGGAATCAAACCAGTGACCGAGCACGATGGCCTCGTCCGGACGCCGAACTCAGACGCGCTCGATGATCGTGGCGATGCCCATGCCCGCGCCGACGCAGAGCGAGGCCAGGGCCGTGCCCTTGCCGGTACGCTCGAGTTCATCGAGCGCGGTGCCCAGGATCGCGCAGCCCGTCGCGCCGAGGGGATGGCCCATCGCGATCGCACCGCCGTTGACGTTGATCCTGTCCATGCCGATGTCGAGGTCGCGCGCGGCGCGCATGACGACGGCGGCGAAGGCCTCGTTGATCTCGAACAGGTCGATGTCCTGGACGGACATGCCGGCCTTGCGCAGCGCTTTCTTCGAAGCCGGACCGATGCCCGTGAGCATGATGGTCGGCTCGCTCCCGATCACCGCGACCTGGCGGATGCGCGCGCGCGGCTTGAGGCCAAGCTCCGCGCCCTTCTCCTTGCTGCCGATCAGCATCAGCGCGGCGCCGTCGACGATGCCCGAGCTGTTGCCGGCGTGGTGCACGTGCTCGATCTTCTCAACCGTCGTGTACTTGCGCAGCGCGGTGGCGTCGAAACCCATCTGGCCCATCATCTCGAAGCTGGGCTTGAGGCTGGCCAGCGAATCCACCGTCGCGTCGCCGCGGATTGTCTCGTCGTGGTCGAGCATGACAATGCCGTTGACGTCCTTGACCGGTATCACGCTCCTGTTGAACTTTCCGGCCGCCCTGGCCGCGGCGGCGCGCTTCTGCGACTCGACCGCGAAGGCGTCCACGTCCTGGCGCGAGAAGCCTTCGATGGAGGCGACGAGATCGGCGCTGACGCCCTGCGGAATGAAGCTGAGCTTGTTGTTGATGCGCGGGTCCATCGCCCACGCGCCCCCGTCCGACCCCATCGGCCAGCGGCTCATCGACTCCACGCCGCCGGCGACCACGAGGTCTTCCTGGCCGGACATGACCTTCATCGCGGCCAGGTTCACCGACTCCAGGCCCGAGGCGCAGAAGCGGCTCTGCGTCACGCCTGCGACGTTCTGGGCCCAGCCGGCATAGAGCACGGCGGTGCGTGCGATGTCGGCGCCCTGTTCGCCCACGGGCGTCACGCAGCCCAGCACGAGATCGTCGACCTGGGAGGTGTCGAGTCGATTGCGATCCTGCAGCGCCCACAGGAGCGTCGAGACCAGGTGCACCGGCGTCACCTCGTGCAGGCTGCCGTCCTTCTTGCCCTTGCCGCGCGGAGTGCGAACGGCGTCGAAGATGTATGCGTCGGTCATGGGAGCTCCAGATGGATGGAAAGCGTGGGTAACAGGGCTTACGGATCGGGCCTCGTGCGGCAGGTCGGACGAGCGGGTTCCGGGCCCTTTCTGCGAGCGCGTCCTCCGAAAAGGAGCGATCGCGAAGCAGCTTGGAGCTTAGAGAGTGCAGGGGTCGAGGGTCAATCCGCCATTTCGCCTCACCAGGTGCCCCCCGACTTTCGTATAGTAAAGATCGTTACCCATCGACCCGACGTGATGAACAAACCCGAAGCGGCCGCGCTGCGGCTCCCGGACCTGGCCCAACTCGACCCTGCCACGCGCGAGCGCATCGAGCAGGCTGTTCTGGACATCTTCAGCCAGCGTGAATTTCACCGCGTGGGACTGATCGAGGTCGCACGCGGTGGCAACGTCTCGCTGCAGACCATCTACAAGTACTACGGCAGCAAGGAAGCACTCCTGTTCTCGACGCTCGACGCGCAGCTGCAGCGGCTGGCGGCGCGCATGATCGATCATTTGCAGGGCATCGAGAACTACAAGGAGCGCCTGCGCAAGACCTTCTGGGTCTGCCTGGATTTCTTCGAAAAGAACCCGCGCGTGCTGCAGATCCTCATGAGTTCGGTCTACATCAACACCTGGCGGCGCTCCGGCGCCTACGAGCACCGCCCGCTGTTCAGCACCTTCATCAAGGTCCTCGCCGAGGGTCGCGCCAGCGGCGTGCTCACCAGCGAGGTGGACGAGAAGACCTTGCTGGACTTCATGTACGGCGTCATCCAGCGCACGGTGCAGGCCTGGGTGGTGCGCGGCATGAAGGATCCGCCGACGCGCCAGGCCAACGTTCTGTTCGAGATGCTGTGGCGGAGCATCGCGGCTCCTTGATGAGTCAGCGCGCTAGCCGCAGCTCGTAGAGCTGCGCGCGCACGCCCGGATCGTCGGCGTCGGTCACGATCGCCCAGGTGTTCTCGCGCGTGCCGCGATCCAGGAAAGCCAGTCCTTCGGCCTTCACGTCGGGACGCAGGCGCGCGATGGGCAGCGCGGAGCCTTTGGCCAGTCGTCCGATCACGCTGCCACGGCACTTGCCGTCGAGATATGGATCGTCGGTGTCCTCCGCGGCCGCGAGATAGTGCAGCTTGCCGTCCGCGTCGGTCGCCAGGTCCGTGAAGCCGAGCGCCACCCCATCGAGTTCGCCCAGGTCGAGCGCGCGGATCTCGATCAGCGCCGATGCCGGCCAGCTGGCACCCGCATCCGCGAATAGTTTCGCGGCGTCGAGTCGTATCAGGCAGCTCGGTTTGTCCTTGCCGACGCCGCGATGCGCGAGCACGAGCTCGAACTGCACGCGCGCAGCGCCCTCGATGTTCAGGTCAGGCAGTTCGCGGCGCAGCGCCGCATAGAGTGGCGACAGGTCGATCGCCTGGACGCCGGCTGGCCCGATGTGGAAGCCGCGCTCGCGGTTCGGGCGCGATCCCGAACCCAGCGCGAGCAGGCTACCGTCGCCCAGGTCCGCCAGGGCCTCCAGGTCCGGCTTGTCGCGCTTGGCCAGCACCGCGTCGACATCGCCGGGCAGCAGCCGGGTCGACGCCAGGGCCGAGCCATCCGTGAGCAGGAAGCGGTCGAGCGCGCCGCGATCGTCCCCCAGCACGTGGGCGACGCCGTTGCGCAGCACGATCCCGCTGGCCGCGCTGAGCGTCAGCGCAAAACGCGCCTCCAGCAGGACGTCAGGGAGTGTCATCGTGCGAAGCCCGGCGGCGCGGCGCGGAGGCCAGCGCGATCAGGCGCGAGACCACCAGCGCGATGTACATCACGCCCGTGAGTTCCTCGAGCATCACCAGGGCTCGCGCCACAGGCGCGAGCGGGATGATGTCGCCAAGGCCTACGCCGGACAGCGTGGTGAAACTCAGGAACAGAAGTTCCATCCAGGTCCGTGCGGCCTCGGGTTGCGCGAGCGCGCCGAAGGCGCCCGGCCAGAGCGCCTGGCAGACGTTGTAGAGATGCGCGTAGGCCCAGGCGAGCAGCGTGAACGTGGCGCCGGCGGCGAAGAACTCGTCCGCGCTCGCCGTCAGGTCCTGCAGCATGTAGGCGATCAGCGAACCGGCCGCGTAGAAGTAGAACGCGGTCAGCACGACCGATGTCCCGACGTCCAGGCGCGTGCTCGGCCAGATCATGCCGGCGCCGAGCAGCAGGATGACCAGCAGCGCCAGCAGGCCCCCGAGCCAGGTCATCCACGGGCTGCTGCGCACGACCTGCAGCGCGGAGCCCAGCACGATCAGTCCGAAGGCCGCGAGCACGGCGCGTCCGCCGGGAATGTCCTCGACCAGTGAGTAGAACAGCACTCCCAGCAGCTGTACCGCGAGCAGTACCGCGGAGGGGTGGTGCTTCACGAGCACCACACGGCGAAGAAACCAGATGCTGGCCAAGTCCTAATTGATCCTGCTGTGACGCGAACATGACGGAGCTTGCCACCGAAGTGCCGCGCCTAGAAGCCGAACACGATCGCGAGTGCGAGCAGGATCAGGATCACGCCCATGGCGCGATCGATGTGATGTGCATGCGTCAGCAGGCGTCGGCGCACGGCGGGATGGCCCACGGTCCAGGCCACGAAGCTGAAATAGGCGGCGGTTGCGACCACGAGCCACAGGCCGAGGGCGAGGCGCAGCCCGGTGGACGCGCCCGTCGTGACGACGCTCGAGCAGAGCGCCACGAAGAACAGGAAGGCTTTTGCGTTGAGCGCGTTCGTGGCCAGGCCCAGCGAGTACGCGCGGGAAGCGGACGGTTGCGGCACGGGCGCCATCGCCGCATCGCCCTGAGCGGCGACCGGCTGCGAGCGCAGTGCCCGGAACCCGATCCACAGCAGCACCGCGGCGCCCGCATAACGCAGCACGTCGAGCAGCGCCGGAAAGCGCTGCACGGCCCAGCCGAGTCCGAACATGCCCCAGGCGACGTGGAACAGAATGCCGCTGCCGATGCCCAGCGCCGTGACGACGCCGGTGCGCCGCCCGTGTGCGAGCGTCTGGCGCACCACGACGGCGAAATCGGGACCGGGGCTGGAGACGCCCAGCGCGTGCGCGGCGGCGACCGCGCCGAAGATGGCCCAGGGTTCGGTCATCGCCGGGACGCCGCCTAGCGCGCGCCGGGCCAGGGCCCGTCCGGCGGACCCGGGTGGGCCTTGTCGACGGTCTCGACCTTGTACACGCGCAGGCCGCGCGCCTGGTAGTTGGCCAGCGCAGCGGGGCCGTCGAGCGTGCAGGTGTGCACCCACACGCGCTTCGCATCCATCGCCCAGGCATGGCGGATCCCCACGGTGAGCAGGTGCCCCCCCAGGCCGCGTCCGAAGAAGCCCGGGATCAGGCCGAAGTAGGCCAGCTCCACGTCGGTGCCGGCCTGCTTCTCGAGCTCGATATAGCCGGCAGGTGTGCCCTGTTCGTACAGCACCCAGGTCTGCACCTCCGGGCGGTGCAGCCACTTCATCCACTGGGCGTGCGTCCATCCAAGGCGGTCGCGCCAGTACCAGTCACCGCCGACCGCGGTGTAGAGAAAGCGGTTGAGTTCCGGCAGCGGAATCTTCGCCTGCTCGATGCGTGGTGCGGGATCGGGTGCCCGCGCCGGCGCCAACTGATCCGGCGAGCGCATCTCGAGGTAGTGCGTGGTCAGCGCATGACTCATCGCGGACGGTCGCTAGAGCGCGTAAGTCTGCTCGAGGTGGCGAAGGATGTCGCTCGATTCGTACATCGCGGTGCCGGTGTTCGGGTCGACGAGGTAGGGCACCTGCAAGCGTCCCGTCAGCTGCTGCATGCGGATGCGGTTGACACTGGTCAGCGGCGCCTCGGGAAAGAATTTCTTGCGCACTCTCGGCGGGCCCATCTCCTCCCAGCGCGACTTGGCGAAGTTGCGCAGCCGGTACGGCAGTTCGAGTTCGGTCATGAGTTCGCGCACCGGTCGCGAGTACGGACTGGCCTCGAAGCTGTAGAGCTCGAGCGGCTGTTCGGGCGCCCGCGAGGGCCGCGCGCGCATGCCGCGGATGCGGCCGACGGCGCGCGACAGCGTGGCGGCATAACTGGCCGCGATGCCGAGCTGAAGCCCGAGTCCGCGCGACGCCGGTCGCCCGTTACCGTACGCAAGGCGCAGGTGATCGACGATGTCGGCCGATTCGTACAGCTTGTCGCCCGTGTTCGGATCTACGAGAAAGGGGAACTGCTGTTTGCCGCCGAGCTCCTGCACGCGTGGTCGGAAGCGCGTGCCGCTGGCCGGGCAGGGGTAGATCATCGCGTCGATGTCGAGCTCGCTGAGCACCTCGCGCACGAGGCGGCAGTAGGGACTGGCCTCGATGTCGTAGAGCTCGAGCAATTTCTCGGGCTGTCGCGACGCGGGTTTGAACGAGGCGGCGCCGCGCCAGCCACGGCAGGAGCTGGCGATCAGCGAGGTCGTGAGGTCGAAAGCGGAGGCCATGCGTCGATGGATTCGGGAACGGGCCGCCATTGTGGCGCAGGCCGGCTCGCGTAGCCGGGACGACGACCGCGAGCTTCCCAGCACATCGGACAACGACCCCGACCTCGTCCGGGCTTCGGGGGCCGCTCGATCAGACCGGGTTGGCGGCTGGCGCGGGCGACGTCGGAACCATCGTCGGCGGGTCTGCCGGCAGCGCGTTCACGCGCTCCGTCAGCAGCTGTCGGCAGCTCGCGCACGCGCTGCGCGCGACGAGATCCGCGAGGCGCTGGCGCTTGCCCGCGTTGTCTTCGCTGCCGTCGAGGATGTTTCCGACCGCCCGCTCGTACACGGGCTTGAGCAGTGCTTCGAGCTGCGCCTCCAGGCTGTTGAGCGGCTCCAGGCTGTCGGCGTCCAGCGAGCGCAGCTCGCCGGCCGACATGAGCTGGCGCAGGCGGGTGAGCTCGCGCTCGGCGTCGCGCAAGGCGGGGGCCTCGGGGTCGGCGGTGCCGGCCAGCGCAGTGGCCCAGGAGGGATAGGACTGCGAGCGCACGAACAAGCCGATGGCCTGGTCCCAGACCGCCGCGTACTGCGACTGGCCACGCGAGGCGGTGGTGCGGATACAGGCCTCGGTCTGCTGCGCGCTGCTGCGGTAATGCTCGACCCAGTACGCGTCGTTTGGCGTCGGCAGCGCGGCTGCTTGTTGCGCGAACTGCAGCAGCCGCCCGCCGCGACGCCAGGACGGTGCCTCGCTGTTCGCGCGCCGCACCATCAGCAACAGTTCGCCGCGAGCCAGCAGGTGGCGCTCGTACTCGGCCTGGCGTTTGGCGAGTTGGCCGGAGGCGAGCAGGGCGCGGTAGTCGGCCCAGACGCGGTCGTCCGCTTCGCATGACACTGCGCTACCGATGAAATCCTTGACCGATCGGTAGTCGACGACATTCAGTTCGAAGCGCACGTAGGCCTCCGCCGGAATCCAAGGCTTGCCTTTGGCGTCGCACAGGCCGCTCGGGGACTGGCCGCGCTCGCAACGACGCAGGTTGGGGGCAGGCGCCTCGAATTCGACACCCGTGGAGTTGAGCATCACCACGAACTGCCGCCCGTTGAGCGCGGCCACGCCCTCGTCGGAACGCAGCCCGAGCAGCGTCTTCTCTTCCCACGGCTTCTTTTCGGTCTTGATCTCCTCGCTGAGCATTTCGCCGAGCTTGGAGCTCAGGCCTCCCACGACCTGCCCACCGGGGACGAAGCCCATGCCGAACTTCAGCACCGGTTCGCCGGTCGCTATCTCGAGCAGGTTGGTCACCCACTTCGCCTTGTCCTTGGGCACGCCGCGTACGACGATCTGCAGGTGCGGGGATTTCGAGAGCGACTCCGGGTCTACGAGCAGGCCTTCGGTCAGCAGCGCGTTGTCGACGATCGCGCTCACGGTCTTGCCTTCCTGCACGTCGTACAGGAGCACCGGGATCTCGGGCTCGGCGTCCGAGGCAAAACTCGCCACCGTGCCCTTTCCGAACTTTGCGGAGATCAGCAGCATCGCGGGCCGCTGCGATTCCGGCCCGAAATCGAGCGCGCGGCCGTTGGTGTCGAGGTTGGAACTCACGAACACGCGCAGGTAGCCGTCGACGTACTTGGACGGATCGGGCGCCACCACGTCAGCATCGACCGAGGTCGCGACGGGTTTGACGAACCGCCCGCCGCCGTTGCAGCCGGCCAGCAGCGCAGTGAACAGGAGCAGTGTGAGAAGGGTGTTGCGGAGAATCAGGGGCATCGTGCGCACGAGGTGATTACAGAAAGCTGCGACAGCATGCGCCGCGCAAGGTTTCGCCGGCTGAACGCAGGCTAGTCTCCGAAATGCAGGTTGACGTGGATCAGGCCATTCGGGGGGAGCTGCAGATACCAGCCCTTCGATTTCAGGTCGGCCATGACCTTCGCGACGTCGACGCGCGCGAGGCGACGCTCCGGACCCAGCTCGAGGTGCATCACCGCGTGCATGCGGGCCGTGCGCTTCTGCAGCTCCGGCGGCAGGCAGCCCAGGTCGAGGCCCTCGCGCACGTATACGTATGTGCCGTCCTCGCTGCCTACCCGGTACACCGTGCACTTCATCCGTTTCGCTCCGCCGCGTTGGCCTCCACCGAGGCGCGGATCTGCTGCAGGTTCTCGCGCAGCACGTCGGCAATCAGCTCGTCGGTGCGCGCATCCAGCAGCACCTGCTCGACCACGCGCAAGGCGAGGTCGATGAAGGTCTCGCTGATGTCCTTGGCGAACGGCAGCTTCGACAGCCGCCCGGTCTGCGGATCGTTGCGCAGCTTCTCCGCGATCATCGCGCGCAGCTGCGGCTGGTTTTCCTCGAGCGCCCGCGCGATGTTGCGCGCGTACTGGCCCTTGGCGAGCACCTGGCTGACCTCGTCGAGCACGGCGACGGTGACCGCGCCGCTGATGGACTCGACGATCGCGTTCTTGAAGCGGTTGACGAGCCGGTAGGTGAATTCCTCTCCGACCGCCCGATCGGCCGCGCGCCCGAAGCGCGACAGCAGCAGCACGATGCGCACGAGGCGAAAGAGTCTCAGGCCGCGCAGGGCCGGGTGCTGCAGGGGAATCATGCCCAGAACGTCGTACCAGTTGCGCTTGACGTACTCGAGCGACCAGCCGGCCTGGTGCCAGCGCCAGCAGAACTCGGTGGCGAAGATCGCGCAGATCGCGTAATCGGCGGCGAAGATCAGGCGCGCGGCGTCCGCACCGACCTTGCCGAACATTTCCCAGGCCAGCAGCGCCACCGAGATCAGCGCCAGCGCCAGCATCAGCCAGTCGAGCGGCCCGACGCGGCGTGCGGCGTCGGCCATTTCCAGGTGCAAGGCTTGTTCGGGGCGGCTCATCGCGCGACGCTACGCAGGCGCCGCACCGAGGGTCAAGCGCGGTGCGCGGCGCGCCGGGCCATGGAGGGCCCTCGCCAATGGACGCAACACGCGCAATCAGGAGCTTGAAAGTGGCGCTGCTCGCGGGGGGCGTGCTGCTGGCCGGCTGCTCGCGCGTCACCACCGAGAACTACGCCAAGGTCGAAGTGGGCATGCCACGTACCGAGGTGTACGGAATCCTGGGTCGCCCTGACGAAGTCTCGGGCGGCGCGCTCGGACCGCTGAGCATCTCCAATGAAACCTGGAAGGGACGCAACCAGACCATCAACATCACTTTCGGCGGCGACCACGTCGCGCTCAAGGCGATCGGGCAGAACGCATCGAATTGAGCGAGTCCCGGGGCGTCTAGGTAGTCGCATCCATCGCGGGGGCCCGTCCGCGCGCCTACACTGCCAATCCATCTTCCGTGCGGGCTTTCATGATCGAGTCCCCGATTCGCGAAGCGGTCACCGCCGTGCTGCACCACGGCGACGAGATCCTGATGGTGCGGCGGCATCCGGCGCTGGCATCGTTCCCGGGCTACTGGGCGTTTCCAGGTGGCAAAGTGGACGGGGCCGATTCCGACGCGCCGGTTCGCACTGCCGCATGGTCTACCGCCATTGAGCCGCGCCTGATCGAAGCCCTGGCGCGCGAACTGCGTGAAGAGATCGGTTTCGACCTGGACGCCGCTTTCGAGCTGGGCGAGGTCGAGTCGGTTCACCTGTTCGGCAACGCGCTGACGCCGCCGATCCTGCCGGTGCGATTCAATACCCTGTTCTACCGCATCCATCTCAAGCACCGGCCTGCGATCACGCTCGACATGGGCGAGGTCGACCAGCTGCGCTGGGCCAAGCCTTCGGACCTGCACGCGGAATACCTCGACGGCCAGCTGCTGCTCGCGCCGCCGACGTCCGCGGCCGTGGCCTTGTTCGCCGCGGGCGGCGGCATCGAAGCCGGTAACGTCGCGCTCGAGGAATTTCACAAGCACCGGCTGCCGATCATCCAGGCGGTCCACGGCCTGCGGAAGATCCCGGTGCGCTCGAACACGCTGCCGCCGGCTTTTCACACCAACTGCTTCCTGATCGGCGATGAAGGATCGAACGTGATCCTGGTCGATCCGTCGCCATGGAACGACGACGAACTGGACGCGCTGTACGAGCGCGTGCGGACCTTCGGCGTCAGCGAGCTTTTCCTGACGCACCATCATCCGGATCACAACGAGCGCGCAGACGTGCTCGCGCGACGGCTCGGCGTCGGCATTGCGCTCAGCGCGGACACCTCGGCGCGCATCTCCGAACGCGCGCCGAAATTCTTTGCCGGGATCACGCAGCGCCTGGTCAACGACGGTGACGTCGTGACGCACTGGAAGGGTCGTCCGGTGCGCGCCATCGCGGTGCCCGGACATGACGAGGGTCAACTCGCGCTGATGTCGGCCGACCGCGCCTGGTGCATCGTTGGCGACCTGATCCAGGGCATCGGCACCGTTGTGATCCACAAACCGGAAGGCAACATGCGCCGCTACTTCCAGTCGCTGGAGCGCATCATCGAGCTCGATCCGAAGGTGATCCTGCCGTCGCATGGTCTTGCGATGGGCACGACGTTCCGGCTTCAGGAGACCTTGCGGCATCGCCGCCAGCGCGAAACCTCGGTGCTGGAACTGCACCGCGAGGGACGCTCGACCGACGAAATGCTGACCGTGATCTACAAGGGCCTGGATCCGCGTCTGCTGCCATTCGCGCGCGACACCATCGAGTCACACCTCGAAAAGCTGCGTGAAGAAGGGGCCCTGGCCTAGCTCGACGTCGCCCGGGCGAGGCTCGGCTGCAACGACCGCTAATTCTTGAGCACCATCTTGAGCTGCTCGTCGCCGTCCTTGGTCTGCTGCACGCGCACGGCCATGTAGTTGCGCGCTGGCGCCAGCCAGAACACGGTGGTCTTCTTCTTGTCGTTCACGCGCTCCACGCGCACGGTGTCGAAGTTGCCCGCCGGCGTCTGCACCTGCTCGCGCGCCACGATGCGGAAGCGATAGACCTTCGCGCGCTCGCCCTCGACTTTGGTGACGGCGAACTCCTCGGGGCCCGGCTTGCCCGCGCGGCTCACGACCCAGTTCTGGATGGCGATCTGCATCGCGAGGCGATCGATCATGCCGGTCTCGAGCGGACGCATCTCGCCCGCGCTCGAGCGCACGACGCCGTCTTCCCAGTTGAAGCGCAGGCTGAAGTTGTCTTCCTTCTTGTCGGCGCGCTGGAAGTCGAAACTCTGCGAGAGGACCTTGCCATCGGCCATGCAGAAATCGGAACGCTCCGAGACCTCGCCGATGAACAGGCGCGCGAGCGTCGAGGGCTTGGCGTGGTACTGGTAGCGCCAGCAATTCGGATCGTCCTGCCGCGTGAGCTGGAAGCGCGCCTCGCCCAACGCCATCATCCCGCGCGTCAGCAGGTAGGTGGCGTCGCTCGGGATCGGCGCGGGCGACGCGGCCTGCGACAGCGGGGCGGCAAGCACGAGCATGAAGCCGGTGAGCAACCGCCGCCAACGGCGGCCCATCGGGCCGGTCCTGATCATCGGAAAGGATCTTCGAGGTCGGACAATTGCAGCGGCGTCCGGATCGGCACGCCGCGCAGCACGGCCTGCGATCCACGCAGGCACAGCGCCCCGTCGGCCATCCAGGCGACGGCTTGCGGCAGGATTCGGATTTCCACTTCGTTCATGACTCGGCTGGCCAGATTCTCGGGAATATCTTGAGGGCGGACGCTGACACGCCCCTGAATGACGGGCGCTCCGCCATCCAGCTCCCGGGTCACGTAGTGGACCGTCGCGCCGTGTTCGGTTTCACCGGCCTCGAGGGCCCGGCGGTGCGTATCCAGGCCCGGATGGCGAGGCAGCAGCGAGGGATGAATGTTGATCATCCGGCCGGCGTAGCGGCGCACGAAGTCGTCGCCGAGCACACGCATGAAGCCCGCCAGCACCACGATATCGGGCTGCAGCGCGTCCAGGGCCGCGGTGAGGGCTTGGTCGAACGCGGCGCGGCTGGGCCAGTCCTGGTGCGCGATCACTTGCGTGGGGATACCGGCCTCGCGCGCACGGTCGAGGGCGGGCGCGGCGGCGCGGTTGCTCAGGACGCCGACGATGCCCGGCCCCGGGATACGCCTGGCGATGCAGGCCTCGATCAGCGCCTGCAGGTTGCGACCCTGGCCGCTGACCAGGACCGCGATGCGAGCGCCAGCGCCCCCGCTAGGCAAACCGGACGTCCTGCTTCCCCTTGATCACTTCGCCTACGACCCAGGGCCTGAGCTTGGCCTTGCGCAGCCTGGCCAGCGCGACGTCCACCTGCTTGCGCGGAATCACCATCGCGAAGCCGATCCCACAGTTGAACACGCGCCACATTTCTTCCGGCTCGACCGCGCCCTCGGTCTGAAGCCAGTCGAAGATCGCGGGACGCTTCCAGCTTGAGCTGTCCACCATCGCGCCGAAGCCCTTGGGGAAACAGCGTGTGAGATTGCCCGTCACGCCGCCACCCGTGATGTGGGCCATGCCGCGCACTTGGATGCCCGATTCGACGAGCTTGAGAACCGGCTTGACATAGATCTGCGTCGGCGCGAGCAGCGCGTCGCCCAGGGTTCCGGATTCGAAGGGCTGGTCCACGCTGTGGCCGCCCACGGACATGATCTTGCGTACGAGGGAGTAGCCGTTGGAATGCGGGCCGCTGGAGGGCAGGGCGACGATCACGTCGCCCTTGGCGATCTTCGAGCCGTCGATGATCTTAGACTTCTCGACCACGGCGACGCAGAAGCCGGCGAGGTCGAAGTCGTCGGCCGTATACAGGCCCGGCATCTCCGCGGTCTCGCCGCCCACGAGCGCGCAGCCCGCCTGCTTGCAGCCTTCGGCGATGCCACGGATCACCAGGGCCGCGGTGCGGTTGTCGAGCTTGCCGGTGGCGTAGTAATCGAGGAAGAACAGCGGCTCGGCTCCCGACACCAGCACGTCGTTGGCGCACATCGCCACGAGGTCGATGCCCAGCCCTTCGACGCGCCCGGCGTCGATGCCCAGGCGCAGCTTGGTGCCGACGCCGTCGGTGCCGCTGACCAGGATCGGCGTCTTGTATTTCTTCGGCAGCCCCACGAGCGCGCCGAATCCGCCGACGCCGGCCAGGACCTCGGGACGGCGCGTGGACTTCACGATCTTCTTGATGTCGTCGACCAGCGCATCGCCAGCCTCGATATCAACGCCGGCGTCTCGGTATGACAGGGATTTGCGTGAACTCATCGGGGAGCGAAGCAAGGACGTTCGGAAGTCCCAAGCATTTTACAGACCGCGCCGCGATAATCCCCGTCATGCATCGCTTCTTTTCCCCCGTCGGGTCGCGCCTGCGCCCGTTCATCCTGATGGCCTGGCTCCTCGCGGCGGCCTGGGCCCCCGTTTCGTCCGCGCAGACCCCGGTGATTGGCGGTTCCGCCGGGGGCGTGCTGGGCGCAAAGACCGTCCCGGGCAATCCCTACGGCGCGATCGTGCCGGTCGAAGATGAATCGCAGAAGTCGCGCGACAGCGGTATCCGCCTCGCGCTGATCCAGGTTCTCAAGGGCGCGATCGGCCGCTACGACGAGCGCACTTCGCCGATCCTGGCGCTGGCGCCTCGGCTGGTGCAGCAGTACAGCTTCGTGCGCGACGAAACGGCCGGCACCTTGATGTTCCGCGCGGTTTTCGACTCGGCCGGCGTCGACGCGGCGCTGCGCTCGCAGGGGCTGCCGGTGTTCGGTGTCAATTCGAGCATCGTCGAGAGCTGGATGGTGCAGGTCCGCGGGCTGCGCACCACGGCGGACTACTCCAAGGTGCTGCGTCACTTCACGCGCATCAAGGGCGTACGCAGCGTGGACGTCGACGACCTGCGCGACGACACCCTGCGGCTGCGCATGGTGGTCGAGGGCGGCATCGCGCTGGCGGCCGAGCGCGCGGAGAAAAGCGGCGTGATCGGCCGCGACGAGATGGGGAACTATGTTCTCGCCCGACGCTGAGGCGCCGCTGCCGTCGACCCCGCCGATCGACGAGCCCGGCTCGGCGCTGGATCGCCTGCGGTTTCGGGACACCTGGCCGTGGCTCGCGGCGCTGGCGGTGTTCGCGTTGTTCTGCTGGCTGTTGTCGCCGATCCTCACGCCTTTTGTGCTCGGTGCGGGTCTGGCCTACGCGGGCGATCCCATCGTCGACCGGCTGCAGCGCCTGCGCCTGTCGCGCACGGCGGGCGTCTGCGTGGTTTTCCTCGTCATCGGCACCCTGGGCTTCCTCGGGCTGATCCTGCTGCTGCCCATGCTGACCGACCAGTTGCGCGTCCTGCTCCAGAATATTCCGGAGTGGCTGGCCTGGCTGCAAAACCACGGCTTGGAACGCATCGGCATCAGCCTGCCGGACGGCATGCGACTGGACGCCGCAGGCTTCAAGCTCATCATCGCCGACCACTGGTCCGAAGCCAGTGGCATGTTCAAGTCCGTGTGGACGCACGTATCCGCCTCCGGCGGAGCGCTGCTCACGGCCATCGCCAACCTGCTGCTGGTCCCGGTGGTCACGTTCTACCTTTTGCGGGACTGGGACGATCTGGTCGCGTGGATCGGCAACGTGGTGCCGCCGCGCAGCCGGCCCAAGGTCAGCCTGATGGCGCGCGAGACGGACGAGGTGCTCGGCGCCTTCATCCGTGGCCAGCTCACGGTGATGGCGGCGCTGACCGTCTATTACTGGATCGCGCTGTGGATGGCAGGCCTGAACCTGGCGCTGCTGGTGGGCCTGATCATCGGGCTGATCAGCTTCGTGCCTTACCTCGGCGCCATCATCGGTGTGCTGACCGCGATCATCGCCATGCTGGTGCAGACCCAGGAACTGCTGCCCTTCATCTACCTCGCCATCGTCTTCGGTATCGGACAGGTGCTGGAGAGCAACGTGCTCACGCCCTGGCTGGTGGGCGACAAGATCGGCCTGCACCCGGTGGCGGTGATCTTTTCGGTGATGGCGGGCGGGCAGCTGTTCGGCTTCGTCGGCGTGATGCTCGCGTTGCCGGTGGCCGCGATGATCGCGGTCCTACTGCGCGAAACCAAGAAGCAGTGGCTGGACAGCCGCATGTACGGCCACGGCGCGCGCGCGTCGGTCGACACGCTCGGAGGGGAGGGTGTCGCGCCGCCGCCTTCATGAAGGGCGCGCAACTGGCGCTGCCGGTGCAGCTGTCGCAGGCGCCGGCGTTCGACAATTTCTTCGCGGGTCCCAATGCAGACGTCGTCGTCTCGCTGCAGGGCACGGTGTCGCCGCACGGCCTTCCCGCCGCCTGGCTCTACGGCGCGACTTCGAGCGGAAAATCACACTTGCTGCGCGCCACCGTGGCGCTGGCCGGTCCGCGCGCGCGGTACGCCGCCGGGCCTTACGAGGCGGCGGCGCTGGCCGACTGGAACGATGCCCAACTGCTCGCGCTCGACGACGTCGAGGCGCTGGCGGCGCACGAGGACAGCGCGATCGCGCTGCTGCGGCTGATCGACTACCGCCGCCAGCACGGAATGCCGTTGCTCCTGGCCGCCGGCGTGCCGCCCGCGCGCCTGGACAGCCCGCTGCCGGACCTGCGCACGCGGCTCGAGGCCATGGCCCTTCTGGGGCTGAAGCCGCTGCGCGAGGACGATCGTCGCGACCTCGTGCGCCTGAACGCGGCGCAGCGGGGACTGGACCTGCCGGAGGACGCGATGGCCTGGTTGCTGGGGCGTCTGCGCCGCGACGCCGGCACCTTGATCGCCGCGCTTGAGGAGATCGACCGCGCCTGCCTCAGCGCGAAACGTCGTCCGACGCTACCGTTCGTGCAACAGGCGCTTGCGCCCTTGCTGCAGCCGTCTCTGTTGCCCTGAAGCGCACGAACATCATCAGACTGACGTAGTCGAGCGCCGCGACACCGGCGATGGCGAAGGCCCAGCCGCGCGATTCCGGCTTGGCGTAGCCGTCGGCGAGATACCCGGCAACGAAGAAAGCCACCAGCATCGAGGCCCAGGCGCAGGTGTAGGACTTGCCGCGCCAGAGTCCCACCAGCGGCAGGCACAGCACGGTGGCCAGCAGCAGGCTCAGCGCGGACGGATGTCGCAGGGCTACGGCCAGGATCAGCACGCCGTGCGAGGCCAGCGCGAGGCGCTGGGCGAAGGCCGAGGGGAGCATGTTCATCGGGCGGAGAGCCGCAGCGCGGTTTCGGCCACGCGACGCCCGAGCGCCTCGCACAGCGTGATCTCGTCCTTCGATAGCGGCGCGGGTTCGGCGCCTATTCCGGAGACGTGAGATGCGCCGTAGGGCGTGCCGCCGGTCTTCGTGGCGGAGAGTTCCGGCAGCGTGTACGGCAGGCCCAGCAGCACCATGCCGTGGTGCATCAGCGGCAGCATCATCGTGATCAGCGTGGTTTCCTGGCCGCCGTGCATGGAACTCGTCGAGGTGAAAACGCCAGCCGGCTTCCCCACCATCGCACCCGAAAGCCACAGGCCCGAGGTGCCATCGAGGAAGTACTTCAGGGGCGCTGCCATGTTGCCGAAGCGCGTGGGGCTCCCCAGCACGAGGCCCGCGCACTCGCTGAGGTCGCGCGCCTCGGCGTACGGCGACCCTTCGGTGGGCACCGCGGCTGCGGTGGCCTCACAGTCGGCGGACACCGCCGGCACGGTGCGCAGTCGCGCCACGGCGCCGGCGCTCTCGACACCGCGCGCGACGTGCCGCGCCATCGCCAGGGTGGCGCCCTTGCGCGAGTAATAGAGGACCAGGACCTCGGTCATGCGTCTGGGTACCTTTGGACAGGTAAGCGGCGCATTCTAAGGCGCGTCGTTCGGCCGGCGTTCAGACACGCCGCGGCGACGGGTCCAGGTGTTCAGGATTGGCTCACCTGGGAAGCGTGTGATGGGTGGGCCGTCCCAAGGAGTGATCCCATGAAGCTCAGCAAGAATTCTTCGTCTAGTAGCGTGCGCAGGTCGGTGGCAGCTCTTGCCGCCGCCGCGTGCACGCTGGCTGCCATTCCGACCGCGATGGCGGGCAGCTATGACGGGCCGTACTACGATCCCGTACGAGATGTGATGGTGACGCCGCGCATTCCGTCGACCACGACCACCGTCGGGGCCGATGTCGATCCGACCTCGACCGTCAGAACACGCGACTACACGGCGATCACACGACCCGTGGAGCAGCCCGCGACGCCGTACCGCCAGCCGATCTATGGGACCTACGACGCGTCACGGGGCCCGTCGCCGGTGGCCTCCTCGGCGGGCGCCGTGGGTTCGCAGACGCCGGCCGCGATCGTGACGGGCTCCAACGAGGCCTATTACGACTCGGCGCGCGACGTCATGGTCACGCCGAGTCTGTCGGGCACGGTGCCGTACGTCGGTTCGACCTCGCGATCCAGCCAGGTGAGCGCGGCCCCGGCCTCGACCTTCGAGTTCGTCGTGCGCAACGGCCGGATGATCCAGGGGCCGGCGGCGATCACGGTGGAGCACGGCAGTCAGGTCACGATGATCGTCGACTCGGACAGCTCGGATGCATTGCGGATCGACGGCTACAACCTGGTCGCGCCGGTAGTCGCCGGCCAGCCGATGCTGCTGACTTTCGTCGCCGAGCAACCGGGGCGCTTTGCCTATCGCCTGGGCTCGGGTCGCGAGATTGGCGTGATCGAAGTCGGTCCGGCGGCTCCGGGACGCACGAGCGTCGGAAGGCAGTAGACGCGTGGCAGGACCGTTGCCGGGTTTGCCCCGGCCCCGGCGTCCTGCTTCACGAGGTAGCTACGCGCTCGCGCGGGATGCATCGGAGGCGGCCGTATCGGATCATCCCGACCCGGCCATTTCCGATCTCCCATGTCGCGAGCGTTTTTTGTGCTGTGCGTCGTCTGCCTCGCCTGCGCGTCCTGCGCGAGTCCCTGGCTGGATCGCCTGCGGTCCCGCGACTCAGCTCCCGAACGTCCTGGCGAGCCTGCTTCAAGAGTGCCGCCGTTCACTTCGGGCGCAAACGGCGAGGCCAGTGCGCGCTCGCGGGTTGCCGAGGCCGAGGCGCTGACCACGCAGACACGCCAGCTCGTCGGCGGCTGGAGCGGCGCCGATCCTGACCTTGCCGCTGCACGCGGCGCCATCGAGGGACGCGACTGGAGTGGCGCGCGGGCGGCAGGCGACGAGGCCATCGCGCATTCCGAGCAGGCCATCTCGGATCATTACGCGCGTCTGGCCAACGAGGAGCTCGCGCGCTCCTATGCATACTCGGGTCTCGACGATGGCCAGCTGCTGCAGTTGCGCGCGGCCGAGGAGATCATGGTCACGGGTAACAGCCGTCTGGCGTACGGGCGGCTGCGCACGCTCAACCAACAGCTCCAGACCCGGGTGAAGACCTACGTGGTCCGCGCGGGCGACAGCCTGTGGGTGATCGCCGGCAGGCCCGAGGTTTATTCCAATTCGCTTCTGTGGCCCCTGGTGTGGCAGGCCAACGCCACCGTCATCCCGAACCCCGACCACCTGCGACGGGGCCAGGTCCTCAAGGTGCGCCCGCATCCGAGCGCCGACGAGATCGCCGAGGCGGTGAGCGTCGCGCGTGGAGAGCGCAGAGCCCTGCCGGGCGTGACCCCGGACATCGGAGAAATCCGCGAGGCCCCTTCACCGTAGCGTACGCACCACGCACGCGGCCGATCAGCCTCGATACCAGCGCCGGTTCAAGGCCCGAAGCACAAGGTTCGGATACTTCGGCTTGCCGTAGCTCCCGTTGTACCGCGCGAGCGCACCGACGAGGTTGCCGCGCTCCTGGTCCAGGTAGAAGCGAAGGATCGTGCAGCCCATGCGCAGGTTGGTCTGCGCGTGAAACAGGTTCTCCTGCGGGCCCGCGATCTCCTTCAGCCAGAACGGCATGATCTGCATGTAGCCCTGCGCACCGGAGGTGGAGATCGCGAAGCGGTCGAAGCGGCTCTCCACCTCGATCACTGCGAGCGCCAGTTCGGGCGGGATGCGCGCGCGCTGCGCCTCGGCGTGAAGGATCCGAAGGAATTCCAGTCGCTCGCCGTCGTCCTTGATGAAGCGCTGCAAGCGACCGGACATGTCGGTGAGCCAGACCTCGGCGTCGAAGCGATGCTCGAAGCTGTCCGAGGACTTGATCGCGTCCTCGAGCAGCTTGCGCAGTTCCGGCTCCATCTCGCCGGTCGGCCCCGCGACGCCGGGGGCGGCGAAACCCAAGGCCAGCAACATGAGGGCCAGCCTGAACCAGGCGAATGTGTCGCGCCTGCACCGCGCGCCGCGCTTCAAGCCGGAGCCGCGTTCCCGTTCGCGGCGTTCAAGCGGAGAGGCGCTCCAACACTGCCGCGACGCTGGCTTCGATCATGTCGGCCTTCTCGGCGCCGCGTTTCTTGTACTCGTACTGGTTGGCCGCCAGTCCCTTCTCGCCGATGACCACACGATGCGGAATCCCGACGAGGTCGGCATCCGCGAACATCGGTCCGGGCCGCAGGCCGCGGTCGTCGAGCAGGACATCGATGCCGGCAGCCAGCAGGTCGGCGTAGAGCTGTTCGGCCACGGCCTTCACGCGCTCTGACTTGTCGGCGCCGATCGGGCAGACCAGCAGGCGAAACGGCGCGATGGCGTCGGGCCAACGCATGCCGTTGGCGTCGTGACGCTGTTCGATGACGGCGGCGGCGAGGCGCGAAACGCCGATGCCGTAGCAGCCCATTTCCGGCGTGACGGCCTTGCCCTGCTCGTCGAGCACGGTGAACGACATCGCCTCGGTGTACTTGCGACCGAGTTGGAAGATGTGGCCGCCTTCGATGCCGCGGTAGAACCTGATCTCGCCCTGGCCGTCGGGGCTGGCGTCGCCCTCGCGGATCTTGCGCAGGTCGAAGCCCTCGACGACCGGGCAGTCGCGTCCCCAGTTCACGCCCCGGAGGTGGTGGTCGTTGACGTTGGCGCCGCAGACGAAGTCCGCGATCTCCAGCGCCGCGTGGTCCGCGATCACGCTCACAGGGCAGTTCACCGGTCCCAGATACCCGACCTCGCAGCCGAACGCGGCCTGCACGTCCTCGATCTTCGCCATCTCGAAGGGACTCGAGATCAGCGGGTGCTTCGCTGCCTTGACCTCGTTGAGCTCGTGATCGCCGCGCAGCGCGATGGCCACCAGTCCGCCTTCGCGACCCTTGGCCACGAGCAGCTTCACCTTGGCCGTGAGCGCCACCGACAGGAATTTCGAGACCTGCTCGCAGGTCTTCTGGCCCGGCGTGGAAACCTGTTCGATCGACTGTGATGCGGCCGGACGCGCCTTGCCCGAGGGGGGACAGGCAGCGGCCTCGATGTTGGCGGCGTAGCTGCCGACGCTGGAGACCGCGAGCAGGTCCTCGCCAGAGCCGGCGAGAATGTGGAACTCCTCGGACTTGGCGCCGCCGATGTTGCCGCTGTCGGCCTGCACGATGCGGAAGTCGGCACCGATGCGTTCGAACACGCGGCCGTAGGCGCCGCGCATGTTCTGGTACTCGCGATCGAGGTCGGCCGCGTCCATGTGAAAGGAGTAGGCGTCCTTCATCAGGAATTCACGCGCCCGCATCAGGCCGAAGCGCGGACGGCGCTCGTCGCGGAACTTGGTCTGCACCTGGTACCAGTTGAACGGCAGCTGGCGGTAGCTCCGAACGTCCTGCTTGGCGTGGTGCACGATCACTTCCTCGTGCGTGGGGCCGTAGCAGTAGTCGTTCTGATGACGGTCCTTGATGCGCAGCATCTCGGGGCCCATGAGCTTCCAGCGCCCGGATTCCTGCCATAGCTCAGCCGGCTGGATCGAGGGCATCAGCAGCTCGGCCGCGCCGGCGCGGTTCATCTCCTCGCGCACGATGGTCTCGATGCGGCGCAGCACGCGCAGGCCCATCGGCATCCAGGTGTAGAGGCCGGCGCCGAGCTTGCGAATGAAACCGGCCCGCAGCAGCAACTGGTGTGAAACCACCTCGGCGTCGGCCGGGGTCTCCTTGGTCGTGGACAGCGGAAAGCGGGACAGGCGCATTGCGAACCGGTAGACAGGAAGGGCCGCGGATTGTAGCCGCCCAAACGAGACCGCCCCCTGCGCCTGGCGGCGCAGGGGGCGGTTCCGGATCGCCGCGCGGATCAGGCCGCGGGGTGCAGGAGCACCCAGGCCCAGTAGGCAATGATGCCGAGCTGGACCGCGAACAGGGTGGCGCGCAGCAGTACCAGGATGGAGCTCGTGCCGATCAGGTGGATGATGCTCTGGGCGATGCGGGCATACAGCACCCAGCAGGCCAGGCCGTCGACCACCGGGCTGCGGCCCAGCGCCGCGGCAGCCAGTACCACGGCCGCGAAGATGCCGATGTTCTCCACCGTGTTGGCATGGGCATGCTGGGCGCGGACCAGGAAGGCCGGGTCGTCGGTTACGTTTCCGCGCGTCCAGTAGTTGAGCGGTTTCTTCCCCATCAGCCCGAGCGGGATGCGGTGGCCCACGTAGAGCAGGACCATCACCACCATCCACAATACGTAGTACAGCAGTGCTTCGATTCCCGTCATCTGCATTTCTAGTTCCCCCAATTGGTTATTCGATCTTGCGCCCAAGGACGCGCGGCGATTATGCGCCGCGATACTGGGGAGAGGGCCATTACCCGCCGGTTCATGGCCGGGGCGCGCTGGGAAAGAGTTCGGGTTGATCGGTGCCGCTGCTCGCCTGGGGAGCCGCGAAGCCAGCCAGGCCGACGCCCACGAGGCGATAGCGCGTCGAGTCAGGGAGATCGACACGGGCGAGGAGGCTGACCGCGCGATCGGCCAGAATTTCCTCGGAGTCGACCGCCAGGGGCGTCGTCAGGCTACGCGTCAGGATGCGAAATTCCGCGGTCTTGAGCTTGAGCACCACGGTGTACGCCATTCGCTCCATCTTGCGGGCGGCCTGCCAGGTGCGGGCGGCCATGCGCCGTATGTGCGGCGCCAGTTCCGACAGAGGCTGATCGTTGTCGAAGGTGTCCTCGGCCGAGACCGAGATGCGTTCACGGTCGGCACTGACCGGGCGATCGTCGATTCCTTGCGAGAGCTCGTGCAGGCGTTGTCCATAGCGGCCGAAATGGCGCTGCAACTGGTCCGGGTCGGCCACTGCGAGGTCTCCAATGCGGACCAGGCCTAGAGCCGCGAGCCTCCGTTCCATGACCTGTCCCACGCCCGGCACGCGCCCGACGGGCAGCGGGGCGATCAGCCCCTGCGCGCGGTCGGGACGGATCACGAACAGGCCGTCGGGTTTCTTCCAGTCGGACGCAAGCTTGGCGAGGAACTTGTTTGGCGCCACGCCTGCCGATGCCGTGAGGTTCAGCTCTGTGCGGATCTGCGTGCGGATGGTTTCGGCCACTGCAGTCGCGCTGGGCAGGCCCGTGAGGTTGTCGGTGACGTCGAGGTAGGCCTCGTCGAGCGACAGCGGCTCCACGCGCTCGGTGTGGCGCAGGAAGATCTCGCGCACCGCACGCGAGACGGCGCGGTAGCGGGTGAAGTCCGGCGGCACGAATACGGCGTCGGGACACAGGCGCTCGGCGCGCACCGCGGGCATCGCGGAGCGAATGCCGAATTTTCGGGCTTCGTACGACGCCGCGCAGACCACGGAGCGGTTCCCGCGCCAGGCCACCACGACCGGACGGCCACGCAGCGATGCATCGTCTCGCTGCTCGACTGACGCGTAGAACGCGTCCATGTCCACGTGGATGATTTTTCGCATCGCCCCATCGTCTGGCAAGGACCGGGACCAGATCATACGGCGCAGCAAAAAGCCCGCCGGCGAACCGGCGGGCCTGTAAGGCTTCTCTCAGCTTGTCGCAGCTTGGTGCTGGGGGATCAGCCCTTGTTCTTCAGCTCGATCTTGTTATGCACGTCCTTTACGCCGGCCACCGCCTTGGTCGCGGCCCCGGCCTGTTCAATCGAGGCCTCGTTCGGCACCTTGCCCGACAGCGTCACCACGCCCGCGGTGGATTCGACGTTGATGTGCAGCGACTTCAGATTCTTCTCGCTGAGCAGCGCGGTCTTGACCTTGGCGGTCAGCGCGGAATCGGAAAGGTAGTCGCCGGTCTTGTCGGCGGCGGTCTCCACCTTGGTCTCGACTTTTGCCGCGGTGGAAGGCTCCGGCGCAGGCGCCACAACGTCGGCCGCAAATGTCATCGGAGCGGCGAACGTCAGGCTCAGCAGTGAGGCGGCAAACAGGGTCTTGGTCTTCATGGGTGCGGATCTCCTATTCGGCGGACGACGGCGATCAGCGCCAGTGTCCGTCAGGGTGATCGAGTCCTCAGTGACTCGGGTCGGCTGCAGACGAAGCAGTCGCCGTGCCTTGGAAATCGCTCAAAGTCCCGCGGCGGCGCGTTCGCGCGCCGTCACGGCCGAGGTGTCACGGCGCGGTATGGCCTGCGCCCGCTTCTTGGGAGCCGTGACCTCTTCGAGCTTCGTCATGAAGCTGCGAATCTGCTCCTGGGCCTGCTCGCGTGCGACGCCATAGCGTTCCTGGATAGCGCCAGCCAGGCGATCGAAGTCGCCCTCGATACGAAGCCAGTCGTCTTGGGTCAGCTGCCCCCATTCGTGCTTGGCCTTGCCGGTCAACTGCTTGAGCTGACCCTTCAGGGTGGTGCTGTTCATCGTGTTCTCCTGGATGCGGGTCATGACGGTTCGTCACGATTCCACCCTGATCCGCGGCGATGAACTCGGGGTTAACACTGGAGATCTGGTGTTGCGAAGTGCACGCGACGCCCAGAATTCATCCAAAAATCACCGCACTTTGCCGGGACAGCGCCACCGGCTCGCCCGAGGGACTCCACAGGGTCGCCGTCTGGAACGCGTATCCGTCACCAGCCGCCGTCGCCTCGGCATCCATGAGCCACCAGTCCCTGCCTGACGGCAACCAGCGGTCGCACAGAAACTCGAGCGTCCAGCTCAGGGAACTCGCGGGCGCGACTGACTTCAGCACCGAGATCGCGGGGGAAGGGATCGTATCGGCGATCGCGATGACCAGCGATTCGTCCACCACCGGCTCGTCGATGTAGCGCACATAGATCTGCGTGCGCGGCTCCGCGCCGCCGCAGAATGGAAAAGCACCTGAAGCCCATCGCTGTTCGACGTAATTCGTGAACGTGGGCGAGATTCCTGAAACGCGCGGAATCTGCTTGGAATGCTCCGCATCGAGCGGGACGACCGGACGAGGCGGTGCGATGCGCAGCATCGAGTGGCGCGCCCGTCCGAACACGGCGAGCGCGGTGCACATCACCTGGTCTGCGTCGACGATTTGCGCCTCGATGTGGACGGCAGACTTGCCGGTTCTGAGCACGCGAGAGCGGATCACCAGGCGCGCAGGAAAAACGGGGCCGACGAAGGTGACCTGCAGCGTACGCAGGGGGAGGTCGGGTTCGACGCGGCTGCGCATCGCGCGTACCAGCAGCGCCGCTTGCAGCCCGCCGAACAGGGTGCGGCCTTGGGTCCAGTCCTGCAGCGGAGCGTCGACGACGTGTCGGTCACCTTCGGATCGGAGCGCCGCGACGATTTCGGTCAGCAGCATGCGCGCACCAGCGAAAAACTAGTTGAGAAGGCGAGTGCGCAGGGTGCCGGCGATCGCGGAGAGCCGATCGCGCAGGGCGCGACCCTGGTCTTCGGTCGCATCGACGTCGATCACCACGTAGCCGACCTGACCGGTCGTCTGCAGGTACTGCGCGTCGATGTTCACGCCGCTCTCGGAGAACGCGTTGTTGATCTGCGTGAGCATGCCGGGCCGATTCTCGTGGATGTGCAGCAGTCGGCGGCTGCCCGTGTGCTCCGGCAGCGAGACCTCCGGAAAATTCACGGCGGAGAGCGTGGAGCCGTTGTCGCTGTAGCGGATCAGTTTCGCCGCCACCTCGATGCCGATGTTCTCCTGCGCCTCGAGCGTGCTGCCGCCCACATGCGGCGTCAGGATGACGTTGTCCATGCCCACCAGTTCGGACACGAACCTGTCCTCGTTGCCCTTTGGCTCGACCGGGAAGACATCGACCGCCGCACCCGCGACGTGCTTGATCCTGAGCGCCGCGGCCAGCGCCGGGATGTCCACGACGGTGCCGCGAGAGGCGTTGATGAACACCGCGCCCTTCTTCATGCGCGCGAGTTCTTCGGCGCCGATCATGTCTCTGGTCGCGGGGGTTTCCGGCACGTGCAGCGAAACCACGTCCGAACGCTCGAGCAGGTCGGACAGGTTGGCGGCAGGCGAGGCGTTGCCCAGCGCGAGCTTGGTCTCGACGTCATGGAAGATCACCCGCATGCCCAGGCTCTCCGCCAACACGCCGATCTGCGTGCCGATGTGCCCGTAGCCGACGATGCCCAGCGTCTTGCCGCGCACCTCGTAGCTGCCCGCCGCAGACTTCGACCAGCCGCCGCGGTGACACTCCATGTTCTTCTCGGGAATGCGGCGCATCAGCAGAATCGCCTCGGCCAGCACCAGCTCGGCCACGCTGCGCGTGTTCGAGTAGGGCGCGTTGAAGACGGGGATGCCGCGCGCCTGCGCGGCGTCGAGCGCGACCTGGTTGGTGCCGATGCAGAAGCAGCCCACGGCCATCAGGCGGCGCGAATTCTGGAACATTTCCGCGGTGAGGTTGCTGCGCGAGCGGATGCCCACGATGTGCGCCTCGGCCACGCGTTCGGCGAGCTGCGCCTCGGGGAGCGACTTCTCGTGGAACTCGATCTGCGTGTACCCCGCCGCTTTGAGGCTTCTCACAGCGGTCTGGCTGACGCCCTCCAGCAACAGGATGCGAATGTCGCCGCGAGGGAACGAAGTCTTGTTCATGTGGGTGGTAGTGCCGCCAGTCCGCGCTTTTTGCGGGCGCGGACTATGCCATAGCGAAGGGTCCGCGATCAGCCTTGGTTAAGCTTGCCTGCCTACCGTGCCGCATCCCCTGAGCTCGGGCGTGTCACGTCCGCTACGGGGTACGACGATGCAATTTTCCAAGGAGAGTAAACATGACCATTCGTAATGCCGCACTGCTCGCCGTCCTGAGTCTTGGGCTGGCCGTTTCCGCCTGCAAGAAGAACCACGAGAGCACGACAGAGAACATGAAGGACGCCATCGGCGACGCCACCAACTCGCGCGACCACGAGAAGCTCAAGGACGCGGGCGAAGACATGAAAGACGCGGCTCACGACGCCGCCGACGGCGTCAAGGACGCGGTGAAGGGCGACAACTAAGCAGGTCGAGGCAGCGTCGGGGCGATCAGGTCCCGGCGCATCATGGAACCGCCGGCCCTTCGTGGCCGGCGGTTCTGCGTAGGGGGCCCTGGACGCTCAGCGCTCGCGCTTGAGCCTGTAAAGCCAGTCCAAGGCATCGCGTGGCGTCATCGCGTCGGGGTCGAGCGCGTCGAGAAGCTTGAGCGCCGGTGACGGCGGCGCCTCGAATAACGACATCTGCGGCCTGGATTCGACGGCCTGCGCGGGCGCCGGCTGCGGTGTTCGCTCCAGTTCCGCAAGGTAGGTCCGCGCCGCGGCCACTACCGACGCAGGCACGCCCGCCAGCGCCGCGACCTGCAGTCCGTAGCTTCGGTTCGCCGGTCCTTCCTTCACCGTGTGCAGGAACACCAGCCGCTCGCCGTACTCCGCGGCATCCAGGTGGATGTTCGCCACGCCCGGAACGCCATCGGCCAGTCGCGTGAGCTCGAAATAGTGAGTGGCAAACAATGTCAGCGCACGCGTCTGGCGCGCGAGGTGTTCGGCGCAGGCACGTGCCAGCGACAGTCCGTCATAGGTCGAGGTGCCGCGACCGATCTCATCCATGAGCACCAGCGACGCAGCGGTGGCGTTGTGCAGGATGTTCGCGGTCTCGGTCATCTCGACCATGAACGTCGATTGCCCGGAGGCGAGATCGTCACGCGAACCGATGCGGGTGAAGATGCGATCGACCGGGCCGATGCGTGCGAGATCCGCGGGCACGAAGCTGCCGGCATGCGCCATCAGCACGATCAGCGCGACCTGTCGCATGAACGTGGACTTGCCGCCCATGTTCGGCCCGGTGATGACGAGCAGGCGACGATCAGCGTCGAGCTGCAGATCGTTGGGCACGAAGGGCGCCTCGGACTGGCGCTCGACCACGAGGTGACGACCCGCGCGGATGTCGATACCGACCGCGCCATCGAGCTGTGGACGCGAGAGGTTCAGTCGCTTCGCGGCGTCCGCGAGGTTGGCCAGCACGTCGATCTCGGCCAGGCCCTGCGCTGCCGACTGCAGCCCACCGAGCCGCACGAGCAGGCAATCGAGGAGGTTCTCGTACAGCTGCTTCTCGCGCGCCAGCGCCCGGTCCTTGGCTGACAGGACCTGGTCCTCGAAGCCCTTGAGCTCCTCGGTGATGTAGCGCTCGTAGTTGGTCAGCGTCTGCCGGCGCGTGTACTCGGCAGGCACCTTGGCTGCGTGGCTCTTGCCGATCTCGATGTAGAAACCGTGGACGCGGTTGTAGCCGACCTTCAGAGACTCGATGCCGGACCGTGCGCGCTCGCGCGCCTCGAGTTCGAGCAGGAAGCCGTCGGCATGGGTCGAGAGCCCCCGCAGCTCATCTAGCGTGGTGTCGTAGCCCTCGCGGAACACGCCGCCGTCGCGCACCGTCAACGGCGGGCTGTCGGACAGGGCGCCGGCGAGCAGGCCCGCCAGTTCGTCGTGCTGGCCCAGGCGATCGTGAAGCTGGGCGATGCGGGCGCCGTCGATCTGCGCAAGGCGCGCGCGCAGCCCGGGAAGCGCGGCGAGGGTGTCGCGCAAACCCGTGAGATCGCGCGGTCGCGCGCTGCGCAGCGCGACGCGCGCCAGAATGCGCTCGAGATCGGCGATGTTGCGCAGCGGCTGGCGCAGATCGTCGCTCGCGCCATCTAGCATCAGGGCGTCGATGGCGTCGTAGCGGGCGAGGAGTTCGGCGCGATCACGGATCGGCCGCAGCAGCGCGCGGGTCAGTGCGCGCGAACCCATCGGAGTGGCGCAGTCGTCGAGCACCGCGAGCAGCGTGTGCTCGGTTTCGCCCGCCAACGTCCGATCGATCTCGAGATTGCGCCGAGTGGCGGGATCCAGGATCAGGGTGTCCTCGGGCGCCTCGACGCGCAGGCCCGCGATGTGGGCGAGCTGGGTCTTCTGTGTTTCCTGCACGTACTGCAACAGCGCGCCCGCCGCACCGATCGCAGCCGTCAGGTCCTCGCATCCGAAGCCGCGCAGGTTCGGCGTGCCGAATTGGGTACACAGCAGGCGCTGCGCCGACGCGGGATCGAAATGCCAGGCCGGCCGCGACGTGGACGGCAGTTCCCCGACCGGCAGGCCCGCGTCCGCGGCCAGCAGCATCTCGCTGGGCGCCACGCGCGACAGTTCGGCGGCGAAGTCACGTGCCGAGCCGGTTTCGCTGACTGCGAAACGACCGGACGACAGTTCCAGCCAGGCCAGCCCGAAGCGATCACCGATCGCACAGGCTGCCGCCAGCACGCTCGCGCGACGCGGATCGAGCAGCACCTCGTCGGTCGCGGTGCCCGGCGTGACGATGCGCACGATCTCGCGGCGAACCGGGCCCTTGTCGACGCCGACTTCGCCGACCTGTTCGGCGATGGCCGCGGACTCGCCGAGTCGGATCAGCCGTGAGAGATAGGTGTCGAGCTGGTGGTAGGGCACGCCGGCCATCACCACGGGCGCGCCGCCCGACTCGCCACGCCGGGTCAGCGTGATGTTGAGCAGGCGTGCGGCCTTGCGCGCGTCGTCGTGGAACACTTCGTAGAAGTCGCCCATGCGAAACAGCAACAACAGTTCCGGCACCTGGGCCTTGAGCGCCAGGTACTGCTGCATCATCGGTGTGTGGGCGGCGGCGGTTGCCGACATGCGGGCGTGGTAGTGGGGGCGTCGCGGGAGCGCGAATCTTAGCGGCAGGCCGCGGCATCGGGCGTGAGTCCGCGCTGCGAAGGAAGTGACAGGTCGGTATCCTTGCGCGGCTTCCTAGCCAGCCGAGCCCCGATGTACCTTCACAACACCCTGAGCGGCCGCAAGGAACGCTTCGAACCCCTGAATCCTGACCGCGTGACGATGTACGTCTGCGGGCCCACGGTGTACAGCTTCGCGCACATCGGCAACGCGCGCCCCGCGGTGGTGTTCGACGTGCTGTCGCGCGTGCTGCGCCGCCGGCACGCCGAGGTGGTGTACGCGCGCAACATCACGGACATCGACGACAAGATCAACAAGGCTGCGGCCGAGCAGGGCGTTGACATCGGCGTGATCAGCTCGCGCTATGCCGCGGCCTACCATGACGACATGGCCGCGCTGGGCGTGGTGCCGCCGGACCACGAGCCTCGCGTCACGCAGCACCTGCCGCAGATCATCGACATGATTTCGCGCCTGGTGGACTCGAAGCACGCATATGCCGCCGAAGGGCACGTGCTGTTCCACACGCCGAGCTACGCCGACTACGGAAAACTCTCCAAGCGCGACTCGCAGGCCCTGATGGCCGGGGCGCGCGTGGAGGTGGCGCCCTACAAGCAGAGCGCCGGCGACTTCGTCCTTTGGAAGCCTTCGACGCCGGACCAGCCGGGCTGGGAATCGCCCTGGGGCCGTGGCCGTCCCGGGTGGCACATCGAGTGCTCGGCCATGGCCGAGACGATCCTGGGCGAGACCATCGACATCCACGGCGGCGGCCACGACCTGATCTTCCCGCACCACGAGAACGAGATCGCGCAGTCGGTGTGCGCGCACGGCGGCAAGCCGTTCTCGCGTTTCTGGCTGCACAACGGCTTCCTCAACGTCGAAAGCACCAAGATGTCGAAATCCATCGGCAACGTGCTGCTGGTGCGCGAGCTGCTGAAGGATGCACCGGGCGAGGCGATCCGCATGCTGTTGCTGACGGGGCACTACCGCCAGCCGCTGGACTGGACCGCCGACGGCCTGCAGGAAGCGCGCAAGAAGCTCGACCGCCTGTACGGCGCGCTGCGTGAGCTCTCCGACGTGGAGATCCAGCCGGACGAGGGCGAGTACCTCCCGTTCGTCAACGAACTCGAGGACGACCTCAACACGCCGGGTGCGCTCGCCCACCTGTTCGAGCTCGGCCATGCCGCCCACAGGGCCGGCGACTACATCTACGAACGGCGCCGGATCAAGACGCAGCTGATCAAGGCTGGCGCGCTGCTAGGGCTGCTTCAGCTGACGCCCGAGGCTTGGTTCGGCTGGTCGCCGCAGCGCGGCGACGTGATGAGCACCGAGGACATCGACGCGGTCATCGCTCAGCGCATCGAGGCGCGCAAGGCAAAAAACTGGACGGAGTCGGATCGCCTGCGCGACTTGCTGAAGGCGCGGGGCGTGCTCGTGGAGGATTCGAAGGACGGGCAGCGCTGGCGCTATGCGTGATCTGCTCCCGCTCCCCCGCGCACGAAGCCGCGCGGGGAGAGGGACGACATCAGGCCCCGTACTGCGACGGCGTCTCGGGACCCGGCCCTGGTTGCCCCGGCCCTTCCTGCTCCTGGTCCGGGCTGAACACGGCATCGGCCATCCAGCAGCCGTGACATTCGGGCAGGTCCTGCTTCGACAGCACGAAGACGTAGCGATGCGGCTGATCATCGCTGCCGGCCACTTCCACCGGCACCATCGCCCGCTGGCCGTCGATCAGGGGCGCGCCAGCGCGGGCAGCACGGTAACCCAGCAGGTCCGGAAAACCTTCCTTGATAACGGTGCGGAAGCTTTCCAGCGGGCCGGTCTTCTCGCGGTTGCCCGGCGACGAGAACTTGTACAGCTCGGCGATGCCCTGATCGTTGCCCTTCTTGAGCGCCGAGAGCATGGCCTCGACGACCTGCGGTGGGTCGAGGTTGGGCTGCGGGCCCCGTGCGGCGGCGTCCTGCGCGGGCGCCGACCCTGTCGCCAGAACCATGGCCAGACCGCTGAACAGCACAAGGAGGCGCGACCGGGTCATCGTGAATTCTCGAAAGGGAGTCTGGATGTCATACGCATTCATCGCGAGTCTGGTTGCAGGCGCAGTACCATACGGGCACCGCTGCACCTTACGCTGGTCTCTTCAGGACTTCATCCATGCGCCATCTCGCCGTCCTCGCCTTCACGGCACTGCTCGCGGCCTGCGCCACGTCGCCGCTCGGCCGCAGCCAGTTCATCCTGATTTCCGATGACTCGATCAATGCGGAGGGCGTGACTTCTTTCCAGCAGATGCAGAAGGAACTGCCGCAGACGAAGAACGCTCGCACGACGCAGTACGTGCGCTGCGTGGCCGACAGCGTCACGCGCCAGGTCCCGACCCTGCGCGAGAAGGGCCAGCTGGCCGTCCCCGAGGCCTGGGAAGTCAGCGTGTTCGAGAGCGATGACGTGAACGCCTTCGCGCTGCCGGGCGGCAAGATCGGCGTGTTCACCGGCCTGCTCAAGATCGCCAGCACGCAGGATCAGCTCGCGGCGGTGATCGGGCACGAGGTGTCGCACGTGCTGGCACGCCACTCGGCAGAGCGCGCCTCAGCCAACATCCCGGCACAGATCGGCGGCGCGTTCGCGTCAGCGTACGGCGTGGGCCAGCTTTACAGCATGGGCGTGGGCGCGCTGTTCCTTCTGCCGTACTCGCGCAGCCACGAATCTGAGGCGGACCTGCTCGGCCTGGACCTCATGGCCTCCGCGGGCTTCGATCCCCGCCAGGCCGTGGTGCTGTGGCAGAACATGGCGAAGTCGGGCGGTCAGAAGCCGCCGGAGATCCTGTCCACGCATCCGTCCGACGAGACGCGAATGGAAGATCTCAACAAGCGCATGAAGACCGCGCTCGATCTCTACGTGGCGGCAAAGGGCCGGGGTCTGAACCCGAAGTGCGGTTCAAGCGGTTGAGGCGGCGGTTAGGGGCGGGGCGGCGGGCGCACCGCGCACGAATCACCCCGCTGATCTGACCCGGTGGCCCGCTGCGCACGCTGCTGCGTCAGGCCGCGGTCGCCGCGGCGGTGAAATGACAGGCTGAAAATCCGCCATGAACCGCTCGCACCAGGGTCGGCGGGTGGCGTGCGCAATGCGCGTCCGCGATCGGGCAGCGCGTCACGAACACGCAACCCGTCGGCGGGTTGGCCGGGCTGGGGATCTCTCCTTCGAGCGGCTCCCGCTGGGCGGCTCCCGCACCGGGAACGGCCGCGAGCAGCGCGCGCGTGTACGGATGCACCGGCGACCCGAAAAGCGCCTCACGCGTCGCCTGCTCCATGACCTTGCCCAGGTACATCACCATCACGCGGCGGCTGATCTGACGCACCACCGCGAGGTCGTGCGCGATGAAGAGCATCGACAGGCCGTACTCGACCTGCAGGTCGGCCAGCAGGTTCACGATCTGCGCCTGGATCGACACGTCGAGCGCTGAAACCGGCTCGTCGCAGATCAGCACGCGCGGTCGCACGATCAGCGCTCGCGCGATGCCGACGCGCTGGCACTGGCCGCCGGAGAATTCGTGGGGGTAGCGATTCACCAGCGCGGTGGACAGGCCCACCTTCTCGAGCATGGCCAGCACGCGCGACGCGCGCTCGGCGCGGCTGATCTCGGGACACAGCGCTTCGAGTGGCTCCGCGATGCTGGCGCCGATCGTCATGCGCGGATCGAGACTCGCGAGCGGATCCTGGAACACCATCTGGATCTGGCGCCGCAGCGGACGCCAGGCATCCGCTTCGAGCCGCGAGATGTTCCGGCCCGCGTACTCGATCCCACCCGAGGTGATTGGCTGCAGGCCGGCCAGGGCACGCGCCAGGGTGGATTTTCCGCAGCCCGACTCGCCCACGATGCCCAGCGTCTCGCCAGCGGCGAGGTTGAAATCCACGCCGTCCACGGCCTTCAGAGAGCCCGGCCGGGTCCAGGGCATGAGCCCCGGAATCGGGTAGTGGACTTTCAGGCGCCGGACCGCGATCAGCGCCGTCGACGCGGCGGGAGGCACGCTCACGCGGCCATCACTCCAGCAGCGAGCGCAGCATCCATGCTGTCTTCTCGTGCACCTGGAGGCGCTGCGTCAGCAGGTCGGCCGTGGGTTCGTCGTTGGCCGAGTCGGCCAGCGGAAACACGGAGCGCGCGGTGCGGGCGCAGGCCTCGTGGCCCTTGACGAGCAGCCGGACCATGTTCATCGCCTCCGGCTGGCCGTCGGTCTCCTCGATCGAGGACAGTGCGGCGTACTGCCTGTAGGTACCGGGCGCCGGAAAACCCAGCGCGCGGATGCGCTCGGCCACGAGGTCCACCGCCAACGCGGCCTCGGTGTAATGGGTCTCGAACATAAGGTGCAGCGTGTTGAACATCGGACCCGTCACGTTCCAGTGGAAGTTATGGGTCTTCAGGTACAGCGTGTATTCGTCCGCGAGCAGGCGCGACAGGCCGTCTGCGATGCCCTGGCGCTGAGCCTTCTCAATGCCGATGTCGATCTTCGCGGCTTTTTCTTTCTTCTTGGCCATCAACACTCTCCGGTTGCGTCGCGACAACCTTATGCGCACGCGGCCCGATTTGAAAATGAATCGTCGTGATCAAGCTCATCGGCCGCGGCTATGAGTCGAGGCCAGCCAGCCGGCTTCGGCGTGACCTGCGGAGCCGCGCGGTGCGCTCACTGCACCTCGAGACGGTAGCGTCCGGGGGTGGTTCCGACGGCCTGCCGGAACGACTGCGAGAAGTGCGCCTGGTTGGAAAAGCCGCTCTGCAGCGCGATGTCGGCCAGCGCCAGATTCGTGTGCTGCAGCAGCGTCTGCGCTCTGGCGATGCGCCGCTGGGTGAGGTAGCGGTGCGGCGACAGACCGGTGGCTTTCTGAAAGGCTTCGGCGAAGTAGGTGCGGCTCAGGCCCGCGTGCTCGGCGAGTGACTGCAAGGTGATGCCGCTCTCGACACGGGCTTCCATGAGATCCAGGGTGCGCCGCAACCGGTGGCGCGACAGGCCGCCGCGCGCGTCCGACGGCCCCGGCGCGGAGGCGGGGTTGCGCAGCAGGTGCAGCGCCAGCATGTCGGAGATCGCGTCGGCATATAGCGAGCCGCGCTGGGCCGGGCCGCCGAGTTCGTCGGCCAGCGCCGTGATCGAGGCCGCCAGCAGGGGATCGGCGACGCACTGGAAGCGCAACAGTTCGGTCGCCGGTTTGTGGTCCCCGACCGTGGAGAAGAAGTTGCTGCCCAGATGAACCGAGTAGGAGTGAACGTCGCCGCCACCGATGTCCCAGTCCACCGGCATGCCGGCCGGGATGATGGTGACCAGGCCCGGGCGGCTGTGCTGGTTGAGGCTGCGACCCTGACGCACCTTCACCACCGGCGAGCCACCCGTGTGGTAGACCAGCGTGGGCTCGGGCAGGGGATCGAAGTGCGCCGCGTTGCAGCGGCCGCGCCACGCGTACAAGGCCACGCTGTTCCAGCCCGCGGCGTCGCTCGACAGGGTCGGCGTGAACCCGACCGCGCGGCCGATGGCCTGGCCCGTGGCAGCCAGGCCCGCGGCCTCGCCGGCTGTCCGGGCGGCGTTTGCGTGGATCTCCATCGTGTTCTCCTCCAGCAACCGGCCTTTCCGGCCGTGTCACCCCCATGTCTACACCCCGTGTCGCGCGGCCGCAACAAGGGCAGTGACCCGACGATTTCGAACAAGCGCCGACGATGTCGAAAGATCGAAGCGGCCGGCGGGCGTCCAATCGCGGTGTACCCAATGAGGTGGGGTCCGTGTCACGCGCGCCACCCCTGCTCTCAGGCATCCATCCCAGGACAAAAGATGAACGCACCCAGCAGCATCAAGCCCGAAGCCGATCTGAAGGCGCTGTACGCCGCCTACGACCACCTCGATCCTCCCATCGGGGTCGACGGCACGCCCTGCGGCTACTACGAGGAGTTTCGCGACCTCGCGCTGGCGGCCAAGGAGCCGGTGGGCTGGAGCGAGAAACACGGCGGCTTCTGGGTCGTCACCAGCTACGCCGAGTGCGAGCAGATCATCAAGGACGTCGACGGGTTTTCCAGCGGCGGCGTGATCTTCCCCAAGTACGCCGTGACCGAGCCGCTGATGCTGGCGGAGCAGGACGAGCCCGACCACATGCGCGCGCGCCGACTGGTGAACCTGTCGTTCATGCCCCGCAACGTCACCCAGTACGGCGACGCCATGCAGGTCGCGGTGCACGAACTCATGGACGGCTTCATCGAGGACGGCAAGGCCGACGTTGGCCGCATCCTCGCCGATCCAATCCCCGCCATCGTGACCGCGCTCATCATGGGACTGCCCGCGCAGGACGGTCCGCTGTTCGACTACTGGACCACGGCGATCACGCACCAGTACCTCGTCGATCCCGAGGGCGCCAAGCCCAAGATCGCGGAGATGTACGAGTACTTCGAGAAGAACATCGCGCGCCGCAAGGTCGAGGGCGGCACCGACGTGCTGTCCTCGGTGATCAATTCGGAAGTCGACGGCCAGCGCCTGACCCACAGCGAGCTGCTCGGCTTCTCCACGGTCCTGCTGATCGGCGGCATCGAGAACTCGGCCAAGCTCATCGGCAGCGCGCTGTGGCGCATGGGCTGGGACCTGGAACTGCGTCGCCGCCTGCTGCGCCACCCCGAGCGCCTGCCTGCCGTCGTCGACGAACTGCTGCGCTACTACAGCCCCGGCACGATCGGTCGCATCGTCCGGCGCGAGACCACCATCGCCGGCAAGACGATGCTGCCGGGTCAGCAGGTGATGCTGGCGCTGCCGATCGCCAACCGGGATCCGCGCGAGTTCCCGAACCCGGACGCGTTCATCACCGATCGCACCAACAACCGCCACCTCGCGCTCGGCACCGGCCTGCACGTATGCCTGGGCGCGCACCTGATCCGCATGGAGGCGCGCATCGTGATCGCCGAGTTCCTGGCGCGCATCCCGGATTACACGATCGATGCGACGGCGCCGTTGAAGTGGACCACGGGGCAGGTCGGCGGCATGTCGCGCGTGCCGATCAAGTTCAAGCCCGGCCAGCGTCGGGGTACCGAGCGCGGCGCCGGCGTTGACGCGTGGCTGCGTCACGCCACGCGTCCCTGACGCCGTGCCGACGGTAATCTTCATCGACCCCACCGGGGTCGAGCACCGCGTGGATGCCGCTCCCGGCCAGAGCCTGATGCAGGCCGCGGTGGGGGCTTTCGTCCCGGGAATCGAGGCGGCCTGCGGCGGCAACTGCGTGTGCGCGACCTGTCACTGCTACATCCAGGAGGCGCGGCTGCAGGACTTTCCGCCGCCGGACGAGACCGAGCGCGGAATGCTCGAGTGCACGCCCGACCCACGTGCGAACAGCCGGCTGACGTGCCAGCTTCGCGGGGCCGATGCGGCGGAGGGACTGGTGCTGCGGGTGCCGGCGTCGCAGCACTGAGGACGGCCCGCGCCAGTGTTCCCTTTCCGGTTCTCCGTAGATACCGTGGCGAAGCCCCGGACCGACGCTCGCAGAAGCCCCGGCTATCTATGTCTCCGGTCTGAATACTTCGTCGGGCTACGGGTTCATCGGGACGAAGGCCCTACGGCCCGACCGTCTTCTGCTTGCGGTAGTACCCGAAGATGTCGTTCAGGCTGCGGCGGGGCTTCCAGCCGAAGGTCTCGCGGAACAGGCGCCCGTCGATGATCACGGGGTACTTGAAGGCGTTGACCATGTGCGGCGGGAAGAACGCGTTCCAGTTGAGCATCCGGCTCCACAGCCGCGGCAGCGCCGGCGGGATCGATGGAATCGGCAGCTTGCCGCAGCCGCACTGCTCGACCGCGACCTGGTAGGCGACGTAATCCTCGGGTGCCACGTTGTAGATGCCCGGCTTGTTCTTCTCGAACGCCAGCACGAGGGCCTCGGCCATGTCGTCGACGTGCAGGAACTGCATCATCGGCGAGAAGCCGATCAGCACCGGCACCAACTTGCGCGACAGCAGCAGCGACATCGTGTTGCGCACGCCCGGCCCGAGCACGTTGCAGGGGCGCAGGATCGTGACGTTCAGCTCGGGGTGCTTCCACAGGTAGATCGTGGCCAGCGATTCCACTTCCACTGCATCTACGAGGTCGTGCGTGGCCTCGCTGCCCTTGAGCGGGTGATCCTCGTCGAGCAGCGCGGGGTTGTAGGGCGAGGCGCCGTAGACCATGTAGGTCGAATGGATCAGCACCTGCCTCACGCCGTACTTCTGCGAGAGCTCCAGCAGCCGCTTGGTGCCGAGCACGTTCGCGTTGTAGCGGCGGCTGCGGTCGGACTCGTGCGCGAAGATGCGGCCCAGGTGCAGCACCGCGTCGATCTTGTGTTCCCGGAAGATGTCCTCGAAGCCGCGCTTGTTAATCTCGACCTTGTAGCTGGGAATGCCGGCGTCGGTTTCGACCTTGCGGCGAAAGTCGACCGCGACGACCTTGTAGCGGCCATGCAGGCGGCTGATCACCCGCTTGGCCAGCGACCCGGCCGCCCCGGTGACCAGCACCGTCTTGCGCGCGGCTTCGGCCTTTTTCGATCGTGGCGCGGTGCTGGCCATCACCAGATCCGCGTGCGTTCCGACAGACCCTGATCGATCAGGCCGCGGATCGCGCTCTTGACCGTCTCGACGCGCATGGTCATGTCGGCCTCGCTCTCCACGTCGCCTTCGAAATGGATCGGTTCGCCGAAGTTCAGGTACACGCGCGCCGGCAGCGGGAACAGCGTGGGCACCAGCGGCACGTAGGGAATGCCGAGCAGCTTCGCCAGCGGGTCGATGCTGCCGAGCGAAGGCATCGTCTCCTCGCAGCCGACGATGCCCACCGGCACGATCGGCGCCTTGTGGTTCATGGCCAGGTGGACGAAGCCGTTGCCGAAGCGCTGGAGCTGGTAGCGCTTGCGGTAGGGCTTGCCGGAGCCCCGCACGCCTTCCGGGAACACGATGATGGTCTCTTCAGCCTCGAGCATCTTGGCGCAGTTCAGCGGATCGCCGATGACGGCGCCCAGGCCGTTGAGCAGATTTCCCAGGAACGGCACGGTGGGGAAAAAACGCTCGATCATCGCGCGCGCCGCGCGCGGCGAATGGGGGTTGCTCAGCAGCGCGTAGCCCACGAGCACGCCGTCCATGGGCAGCTGGCCGCTGTGGTTGCCCACGACCAGCAGGCGCCCCTGCTCAGGAATGTTCTCCAGGCCGTGCGCGGTGACGCGGAAGTAGCGCTCGTAGAGCAGCTTTATGAGTCCCGCGGCGAGCTTCACGCTGTTCTCGTCGTAACCCCAGGCGTCGTAGCCGAAGCTGCCGGTGCGCTTGGCCACGCTGGCGATCATCCCCTCGATCTCGGGCGTGACCACCCGCCCCAGGATCTCGTCGCGCAGGCTGAAGTCCTTGAGGCCGGACAGGCGGGGGAATTTCATCGCGTGGGCAGGGTGGATGCCGGCTTGGCGCCAGTCTCGGAAGGATCGACGCGAAAGTAGATCAAAGCCGCAGGGCCGGGAAGGGCCGTTGCGCCGTGGCGCAAGCGGCGGTCCGGGGCGAGCCGCGGCTCATGCGGCCGTCACCGGCGCCGGCCGCGGGTCGGCGCTGCGTTCTCGCAGCTGCAGGTTCCACAGCGCCGCATAGGCGCCGTTGCGCGCGAGCAGGTCGTCGTGGGAGCCGCGCTCGCTGACGCGGCCGTGTTCCAGCACCAGGATCTCGTCGGCGTCGGTGATGGTCGACAAGCGATGCGCGATGACCAGCGTCGTACGGTGTTCGGCGGCTTCGCGCAGCGCACCCAGGATCGCGCGCTCGGAGGCCGAGTCCAGCGAGGACGTCGCCTCGTCGAAGATCAGCAGCCGGGGGTTCTTGAGCAGCGCGCGGGCGATGGCCACGCGCTGCTTCTCGCCGCCGGAGAGCTTCAGGCCACGCTCGCCGACCTGGGTCTGCAGGCCTTCGGGCAGTGTGGCGACGAAGCGGTCCAGGTGCGCCGTGCGGATCGCGGCCTGCAGTTCCGCCTCGCTGGCGTCCGGCGCGCCGTAGAGAATGTTGTAGGCCAGCGTGTCGTTGAACAGCACGGTGTCCTGCGGCACCACGCCGATGCGCGCCCGCAGGCTGGCCTGGGTGACGCCGCGGATGTCGGTTCCGTCGATCAGCACGCGGCCGCCCTGCGGGTCGTAGAAGCGCAGCAGCAGACGCGCGAGCGTCGACTTGCCCGCGCCGCTGGGGCCGACCACGGCGAGCTTGCGACCCGGCGCGATCTCGAAGCTCACGCCGTCCAGGATCGGGCGGTCGGGGCGATAGGCGAAGGACACGCCCTCGAAGCGCACGTGGCCGCGATTCAGCACGAGCGCCGGCGCGCCCGCCGCGTCGGCGACCTTGGGCTGCTCGGCCGCCAGGTCGAACATGCGCTGCATGTCGATCAGGGCACGCCGGATCTCGCGATACACGAAACCCAGGAAGTTGAGCGGAATGAAGAGCTGGATCATGTAGGCGTTGATCGCGACGAAGTCGCCCAGCGTCATGCCGCCGCCGGCCACGCCGCGTGCCGCCAGGATCATCATCCAGGTCATGCCGCCGGCCACGATCAGGGACTGGCCCAGGTTCAGCGCCGCCAGCGAGGAGCGGTTCTGCTGCTGCGCGCGCTCCCACTCGGCCAGGAAGCGGTCGTATTCGGACGCCTCGCGCTCCTCGGCGCCGAACAGCTTCACCGTCTCGTAGTTCAGCAGCGAGTCGACCGAACGCTGGCTGGCGCGCGAGTCGAGGCGATTGGCCTCGCGCACGTACTTGGTCCGCCACTCGGTGACCGACACCGAAAAGATCACGTAGCCGGCCACGGACAGCGCCGTGATCGTCGCGAACGTCGCGCCGTAGGTGAAGAGCAGGATGCCGGCGACCAGCCCCAGTTCCAGCAGGGTCGGCAGGATGTTGAACAGCATGAAGCGCAGCAGGAAGCTGATCCCCGTGACGCCGCGCTCGATGTCGCGCGACACGCCGCCCGTACGCCGTCCCAGGTGGAACTCCATGTCCAGCCGGTGCAGGTGGCGGAAAACCGCGAGCGAGGCGCGGCGCATCGCGCGCTCCGCGACGCGCCCGAAAACGACGTCGCGCAGTTCCCCCAGGATCACGTTGGCGAAGCGCAGCACACCGTAGATCAGCAGCAGCGCCATCGGCACCACCAGCATTGTCTGCTTGCCCGCATCCAGGTGATCGACGATGTGCTTGAGCACCAGCGGCATCGCCACCGTGCCCAGCTTCGCGAGCACCAGGCAGGCCGCCGCGACGAACACGCGCGCGGGAAATTCCTTCAGGTAGGGCAGCAGGGTCGCGACGACGCGGAAGCTCGGCTTGGGCTCCACGCTGTCGGGGACGGGTACGTCCTTGCGAGGGCGCACGTTCTAAAGGCGGGATTCGGAATTCGGAACGCGGGATGAGGCCCGCTGAGCAAGATTCCGAATTCCGAATTTCGGACTCCGCATCTGCGTCATGTCCTGGCGACCCGCTCGACGCCGTCTATCAGGCGCAGCCGCCGCATGACGCGGGCGAGGTGGGTGCGGTTCTTGACCGCCAGCAGGAAGCGCATCTCCACCGCATCACCGCCGGCGCGGTCCGGCATCTGGACGTTCTCGATGCTGGCCTCGGCGTTGGCGATCTCTGCCGTGACCTCCGCGAGCAGGCCGCGCTTGTTCTCCGCGCGCAGCAGCAGTTGGCAGAGGAAGTCGCCCTGCACGGTGTCCGACCACACGAGCGGCACCCAGTCCTCCGGCCGCGCCTTGGCGTGGTGGCAGTCCACGCGGTGGATGACGATGCCGCGGCCGATGCTGACGTTGCCGCGGATCTCATCGCCCGGGATCGGTCGGCAGCAGCGACCGTAGTCGAGGACCAGGCCCTCGGTGCCCTCGATCGCGAGCACGCTGCCTTCGCCGGAACGCTGCGTCGATTCCGCGACCGCGCCTTCGGGCAGCAGGCGGCGCGCTACCAGCGGCGCGAGCCGTTCGCCCGTGCCGATCGCCGCGTACAGCTCTTCGACGTCCTGCAGTTTCAGGCTCTTGAGCAGGGCCTCGGCGCGCTCCTCGCGCAGCACCGAGACCGGGATCTTCAGGTCGCGCAGTGCGATCTCGAGCAGGCGCCGGCCGAGGCGGACGGCCTCGTCCTCTCGCTGGTTCTTCAGAAAGGTGCGGATGTGGCTGCGTGCCTTGGCGGTCTTGACGAAGTGCAGCCAAGCGGCATTCGGCCGTGCGTGGCGCGCCGTGATGACCTCGATGCTCTGGCCCGAGCGCATCGGTGTGTTCAAGGGCTCGAGACTGCCGTCGATGCGCGCGGCCACGCAGCGATCGCCGAGTTCCGAGTGCACCGAGTAGGCGAAGTCGATCGGCGTGGCGCCCTTGGGCAGCTGGCGGATGTCGCCCTTGGGCGTGAATACGTAGACCTCGTCCGGAAAGAGATCGACCTTCACCCCTTCCATGAAGTCCATCGACGCGTCGGAGCCGAACACGTCGAACAGGTTCTTCAGCCATTCGCGCGCGCGCAGCTGCGGCGCGACCTGCGCCTTGCTGTCGCCGAGCTTGTACTGCCAGTGCGCGGCGATGCCGGCCTCGGCCACGTGGTGCATCTCGCGCGTGCGGATCTGCACTTCGATCTTGTGCCCGCCGGGCGCGACGCAGGTCGTATGCAGCGACTGGTAGCCGTTGCCCTTGGAGTTGGCGATGTAGTCGTCGAAGTACCCGGGCACCGGCTTGTAGACGTGGTGCACGACGCCCAGCGCGCGGTAGCAGTCATCGACCTTGGAGACGATCAGGCGGAAGCCGAGCAGGTCCATGACCTTCAGCAGCCGCAGCTTCTTCGCCCGCATCTTCTGGTAGACGCTGTAGATGTTCTTGTCGCGGCCGACCACGGTGGCGCCGATGCCTTCGTCGCGCAGGTGCTTGGACAGACGCGTCTCGACGTCCTTGACCATTTTCTTGGCGTCACCCATCTGCTTGGCGACGTTCTGGGCGAGCGTGGCGTAGCGCTTGGGGTACAGGTGCGCGAACGCGAGGTCCTCGAGCTCCACGCGGATCGTGTGTATGCCCAGGCGTTGCGCGATGGGCGCGTAGATGTCGAGCGTCTCGCTGGCGATGCGCCGGCGCTTCTCGGGCGTCATCGCATTGAGCGTGCGCAGGTTGTGCAGGCGGTCGGCCAGCTTGATCAGGATGACGCGAAGGTCCTGCGTCATCGCCAGCAGCAGCTTGCGAAAGCTCTCGGCCTGGCGCTCGGCCCGCGTCATGCCCTCGATCTTGTCGATCTTCGACACGCCGTCGACCAGCGCCGCCACGTCCTTGCCGAAGCGCTTGGCGACCTCGTCCTTGGACACGCCCGTGTCCTCGATGACGTCGTGGAGAATCGCCGCGATCAGGGTCGTGGCGTCCATTCGCATCTCGGCCAGGATGCGGGCGACCGCCAGCGGGTGAAAGATGTACGGCTCGCCGGAGGTGCGGCTCTGCCCGGCGTGTTCCTGCGCGCCGAATTCGTAGGCACGCCGGACGTCGGCGATCAGGTCCTGCGGCAGATACTCCGCCAGCAGCTTCGCAAGCGGCTCCATGCCGTACTCGCGCGCCACGCGCTGCGTGCGCAGCGCCTGGCCGATCCGATGGATGACGGGGAGTTCCATCATCCGAGTGTCGGGGTTAAGTGCCGGCTATTCCAGTGCCGGGGCGGTTTTTCTTTTGCGATCGGCCGGGCATTCCGCTGCGTCCGGGTGAACCCCCTCGGGTTCCGCCCGATGTGGAAAACAGCTTCGGTTTTTACCCGGCGCCAGGGACAGATCAGCCGTTGAGGCTGCGTCCGAATTCCTGCCGGAAGCGGGCGCGCAGGGACTCGGCATTCACCCGGTGATTCTGAGGCCCCACGCGTTCGATCTTGATCGCGCCCATCAGGCTCGCGATCCGGCCCGTGGTATCCCAGTCCATGCCCTGCAGCAGGCCGTACAGCAGGCCGCCGCGGTAGGCGTCGCCGCAGCCGGTGGGATCCGCAAGCGACTCGGCCTTCGCGCAGGGAATGTCCAGCACCTTGCCCTTGTGGAAGATGTGCGAGCCCTTGCCGCCGCGCGTCACGATCAGCGCATCCACCCGCTCGGCGATCTGCTTGAGTGTCAGGCCCGTGCGTTCCGTGAGCACTTCGGCCTCGTAGTCGTTCACCGCAACGTAAGCCGCCTTTTCGATGAAGTCGCGCAGTTCCTCGCCGTTGAACATCGGCAGACCCTGCCCCGGATCGAACAGGAAGGGGATGCCGCCCTCGGCGAACTGGGTGGCGTGCAGCAGCATGCCGTCGCGCCCATCGGGCGACACCGAGCCGATTTTCACGCCCTTGGGATCGATGTCCTGCGTGTGCGAGAAATTCATCGCGCCCGGATGGAAGGCGGTGATCTGGTTGTCGTCCAGATCAGTGGTGATGTAGGCCTGCGCGGTATAGGCGTCGGGCACCGACTTGAGATACTTGCGTGAGACGCCTGTCTTTTCCATCCACGCCGTGTAGGCGTCGAAGTCACGGCCCACCGTGCCCATCGGCCGTGCGTCGCCGCCGAGCAGGTGCAGGTTGTAGGCGATGTTGCCAGCGCAGCCGCCGAACTCGCGGCGGAGCTGGGGAACGAGGAAAGCCACGTTCAGGATATGGACCTTGTCCGGCAGGATCTCGTTCTTGAAGTAGCCGGGAAACACCATGATCGTGTCGTAGGCGAAGGAACCGCAGATGAGTGCTGACATCGGAATTCTCAGTTCTTGGTGAGGCGCGCCACGAGCTTATGCCCGATTGGCGCAAGGATCAGGATGAGCGGAAAGGCGACGCTGCAGGCCAACGGCCAGGCATGCAGCGCCCAGTGCGAGACCGTCCAGCCGGAACGCAGGTTGAACAGGGTGATGACCAGCGACATGACGCAGGACATGTTGAACGCCATGAACAAGGCGTAAAGGACGCGTCCATGCCGCGGGTGCAGGCGCATCGCATCAGCCGACGGGCAGCCAGCGCAGGTCGAGCTGGCGCGCGCAACGCACGTCGTCGAGGCGCCGCACGGGAAGCGTCCACGGCGCGCCCTTGAGCTTGGGCATGTCGCTGCGCGCCTCGTTGAAGATCGAGATCATCGCGTCGACGAACGCGTCCAGCGTCTTGAGGTCCTCGGTCTCGGTCGGCTCGATGAGCAGGCATTCGGGCACCAGCAACGGGAAGTAGACCGTCGGTGCGTGGTAGCCGTGGTCGAGCAGGCGCTTGGCCACGTCGGTGGCGGTGAGGTCCAGCTCCTGTTTCTGCTTCTTGAGCGTGATGATGAATTCGTGGCTCGCGCGTCGGGTCGGGTAGGCGAGGTCGTAGCCTGCCGCCTTCAGGCGCGCAGAGAGATAGTTCGCGTTGAGCGTGGCGAACTCGGCGACGCGATGCATGCCTTCGCGGCCGAGCAAGCGCGCGTAGACGTAGGCGCGCATCAGCACGCCGGCGTTGCCCATGAAGGTGGACAGGCGCCCGATGGTCTGCGGCAGATCCTTTTCGGTGAGCCAGCGATACGCGCGCGCGGCGCTCGTCGAGAAGCGTGCGTCATTGGACGCCGGCGCTCCCAGATCGGCGTTCCGGCGCGTGCC
>JBKJPX010000013.1:0-15954 GCA_046594215.1 Panacagrimonas sp.
AGCTGATCCGGCATGACGCGGCGCATGTGCTGGCCGAAGCCGTGCAGGCGCTGTTCCCCGGTACGCAGGTGACGATCGGGCCAGCCATTGAGCACGGCTTCTACTACGACTTCGCGCGCAACGAGCCTTTCACGACCGCGGATTTCGCGGCCATCGAGGCAAAGATGCGCGAGATCGTCACGCGCAACGCACCCTTCGCGCGCCAGGTGGTCAGCCGCGAGGACGCCATCGCGCTGTTCCGCGGCAAGGGCGAAGCCTACAAGGTGGAGCTGATCGAGAGCCTCGGCGCCAATCAGGAAATCAGCCTCTACAGCCAGGGCGACTGGATCGATCTTTGCCGCGGCCCGCATATGCGCGGCACCGGCGATGTCGGCACCGCGTTCAAGCTGCAGAAGGTGGCCGGGGCCTATTGGCGCGGTGGTCATCGCAACGCCATGCTCAGCCGCATCTACGGCACCGCCTGGCGCGACCAGAAGGAACTCGACGCCCACCTGCTCCAGATCGAGGAGGCGGAGAAGCGCGACCATCGCCGCATCGGCAAGGAAATGGGGCTGTTCCATCTGCAGGAGGAAGCGGTCGGTTCCGTCTTCTGGCACCCCAAGGGCTGGATGCTGTACCGCACGGTCGAGGCCTATATGCGCCGCCGCCTGGACGCGACCGACTACCAGGAGGTGCGGACACCGCAGCTTGTGGACCGCAAGCTTTGGGAGGCCTCAGGGCACTGGGAGAAGTTCCGCGAGCACATGTTCACCGCCCATGTCGAGGATGAGGCTGAACATCATCGCGTCCTTGCCCTCAAGCCGATGAACTGCCCCTGCCACGTGCAGATCTTCAACCAGGGCCTGCGCAGCTACCGCGAATTGCCGCTGCGCATGGCGGAGTTCGGTGCCTGCCAGCGCTACGAGCCGTCCGGCGCGCTGCACGGCATCATGCGCGTGCGTGCCTTCACCCAGGATGACGCGCATATCTTCTGCACCGAGGCGCAGATCGCCGATGAGACGGTGCGCTTCGTGGCCCTTCTCTCCTCGATCTACCGCGATTTCGGCTTCACCGATTTTCGTGTGAAATTTTCCGACCGGCCGGCCAAGCGCGCGGGCACCGACGCCACCTGGGATCAGGCGGAGGGCGCGCTGAAAGAGGCCTGCCGCATCGCCGGCGTGGACTACGTGCTGAACCCAGGGGAGGGGGCTTTCTACGGCCCGAAGCTGGAATTCGTGCTGCGCGATGCCATCGGCCGTGACTGGCAATGCGGCACGCTCCAGGTCGACTTCGTCGTGCCGCAGCGCCTGGGCGCCGAGTACGTCACCGAGGATGGCTCGAAGAAGACGCCCGTGATGCTGCATCGCGCGGTGCTGGGCAGCTTCGAGCGCTTCATCGGCATCCTCATCGAGCAGCACGCGGGCGCGTTCCCGATGTGGCTGGCGCCGGTGCAGGCGGTGGTCGCACCGATCGTGTCGGACGCCGATGCGTACGCCGCGAAGGTCTGCGCGGAGCTGCGCAAGGCCGGCATCCGCGCCGAGAGCGACCTTCGCAACGAGAAGATCAACTACAAGATCCGCGAGCACGCCACGCAGAAGATCCCGGTGATCGTCGTGGTCGGGCGTAAGGAGGCCGAGGAGGGCACGGTGACGCTGCGCTTCCGCGGCGAGGAACGCCAGGAGACGCTGCCGCTGGCGGAGGCCGTGCAACGCCTGCGACACTGAGACCCTGTAGCAGGGCATGCGGCGCCGGCGATGCCGCCGCGCCATCGGAGGAGTCAGGTCGTGGACAGCGAAGGCGGCCGTGACCCATTGCTGGCCGTCGCGGGTCAGTCCCTCGACCCGGCCCAATATCGCGACCTCGTGGACTCGGCGCCCGATGCGCTGGTGCTGGTCGATCCGGACGGCAAGATTCTGCTGGTGAACCTCCAGGTCGAGCGGCTGTTCGGCTACCCGCGCGCGGAGCTGCTGGGCCAACGGGTGGAGCTGCTGGTCCCGGAGCCGTTCCGGGGCCTTCAGGCGAGCCCTCGTGACGCGGGCTCCGCCCCCGAATCCCAGGTCGGCGCGACGGGCGTTCACCTGGACCTGACCGGGCGTCGCAAGGATGGCAGCGAGTTCCCCGTCGAGATCAGCCTGAGCCACCTCGACCGGCCGGAGGGCGTGCTCGTCGCCGCGATCCGCGACGCGACCGATCGCCGGCGCGCCAACAACAAGTTTCGCGACCTGCTGGAGTCGGCGCCTGACGCGATGGTCATCATCGACGGGCGCGGCACGATCCGCCTGGTCAACGCCCAGGCCAAGCGCCTGTTCGGGTACCAGCGCGCGGCGCTCGTCGGCAAGCCGGTCGAGGTGCTGATCCCGGAGCGCCTGCGCGGACGGCACGCCGCGCATCGCGACGGCTACTTCGCCTCCCCGAAGGTTCGCGGCATGGGGGCGGGGCTGGAGCTCTGGGGCCTGCACCGGGAGGGCCGCGAGTTCCCGATCGAGATCAGCCTGAGTCCTTTGCAGACGGAGGACGGCGTCTGGGCCACGGCGGCGGTGCGCGACATCAGCGCACGCAAGAAAGCGGAGCAACGGTTCCGCGCGCTGCTGGAAACCGCGCCCGACGCCATGGTCATCATCGATCGCGCTGGCTGCATCGTGCTGGTCAACGTCCAGGCCGAGCGCCTGTTCGGCCACTCGCGGGAGAAGATGATCGGCCAGCGCGTGGAGATGCTCATCCCCGAGCGGCTGCGCGAGCGCCACGGCGAACATCGTGTCGGCTATTTCGGGGCGCCCAAGGTGCGCGAGATGGGCGCCGGCCTGGAGCTGTGGGGGCTGCGCTCGAACGGCGAGGAATTCGCCATCGAGATCAGCCTGAGCCCCATGGGCGGTGACGACGACCTGCTCGCCACCGCGGCCGTGCGTGACATCAGCGATCGCAAGGCGGTGGAGCGTAAGCTCGCGCGCGTGGCGGACGACCTCGCCCGCAGCAACCGGGATCTCGAGCAGTTCGCTTTCGTCGCCTCGCATGACCTACAGGCGCCGCTGCGCAGCGTCATCGGCTTCTCGCAGCTGTTGCGCCGCAAGTACCACGAGCAGTTCGACCAGGACGGCCGCGAATTCCTGGACTTCGTCGAGGGCAGCGCGCGCCACATGCAGGCGCTCGTCAACGGCCTGCTGGATTTCTCGCGCGTCGGCAGCCAGGGGCCGGACTTCGTGGAGATCGACACCGAGGTCGTGCTGGCCAAGGTCGTCAGCCAGCTCTCCGCCACGCTGGGCGAGCGCAGCGGGCACGTCACGCACGATCCCCTGCCGCGCCTGGTCGCGTCCGAGCTCGAATTCAACCAGCTCATGCAGAACCTGATCGTCAACGGGTTGAAGTTCCAGCCGGGTCCCGAGCCGCGCGTGCACATCTCGGCGCGTCGCATCGACAGCGGCTGGGAGTTCAGCGTGCGCGACTGGGGTATCGGCATCAGCCTCGAGCACCAGGAGCGCATCTTCCAGATCTTCCAGCGCCTGCACTCGCCGGAGGAGTACAGCGGCACCGGCATCGGGCTGGCCGTCTGCCAGAAGATCGTGCAACGCCATGGCGGGCGGATCTGGGTCGACTCGCGGGCCGGGGAAGGCGCTACTTTCCACTTCACCATCGCGCCGGAAGCATGAGGAAGATGCAGGAACGGCTGCGGATAATCTTCGCTCTCCTGTCGGCGCTGTCGTCGGGCCTGGCGCTTGCGGCCGGTCCGGATCCCGTCTTCCGGGGGCGCTGGCTTCAGGGTGCGCCGATGTTCGGAACCCTGGCGCCGGGGTCCAGGCTCAGGTTCGATGGCCGCGACGTGTCCGTGTCGAAGGACGGCCATTTCGTCATCGGCATCGCCTACGACGCGCCGCCCGCGGCGGAACTGACCGTGATCGATCCGGCGGGCGCCGTGCATCGACAGGAGTACAGCGTCGAGCCGCGCGTCTACGACGTGCAGAAGATCGGCGGCCTGCCAAAGGGCATGGTGGAGCCGCCGGCGGCCGTGCTCGCACGCATCGAGGCCGACCAGACGCTGGTCGCCGGCGCGCGCAGCTTCGACACGCCGATCGATGATTTCGCCGGAGCCTTCATCTGGCCGGTTCCAGCCGAGGTCACCGGGGTCTACGGCTCGAACCGCATCCTCAACGGCGTACCCAAGCAGCCGCACTTCGGCATCGACCTCGCCGCGCCCGAAGGCGCGCCGGTGCGTGCAGCGGCCGGCGGCGTCGTGCGCCTCGCGCAGCGCGACCTTTACTACACCGGCGGGACTATCATCCTCGACCACGGCCAGGGCCTGACGACGACCTACCTGCACCTGTCGAAGGTCGACGTGAAGGCAGCGCAGGACGTGAAGCGGGGCGCGGTGATCGGGCGGGTCGGCAAGACCGGGCGCGCCACGGGGCCGCACCTGTGCTGGCGCGCGAACTGGTTCGATGTGCGCCTCGATGCCTCGCTGCTGCTGCAGCCGGAGCCGGCGCGGAAGGGAGAAGCGAAGAAATGATGAAGACACTGGCCAAGCTGGTCGTGCTGGCCGTGCTGCTGACGATCGCGCTGGGCATGTATCGCACGGCCATGCAGCCCGACGATCTCTATGTCACCACCGGCGAGCTCGGCGGCTGCCCGGCGCGGCCCAGCTGCGTTTCCTCGCTGGCCAAGGACGACGTGCATCGCGTTGCGGCGCTGGCCTACACCGGCGATGACGTCACCGCCGTGTCGATGCTGCGCGAGGTGATCGAGCGCATGGACGGCAAGATCGCAGACGAATCGCCCGGGTATCTTCACGCCGTGTTCAAGGTCACGCGCCTGCACCTGCGCGACGATCTCGAGGTGCTCGTACTGCCCGAGGGCAAGATCGAAGTGCGTTCGATCTCGCGCTTCGGCCCACGTGATTTCGGCAGCAACCGGGAGCGTGTCGAGGAACTGCGCCGGGCCTTCGAAGCCGTGCCCCAGTCTTCGTCGAACATCGAACCCCAGGGCTGATTCCACGCCGGCCTCGTCGCGGACTTCGCCGGGCTACGGCGGGGCTTCCCCGTCAGACCCTTCCGGGACATCGCGCTTTTCGAGCACGACGTAGGCCATCACGAGCCCGTCCTCGTCGGTCAGCGACACGTGGCCCGCGACGATGCCCAGTGCATCGAGCCGGGACTGCATCGCCGCCGAATACACGAGGTGCGGGCGCCCCAACTCGCCGCGCACGACCCCGACTTCGGGATTCGCGTAGCCGCGCACGCCAGTGCCCAGCGCCTTGCCGAAGGCCTCCTTCGTGGCCCAAGACTTCGCGAGGAAATTAGTGGCGCGTTTCGACTGCGTGTACTGCTCGAACTCGGCGGGGTGCAGCAGGCGCTCGGCAAAACGCTGTGGATGCCGCGACTGCACGACGGCGATGCGCTCGACGCGGATCAGGTCGGTGCCGATGCCGTAGATCATGAGAGGCGACGGGCCGCCCTCATCAGTCGCGTTCCGGCGGCGTGCGCGCGTCCGTCATCGCGCGACGCATCTCGCCGATCGCGGCGGGCAGGCCGATGAAGACCGAACGCGCGACCAGCGAGTGGCCGATGTTGAGTTCGACGATCTGGGGGATCGCCGCGATGGCGGCGAGGTTCTGCACCGTCAGGCCGTGCCCGGCGTGGACCTCGAGGCCGGCGCTGGCGGCCGAGGCGGCGAAGCGGCGGATCGCGTCGAGTTCACGCTCGCGCTGCCCGCCCTCGTGCGCCTCGCAGTAGCGGCCCGTGTGGATCTCGATGTGGGGCGCACCGGAGCGCAGCGCGGCTTCGAGCTGGCGCGGGTCGGCATCGATGAACAGCGCCACCTCGATGCCGGCGTCCGCGAGTTCCTTGCAGGCGTCCTTGACGTCTCCAAGGCGGCCGGCGACGTCCAGGCCGCCCTCGGTCGTGACTTCCTCGCGGCGCTCGGGGACGAGGCAGGCATAACGCGGCGCTGCGCGGCTGGCGATGGCGAGCATCTCGTCGGTGAGCGCCAGTTCAAGGTTGACCGGCACCGGGCAGACCGACACCAGGCGCGTCAGGTCGTGGTCCTGGATGTGGCGGCGGTCCTCGCGCAGGTGGATCGTGATGCTGTCGGCGCCCGCGCCAGCGGCCACCAGCGCGGCCTCGACTGGATCGGGGTAGGTCGTGCCACGCGCCTGACGCAGGGTCGCCACATGATCCACGTTGACGCCCAGGCGGATTGGCGGGAGGCCTTCGAAGGGGCGGGTCGGGCTCATGGCATCGGCTCTTCTGTGTTTCGTGATCCATCGCATGATAACCGGCGCCGTCCGCATTGCCGCCTCACCGGGCATGGGCTATGAAGGCGTCATAACAACCTATAAGGGGAAGCAGGATGGCTGCGTTCGTCGCGATCTTTCAGCCGCGGTACTTCGTGCTGGTGGCAGCAACGCTGTTGTTCGTCGCCTCGGTGCTGCTGCTGCCGCACCTGATGCCCTGGGGGGCGGCGACGGTGGGCGTGATCGCGCTGGCCTTCGGTTTCCTGACGGCGATCGGCATCTGGGACCTGGTCCAGAGCAAGCACTCGATCCGTCGCAACTATCCCATCCTGGCGCACCTCCGCTTCTTCCTGGAGTTCATCCGCCCGGAGATCCGCCAGTACTTCCTCGAGGACGACCAGGAGCGCATCCCGTTCTCGCGCGCGCAGCGTGCACTGGTGTACCAACGCGCCAAAGACGTGGTCGACGTGCGGCCCTTCGGCACGCAGCTGGACGTCTACGCCGACGACTACGAGTGGATCAACCACTCCATGAACCCGCTGCACGTGAAGGACTGGAACTTCCGCACGCGCGTGGGCGAGCACTCCTGCACGCAGCCCTACGACATGTCGCTGTTCAACATCTCGGCGATGAGCTTTGGCGCGCTGTCGGCCAACGCGATCCTGGCGCTCAACAAGGGCGCGAAGATCGGCGGCTTCGCGCACGACACGGGCGAGGGCTCGATCAGCCGCTACCACCGCGAGCACGGCGGGGACCTGGTCTGGGAAATCGGCTCGGGCTACTTCGGCTGCCGTAACGACGACGGCACGTTCAACCAGGACCGCTTCACCGCGGCCGCGCGCGAGCCGCAGGTGAAGATGATCGAGCTCAAGCTCTCGCAGGGCGCCAAGCCCGGGCACGGCGGCATGCTCCCGGGCGCGAAGGTCAGCGTGGAGATCGCCGAGGCGCGCGGCGTGCCGGTGGGCAAGGACTGCATCTCGCCGCCGGGCCACTCGGTTTTCACCACGCCGATCCAGATGATGGAATTCCTTGCGAAGCTGCGCGAGCTGTCGGGCGGCAAGCCCGTGGGCTTCAAGTTCTGCCTGGGCCATCCCTGGGAGTTCTTCGCCATCTGCAAGGCGATGCTCAAGACCGGCATCACGCCCGACTTCATCGTCGTGGACGGTGCCGAGGGCGGCACTGGTGCCGCGCCGGTGGAGTTCTCCGACCACGTCGGCACGCCGATGAACGAGGGCCTGCTGCTGGTGCACAACACCTTGGTGGGCCTGAACCTGCGCGCGCGCGTGAAGGTCGGCGCCGGCGGCAAGATCATCAGCGCGTTCGACGTGGCCCGCACGCTCGCGCTGGGCGCCGACTGGTGCAACAGCGCGCGCGGTTTCATGTTCGCGCTCGGCTGCCTGCAGGCGCAGGCCTGCCACACGGGTCACTGCCCGACCGGCGTGACCACCCAGGACAAGATCCGCCAGCGCGCGCTGGTGCCCGAGGACAAGGCGCAGCGCGTGGCCAATTTCCATCGCAACACGCTCGAGGCGCTGGCCGAACTCACGGGCGCCGCGGGCCTGACGCACCCGGGGCGGCTCGGCCCACAGCACATCGTGCGGCGCATCTCGAGCAGCGAGGTGAGGCTGGTGTCCACGCTGCTGCCGTTCCTGAAGCCCGGCGACCTGCTGGAGAACCGGGCGGAGCACCCGGTGTATTCGACGTTCTGGAAGATGGCGGCTGCCGAGTCCTTCGCGCCTGCGGCTTGAGCGGCGGGGCGAACGGCGTCTTGGTTTCGTGGACGCTGGTACGAGAGGCACGGCACCTCGTCGCCACTTGGTCGGCGCCAGTCGCCGAGGACGCACGAACGTCCGCTTCCGGAGGCGCCGTTCCGGCCTTATGACGCCCTCAGCGGAACGACCACTCCAGCGTCGCCTTCGCCGTCCCCGCGAAGTTGCCCAGTACAGCGTCCCGGCCGTCGAGCGCAGCGCCGATCGGCAGCGTGGCGGACAGCTTGCCGGTGCTGCGCGCCTGCTTGAGCGCGCCGTCGGCCCAGCTCATCACCTCGTACACCGGCGGCAGGTCCGCGTCCTTGCGCTCGGTGCGCCCGAACTCGTTTCTTACCCAGGTGCCGCGAGGCGACGGCAGGTACAGGTTCTCGACGAACAACGTGTCGGCGGCCGGATCATAGGTGGCCACATAGCGCCGGCACAGCGACTGCTGTTCTTCCGGCGTGCCGCGGGTGTCGGCGTTCCACTGCATGTCGAAGGGCGCCTTGTTCCCCGGCTTCTTCGCAACGTCGCCCTCGAACTTCGAGCTGTACGTGACCTGCAGGCTGTTCGCGCAACCGGCAAAGCCCTCGAAGACCATCCAGCGGCCGCCGGGCTGGTCGAAGCCGCGCATGAAGGCCTCCAGCTCTTCCGGGGCGTGCTCCCGCAGCGCCTGCAACGCGGTGAGGCGTTCAGGACTGGCGTTGGCAAGCGTCGGCGAGACCATGCCGCCGCTTTGCGCGAGCGAGCCGGCGGAGAGTTCGGGTTGCGCACCGGCGGGCGGCAGCTTGCCGCCGTTCTCGGCCTTCAACTCGCGCAGACCCTGGTAGAGGTACCAGTCGTTCTTGATCTGCATGCGCTGCGTCAGATCCGGATCCAGCAGGTTGTCGGCGTACCGCCGGCCATCGGAACGCAGCTGCGCGGAGAGCGTGTAGCGTTGCTGCGTGTTCGCCTTGCCCCACTGCTGACCGTTGTGCCAGTCCTGCGTGGCGTCGATGGCGAGCTTGAACTCGAGCGTTCGCTGCACGGGCGCAGCGAATGCGCTCAGCGACAGTGAAGCACCGATGGTCAGGAGAAGGGTCGCAAGCTCGAGGCGCATAGCGGCATCCAGGGGGCGGGCAATCCGGCCGCCATCGATCCGTAACCGTAACGCACTGCGGGGGAGAACGGCGCACGACTGGCGTCACCGGGTTTCGGGGTCGCGTCCTCATCTGATCGCCGCACCACCGGGCAGTGATCGAGCCCCCGGTCATCCGTTGGCCTTGGCCGTGGCTTCGTAGCCCGCGATCACGTCGAACAATTCCTCGTCGATCGATTGCTGGCGCACGCGATGGAATCTGCGCTTCAGTTCCACGAGCAGGTCCTGGATGTTCTTCTCAGCACGTTGCATCGACGCCAGTCGACTGGCGTTCTCGCCGGCCAGGGATTCCGCGGAGGCCTGGAACAGCCGGACGAAAAGATAACCGCGCACGAAGGCCTGCAGCGTGGGCGTGTCTCCCTCGATCACATCTGGCACCCGTTTCGTCGGCCACGGCCTGGCACAGAATCGGTCGCGCCAGCGCTCGTCGAGCGGCAGCAGTCTCTGACCGACGGGCTCATTGATGGCGCCCGCGCCGGGACGATTGTGGAACAGGTGAACTTCTCCGATCTGTTCCGTATCGCGGGCCGCCTGGATCTCGATGAGGATCCGTCCAACCAGAGCGGTGATCGCATGCACGGATGTCGGCACCGGCAGCAGGCGGGCCGACTTCAGGTCGCTGTCGGGCACCAGGGCGTGGATACGCTCGCCCACGGCCCAGATCATTCGCCGGCCGGGAAAGGCATCCAGTTCGCGGGTCGCGAATTCGAGCAGGACTTCGTTGAAGCGGCCGACGAGTCCCTGGTCGGAGCCGAACACGACCGCGCCGATGGCCCGCCCGTCGCGAGACGCCGACCGCGGAGGCGAGGGGATCGGCGGTGCTCCGCGCAGACACGCGGAGAGTCCCAGTTCGACCGTCCGCGAGTAGGCTTCGAGTGCTTCGACCGCCTTTTCGTATTGGCCAATGCTGGACGCCGCCAGGGCCTTCATCGAGCGGACGACCGACTCCAGGTCGCCCGCGATGGCGATCTTTCTTTGCAGTTCCTCAGCCCCGGCGCTCATGGGACGGGTTCGACTTCCGCATGGAATGCGATGAGCTCGCGCATCGCGACGTCGAGAATCGCCTGACGGTCGGCGGCGGCAAAGGCGTCCGCCGAGGTGAGGCGATCGGTGAGGTCGGGCGGCAGGGCTGAAGCCACGGTGCGCAGCGCCCGCTGGGCCTGCTCCATCTTCTCGAGAGGCACGCGATCGAAAAGGCCCCCCGTCAGCGCGAGCAGCACCGCGATCTGCTCGACCATCGGCATCGGCAGTGAATCCGGTTGCTGGAGACAGGCCCGGATGCGCTGACCGTGCTCGATGATCCGGCGCGTGCCTTCCTCCAGTCGCGTACCGAAACGGGCAAACGTCTCCAGCTCCTGAAACTGGGCATAGGCGAGCTTCAGCGAACCCGCCGCTTCCCGGTACGCGGCCCGCTGCGCCGCGCCGCCCACGCGCGATACAGACATTCCCACGTTCACCGCGGGCAGGATGCCCAGTTCGAAGAGGTCGGGTGAGAGAACGATCTGTCCGTCCGTGATCGAGATCAGGTTGGTCGGAATGTAAGCGGAGATGTCCTGCGCGTTGGTCTCGATGATCGGAAGCGCGGTGAGAGAGCCGCCGCCGCGTTCCTGGCTCAGGTGCGTCGCCCGCTCCAGCAGCCGCGAGTGAACGTAGAAGATGTCGCCGGGGAACGCTTCGCGGCCCGGCGGACGCCGCAATAGCAGCGACAGCTCGCGGTAGGCCCGTGCGTGATGCGTCAGGTCGTCGTACACGATCAGGACGTCGCGGCCCTGCTCCATGAAATATTCCGCGATGCTGGTTGCGGCATAGGGCGCGATGTAGACGAGCCCCGGTGCGTTGTTGCCATCGGCCACGACGACGACGGTGTAGGGCATCGCGCCGTGCTCGCGCAGCGTGGCGATCACCCCTGCCACCGCGGCCGCGCCCTGACCGATCGCGCAATAGACGCAGAGCACGTTCTTGTCGCGCTGGTTGAGAATGGCGTCGATCGCGATGGCGGTCTTGCCGGTTTGGCGATCGCCGAGGATCAGTTCCCTCTGTCCGCGACCAATGGGGATCAGCGCGTCGATGACCTTGAGCCCGGTCTGCAAGGGCTCCGTCACCGGGGCGCGGTCCATGATCGGAGCGGAGGGCCGCTCGACCGGCCGGCGCCCGGAGGCCCGCACCGGCCCAGCTTCGTCGAGCGGCTGGCCCAGAGGATCGATCACGCGTCCCAGCAGTTCCTGGCCGACTGGTACGTCCATCACCCGCCCGCTGCGCTCCACGGGGTCGCCCGCCTGCAGCCGTTGGTGGTCGCACAGCAGGATGACGCCGACCTCGCTCGGATCCAGGTTGACGGCGATCCCGAGCATGCCGGCGGGGAATTCCACCCGCTCTTCGAAGCCCACGCCCGGTAGCCCGGAGACGGCAGCGATTCCGGTCGAAACTCGCAGAATGTTTCCGGTTTCGCGCAGCACCAGTTCCGGCGGTCCGCTCGCCCGCGCATCCAGCAGGCACGCAAAGGCACGATCGATCGCGGGCTGAACGAGAGCAGATCCTTCGCTCACGCCGCCTCGGCCCGCGGGCGTCCAGCGTTCGGAGGAATCGACGTCGACGCCGGCGAAGGTGCGGGCCCGGGTGCGGCGGCGGGCGGTACCGCGGACTCGAGCAACGCGTCCACCTTCCGCTCCAACACGCGCATCTCGTTGGCGATGCTCCACGCCAGCCGCTGGCCTCCGGCATTCAACTCGATGCCGCAAGGTCCGGCCTCGGTTGCGTCGAAGACGATGCGCACCTCTGCGGCGAAGGTCTCGTTCAGCGCGTTCTGGATCGCGGTCCGAGGGCCCGCTGGCATTTCGAATCGGCTTCGCACGCGGGCCGGTTCGGCGCAGGCCTTCAGCGCTGCTCCGAGCGCCGCTTTTGCGCCGGGCTCCATCTCGCGCAGCCGGCGCGTGAAGACCTCGCTCATGCGTTCCTCGAGGCTGACCGTCGAAAGATCGTCCAGCACCTTGCGCGCAATCGCGAACACCTCGTCACTGGCCTGGCGTCCGATGGTCCTGCCGAGCATCTCCCGCTCTCCCCGAAGCGATGCGGCCTGCTGATCCTGAAGCGCGGCACCGGCGCTTCGCGCTTCTGCGACGAGGCGGTCGCGCTCGCGTTTCGCCGCGGCGATGGCGTCGGCCAGCAGTGCGTCCTTGTGCTCGTCGAACGCCCTGATGCGGGCCTCCTGGTCGACGCGGAGGGCCTCGGCCGTCGCGCTCCGGGCCGAAGCCTCCGCCAGGTCATTCGCGATGCGCCGCTCACGCGCATCGATGGCCTGCAGGATCGGCTGGTAGAGATAGCGGCGCAGCAGCCAGACCAGCACCAGGAAGTTGAGGATCTGCGCGCCGACGGTGAACCAGTCGATGAGCACGGATCACTTTCCGGCGGCGTGGGCGATGACCTGGTTCCAGAACGGATTGGCAAAGATCAGGATCATCGACACGACAAAACAGTAGATCGCGGTGGATTCGATCATTGCCAGCCCGACGAACAGCGTGCGAGTGATGGTGGCCGAGGCGTCCGGCTGCTGCGCTAGCGACGTCAGGGCGGTGGCCACCGCGCGGCCCTCGCTGAGCGCGGGGAACATGCAGCCGACGGCGGTGGTGAGTCCGGCGGTCAGGATCGACGCGACGGCGATAAGCATGCTGCTGTCCATAACAACTCCTTGGGTCGCGATGCGGGCGAGGTCAGTGGGAATTCGGGGCCGGGGACGGCGCATCCGGCGGGCGGCTCTGATCCGGCGCGGGCTTGCGCACGCCGATGGCCCCCGCGATGTAGACCGTCGCCAGGATGCTGAAGATGTAGGCCTGCACCAGTCCCGTCAGCAGGCCGAGTGCGGTCATGACGATGGGAAACAGGAAGGGCGTGATCGTGAGAAGGATGGCGATGATCATGGCGCCGCTCATCATGTTGCCGAACAGGCGGACGGCCAGCGCCAGCGTGCGCGACACCTCGCTGATGATGTTGAACGGCAGCAGGATCGGCGTCGGCTCGATGTACGTGCGCAGGTAGGCCCGCCAGCCCTGTTCGCGGATGCCGAAGAACGGCACCGCGAAGAAGACACAGAGAGCCAGGGCCGTGGTGGTCGAGAGCGACCCCGTCGGCGGCTCGTAACCGGGAAGCACGGTACACAGGCTGGCCACGGCGACGAACAGGAACAGCGTGCCGATAAAGGCGATGAACCGCTGCGGATGCGCCAATCCCGCATCCAGGATCTGCGCATTGATCGCGGTGACGATCAGTTCCAGCATCGCCTGCCAGCGCGACACCGGACCCGTCGCGACCAGGCGGCGCGTGACCATCCGCGCGCCGATCGCCATCAGGAGCATCAATCCCCAGGTGGTCGCGATGGTCAGGTTGAGCGTAACGACGCCGTGCTGCCACAGGATGTGCTGGTCGGTGCTGAGGTTCATGCGCCCACATCCCGCGATCGTGGCGGCGATCGAACCCCCGCGCGAGATGGCGACACGAGGCGCGTTGCGACCTGGCGAGCCGCGACGAAGCCGAGCACGCCGACCCCTAACGCCAAAGCGCCGCCCTGGGCGATCCAGTAGAAGGCCGCCAGTGCGATCAGCGTTCGCAGCAGCGCGCTGCCCAGGATCCAGGGTGCCGGCTGCCGCAGGCGGAGGCTGCGGCGGACCGTCCACCAAAGTCCACCGAAGAACAGCGCACCCAGCGCGACGCCGGCGAGCAACGCTAAAGCCAGCGGCATCGCGTCACGCATCGCCGGGCCCGGCGTCGTCGGGCAATTCCCGGCTCTCCCGGCTCTCCCGGGTCACCCAACGCCAGGCGCTGGCGCAGCCCAGCACGAGGCCTGCGACCAGCAGGGCAAGCGTCCAGGAATGTGTGCCCGGATGGTGCTTGTCCAGCCATGCGCCGAGCAGTGCACCGAGCACCGTGGGTACGACCACGGACCAGCCGACCGATCCGGCCATGCCGAGTCCGTACCACACGCCGCTCCTGCCCGAGCGTTGGATCTTGAGCTTGCGCGCCGCCTTGGAGGCGATCGCGCGACTGAAGGCCGACTCCCTCGAATCAGCGGCCATGCTTCAGTTCCGCAAAGCGCCGCATGAGGCTGCCCTCCATGCGCACGATGGCGCCGCGGACCTCCCGCTCCTGCTCGTCCAGAGTCAGATATTCGCGTCTCACGGCTTGGTGAAGCTGGTCCAGGTCCACGCCGCCGGTGGCGCGGCGCACCGACACCATCACCTCGTCGCCCACCTTGACGAGGACGCCTTCGTCGACGGCGAGATACACGGTGCCGCTTGCCGCCGTCGCATAGGCGAGGATGCCCGGGACCAGCGCCGCGACGCAGTCCAGGCGATGCGGCAGGAGTCCGAGGGATCCCGCGCTGGTCTCCGCGACGATGCGGATCACGCCGGGCACCTTCGCGAAGACCTGGAACGGCAGCAGCACTTCAAGATTCATGCACGGCCTCGCTCCGACGCAGCGCGCCCGTGGTCGCCGGCGGGTTGGGCGGCGCGTCGGGGACGGACTTCCTGACCTCGCCGATGGCGCCGATCATGTACAGCGCACCTTCTGGCACGTCCTTGAACTCGTCGCGCAGGATCCGGTCGCAACCGTCGAGCGCGTCCTCGAGGCCGACGAACTTCCCCGTCGTACCGCTGAACTGCTCTGTCGCGAAGAACGGCTGCGTGAGAAAGCGCTCGAGCCGACGCGCGCGGGCGACGAGACCCCGGTCCTTCAGCGACAACTGCTCCAGGCCCAGCATCGCGATGATGTCCTTGAGATTCTCGTACTGCGCCAGCGTCCGGCGGATCTCCTGCGCCAGCCGGTAGTGCCGCTCGCCGACGATGCCGGGCGTCGCCATCTTCGAGTTGGACTGCAACAGGTCGATGGCGGGAAAAAGGCCCTCGCTCGCACGCTTGCGCGACAGCACGATGGTTGCCGAGAGATGCGAGAAGACGTGAACCGCCGCCGGATCCGTCAGGTCGTCGGCCGGCACGTAGACGGCCTGGATCGATGTGATGGCACCCGCCTGCGTGTTCGCGATGCGCTCCTCCAGCGCGGCCAGCTCCGTGCTCATCGTCGGCTGATAACCCAGCCGCGACGGCATCTGTCCCATCAGCCCCGACACTTCCATTCCGGCCTGGATGAAACGGAAGATGTTGTCGATGAGCAGGAGGACGTCGCGGTGCTCTTCGTCGCGAAAATACTCAGCCATCGTCAGCGCCGCATGCCCCACGCGGAACCGGCTGCCGGGTGGCTCATTCATTTGACCGAAGACCATCACCATGTTCTGGAGCACGCCCGCCTTCTTCATCTCGCGGTACAGCTCCTCGCCTTCGCGACAGCGTTCTCCGATGCCGCAGAAGATGCTCATCCCCTGCTGGTGCCCGATCATGTTGTGGATGATCTCGGTGAGGAGCACGGTCTTGCCGACCCCGGCGCCACCGAACAAACCGGCTTTTCCGCCGCGCTCCATCGGCACCAGCACGTCGATCGCCTTGATCCCGGTTTCGAAGATCTCGGTTTTCGTCGAACGTTCCGCCAGCGATGGCGGACTGCGATGCACACTGCGCCACTGAACGTCCGCAGGGGGTGGCAGACGATCGATCGCGTTGCCGAACACGTCGAACATTCGCGACAGGATGCTTTTTCCCACGGGCACCTTCAGCGGTCCACCGCTGTCCAGCACCGCCATTCCGCGCGCCAGGCCCTGCGTCGGCGTCAACGCGATGCCGCGGACGTGCCGGGCGTCGAGCTGCGTCATCACCTCGATGACGATCTCGCGTTCCTTGCCGGCATGCAGCACCGAGTAGACGGACGGCAACTTCCCGTCGAAGCGAACGTCCACGACGCTGCCGCGTACCGATACGACGATACCC